>NZ_JAHKNF010000014.1:0-150845 GCF_018860125.1 Bacteroides sp. HF-4919
AGGGATGGAAAGGATTATAAGACTGATAAAGGGAGAAAATTGAGTTTCATGAGGGGCATTTTTATAAGTTGTTGGATAAATCACAAAAAAAGAAAAAAGTTAGAGGGTACCCTTTTCGGACACCCTCTTTGTTTTTGTGACATTTTGAAATATTATCTTATCTTTGTCGCCGCAAAGAATAAAATTGATGAAAACAACTTATCTGTTTGACATACTTGTCGATTATTTGGAACTGGCTTAGCTACGGTTTCACCTTATTTTGATATGCCTTTTCTCGTAATGGTATATCTCATTCTTCTTTTCCTCCTGTATAAATGCAACAGAGGAATGATCTCATTCTTTATCTTATTTCAACTTTAATATGAATAATTGGAAGAAAAAGTTTATTATTATATGGACCGGGCAGCTATTCTCTATACTAAGTAGTTCTATTGCCCAGTTCTCTATTGTTTTGTGGATTAGTCTTAAAACTGGTTCTGCAGAAGTATTGTCATTTGCAACAATTGCTGCCCTATTGCCACAGGCGGTATTAGGTCCTTTTGCCGGTGTATTTGTCGATCGTTGGAATCGTAAGTGGACTATGATTGGAGCAGATAGCTTCGTCGCCCTTTGTTCCGGTATAATTGCATTGTTGTTTTATCTTAATACAGTTGAGCTATGGCATATATATTTTTTGCTTATGTTGCGCTCTGTCGGTGGTGCATTTCATACGCCTGCCATGAAATCGTCTGTGCCATTGCTGGCACCCGAGAAAGAGCTTATGCGCATTGCAGGTATCAACCAGGCGATTCAGTCAGTATGTAACATCGGTGGACCGGCTCTCGGGGCTATATTACTGCTTGCCTTCGACATGAGCCTTGTTATGCTTTTGGATGTATTTGGAGCCATAATAGCTTGTACAGCTTTACTTTTTGTGTATATTCCTAATCCTAAAAAAGAAAATGCTTCTGCTAAGAATGTGCTTTATGATATGCGAGATGGGTTTAATGTCATCATGCGCAACAAAGGAGTCAGTTGGGTTATGGTAACAGAAGTTCTTGTTACATTTTTTGTTATGCCTATGGTAGCTTTGATGCCATTGATGACCTTGAAGAATTTCTCGGGAACGGCATATCAGGTGAGTTTGATAGAGGCCCTTTTCGGTGCAGGCATGCTGGCCGGTGGTGCATTGCTGGGTGTTTGGAATCCTAAGATACGGAAAATTCTGCTGATTGCCACCTCTTACTTTTTACTCGGTCTGGCGTTGGCATTCTGTGGAGTGCTTCCGGCTGAAGGCTTTATCTATTTTGCCATACTAACAGTAGCACAGGGCATAGTTGTTCCGTTCTTTTCCGGACCTTTTACTTCATTGCTTCAAACTCAATTTGAACCGGCATATTTAGGACGGGTATTTTCACTTTTTGATAGCGTGAGCTTACTCCCCTCTATTATAGGGTTGTTTATTACGGGATTTGTTGCTGATAATCTGGGGATAGCCAATATTTTCATTTATTGCGGAATAGCAATTGTGCTTACCGCCGTTTTGATGATGTGTATTCCAGCCGTTAGGGATTTGGAAAGAAAAGGCAGGTAGAACGAATTTATTTATTATAAGTCATCCGTTTATGCTCACTGTTTATCTCTTGGGTTGTGAAGAGATAAACAGTGAGCATCTTATGAAATATAGTATAACTTGAATATATTAAAGACTATTGATTAGAAAATGAATTGGAATCTTCCCTGAACTACGCTGAAGTTTTGGTTGCTTATCTCTTTTATATTAGCTCCGGGTATCATATAGCTATAGTTTAATTTTACTCCGATGTATTTATTAATGTAATAATTAAGTCCAACGGAGATATCTTTTTGTTCTCCTCCCCAGATAGCAGCTTTTCCGTCATTAAGTGTTAGATAATTAAATCGGGAACAGGCTCCAGGCTTTTTCCTTTCGGCCGGCCGGGACATGCGACTGATTCGTCATATAAATAAGTCTGACCGGCTAAAAGCCAAGAGCATTGAAGATAACCACCTTGTGCTACATAATTTTCAAATGCATCATCCCGCTTCACATGTGTGCGTATATATTCACTTTGCAGACAAAAACGGTGATAATAAACCAATAATTCGGTGCCAAACTTTATCTGATGTGTCGCATGGTCGACAGTGGCTGCAACAATGTTTCGGTTGTCAATCGTGCTCACTCCAGGAGATTTATAAGAAAATACGTTTTTGTCTTCTTCATTCAATGAACCGTCAGGAGTACGATAGATTGTTGCAAACCCTATATGGATAAGCTTCTCATCTTCAAATACCGGTCGATATACTATCCTGCCATCCAACGCATAGCCTTGTGAAACATTTTTCAGATTATTGACATCATTGTCGGTAAATGTCCCTCCCGACAAATAGTAACGTTTACTTCTATAGCTATATGCGACTCCCATTCGCCGGCTGTTTGTCAAGGCAAGAACGACTCCGGGAGATTGATTAAAGCGAAGGTCGAAAGTACTACACAGCATTTCTAAGCTGAAGGGTTCATAAAATTGTCCAACCTGTATAGTGTGCTTTTTTTGTGTATACATTGCGTAAGCATCCTTGATTGCTGCTTTATTGCCCGTATAGCCTATTTCAACTTTCATATTCCAGTTTTGATAAGCAACTTTTGCGCCTATGCGAAGATCACCAAATTCCACTCCATTACCAAAATGGTTATCATTTTTAAGATATACGCCTCCATCCAGAAGCATTCGTCCTGTCACT
Organism: Bacteroides sp. HF-4919; assembly: GCF_018860125.1. Taxonomy (NCBI): domain Bacteria; kingdom Pseudomonadati; phylum Bacteroidota; class Bacteroidia; order Bacteroidales; family Bacteroidaceae; genus Bacteroides; species Bacteroides sp. HF-4919. The sequence continues at coordinate 2,740 of NZ_JAHKNF010000014.1, forward strand.
TTACATTGTAGTTTGTCCGAGTTGGGCTGTGCCGAAGATAATAAAGCGTAAGATATGCCCAACAAGTAGGAAAATGTGTGTTTTAGATATAAGTTCATTTGTTATTAGATTTTTAGCCTTGCTATTTATTTCGGATACAAAAATACATTAAAAGAAATATAGATGAAATGAATATTTATAATTTATTGATATATTGATTTTTTTTCATTAGAAGATTGTAATATAAATCTAATTAAATAGATACAGATAATTTTATAAATTATATATTATAAGAGGTATTATACATTTATCTGTTGAATTATAATAGTTTACGTAAATCGTACTATATAAAATGCTTTAATGTGCGATTAAAAAAACTTTTTTAAAACTTAATCTTTGACCGGAATATGTTTTTTCTTTACTAAATCTTAATTCAACGCTTCTTGGTCTAATATAGATTATTGTAAATGAGACAATTTATCATGTATGATTATTTATGAATGAATACTTAAAAAGATACAAGTGTTTCATTAGACAGAATAAAAGACATTCTTTAGACGAAAAAATTCCTTCAAACATTTGCAGTTTAAAAATAAAGGTTTACCTTTGCACCCGAAATCAAGAACGCTTGATAACATGCACTCTTAGCTCAGCTGGTAGAGCAATTGACTCTTAATCAATGGGTCCAGGGTTCGAGTCCCTGAGGGTGTACAATTCGTTATAAATCCACTGCATATAAAAATGTAGTGGATTTTTTATGTGTTTATTTTTATTTTGCTTCTGTTCTTCAACAAGATATTGAATTAATCGGAAATTTTTGTTGGTGCTCCTCTCTTTATATTTCTGCATCTTAGCGATGCCTTTGTCACACAACCTTCTTCGTATTGATGTTTTTCCTGATAAGTAAGGATAGTCCATCAATAATGAAACCTAAAGGTTCAGGTGGAGGAGTATCTTTTGATCCTTGGGAAAATGGTTGCTTCCTATAATTCAAGTTCATCTTGGCAGCTAAGATACAGATCTTGCGGGCCAAGATGTGTATCTTGCGAGCTAAGATGTAGATCTTAGCCCGTAAGATGGACTTTAACTATCGGTCTGAAAAGTTTATTTTCTATGTTTCAGCACTTTATAGTAAAGTGATTTGTTATTTTATAATTGGGTCTTTACAACCAATAAAAAGAAATGTATACCGCTCCTGTGGTTAAGTTCTGATTATATTTCCTTAGGTGTACTTTAATCATTTTTATGGGCTGCAATCGGACTGTCCCTTTTTACATAAAGATGAATGCCAACAAAAATTTCCGATTACTCCGTTTTTATGTATTTGATAGTAAATAGATAGATAATTATAGCAAAAAGACTGGAAAAAAATGGATTTTATTTTGTTTTATTGCTTGAAACTTACTATCTTTAGGAAATAGATTATAATTGGGGGCAATTAATAAGTCCTGGCCCACAGGCGAATGATATGAGAATACAATTTGAAATTAAGGAAAAGTTACCTGAAATAATCGGGGAAATTCTAAATTCCGAAAGATGGACGACCCTTATTAAGGAAGATATTTCAGGTAGGAAATTAGTCGTAATCCGTGATCGTGCATTCGATTCGGAGGCAACTGTGGAGATCTACTCTCGTGAGGTTACTATTAAAACAGCATGGTCCAGATACACTTATCGGCTGTTTATATTGGGAGATTGTGTGTGGTGTGAATACAACGGTGCTTATCGTGGGTTATTAGAACAAAACTTATTGCCGTCTATAACTCCTAAAGAGAGTTTATTGGATTCGGAAGTTTTGGATAGTTCATTGTATGGGCATGAAAAGAAAAAACTCCGGGAATATGCTGAGGATAATCTTAAACTGAAGAAATTCAGACGTGAGAATTTTAATGAAAATCGCACTGGAGTAGCTCCGTTTGATCATCCGAAAAAGGTGTATGACGAATTCATTAAAGAAGATTACATTGCTCCTTCTTCGGAAAATAATAATAAATAAGAATAATAAAGGAGGATTTTATACTATTCAGAGTATCAATCCTCCTTTATTTCTATAGAGGATTACTCTCTGTATCCTCCATTTCCGGTGCATCATGTATACTTTTCATTATAAATGCCCACGTGATAAGCAAAAAAGCTATATAAATAATTATATATTCCATAATCCCTTTATTTTATTGACTATATAACAGGTTGGATTTTGAAAAGATGTTCGTATTACATTTTTTTTGCATATTCGGATGAAAATAAATGCATTGTTCCTGAGAATACGATACATTTCTCCAATAATAACATCAGTAAGAGATTTATTTGTCATCAGAGTAGCCATATTCTTTAAGAGTATTTCTGCCAATCTCCTCCAGACAGCTTCTCAGAAACTTCCCTATTTTTTTCATGATCACATTCCTTTCATTTTAGTTGTCATTCGCCGATACAACAAAAATGATAATTCATGAGTTGTATTTTGATATTGCTTTTTGGGGGGATCTGGCTATTATTTGATCTGTATCAAGTAAACAATACAAAACGGATAGTTGTTTATATTATAAAATCTAAAAATATAAACTTATGATTTACAAATTTTTATTTCCTCTTAAACCAGACAGTATGGGAGCATCCGCATTCCTGCTGATTCTAAGAATCTCGTTTGGATTATTGTTAATGAATCATGGCATACAAAAATGGAGTAATTTTCAGGAACTTTCCACATCCTTTCCTGATCCGTTGGGATTAGGTTCTCCCCTCTCCTTGGGGTTGGCCATTTTTGCAGAGTTAGTATGTTCGATGGCCTTTATTATAGGTTTTCTTTACAGGTTGGCCATGATTCCAATGATCTTTACTATGGGTATTGCATTCTTTGTTATTCATGCAAATGATGCATTTGCAATGAAAGAATTGGCATTAGTATATTTGATTGTTTTTATTTTGATGTATATAAGCGGACCGGGGAAATATTCTGTCGATTATATGATAGGCCGGCAACTCCGAAACAAAAGGAAAATGTAAGCAGAAAAGTAACCTAAATTTGTTCTCTTTAGCTAAAAAGAGTATATTTGCAGATTATAACAGGATCGTTTTTATATAAATGATCCATAATATTAACCTAATAACAAATAAAAAAATTAGTATGAAAAAGAACAGATTAACTTTGGTTGCTGCCATTTTTCTCAGTGGTACTATCCTGTTTAGTTCATGTGTAGGATCATTCGGATTGTTCAATCGCATTTCGTCATGGAATCAGTCCATTGGTACAAAATTTGTAAATGAACTTGTTTTCCTTGCTTTAAATATCGTTCCGGTATATGGTGTCGCTTATCTGGCAGATGCATTGGTAATTAACTCAATCGAATTCTGGAGTGGCACCAATCCTATGGCTAATGTAGGTGATGTGAAGAAAGTAAAGGGTGAGAACGGAGATTATCTGGTAAAGACCCTTGAGAATGGTTATTCCATCACTAAAGAAGGTGAAGATTCAGCTATGGAGTTGATTTATAACAAAGAAGCAAACACTTGGAATGTTGTTGCTGACGGAGTCAGCACGGAATTGTTGAAAATGAACAATGACGGTACTGCTGAAATGAATTTACCGAATGGAGAAAAGATGAACGTAACTCTTGATGCACAAGGTATGATGGCTGCACGTCAGGCTACAATGGGCGGACTGCTTTTTGCAGCACGCTGATTATCGAAATAACTATAAATATAAAGATGAAACCGCTCTGAGAGTCAGTTTCATCTTTTTTTTATCTCTATCCTTAATAGAATCAGAATGGATAGCCTACAGCAAAATGAAATGCGAAATCACGGCTAAATTTAGGATGAATAATAGGATAACGTTCTTTTGTTTTCTCATATTTAGGATTTACAGCTTTCATACCTCCGTCAAAACGAAGTACAAAAAAGTCAAGGTCCAGTCTGAGCCCTAATCCATAAGCCACTGCGATTTGCTTATAGAACTTGTCGAATTCAAAAGCTCCTCCCGGCTGGTTTTCATATTCACGGATAGTCCATATGTTACCTGCATCGATAAATGCCGCTCCGCGGAACTTCCAAAACAGACGGGTCCGGTATTCGATGCTTGCATCCAATTTGATATCTCCGGACTGATTCATGAAATTTCCATCGCCGGCAAAAGAGCCCGGTCCTAAATTACGTACAGACCATCCTCTTACGCTGTTGGCTCCTCCTGAGAAATAACGTTTCTCAAAAGGAACTACCTTGGCATTTCCATAAGGTACGGCAACTCCTATCCCCGCATGAAACGCAAGGGAATTGCGATGATCGATTATAATATTCTTGGCAAAATCAAAGTCACCTTTCAAATATTGTGCATAAGGTATCCCTAAAATAGCATATTCCCCATCTTTATTCTTTCTCATATTAATCATTTTAGAGACTCCGTAAAGAATGTTGCCTGCAGATTCGAAGCCTGCCCGTATGGAATAAGAATTGGAAGTTATCGTATTATTGACAAGGGTTCCTCCTGCACTATTATAGTTATAAGTATATCCCATACGTACAATAAGACGATTTTCATAATTATATCTGAGGATGTAGTTGTCTTTGTCCTTATCAATATAGTCTTCCTGGAATTGAGGAGAAATCCAGGGAAGGTAGAGGTAACTGATATCCAATAAATCGATGCGGTGCTGAATCTTTTGTTTTTGCATCCATTTGTAGCTCCATGAAGCCGAAGCAATGGTGCGGGAGAACTCGGGGCGTAATTGATAATTGTATTGTAGTCCGAACTCTGTCGTTGCTCTTATCCGCCGTTTAAAGTCAGAAGTAAGAAAGGGAAATAAGAAACTGGGGAAATTGATGCTTGTTTCAACTCCGTATTCAGTATAATTATGGTTTTTATATCCCGGCTGTAATCCGGATATGGCCTCATAAGCTCCTCGGAATTTTACCATGAAAGTTTCTGAGCCGCGAAATAAATTTCTATGTTGAAAAGAAACGGACGCGGCAGCTCCCAAATCACCTGCCGAATTAGTACCTTCCAACTCAAAAGAAATGGATTTATGCTTGCTTTTGGTTAGCATTACATAGCAATTCAGTCTGGTACTATCGTCATTTTGTGTCTCAAAAAAACGAATGTTAGTATACTTGAGAGCTGAAAGCCTCCCAAAATAAGTATAGGTCTTTTGTACGTTACGTTCATCATATAAATCTCCGGAGGTGAATCTTAAGTTATCTACGAGCACTTTAGGACGTAAATACAGTTGGTCTTTATAATAGATCGGGAATCCGTTATAATGCAAAGAGTCATTAATTTCAATGCTGCTCAGAGCTGATGATTGCAAGACATCATAATCAGTAATAAAATTGATTTTGTTGATCTTGTACTGAGGATGTTCTTTAGGAACATCACCAACATAAGCTTTATAGGGCAACAGATGTAAAGTCAAATCTACTTGATAAGTATTGCGGGCAGTATCTGCCGTATAAGTAATATAATCCTTATTAAATTTATAATAACCGTTACACAATAAGTAGTCTGTAATACGTTGCCGTTCCGTATCAAGTGTGTTTACATCGAAAAGCATTCCTTCTTTCAACGTTGATTTGGTAGAATCATTTTGAAGATATTCGGCTATTTTCTTATCAGAAATATCATACTTCAGTGTGCGTACAGTATAAGGTTTGCCTGAATTGATTTCATAAAACAGTTTTAGCTTTTTCTTTTTAGTTTTTATGGTTCTTTTTACGGTAGCTCCCATATAGCCGAGATTCTGCACTGCTTTTGCAATTTCTTCTTGCGAACGGATAGCATCGGCTTCATTATAGATAACCGGAGCATCTCCTATCTTGCGCAAGAATTTATTGAGCCATTTCGTAGAATCCCTTCCGGACCAATTATACACATACAGTTGAGTCTTGACTGCACTGAACCATTTCGAGTTAGGATTCTGTCGCACATAAAGTCGCATGTCCGACGGTTTTATGTCTTTATTATCAGTATGTATTTTTACTTCATCCAACAAATAAGAACCCTCCGGCACAAACTTAGTGGCAGAACACGAAGCCAGTGACAAAACAAAATAAAGAAGAATCGTGTAAAGAACCCCTTTCTTCATATACGGTTTTTAATAGATTACGCCAAATAGGTTACAAATATAAACCATATTTTTTGTTTTGGGAAATAAAAATGCCGGAAGAGCATTTCTACTCTTCCGGCATTTTTATAGATGATTACATCATTTAAGCCTAAACCTGACCGGAAGTGTAAATCGTGAGTTTACATTTTCGCCTTTGTGCTTTCCAGGAATCCAATCAGGCATTGAGTTTACCACTCTGATAGCTTCCGCATCAAGTAGCGGAGATATGCTTTTTACAACAATCGGGTTAAGCAGTTTACCATTCTTAGAAACAATAAACTGAACTACTACCTGACCTTCTTCCTTGTTTTCAATAGCTTGGGCCGGATATTTGATGCTCTTTGCAATAAACTGTAAGCATGCCTTCATTCCATCCGGAAATGTAGGAGCACTATCAACGACATCATACACTACGTCTTTTAGTATAGCTACAGAGTCCGGTACAACTTCTTCTTTAAGGGATTGTGTGGCACTTACAGAGTCTTTCACTTCGGTAACAGCCTGCTCGTTACTTGTTTTACTCCCGCAATTGCTAAACAATAGCAACATGGCTACTACCGGCAGAAATATCAGAAATTTGCTCTTCATAATTTTTTGAGTTCTTTTTTCGTTCAACATTTTAATTCGTTTTTAAAGGTTATACATTAGGATTAATATCTGGATTTGCTGCAGCCAATCAGAGCTTATTTATTTTTTAAGAGAAGATACTGTTCTTCTTTCTTTATTGTATTTTATGTGTCTGGGCATACCTTCTTCGTTCTGGATATCAATATAATGATGTATTACAAATCTACTAAATTTAAGTAGATAGTTTATATTTATCAATATAAAGTTTGTTAATGGTAAGAAAATAAAGACATAAAAAGGATTAGAAATATAATAGTTAATTGGGAATATCTTTATAGCTTTGCCGTAAAATTAGAGTTAGATGGGAACATTAAGTAAAAATAGAGTTAAATATATCCGATCGCTGGAATTAAAAAAAAATAGGAAAGAAGAAAGAGTCTTTCTGGCAGAAGGTCCCAAATTGGTAGGTGATTTACTGGGACATTTCCCTTGCAAGTTTTTGGCGGCCACTTCGGAATGGCTTAGAGAACATTCTGCAGTTAAGGCTGTGGAGGTAATTGAAGTCGGTCCTGAGGATTTATCTCGTGCCAGTTTGTTGAAGAGCCCTCAACAAGTACTGGCATTGTTTGAACAACCGAAGTACGAGATCGATACAGAAGTTATTCGTAACTCTTTATGTTTAGCTTTGGATGATATTCAAGACCCCGGTAATCTTGGGACAATCATTCGTCTTGCAGACTGGTTTGGTATTGAACACATTTTCTGTTCGCCCAATACTGTTGATGTTTTTAATCCTAAAGCCATACAAGCTACTATGGGAGGCATTGCCAGAGTAAAAGTACATTATATCGCATTGCCAGAGTTGATTCATGTACTGGGAAATGTACCGGTATATGGTACATTTCTGGATGGAAAGAATATGTATGAGCAGCCTTTGTCAAAGAATGGAATAATAGTAATGGGGAATGAAGGAAATGGTATTGGAGCCGAAGTGGAAAAGCTGGTAAACCGTAAGTTATACATTCCAAATTATCCTCAGGAACGCGAGACCTCAGAATCATTGAATGTAGCCATTGCTACCGCAATTGTCTGCGCTGAGTTTCGGCGACAGGCCGCATTGTAGCAAAGTCAAATGGAAATAACAAATAAGCCTGCCATTTCATGCATGAGGTAATTTCCGGAATAGTAATACTTTGTTCACCGGTATTGGTTAAGTTGAACAAAGTATTATTTATATCCATCCTTTCTTGCGGAATCAATAAAATGACACCGGGAAACCATTCTACAGATTCAATTTCTTCACTACAGGGAAAAATACGATAGACATACTCTCCCTCCATTTCTATGGCATGCAGTTTAAAAAATCCACTTTCCGGAATAAATATATAATGTGCAGCAAAACGTTTCATCTTATCTTCTAATTATTCTGACGACGCAATGGCCTCCTTGGATTTGTTCGTTGCTGTCTTTCTAATTGCTGTTTTTCTTTTTCTATTTGTTGCTCTTTCTCTCGTTGTTCCGGTTTAACGGGACGGACATCGTTATTGGGGCGGCTCAAATCCTTTGGATTAGTCCGTTGATGTACCGGCGTCGTTTGAATAGTATCTTGGGGAGCTTTCTTCCGGATAGAATCTACTTTGTTTTTTTCTGTTATTGAGTCGGCATTTAAAGAGTCTTTTCCCATTTGTGTTAATGAGTCATTTACATGATAACGGGTCAACGAAATGTCGCTAACCAAAAGTGTTGTTAACTTTTGGGATTGCGGATAGAAAATGAATCCTTTTATTTCCTTGATAGTCATCGTATCTGATTGAAGACGAATGTCCTGAATTCCTGATTCAAATATATGTTTCGTGCAACTATTGGTCACACTGTCGTTCTTATAAACAATCTGCATGGCCATTACCGGAGCCATTGTTGAGTCCGGCATTCCATCCAGGAAGTTATATTGTATTTTCCAGAGCAATACATCACGTTTCTTGAAATTTGTATCAGAAGGTAATGTGAACGTGAACTTATTATTCAATGGAGATCCCGTAAACTGGGCAACCCGCTGCCATGCCCAGACATCAATACTGTCGCCTGGAGCAGACATCTTAGGCTTATTATCACGCAATGCTATTAAGTGGTTGATGGCATCCTGTTGGGCTTTCAGCCTTTTATTTACCTTTTCATAGATTTCCGATAGTATTTTTGTGTTGCGTGTATACCATACCATAGACGAGTCAAAAACTTCTTCTGTTGTACCATATTTCTTAAATACAGCTTCTACATACAGTGCTTTTTTGTAATTCTCGCCACCAGGCATGTTCTCACCCATCGCTTTGGCAATGTGGTAATCGTATAGCAGATTTTCCATCTGTGATTCTGATATAACGCTATCAGGTCTTTTCACCTTACAAGCAGATGTTATCAGTACCAAAAGACAGATACAACATAATTGAAACCGGAAATACTTTTTCATTACCTCTTTTTTACTTTTTGGTCACAGAATGATGGTATGAATCATTCAGATATTTGCTATAGAACAGTAATAAGGCAATAATTCCGCAGCTAATGGCGGCATCTGCGAAATTGAAGATCGGACTAAAGAAAATGAAATGCTCTCCACCTACAAAAGGCATCCATGCCGGCCAGTTTGTATCGATAATCGGGAAATAAAACATATCAACTACTTTACCATAGAACCAAGTGGAGTAACCACCTCCTTCGGGCATAAAACTGGCTATTTGTGAATGTGTGCTTTCGTTGAAAAAGACTCCATAGAAAACACTGTCAATAATGTTACCCAGTGCACCGGTCAAGATTAACGATACACAAATGATATATCCGGTTTTTAATCCTCTTTTTACTATTTTATATAAGTACCACCCTATCAAGCCTACTGCAACGATTCGGAATGTAGTCAGAAAGAGTTTTCCAAATATCTCCATTCCAAACGCCATACCATTATTTTCGGTAAAATAAATATAAAACCAATCTGTAATACGGATACTCTCATGCCAATACATATGAGTCTTGATCCAGATTTTAATCACTTGATCAATGATCAGCACAGAAAAAATGACGAGCAGAGCGATTTGTCCTTTCGTGAGTAGTTTCTTCATTTTGTTAAGCTATCAGTTATATAAGTTACGAGCTACCAATTACAAGCTAAAGAGAAACACGATATTGCCGTGTATACACTTGTCTCTTGCAATAGGTAGCTCGTAGCCTACTATTTATTTCTTTCCACTGTTCTTTGCTTCAATGCTCAGTGTAGCATGAGGCACGGCACGCAGACGTTCTGCCGGAATTAATTTTCCTGTTTCACGGCAAATACCATACGTTTTATTCTCGATACGTACAAGAGCAGCCTGTAAACCCTGAATAAACTTCAGTTGGCGTTGAGCCAAACGTGTAGTCTCTTCTTTCGACAATGTATTTGCTCCTTCTTCCAAGACTTTATATGTGGGGGACGTGTCATCTGTGTCATTTCCGTCCAGCCCCATTAAGCTCAGTTTTAACTGTTCATAGTCACGTTGTGCTAGTTCCAGTTTTTCATTAATGATGGCACGGAATTCTTCTAACTCCGCATCCGAATATCTTGTCTTTTCTGCCATAACTTTTACTGTTTATTAGGTTATTAGTATTAGAATTATTCTTTCACTACATTCACAAACAAAGAGAAGTCGTCGAAATTTAATTCTGTGCCGCCTTTTACTTCGTCTGCCAAAGTAAGGGATGTACCCAAAACTTGGTTACAAATATAACCATTATATTCATTTACCGCATCATCTGTCTGCGGATTTTTAGATAATGTTATTTTTATTTTGTCTGTAATCTCGAAACCACTTGATTTACGGATATTTTGAATGCGGTTTACCAATTCACGTGCAATTCCTTCACGGCGAAGTTCTTCCGTTACAGTAACTTCCAGCGCAACAGTCAATTTCCCTTCATTGGCAACCAACCATCCCGGAATGTCCTCGCTGAAGATCTCTACATCTGCAGTTTCTATAACAGCTTCTGCCCCATCTAAATTAAGGGTATAACGGCCGTTCTTCTCGAGTTCGGCAATAGCTTCCTGTGACATTTCTGCTACAGCTGCTGCTACAGCTTTCATTTGCTTTCCGAATTTTGGTCCCAGTTTCTTGAAGTCACATTTAACCTTTTTCACCAGAACGCCGGCTGTACCATCAACGAATTTAATCTCCTTTACGTTGACTTCACTCATGATAAGTGCTTTTACAGCCTCGATATGGGCTTTTTGTGCTTCATCCACTATAGGGATCATGATACACTGCAACGGCTGACGAACTTTAATATTCACTTTACGACGCAATGCCAACACCATGGAAGTAACGTCTTGTGCCATCTGCATTTGTGCTTCCAGTTCCTTATCTACCATTTTTTCATTGTATTCCGGGAATTTCGCCAGATGGACAGAAACTACATTATCGCGTCCTGTTGCACTGATTAGGTCGCCATACAGACGGTCTGCATAGAAAGGAGCGATAGGTGCCATTAATTTGGCTACCGTTTCCAGGCATGTATACAAAGTCTGATATGCAGATAGTTTATCCTGAGTGAATCCACCACCCCAGAAACGCTTACGGTTCAGGCGGACGTACCAGTTAGACAGATTGTCGTTTACGAAATCAGAAATTAAACGTCCTGCTTTAGTCGGTTCATATTCGTTATAACAGGTATCTACTTCCTTTATTAATGTGTTCAGTACAGAAAGAATCCATCGGTCAATTTCTGGACGATCGCTCATCGGAACATCAGCCTCTTTGTATTCAAACCCGTCTACATTAGCATACAAAGCAAAGAAAGAATAGGTGTTGTATAAAGTACCAAAGAATTTACGACGAACTTCCTCGATGCCTTCTACATCAAACTTCAGGTTATCCCATGGAGAAGAATTGGTAATCATATACCAACGCAAGGGATCGGACCCATATTTCTCGATGGTAGAGAACGGATCAACTGCATTTCCTAAACGTTTAGACATTTTATTGCCATTCTTGTCTAATACCAATCCGTTTGAAATGACTGCTTTGTATGAAACACTGTCAAATACCATGGTTGCAATGGCATGTAAAGTGAAGAACCATCCACGTGTCTGGTCCACACCTTCTGCAATGAAATCTGCCGGATATACCTGATGGCTATCCAATAACTCTTTATTTTCAAATGGATAATGGATCTGTGCATAAGGCATCGCACCCGAATCAAACCATACGTCAATCAGGTCTGTTTCGCGTTTCATAGGCTTACCATCTTTTGAAACAAGAATAATATCGTCTACATATGGGCGATGGAGATCTATCTTATTATAATTTTCTTCATTATACTCACCCGGTATGAAACCTTTATCTTTATAGGGGTTCGATTGCATATACCCTGAGGCAACCGATTTTTCGATTTCATTATATAACTCCTCAACCGACTCTATACATTTCTCGTCGCTGTTGTCTTCTGTTCGCCAAATAGGCAACGGAGTACCCCAGTAACGGGAACGGCTCAGATTCCAATCATTCAGGTTTTCCAGCCATTTGCCAAAACGTCCGGTTCCGGTAGATTCCGGTTTCCAGTTAATGGTTTTATTTAACTCTATCATGCGCTCTTTGCACGCAGTAGAACGAATAAACCAACTATCCAGCGGATAATAAAGCACCGGTTTGTCTGTACGCCAGCAGTGCGGGTAATTATGCACATGCTTTTCTATTTTGAAAGCCTGATTATTAACTTTCATCATCATACAGATACTTACATCCAATGATTCATCCTGATCGGATAGATTCGGATCATAAGCATTCTTCACGAAACGACCTGCATACTCTTTGTATAAATCTACGTTAACGCGCTGTTTTACAAAATCTTCATCCAACTCATCTAAAGTATAGAATTTACCGGTCAGATCTACCATCGGACGAAGTTCACCTTTTTTATTAACCAACTGTAATGGAGGCACACCGGCAGCTTTTGCCACTTGAGCATCATCCGCACCAAATGTCGGAGCGATGTGTACAATACCCGTACCGTCCTCTGTTGTTACATAATCGCCCAGTATTACACGGAAAGCACCTTCTCCCGGATTTACCCATGGAATTAATTGTTCATATTCCATGTCTACCAAATCGGTACCTTTATATTCAGCAATTACTTTGAAAGGAACCAACTTATCACCTGGTTTATAATCTTCCAGTTTCAGTTCGGCTGCTTTCGGGCTGAAATGTGCATTCAACAATGCCTTTGCCAATACTACCGTGATTGGCTGTCCTGTATATGCGTTATACGATTGAACTGCAACGTAGTCAATTTTAGGACCTACACAAAGTGCTGTATTCGAAGGTAGTGTCCATGGAGTAGTAGTCCATGCTATAAAATAAGGAGTACCCCACTCTGCCATTTCGGGTTTAGGGTTCTTCATCTTAAATTGTGCCACTACCGTTGTGTCTTTCACGTCACGATAGCATCCCGGCTGATTCAGCTCATGCGAACTTAATCCAGTCCCGGCTGCCGGAGAATATGGCTGGATAGTATATCCTTTATAAAGTAATCCTTTTTTATACAATTGTTTCAATAACCACCACAGTGTTTCGATGTAACGGTTGTCGTATGTGATGTACGGGTGCTTCATATCCACCCAATACCCCATTTGATGAGTCAGGTCTTCCCATTCTTTTGTGAATTTCATTACATCCTGACGGCAATGAGCATTGTATTCTGCTACAGAAATTGTTTTTCCAATATCCTCTTTGGTGATCCCTAAAGACTTTTCTACACCTAATTCTACAGGGAGCCCGTGTGTATCCCAACCTGCCTTACGTTTCACTTGATATCCTTTCATCGTTTTGTAACGACAGAAAATATCTTTTATAGAACGAGCCATTACATGGTGAATACCCGGCATACCGTTAGCTGATGGAGGCCCTTCGAAGAAAACAAACGAAGGACAGCCTTCACGTTCTGTCATACTCTTGGCGAAAACCTGGTTTTCGTCCCATTTTTTCAATACGTCCTTATTCACCTGCGAGAGGTCGAACTGCGAATATTCGGCAAATTTCTTGCTCATGGCTATATTTACAATTTTACTATTTTACAATTTAAGATCGGGATACCCTCCCTATTTTAAGGGTGCAAATGTACAAAAACATTCGTTTTCATACAAGAAAAGCCTTTTTAATTTCAGTCTGACAGGAAGGGCCACCTTGTGAAAAGAGTGTAAAAAGTAGTAAGGGGAGCAAAACAAAAAACTATATGCCTTGTTTATCAGGGAAATTTTAAAACCCTATATGTTATGAATTACGGTATTAGTATATTGTTCAGAGCAATTCCTTTGGCGATGGCTCTGTTTTGTTTCGGCTACGGAGCGTTTATCAGTGTATATGGAGATGATTCTAACCGATTGGTGGCAGGTCCTGTAGTCTTTTCATTAGGCATGATTTGTATTGCATTGTTTGCAACGGCTGCTACTATTATCCGGCAAATCATACATACTTATGGGCGCGGTTCTTTGTACGCACTGCCTATTATCGGTTATCTCGCTGCTGCCGTTACTATTATTGGTGGAATCTGTATGTTTACCGGATCTGCCTCTGCCTCTTCCTTTGTGGCTGGGCATGTGGTTGCCGGAGTAGGACTGATAACTACTTGTGTAGCAACCGCTGCAACATCTTCTACCCGTTTTTCACTGATTCCTGCCAACTCAAAAATGATTGGTAATGGTATTCCTAAAGGAGCGTTTACTAAAGGTCAAGAACTTGTATTAAAAACAATAGCTATTATTGTATCGTTGATTGCTTGGATATGGGCTTTTGTTTTATTGGCCAAAAGCGATGTACATCCTGCTTATTTTGTAGCAGGGCATGTGATGGCAGGTCTGGCTTGCATTTGCACAAGCCTGATTGCTTTGGTCGCTACTATTGCCCGTCAAATCAGAAATGTGTATACCGATAGAGAACGTAAAAGATGGCCAAAACTCGTATTGTTGATGGGAACCGTATCGCTTCTTTGGGGGCTGTCTGTTATTTTTGCCGATTCAAGCACTACTAATGGGGTAATCGGATATATCATGATTGGGCTTGGTCTTGTTTGTTACAGTATTTCCAGTAAAGTAATTTTGCTGGCTAAAATCTGGGGGCGAGAATTTGCTTTGGCCAACCGTATACCTCTGATTCCGGTATTGACAGCATTAGCTTGTCTGTTTCTGGCCTCTTTCGTCTTCGAATTAGGTACGACGCACGATGATTATTTTATCCCTGCACGCGTATTAGCCGGTTTAGGGGCTATTTGCTTCACCCTCTTTTCAATTGTCAGTATTCTTGAGAGTGGAACATCTTCAAAATAAATGCAATAGGACAATCCTAAAACGAAAGCGGAGTTCACAATTCCGCTTTCGTTTTAGAGAGTTCATTTATTCATAGAATTTATTAAGTGAGACATAATATTCTAATCGGGAATTGGGTAATGTGAATGACATATAATTGCCAAAATATACATTTGGGCAGCCGGTTTCACCAAGAATTTTTCCTGCATGAGATTTTTTAATAGCAGATGCAAATGTCGACGCTCCGGAATAAGTGGTTTCATTTACCAATACTGTAACTGTTCCTTTATAAATATCTGCTTTATCCCGGTTTCCCGCTACAGAAGAATCTTGAATAGCAAATAAAGATCCGTCAGGCAAATTTTTGATCTCTTCATAAGTTTCCGGATGTTTTTGCTTATTATACAGTTTTGAGTATGAACTGATTTTTAAATCAGTTTTAGTATATAATGTATAAGCATCATGCGATAAGTATGATAGAAGCATGTCAACTCCGGCACTTGACCCTCCTTTGTTATTTCTGATATCTATAATCAAATTGGGTACATGTTCTCTGTTAATCACCGAAAAGACAGAGTCACAAAATTGTTTTAGTTGTGGTAATTGATATAAGTTCATTATTTGCAGAGTAGCAGTCTGTTTATCGGGGCTTAGAGTATAACTAAATTGCGGCAGGCTTTTTCCAAGTTTTGCTTTTAAAACAGGGAGGGCATCTATTTGTCCGATGCCACTCAATGATTCTTTCCAGATCTTATTTCCCCTTTTAATTGTAAAATCATATTTGTCACCCCAATTATATTTATACCATAGCAAAGTAGAAAGATAAAGGGTCAATTGATTTTCCTTAATAGCGTTCCCTTTTTCAGCTCCCAGTAAAAGATACAATTGGCTTAATATAGTTTGACTATTTATATTATTCATACATGTTATTTCATCATTTTCCTGTATCGAACAGGATATTAAGGGGAAATCAACTACTATCTTATCGTCTACTATTTTTAAGCGTAAAGGCAGAGTCAGTCCTCCATGATTCAAATAGTCTATTCTGTCTGGAGTAGCAGGAATTGCGAAATTAGTATGACCATCTTTTACAGATGCAACAAATGGAGAGACTATAAAGTAGAAATCAGAAACGTTTCGTTCTTTATTTAACAAGCGATATATTGAATCATGCTTTTCTTCGAATTCTTTTTGTGTTTGATACATAAATAAATCCGGATGTACTTGACATAATAAGCTATATAAGGTGTCAAAATCTTCTTTTTGCTGGCGGGAGGTTAGTACTTGAGCATTTATTGGGATGCTGAGATTACATAAAATGATTATCATCAGAATTAAAGATGGAGTTTTCATGTTTTGTCGTTTTTAAGATTAGACATTTAATGATTAAAGCTATTTTGTGAATGCTAATATAGATAATCTCCTGGAAAGCTACTTTATTCTAAGTACTAATTTATATTTTCTTTTATTTTGTATCCCGGTCATCCCCAACTAATATTATAAATAGCAATGTTCCTTTTCAATTTAAATCTACTTCAAAATTGTATTTAATACAAATTAATAGCCTTTTATACGTTTATTGGCATATTTTTACTTACTTTGCACCATATAAAGGCACAACTATGCACAAAAAACTATTAGTAACTGCATATTTTGTAATAGCGGCATTATTGCAAACTATGACAGGCAATTTCCCCTTATCTTTTTTTGCATTCCCTCTGAATGTGATTATAGCAGTTATATGGGTCTATTTATTATGGCGTCTCTATAAAGAAGGGAATAAGTTGCCGTTAACCCGTTTTCTGCTGTCTTCCCGGACAAGTATTTTATCAATCTTATTATTAATAGGTGGCAGCTTGGTTATCGGGTTGTTTCCCCAATTATCGGAAGCAGAAGCTGCATCCATATCAGGAGTCCCAGCCTCATTGGGATGCTATAACTTTATGACTTCCTGGATATTCATTGCCATTCTTTTTCTTTTATTGAGTAATCTGGCAATGGTGGTTATCCATGCTTTCTATCATCGTGTGCCGGCGAAGAAGCGTTTTCTCCTGAACCATTTGGGATTATGGCTCGCTTTATTTGCCGGATTCTTCGGTAGCAGCGATGTGCAGACATTACGGATTCCGCTTTATGCCGGACAACCGGGACGCGAAGCCTATAGTATGGATGGGAAAGCCTATTATCTGGATTATGAATTGGAACTCTACTCCTTCAATACAGAGTATTATCCGAACGGGATGCCTTCGCGTTTTGCGGCAGATGTACGTATTGGAGAGCAGAGAACTACGCTTGAAGTAAATCATCCTCACAGTTACCGTTTGGGAGAAGATATTTATCTGACCGGATATGATACACGTAATGTGGGAAATACCCGATATTGCATTCTTCAGATTGTACGTCAACCTTGGAAATATGTAATGGTGACTGGTATTTTAATGATGCTGGCAGGAGCTGTTCTGCTATTTATTAATGGTCCTAAAAAAGTTAAATCATGATAACCTGGGATAACTTCTATCTGTTTGCAACCGTCTCCATCTGCCTTTGGCTTACGGGTGCCATATCGGCACTTCGTTCATCGGGACAAAGTAAAATAGCTGTTGTACTGACTGTAGCAGGAATTACTTGTCTGGGGATATTCATTGCCGGGCTATGGATATCTCTGCAACGCCCTCCTCTTCGCACTATGGGTGAAACCCGTTTGTGGTATTCCTTTTTTATGGGGATTGCCGGGCTGTTGACGTATATTCGCTGGAAATATCGATGGATACTTTCTTTCTCCACTCTGCTGTCCACTGTCTTTGTTATCATCAATTTGCTGAAGCCCGAGATACATGACCAATCACTTATGCCGGCTTTGCAAAGTGTCTGGTTTATTCCCCATGTCACAGTTTATATGTTCTCCTACTCTGTATTGGGATGTGCTTTCATTATTGCTATTTGCGGGCTTGTACACCACAAAGAAGAATATTTGGTGACAGCAGATAATCTGGTCTATTCTGGTGTGGCTTTTTTATCGATCGGCATGCTTCTTGGATCTTTATGGGCAAAGGAGGCCTGGGGAAATTATTGGAGTTGGGATCCCAAAGAGACCTGGGCAGTGGTTACCTGGATGGGATACCTATTATATATGCACCTGCGTTTACGGGACAGGCTTCGTAAAAAGATGCTGTATGTCATACTTATTTTCTCCTTTTTGGCTTTGCAGATGTGTTGGTATGGAGTAAATTATTTGCCTTCGGCTCAACAAAGTGTACATTTATATAATCGTAATAATTAACTAAAAGAATGCACAATGAAGAAAAGTACAAAATTTATCATCGCATTACTGGTGACGGTCGGAGCTTTGGCTATCACTTACCGCGTCGTAAATCAGGCTCCGTCAAAAGAGCTTGCCGCTGACGCTCAGATGCAAGAGATCATTACTTCCGGTGGCTGCCTGCAATGCCATTCGGGTAGTCCGGATCTTCCTTTTTATGCAAGCTGGCCTGTTGCCGGCGGAATGGTTCAGAAGGACGTGGAACAAGGTTATCGCGCTTTTGACATAACCGAAATGGCTGAAGCCTTAAAAGCCGGTAAGCCTGTAGGAAAAGTGGCTTTAGCCAAAGTAGAGAAAGTGATCATGGACGGAACAATGCCCAAACATGCCTACTATATGGTACACTGGGGAGCCAGTGTGACAGATGCTAAAAAGGAAATGGCTATGGCGTGGGCGAAACAACACCGTCTGGCACATTATGCTAACGGGCTGGCTTCAGCCGAATTTGCTAACGAACCGGTGCGTCCCATCGCTGATTCCATTCCGGTAGATATGCGTAAAGTGATTTTGGGAGATATGCTTTATCACGATACTCGCCTTTCGGCCGACAACACCGTTTCATGTGCATCATGCCATGGATTGAATACGGGAGGGGTAGACAACAAGCAATATTCAGAAGGTGTAGGTGGACAATTCGGAGGTGTGAATGCTCCGACGGTATACAATGCTGCCTACAACTTCGTGCAGTTCTGGGACGGACGTGCCGGAACACTTGCCGAGCAGGCTGCCGGTCCTCCGTTGAATCCGGTCGAGATGGCTTGCCAGTCTTTTGACGAAATCATTGCAAAACTCGAACAGGACGCTAATTTCACCAAAGCCTTTTTAGCTGTATATCCCGACGGATATTCGGAAAAGAATATCACTGACGCTATCGAAGAGTTCGAAAAGACATTGCTCACTCCCAATTCTCGTTTCGACCTTTATCTGAAAGGTGAAAAGACTGCTATTAACGATATGGAACTTGCCGGATACGAATTGTTTAAGAAATACGATTGCGCTACTTGCCATGTAGGTGAAACTTTGGGTGGTCAGTCTTACGAGTTAATGGGTGTGAAGAGAGATTATTTTGCAGATCGTGGCATTGAATTGACAGAAGAAGATAACGGACGCTTCAAACAGACCCAAAATGATCGTGATAAACATCGTTTCAAAGTTCCCGGTTTAAGAAACATTGCCTTGACGGCTCCTTACTTTCATGACGGTAGCATGAAAACAATGAAGGAGGCCGTGGATTATATGGCCAAATATCAGGTAGACAAGAATCTGCCGGAAGATGAACTGAATAAAATAGTAGCTTTCCTGGAAACACTGACCGGAGAGTACAAAGGTAAACCACTGACCAATGATAATCAGAGCAAGGCATTGTAATGTCTGCCGGATAAAAACAAGAAAAGGATACTCTTTGCAGAGTATCCTTTTTAGTTTTATGCTATAAATGGATTAGTTACGAGGCAGGGCTTCCTTAACAACCATCTGACGGCCTTCGTATTCAGCACCGTTCAACTCAGCGATAACATTTTTGGCTTCGTCGTCGTTCGGCATTTCAACGAATGCGAATCCTTTAGATTTGCGAGTCTCGCGGTCGGTGATCAGTTTTACTGAATCAACTGTTCCGTACTCTTCCATTACTTGTCTCAAATCTGCTTCCTTAACACGATAGCTAAGGTTTCCAATGTACATGTTCATAAAATAAAAAAAATAAAAATTGATAAATAAATTTAGAAACAACAGAAGTTTGAGATTAGATCCGGATTCGACTGATTCAGTAGAAAATAGAGTAAAATAAAACGATCAATTGTTTTCGGCAGCAAAGAACGCCATAATATTTGGATTATCAACTATAAAAGGGCATTTATTTTTCAATAAACGCCCTTTTTTCTTACAGATGCTCTCTATTAATGTTTACTCAGATAGCTGGCCACTCCGTCTTCGGTTGCTTTCATGGCATCTTTACCTTTTGACCAATTGGCTGGACAAACCTCGCCATACTCTTCAAAATGTTGCAAGGCATCCACCATACGCAGTACTTCATCTACGTTACGTCCCAATGGTAAGTCGTTGATGACACAATGTCTCACTACACCTTCTTTGTCAATCAGGAACAGACCGCGGAAAGCCACCGGTGCCCCTTCGCATACCCAATTGCCATTTTCATCGGGAGCATAGCTTCCGGCCAGTACTCCGTAACTTTCAGAGATTGATTTAGAAAAGTCGGACACAATAGGATACTTCACGCCTTGGATACCTCCCTCGCTCTTGGGCATCTGCAACCAGGAGAAGTGAGAATATTCAGAGTCGACCGAGCAACCTACCACAGCTACGTTCCGTTTTTCAAACTCGTCGAGCTTTTCCTGAAATGCGTGCAGTTCGGTGGGGCATACAAAAGTAAAGTCCATCGGATAGAAGAAGAATACTACATACTTTTTCCCTTTATACTGATCCAACGAGAAGTCCTGAACGATTTCATGCCCATTGATTACGGCCGTGGCATCAAATTTCGGCGCTTGTTTTCCAATTAATGATCTCATAATTTTCTTGTTTTAGAAGTTATTAAACGATTCATTTCGGAAACAAAGCTATCAGAATCTTTGTTTGCTACCAAAGTTTAACGATTTATAATATCTATCGGATAATAGACAAAATCTATTGCGGCTTCTTAAATCTCACTTCATATACATCGTTCCGGCGATCTTTCAGGTTACGTACACTGCCATAAGTATGCAACTCGTTCAGCAAATCGAGATCTACGTCCGAAACCAGGATCATTTCCGTATTTGGAGTGGCTTCGGCGCGCTTTCCGTCCGTCGGGAAGGCAAAGTCGCAAGGTGTAAATACCCCAGACTGGGCATACTGAATGTCCATGTTATGTACACGGGGAAGATTGCCTACGCTGCCGGCTATTACAACAAAACATTCGTTCTCAATGGCACGTGCCTGTGCACAGACCCGTACACGTGAATAAGCATTTTGAGTATCGGTGAGGAACGGCACAAACAGAATCTGCATTCCCTGGTCGGCCATCAGCCGGGAAAGTTCGGGAAACTCTACATCATAACAAATCAATATGCCGATCTTGGCACAGTCTGTTTCGAATGTTTTCAACTGTTTGCCCCCGCTCAGTCCCCAGCTCTTTATCTCGTCCGGAGTGACATGAAGCTTTTCATACATTTCGTAAGTTCCGTCACGCCGGCAGAGGAAACCGGCGTTGTACAACAGTCCGTCCTCTTTTATTAGCGGCATGCTGCCCGTAATGATATTGATATTGTAGCTGATTGCCAGATTGATAAAGCGGTCACGGATTTCCTCGGTATATTGGGCCAGTCCGCGGATAGCTTGTGATTCGCCTTTATCATTGTACTTTGACATCAGTGGCGCATTAAAGTATTCGGGGAAAAGCACAAAGTCGCTTTTATAGTCGGATACGGCATCAACGAAAAATTCTACTTGTTCGAAAAGGTCGTCCAAAGTTTTGTAACTGCGCATCTGCCATTGCACCAATCCTACGCGAACCGTCGTTTTGGGAGCGAGGTATTCCTGTGTAGGGGGCTGATAGTAAATGTTGTCCCATTGCAACAGGCAAGCATAATGTTTGGATTCTTCATCATTCGGCAGATAATTGGTCATCACCTTCCGAACGTGGAAATCATTGGAAAGTTGAAAAGTGAGCACCGGGTCGTAGATTTCCCGCTGGCGTACGCGGTCAATATACTCTTTGGGACGCATCTTGTCAGCATATTTATGGTAATTCGGAATACGTCCGCCAAACATGATCGCTTTCAGGTTAAGCGTTTCGCAAAGTTCTTTGCGATATTCGTACATGCGCCGTGCCAACCGTAATCCGCGATATTCGGGATGAATAAAGACCTCGATGCCATATAGGATATTTCCTTGGGCTGTGTGGGTATTGAAAGTCTCCTTCCCTGTGACTTGGGCATAAGTGTGGTCGTTCTTCACTTTATCATAATCTACAATGATAGAGAGTGCACAGCCAACGATCTTCTCGTCGACTACGGTTACAATCTGTCCTTCGGGGAAAATCTTGATTAGTTTCTCAATCTGTCCGTGTGTCCAGAAGACATCACTTCCGTCCGAATATACACGTGTAAACGATTGGGATAATTGAGCGTAATCTTCAATCTGGAGGTTACGGATCTGTACCTTATTAATTTTATGAGGATAATCCATAGTAACTTGTATTAAAAAAACGTTGCAAAGGTAAGCTTTATCTTTATAACCGGACAGCTTTCATATAATTTTATACCTTTGCACTTCATAACAACTATCAAGAGTATGCGTAAATTTATTATTTCTTTCTGCTGCTATGTTTTCTTTATTTTTACTTTGGCAGCGCAGGACAAGGCTCCGCACTACACCGTAATTGTTTCGTTGGATGCCTTCCGCTGGGATTACCCGGAGATGTATGATACCCCTAACCTGAACCAGATGGCCCGCGAAGGGGTTAAGGCAACTATGCTCCCCTCCTATCCGGCATCTACTTTCCCCAACCATTATACATTGGCTACGGGGCTGGTACCTGACCATAACGGTATTATCAACAACACTTTCTGGGATGTAAAACGGCATCGGCAATACTCCATGGGAGATCCTGCCACACGAAACAATCCCGACTATTATCTGGGTGAACCGATTTGGATAACAGCTCAGAAGCAAGGTGTAAAAACAGGAAACATCTATTGGGTAGGTTCGGATATTGCCATTAAAGGTTGCTACCCCACTTATTACCGGGAATATGCAGAAAAGCCCCGTCTTACTTTTGAGCAACGGGTAGATTCGACCATAGCTCTGCTGAGAAAGCCGGAAGCGGAACGTCCCCGTTTTGTTATGCTTTACTTTGAGGAGCCGGATGGAGTGACGCATCATCATGGTCCTCACAGCGCGGAAGCTGCCGCTATCGTACATCGTATGGATAGTCTGATAGGAATGTTGCGACAGGGAATCGCTGCTCTCCCCTTCGGAAAAGATGTCAACCTGATTGTTACTGCCGATCATGGGATGACGGAAATCAGTGACAACCGGGTGGTAGATATGAATAAATATCTGCGTCCGGAATGGTGCGAAGCGGTAGACGGGCGGACACCGACTTCTATCTTTACCAAGCCGGAATATCGTGACTCGGTATACAATGCTTTAAAGAATGTAGCCCACATCCATGTTTGGAAAAAAGAAGAGATTCCTGCTGAGCTGAATTACGGAAGCAGTGACCGTGTTGGAGATATTGTAGTGGCTCCCGAATTGGGATGGCAATTTACCGACGTGCCGCGTGCGCTGAAAGGTGCTCATGGTTATTTTCCGCAAAGTCCGGATATGCAAGTAATGTTTCGTGCCTGCGGTCCCGATTTTAAGGAAGGATATGAATCGAAAGGTTTTGTCAATGTAGATATTTATCCGTTACTGGCGTATTTGATGAAGATCACTCCGGAGAAAACGGACGGACAGTTTGAAAGGATAAAAGACATTCTGAAAGATCTGTCTTTTTGATAATCTACTGCGTGTAGAATAGCATATTTCTGTCCAACGGGCAAGGCGGACAAAAAAAACGCCCGGAATTTGAATCAGTCTATTTAAGAATGCAAGCCTATTGCGCGTATTTATTACAATATGCACAACAGGCTTGCGTTATTTTAATCTTTATGATCGGAGTTGACTCTAAACAGTGATCTTTTTTCTATTTTTCGCTTGTTGATCTTTTGCGCTCAAATAGAGAAAAAAGGTCTGCGTTCTTACCATTTTATAATATCATTATACCATATGGGGCAAATGTAGTAATCATCCGGACGGGATGGTTACGGCATAATGAGCAAATGCAGTAACCATTTTCTCTCTTTGCTTACTGTAATTTGTCCGAAAGCCTATTGTTCTACCCCTCTCACGTTACTTCTGAAAGGGGTAGGACTATAGGCTTCGTGTTATTACGCTTCCGGTTCGCCGGATTCATAAAAAGTGCATGTCAGCAATAGATAAGTATATGCTACGTTCGGTCAGTATTCAGACCATTCTGCTTTCAAAGTGGAATGGGGCAAGAATCCTCTCCCATCAATGTTTTTTCCAAAGTTTACTCATATCTTCCAATGTCTTTCCTTTGGTTTCGGGCACCCAACGCCATACAAACAGTGCGGCAATCACACAAATGACCCCATAAAGGCTGTAAGCAAACATCGGACTGAAATCATAGAGGGCAGGGAAGGTGGACGAAACAATGTAATTGAATATCCATTGAAATGCTACGGCAATGGCTACGGCTTTGCCACGGATGGTGTTGGGAAAGATTTCGGATATCAGTACCCAGCAAATAGGTCCCCACGACATCATGAAAAAGGCTGCGTATACAATTACCGACAGCACGGGAAGTATCCCCTTAACGCCCATGCTGTCGCACAAGGCAACGGCGAATGCTCCGGCCGCCATACCGATGGACCCGATGATGAGTAAGGGCTTACGACCGAAACGGTCGACGGTAAAGATGGCTACCAGTGTGAAGATAATGTTGACAATCCCCATAATGACGGTTTGCATCATTCCTCCGCCTTCGGCACCGGCATTTTCGAATATTCGAGGTGCGTAATAAAGTACGGCATTGATGCCGATGGCCTGCTGGAAGACGGAAAGCAGAATACCGATGACAATCACTGTTGCGCCATAAGTGAACAGTTTTTCTGCCTTTTCCTGCGAAGTAGCCTTTATATCCGCCAAGATTTCTTGTGCCTTGGCGGCTCCGTTCACTTTCTTTAGAATGGAATATGCTTTCTGATCCTGATCGATCATCACCAGATAGCGGGGAGTTTTAGGTACAAAGAAGAGCAGCATGCCGAAGAAGGCAGCCGGAAAAGCTTCGGAACCAAACATGTATCGCCATCCTTCGGTTACGGTCCACATATCCGATTCGCTGCTGACGGAAAGTGTACCGGCGGCATCTTTCAGGATGATCGGATTTTGGTGGTCACCCAAAATCAAGAAGTTTACAAAGTAGACTACCAGCATGCCGAAAATAATGGCAAACTGATTGCAGGACACCAGTGTACCCCGGATATTGGATGGTGCTATTTCGGCAATATACATCGGACAGACGGCAGATGCCAGCCCCACACCGATACCACCTACGATGCGGTAAAGGTTAAAGGCTATAAGCAGGTTCATATCAGCTTTTCCATATTCAAAGAACAGGAACTCGGGGTAATATGACCCCAGTGCCGAAAGGAAAAAGAGAACGGCAGCCAGTCGCAGCGAGTTGCGGCGACCCAACCGTGAAGCAAAGATGCCGGACAATGCACCACCCAGTACGCAACCAATCAGTGCACTTGAAGAGGTGATGCCGTGCATCACTTTGTCGTATTGAAAATCTGTGGCTGTGAGGAAGAAGGCTTCGAGCCCTTTCTCAGCTCCCGAAATCACAGCGGTGTCATAGCCGAACAACAGTCCGCCCAGGATGGCTACCGATGTAATGGAATACAGGTAGAGCTTGCTACCTTCGTTGGTATGATTCATGGCATTAGCTTTTTTGAATTACGGTTTGCAGACGGAAACTGTCTGCAAACCGCATTGTACGGACTTATAGTGAGTATATGTTAACGAGCGCTTCATACAACTCTTGTTTACCACTGGTTTGTTTCGGCTCACCATTGGATTTTGCATAAGCAACAAGTTCATCCAGAGATATTTTACCTTCTTCAAACTCTTTCCCTTTACCTGTATCGAACGAGGCATAGCGTTCGGACAGCATCTTCCGGTAAGGAGATTCATTGAGCAGATTGGCTGCGCTTTCCAAAGCACGTGCCATCGCGTCCATTCCGGCAATGTGGGCAATGAAAATATCCTCCGGATCGGTAGAGTTCCGGCGGGTCTTGGCGTCGAAGTTTGTTCCGCCGTTGCCCAATCCGTCATTACGGATAATCTGCATCATGGCTTGTGTCAGTTCGAAGTTATCAATCGGGAACTGGTCGGTATCCCATCCATTCTGATAGTCGCCGCGGTTTGCATCGATAGATCCTAACATACCGTTATCTACAGCCACTGCCAGTTCGTGTTCAAATGTATGTCCCGCAAGGGTGGCATGGTTCACTTCAATGTTCACTTTGAAGTCGCGTTCCAGCCCGTGAGCTTTCAGGAAACCGATGACAGTTTCGGTGTCGACATCATACTGGTGCTTGGTCGGCTCCATGGGTTTCGGCTCAATCAGGAAGGTGCCTTTGAAACCTTGTGCGCGGCCATAGTCACGGGCAATGGTGAGCATTTGTGCCAGATGTTCTTTTTCTCGTTTCTGGTCAGTATTCAGCAGCGACATATATCCTTCGCGTCCGCCCCAAAAGACATAGTTTGTCCCCCCCAATTCTATAGTGGCGTCAATCGCATTCTTAATCTGAACGGCAGCACGGGCCACAACATCGAAATCGGGATTGGTAGCCGCACCGTTCATGTAACGGGCATGGCTGAATACATTGGCTGTTCCCCACAATAGTTTGATACCGGTTTCGGCCTGCTTCTGCTTTGCGTAGGCAACCATCTCTTTCAGGTTGGCTTCATAGGCCTCGATGGTATCAGCTTCTGCAACCAAGTCTACGTCGTGGAAACAATAATATCCAATACCCATCTTCTGCATAAACTCAAAACCTGCATCCATCTTGTTCTTGGCTGCCTGTAAGGGATCAGGGTCACCGTTCCATGAAAATTGTTTGGTTCCGCCTCCAAACTGGTCACCGCCCTCGGCACAAAGTGTATGCCACCACGCCATTGCAAACTTCAGCCAGTCTTTCATCTTGCGGCCGTTAATCACTTTCTCGGCATCGTAATAACGAAATGCCATCGGGTTCTTACTATCTTTACCTTCGAACTTAATTTTCCCTATACCCGGGAAGTACTCTTTTGTTGCCATATTATTTAAAATTTTAGGAGCTTCGCCCGCTCCTTCTTCATTTGGAGAAGGCACAGGAGACAGCTTTGATGATTCATTTTTTTATTTTATGATTATTCGTTTTCTTTATTCATCTGCATAGATCGGGTCAGGCATTGTTTCCAACGTCCATATGCATCGGCATATTCCTGTTGCCGGGCCGGATCGGGTTCAACGACTTCCAGCTTGTCGAGTGACGCGAAAGCCTCTTGATGGTTTTTGTAGATGCCCGCTCCCATCCCGGCACCCTTGGCTGCGCCGACAGCACCATCTGTGTCATAAAGTTCGATGGTAGCTCCCGTCGTGCCGGCCAATGTCTCACGAAAAATGGGGCTGAGAAACATATTGGCATGTCCGGCATGGATCTTTTCGACAGGGATACCCATTCCTTCCATAATATCGATACCATATTTAAAGGAAAAGACGATGCCTTCCTGTGCCGCACGGATCAAATGCGCTTTGTCATGCATGTTGAAGTCAATTCCGTGAAAACTGCAACCGGTCGTCCGGTTGTTCAGCATGCGTTCCGCCCCGTTACCAAAAGGCAGAATGCTGATGCCTGCACTGCCAACCGGAACCTGTGAAGCAAGGCGGTTCATCTCTGTATATGAGATGCCTTCCGGAGCGACATTGCGTTTTATCCACGAATTGAGAATCCCTGTTCCGTTGATGCAAAGCAATACACCCAGACGTGGATTCGCGGCAGTATGATTGACATGCGCAAAGGTGTTGACACGCGACTGCGGATCATAGCTGATTTCCCCGTTTACTCCGTATACGACTCCCGACGTTCCGGCAGTGGAAGCTATTTCACCCGGATTAAATACATTCAATGAAAGAGCGTTGTTAGGTTGGTCGCCAGCACGGTAAGTGATCGGTGTACCTTCCTGCAATCCAAGTTCCCGGGCAGCACTCCCGGTTAATAGTCCCTGTTCGGCGAAAGTTGGCCGGATGTCGGCTATCAGAGAGGAATCGAACCCATAATATTGCATTAGGAAATCTGCCGTACGGTCATTCCGGAAATCCCAAAGCATACCTTCGGAAAGCCCTTCGACTGTCGTACAGATTTCTCCGCTCAGTTTCATGGCAATATAATCACCCGGCAACATAATTTTATCAATCTGTGCGTAAATGTGCGGCTCGTTTTCCTTTATCCATGCCAGTTTAGAAGCGGTAAAATTGCCGGGAGAATTGAGCAAGTGCGCAAGGCAAAACTCCTCTCCGATTGTTTCGAACGCCTTTTGTCCATAGGGGACCGCACGCGAATCGCACCAGATTATAGCCGGGCGCAGCACGCGCTGCTGTCTGTCTACACATACCAGGCCGTGCATCTGATAAGAGATGCCGATGGCCTTGATGTCTCCGGCAGCTATCCCCGATTCTGA
Organism: Bacteroides sp. HF-4919; assembly: GCF_018860125.1. Lineage (NCBI taxonomy): Bacteria > Pseudomonadati > Bacteroidota > Bacteroidia > Bacteroidales > Bacteroidaceae > Bacteroides > Bacteroides sp. HF-4919. The sequence continues at coordinate 31,307 of NZ_JAHKNF010000014.1, forward strand.
AAGGACGGACTGTGTGGAGAGTTTCAGATTTTCCCACCAGTCTTCCGGTTCCTGTTCTGCCCATCCGGAGCGTACGGCAATAATGCCTGCCTCCGTTTTCGGAAAGAATGCGGAAGCGACACATTTGCCTGTCCCGGCATCTACCAAGCTCGCTTTGACAGACGAGCTGCCTATGTCATACCCTAATAAAAACATGATCTTGTTTATTAATTAATTTGTGATTTAAAATAAAATCTCCATAAGACTTACCGTCTTACCTTATTATATATCTTTTTGTCGAATTTATAATAGCGGGCTGCCCGGTGGGCCACTCCGGTTTGTTTTTCTTCCAATGGTACGACGTACTCCATCAAGGCTATCTTTTTATGGAAGTTGCGTACATCCACTGCTTTGTCGTATACCAGTTCGAACAAGATCCGAAGTTGGGAAGCGGTAAACTTGCGCGGCAGCAGATCAAACAGCATCGAAGGATTGAACTCCACAAATTGCCGGATATAAATCAGCGCTTCTCTGATAATCAGATTATGGTCAAAAGCCAACGTCTTTATGTCTTTCAGTGCCACCCAACAGGCCTGGAACTCATCCAGGTTTTTGTCCAACGCCCGGTCTATCTTTACCATCGATAGATACGCTATGGTGACAATGCGCTCTACTTTCGATTGCATTGCCCGTTCCAACCAACGCACATCTTTAGGATTGCTCGTCCGGTTCTTAGAACCAAATGCTTTAAATTGCATCAGGTTGACGCTCCGGATACCTGTCAGTTCGAATAAAACACGTTGTGCTGCTTCGTCCAGGTCTTCATCCATGTAGATCAGGCTCCCGGGAAGCTTCATATCATGGTAAACTTCTCCGTTTTCCTCTCCTACCCGCTTAATCAACAGGACTTTGAGTTGCTCTCCGTCAAAACCAATCACTACACAGTCTACTGAGATATGATTGTTTGCCAATGGGGTTTGTTTCGGTATGTCATGCATAATATTTAGTCTTTGAACATTGCAAATATAGAGATATTCTCATCTGGTAAGCAATTAAATTATATGCTATAAAGCATTGTTTTTCATATATATACATATCGTATGTTTTACACTAAGGAGTATTCATCTTATTGTATATACAACAATATGTATTTCTACCTTCCAGGAAAGACAGTAATTGTAGAAAGTACAAAAAGACGGGGATACTTTATAATCAGCTCTTTCGATTGATGGCAGACCATTGGTTTTACGGCGGACTTATTGTATTTTATAAGGTGTGTCATTTTGTATCTTCTTTGTTTTTATCCTATCTTTGTTGTAGAATTATTAAAAAAAACTAAAATGAAACGTTATCCGGTTGTTCTTTCTATTGCCGGTTCCGATTGTTCGGGAGGGGCGGGTATACAGGCAGATATTAAAACGATTTCTGCTCTGGGCGCATACGCGGCATCGGTGATTACCGCAGTCACCGTACAAGATACAAGGGGAGTGAAGGCTGTACACACGGTTCCCGCCGGGATTGTGCAGGGACAGATTGAAGCGGTAATGGACGACTTATGTCCAGATACTCTGAAAATAGGTATGGTAAGTGAACCGCTCCTCGTAAAAGTGATTGCGGATTGTTTACGGAAATACCCTCACCGCCCGGTGGTTTATGACCCCGTTATGGTGTCTACCAGTGGGCGGAAATTAATGACTGACGATGCAATACAGTTGATTAAAGAAGAACTTATCCCGCAAACAACCCTGATAACTCCCAATCTGGATGAAACGGAAGTGCTGACAGGAATGAAAATAACTACAGTGGAAGAGATGTTAGATGCGGCCCGGACGCTCTCCACGATGTATTATACTGCAGTATTGGTGAAAGGAGGACACTTGCAGGGAAACGAAATGCAGGATGTATTGTTTGCAGACGGAAACATCTATATATATAAGGAGAGAAAAATAGAAAGCCGGAATTTACATGGTACCGGATGTACTCTCTCTTCTTCAATCGCCACCTATCTGGCATCAGGACTTCCAATGGATCAGGCAGTAGGCAAAGCTAAAACATATGTCAGCAGGGCCATTGATGCCGGAAAAGAAATAATTGTCGGTCATGGCAACGGCCCGTTGTGTCATTTCTGGGGACCGGAAAAAGCCAGTATATGGGAAGATAAAGAAGAGGAATAAACCGAAAAACGCTTCTCTATTGCACAATTTTGTCAATTCTGTGCTATCATATTGCAAAAATATATAACTTTGTCCCCGCAAATTAAATTAAAAAACAAAAATATGAAAGCATTTGTATTCCCCGGTCAAGGCGCCCAGTTCGTAGGTATGGGCAAAGACCTGTATGAAACTTCAGCTTTAGCAAAAGAATTGTTTGAAAAAGCAAATGATATCCTGGGATATCGCATTACAGATATTATGTTCAACGGTACTGATGAAGACCTCCGTCAGACCAAGGTTACCCAACCTGCTGTATTCCTTCATTCTGTTATCTCTGCGCTTTGCATGGGGGACGATTTCAAACCGGAAATGACTGCCGGACACTCATTGGGTGAGTTTTCTGCATTGGTTGCTGCCGGTGCTCTTTCTTTTGAGGACGGTTTGAAACTGGTTTATGCACGTGCCATGGCAATGCAGAAGGCTTGTGAAGCTACTCCTTCTACAATGGCTGCCATTATCGCTCTGCCTGATGAGAAAGTAGAAGAAATCTGTGCGGCTGTTGCCGCCGAAGGCGAAGTTTGTGTACCGGCTAACTACAACTGTCCGGGACAGATTGTAATTTCCGGATCTGTACCGGGAATCGAGAAAGCTTGCGAACTGATGAAGGCAGCCGGAGCAAAACGTGCACTTCCGCTGAAGGTAGGTGGAGCGTTCCACTCTCCTCTGATGGGTCCTGCCAAAGTAGAACTGGAAGCTGCTATCAACGCAACCGAAGTCCACACTCCGAAATGTCCGGTTTACCAGAATGTGGATGCTCTGCCTCATACAGATCCGCAAGAAATCAAAAAGAACCTGGTTGCTCAATTGACAGCTTCTGTACGCTGGACTCAAACCGTAAAGAATATGGTTGCCGACGGTGCTACCGACTTCACAGAATGTGGACCGGGCGCCGTATTACAAGGGCTGATCAAGAAGATCGACTCTACAGTATCTGCTCACGGAATTGCATAAAAGTCTTTTTGAAGACTTTTTCTAAATACAACACCGAAACTCTTTCTATAGGGTTTCGGTGTTACTTTTTTAAAATAACATATCCGATATCTTGATTTTACAATCTTTCTTCTGGTTTTAAGGAGATATCCAGTTGCCTTTATATCCATTTTGCACATGTGAATCCGATGGGTGGACATATCTGGCGTGTCCTGAGTACTTTGCAACCTTTTTGCCTATGCTTTTGTTATAATTAGAAACAAACCTATTTGTCCAATGAAAGTACACGAATATCAGGCAAAAGAGATTTTCTCCTCTTACGGAATACCTGTCGAAAAACATGCTTTGTGCCATACTGCAGACGGCGCTGTAGCCGCTTACCACCGTATGGGTGTAAACCGGGTCGCAATTAAGGCACAAGTATTGACCGGGGGCCGTGGAAAAGCCGGTGGGGTAAAACTTGCCGATAACGACAGAGATGTCTATCAATATGCTCAAACGATTTTGGGGATGACCATTAAAGGATATCCCGTAACCAAAGTCCTTCTTAGTGAAGCCATCAATATCGCCGCAGAATATTATATCAGTTTTACGATAGATCGTAATACACGTTCTGTTGTACTGATCATGAGTGCAGCCGGTGGCATGGACATTGAGGAAGTGGCTCGTCAATATCCCGAGAAAATAATGCGTTACAACATTGATCCTCTGGTCGGGATTCCCGATTATCTGGCACGTAAATTTGCTTTCTCTCTATTCGAACAAGCCGAGCAGGCCAATCGGATGACAACCATTATTCAAAACCTTTACAAAGCATTTATTGAAAAGGATGCCTCACTGGCTGAGATTAATCCATTGGTACTTACCCCTACGGGTACATTACTGGCAATTGATGCGAAAATGGTGTTTGATGATAACGCACTTTACCGTCATTCGGATTTGCAGAAACTATCAGAACCTACAGAAGATGAAAAGCTTGAAGCTATTGCCAAAGAGAGGGGATTCAGTTATGTCCGTATGGATGGCGAAATTGGCTGTATGGTTAACGGAGCCGGTTTAGCTATGGCAACCATGGATATGATTAAACTTTATGGAGGTAATCCGGCAAATTTTCTTGATATTGGCGGTAGCTCGAATCCTATCAAAGTAATAGAAGCAATGAAATTATTGCTGGATGATAAAAAGGTAAAGGTTGTCTTTATCAATATTTTCGGTGGCATCACCCGAGGTGATGACGTGGCTATCGGACTATTGCAGGCATTTGACCAGATACATACGGATATCCCTATTATTGTACGACTGACGGGCACGAACGAACGTATGGGACGTGAATTATTGAGTAAAAATAGTCGTTTTCAGGTAGCACAAACAATGGAAGAAGCTACTCGGATGGCTGTAGAATCATTAAAAAAAGAATCGATATGAGCATACTTATTGATAAATCCACTCGACTCCTGGTACAGGGAATTACAGGCAGGGACGGACTCTTTCATGCAAAAAAGATGGCTGAATATGGAACTAATGTAGTGGGTGGCACATCACCCGGAAAAGGAGGCACAATGGTAGATGATACCTTTCCGGTATTCAATACCATGTATGAAGCTGTCCGCCGCACACAGGCCAATACATCTATTATTTTTGTACCGGCCCGTTTTGCTGCTGATGCTATTATGGAGGCTGCCGATGCAGGTATCCGATTGATTATTTGCATTACAGAAGGAATTCCGACACTGGACGTGATAAAAGCCTATCGGTTTGCTGAACAGAAAGGAGCAAAACTGATTGGACCAAACTGTCCGGGGCTTATCTCTCCGGGGAAAAGTCTGGTAGGTATTCTTCCCGGACAGGTATTCAGTCCGGGCAATATAGGAGTGATAAGCCGAAGCGGAACACTGACTTACGAAATCGTGTCACATCTCACAGCCGAAGGTATGGGGCAATCCACCGCTATCGGCATGGGAGGAGATCCTGTTGTCGGACTTTATTTCCGCGAATTATTGGCAATGTTACAGAATGACCCTCAAACAGATGCTATTGTTATGATTGGTGAGATCGGAGGAAATGCTGAAGAACTGGCCGCAGCATATATTCGTGAACATGTAACTAAACCTGTAGTAGCATTTATTGCAGGGCAATCTGCCCCGCCGGGCAAACAGATGGGACATGCCGGAGCCATTATATCCAGAAGTTCCGGTTCTGCTGCCGAAAAAATTTCAGCATTGGAGATTGCAGGAATCAGGGTCGCTGGCGAACCTTCGGAAATACCGGACCTATTAAAGGGTCGTTTTTGAACAAATCATTTTAATTCATCAAACTTATAGACTTAACGATATGAGCAGGCGCAAGGAATTAGAGCATGAGGTATCTCTTGCTCAGGAAAGAATTAAGAAAGCTCCCAAAGATACCCCCAGAGAGATACTGAAGATATGGGAGCAAGAGTTGGTTGATCTGGAAGTGGAACTTAATAATTTGGTCGACGACGAGGAAGATAATAACGATTGAATCACTTTTCTGCATAATAAAAGGCCCGTACAAAAATTGTACGGGCTTTTTCAAAGGAAATAGAATACTCCCGGCTACCTTCGGGAATGGCTACGCATAAAGGGTGTACGGCTCCCTCACTTTATCAGTTGTATAACATTTATAATAAGACGGTATTTTATCTACTTTGTTCCGTTTTCATCCATCTTTTAACTATTTATTTTCACATTTACTCTTTGTCGGGTTATTCTTTGATAAGATGTAACAGGATTATCCTGCAATCATTGACATACATCAAAAACAAACAGTTTAAAACAGCCTTTTTATCCTACGTCAATTCAATCGTCATATTTCTCCCTTACATTTGTAATGTTTTCAAGGTATAACATAAAAATTTGAGATTATGAAATGGGTAAAAAGATTGTTGGATAGAATCGGTAATTCCGATTCTATGATTTGGGGCTATGTAATGCTCCATGAATAAAGGATTATAAAACAGAGTTTGATTGAAAAAAACGTTTGAGAAAGGAGGCCGGGATTATCGCGGACTCCTTTTTTAGTTAATCCCCCTTATTATTTGCACAAATATGGTTTATTTTACTCTTCTTGTTCCAAAGCCGGATTATCCGATAAAGAGTACTTGAGATTTACACTAAAAAATGCAAAACCAGAATAAAAACATGACTTAAAAATTCTGTATTTGAATGTTTTTCTGTATATTAGGAACATAACCAAATAATGTAAAATGGAATTAGAAACAATTGGAGAAAACGCCGGCAAAGTATGGCGCACCCTGAATGAAATGAGGGGAAAAATATCTATTCAGGAACTTAGTCGGAAAATTAACCTCAGCGCTGAAGATGTTGCACTTGCAGTAGGTTGGTTAGCCAGAGAAAATAATATTTTTATTCAGAGACACAACTACCTGCTATATGTCAGTCATGATGCTTTCTGATTTTACTTTAAGAGAATTGACTGTCAGAGTCTAAGAAATATAATAGGGATTATTCGTCACCGGATAATCCCTATTATATTTCTTACGATTTAGGACAAGTATGCGTGTCACTCTCTTTCCTAAAAATTAAATTTGTCAGAAAATAAGCTAACTCTACCATCATGATGCCAATGGTAGCACCGGCCAATACGTCACTTAGCCAATGACGATTGTTTAATTGGCGTGTGAAGCCGGTAACAACAGCCGGCAGGAAAGTGGCAATGGTGGCTAAAGGAGTCTTGAAGCCATATTCTTTATATAAAAGAGTAGCAGCCGTAAAAGCAGTAGCCGTATGGCCTGAAGGGAAGGAAAGAAAATCCGAACCGTCTGGACGGAGAACACCCGCCAATGATTTCATGGAGATGACTACTGCTCCCATTAAGACATACGCAAATGCAGTTGAAACGAGCATACGTTTCCAGTTACTACGACTTTTTACTCCTGCAAGTTTCAATATAAACATGACAACAATCGGTAGATAGGGTAGAAAATCATCATACCGATATGCAAAAGTCGAAGCATGCATATTCCGCAGATGATAGATATATTGATCTGCACTTGTCAATAACCCGGCCCGCAGGGCACATACTATAAGGGTACAGACAAATAGCCAAAGTATTAATTTACGTGGACTCATTTCGTTCTATTATAGGTTTATAGTATATGCCTACAAAGATAATTCTTTTGATGCAGAAGACATTAGGAACAATTAATATGAAAATATTATTTGTCTTATTATAACATTCATATTAATAAATATTCCGGGAGCAGCAAAGATCGAACGAAAGTAGATAACTCAATCTGTCAAATGTCAGAAAAACCGGAGCCCTACTTCTGCTGTCACATTTTACAATAAATAGAAGCAGGCATTATTCTCAAAAGCATTGCTACATATCTCCATCTTCTTGAGATGTATACAACTTTTCTTTTCCGAAAGATCGCCCGGTATATCTGTTGTACGGCTTTCTGTAGTGGAGTGACCCAAAACAACCCCTCTCCTTTAGCCATCGCTGTATCTACGAATCCTGGGCGTATGTCCGTAATGTGAATGGGGTAAGATAGCTTGGCTGCTTTCTTCCTCAAGCCTTCCGTATAATTGATTTGATAGGCTTTCGAAGCATTGTATGCCGGTGCTATTCCTTCACCACGCATCCCGCCTACAGAGGAAATTGTAACCAGATGCCCCGATTCTTGTCTCTGGAAAAAATAAAATGCCCAGTCTGCCACATTGGTGAATCCGATAACATTGGTCAAAAGAGCCGGTCTCTCTAAATTATAATCGAGCTCAGGGTTTAGTTCCCCTACCCCCGAACAGAACACGAGTATATCCATACCTCCCATTCTGTCCACAAGATTATTGAGTTGCCGGATTGTATCAGTTTCCTTTGTAACATCTGATATGGTATAAAAACAGTTTTTATTTTGTGAACAAAGCTCTTGCAGTTTATTTTCCCTTCGTCCCGTTATGCCAACCATATTCCCTTCCTGAATAAACCGTTCTGCCAATCCTCTACCGATCCCGGATGTAGCTCCTATTATGATAACCTTTTTCATTTTTATTCTTTTTAATGCTTACACAAAGGTATTGGGATCGGAACAAATGAATCTTGACTGAAATCAAGATTTTATTTTTGTACTAACTTTCTTCGAAGACGGCTGAGTGTTTCCGGACATATCATCAGATAGGATGCCAGTTCCTTCAATGAAATCAAATTCAACAGTCCGGGACAACGTTCAAGTATCTCCCTATATCGTTCTTCGGGCGTCATGCTGTACATCGATATCATCCGTTCATATACTTCCCATAACAATATTTCAGCTATATGTCTGGCCAATTTCAGATTCGTGTCGTCCCGGTCATAGAATTCCTCTAACTGTCTGTTGTTTACTATATAAACAGTGCAGTTACAAATGGCTTGTATATCTACATTTGAATTATCTCCTAAACGGAATGCCGGATAATTACCCACAAACGAGTGTTCGAATGTATAGCCTACAATTTTATTTTCTCCCCGACTGTTGGTACAGCAATAGCGGAAAGAACCTTCTGCCACATACCCCATCAATTTGCAGGATTCACTTTGTCGGCAAAAGAAATCTCCTTTTTGATATTGGGTAAGTTGCCCATTTTGAAGTACAAAATCTGTAATGGGGGCAAAGTTAACCTTCGATGTATACTTATTGAAATCTTTTGCTTCTTCCATGATATAATTTCATTTTGAAGTGCGAATATAAATAATGCGGACTGAACTATGATACTCAATCCGCATTAAAATGATCTTTGGGGGACTTTATCCGCAATGGAAGTACTTGCTTACTAATGCCAGCATCTCCTCCGGTTTGCCCTGTATCTCTATACGCAGGGTAGCATCATTATAGCTTCGTAATCTACTGATAATGCCATCAATCATAGCAGGGCTGAATACATTATACTGTTCAAATACAGTCCGTTGTTTCTGTAAGCAGTCTGCTGATGCCGCACAGCTATCCGGTAGTTGTGCTAAGTTTTTCAGTTTATCAGCATTCTCTTTTTGATGGATATTTACGTTAACGTATGTCTTCTCTGCAATGGTTAAGGCGTTGTCTATCTCAAAACCGTGACGACAAGCCACTGCAAGTCCTGCCAGTAATTGATAGAGATCGGCTGATCCGTCCGGTGAACGCATTTCCACTGTCTGCTTTTGCGTCGTATCATAGTGGCTGTCCAACTCCAATGGATTGGCTAACGCACACATATCTGTTTTAGCAGACCATCCCAATGGAACTCGTACCAATACAGAACGATTTCGATCGCCCCAACAAACATTAGTCGGCGCCTCTTGATGTGGTACAAGCCGGAAATATGAAGTAGGATTTGTATTTCCGAAAGCCGTGATGGATGGGGCAAGCAGCATCATGCCCGCAATGGCTCTACGAGCTGTATCAGAAAGAATCCCACCTTTTAGCATCTGGTTCTGTCCGTCTTTCATCATGCGCATATGGATATGTAATCCGGATCCAGCTTTGCCCACTGTAATTTTCGGAGCAAATGTAATATCATAACCATATTGGTAAGCTAAGTTGCGGATAACCCATTTGGCTATTATCAATTGGTCGGCAGCATCTTCTGCACGGACTGGCAGAAATTCTATTTCATTTTGCTCGTAGACTTTATCGTCAAGCATAAAATTACCGACTTCAGAATGCCCGTATTTTATTTGTCCACCCGTTTGAGCTATGTAAGACATACATTGTGTACGGAAATCATTGAATTTAGCATAAGGTCCTGATTCATGATAACCGCGCTGATCGGTTGCCGGAAACATTCCGTCGTCCTCGGCAATCACATAATACTCCAATTCTCCCATAGCCTGAAACTCCATGCCTGTTACTTCCGTGAACGCTTTACAAGCTTTGTGTAAGGTATATTCGGGAGAACTTTCCAGAGGTTCTCCATCTTTATTAAAAAAAGAGCAAAGCATCACGAGTGTAGGTAATTCTGCAAATGGATCAACGAATGCGGTACGGAAGCGTGGAATTACATACAAATCACTGCTCCCTGCCTCTATAAAAGGAAACAGGCTTGATCCATCCACTCGTTCACCACAAGTCAGGATAGCATCCAGATAGGCAGCGTTGTTTATTACAAAATTCAATGTTTTAAGTCGTCCGTCCGCAGCAGGATACATAAAGTTGACCATGCGGATTTCATTTTGTTGGATATAGGAAATAATATCTGCTTTTGTAAATTCAGCAGCAGGCTTGTGCAAAAATGTCACCAGATGATTGGGACTCATTAATAATTCTTGATTCATCATACGTTGATTGTTGTTTCATTAATTATTTGGGTTAACAGATTATTTTATGAACCAAAGATACACAAAAAGTTAGCAAATCAAGATTTATTCCCATGAAAAATAATAGTTCCCTTTCATCCGCTGACGATTCGGCTATTCTTTAATTTAGACTCACTCCTATGCTACTTACTTCTTTGTTTTTTATACCTTTGCATCCGATTTTAAATAAGGTATAGAATATATGGTACAAAATCAGGTCCAACCGGTTCGTAGGATTGCATTTCCTATATTGATCGCATTAAGTATTTCTCACTGTTTAAATGATCTTTTGCAGGCTGTCATTTCGGCTGTATATCCTCTCTTTAAAGAAGATCTCTCGTTAAGTTTTGCTCAGATTGGATTGATAACTCTTGTTTACCAGATGTCCGCTTCCGTGTTTCAACCACTGACCGGTCTTATTTTTGACAAACGTCCTATAGCATGGTCACTTCCCATCGGAATGAGTTTCACACTGGTAGGTATGTTGAATCTGGCTTTTGCATCCAATTTACACTGGTTGCTTGCATCCGTTTTTATTATTGGAATCGGTTCTTCTGTCCTTCATCCCGAAGCATCACGTATCACCTTTTTAGCTTCAGGAGGAAAACGGGGATTAGCGCAATCACTCTTTCAGGTGGGCGGCAATTTGGGCGGATCATTAGGCCCTTTGTTAGTGGCGTTGTTAGTGGCTCCTTACGGCAGGCATTATATTGCTTTGTTTGCAATTCTTGCTTTAGCGGCTATCTGTGCAATGTTCCCTATTTGTCGTTGGTACCGGGCCTATCTGAACCATCTTAAAAAACGTCCCATACTTGCAAGAACCTATATTGAACGCCCGCTCTCTCCAGGCAAAACAGTATTTGCCATTACGATACTGATGATCTTGATCTTTTCTAAATATATTTATATGGCGAGTCTGAACAGCTATTATACTTTCTATCTGATACATAAGTTTAATGTAAGTATTCAGCAATCACAACTCTTCTTATTTGTATTTCTGGTAGCTACTGCCATCGGTACATTAATGGGAGGCCCTATCGGTGATAAGGTCGGGCGCAAATATGTAATTTGGGGATCAATCCTTGGCACAGCACCGTTTAGTTTGTTGATGCCACATGCCGGACTTGTATGGACTGTACTTCTTAGTTTTTGCGTCGGACTGATGTTATCGTCCGCTTTTCCCGCTATTTTGCTTTATGCGCAGGAACTGCTTCCTAATAAATTAGGGCTGATTTCGGGACTCTTTTTTGGATTTGCATTTGGTGTTGCCGGTATTGCCTCTGCTGTCCTTGGCAATATGGCCGATAAATTTGGAATCGATGCGGTATACAATGTTTGTGCATTCATGCCGTTATTAGGATTGGTAACTTGGTTTTTACCGGATTTAAAAAAAACGAAAAAAGAAAAATAAGAATAATTGAAAAGTAGTCTGTATCTGCTTTTTATATTTGAATAAATAAAATCCGGAAGCACTTTTCCGGATTTTATCCTTTTTAATGCTATTTTCTACCAGTTTTTTTCTTATATCAATTCTCCCTCTTAATTATTTTACTAATTTCGTGGCGTACATATATGAATCAAGTAAATGAAAATGGAGAATAACGCATTAACCGGAAAACCTTATAACATTGGATATGCCTTAAGCGGAGGCTTTATTAAAGGATTTGCCCATTTGGGAGTTATCCAGGCCTTATTGGAGCATGATATTAAACCGGATATCATTTCAGGAGTAAGTGCCGGAGCTTTGGCCGGAGTTTTTTACGCCGACGGTAACGAACCCTATAGAGTGTTGGACTATTTTTCCGGACATAAATTTCAGGACTTGACCAAACTTGTGATTCCCAAAGTCGGTTTATTTGCACTGGGAGAATTTATAGACTTTCTGAAGTCGAATCTTAAAGCACAGAAACTGGAAGACTTAAAACTTCCACTTATCATCACCGCCACTGATCTGGATCATGGGCGCAGTATGCATTTTCATAAAGGGAATATAGCCGAACGAGTGGCAGCTTCATGCTGTATGCCGGTATTGTTTACACCTGTAAAAATAGGAAATACACACTATGTGGACGGAGGGCTTTTGATGAATCTACCGGTTTCTACCATCCGAAATGAATGTGAAAAAGTAGTGGCAGTAAATGTCAGTCCGCTGATGGCAGAGAAATATAAAATGAATATTGTCAGTATTGCCATGCGCTCTTATCATTTTATGTTTCGCGCCAATACGTTTCCGGAGCGCGATAATTGTGATTTACTAATAGAACCTTATAATCTGGAGGGTTACAGCAATACTGAGCTTGAAAAAGCTGAAGAGATTTTTGAGCAAGGCTATAACACAGCTTCCGAAGTTTTGGATCAACTGATTGAGGAGAAAGGAAAGATATGGAGATAATAAAAACCGGATTGGCTGCTTTTGGTATGTCGGGACAGGTATTTCATGCCCCGTTTATCAGTACGAATCCGCATTTCAAACTTTGTAAAATAGTAGAGCGTACCAAGGAACTCTCTAAAGCACGTTATCCGCAAGCAACGATTGTACGTAGTTTTAATGAGTTGACAGAGGATCCCGAAATAGATCTGATTGTGGTTAATACCCCGGACAGCACACATTATGAATATACCCGAATGGCTCTTGAAGCCGGAAAAAACGTGGTAGTTGAGAAACCTTTTACTTCTACTACAGAACAAGGAAAAGAATTAATAGCTTTGTCTGAACAAAAAGGACTAATGCTTAGTGTGTATCAAAACCGCAGGTGGGATGCAGACTTTCTGACAGTACATGATATTCTTGATAAGTCGTTGTTAGGTCGCTTAGTGGAATATGAATCAACTTTCGCCCGTTACCGAAACTTCATCAAGCCTAACACATGGAAAGAAACCGGAGTATCGGGAGGTGGACTGACATATAATCTGGGATCACACCTGATTGATCAGGCAGTTCAGCTTTTCGGAATGCCTGAAGCTGTTTTTGCCGATTTGGGTGTACTTCGTAATGGAGGAAAAGTAGATGATTATTTTATAATTCATTTGTTACGTCCTTCCTTGGCACCTGATGTGAAGATCACCCTGAAAGCAAGCTATTTGATGCGGGAAGCCGAACCACGTTTCATGTTGCATGGGACGTTAGGATCGTATGTCAAATATGGAGTCGACAAACAAGAAGCTGCCTTATTGGCTGGTGAAATGCCTGGCAGCCCTAATTGGGGAGAGGAATCGGAACAAGAATGGGGATTATTGCATACAGAAATGAATGGAAAAGAAATCTGCCGGAAATATCCGGGTATATCCGGTAATTATGGTGGTTTCTATCAGAATATATATGAACACTTGTGTTTAGGAAAAACGTTGAAAACGCATGCACAAGACATCTTGAATGTGATACGAATAATCGAAGCGGCTTATCAGAGCCATCGGGAAACTAAAATAGTTAATCTTAAATAGCTTTTATAAAAATGAAGAACGAAGAAAAAATGATTATTTATCAAGTGTTTACGCGCTTGTTTGGAAATAATAATAACCACTGCATCAATAACGGAGACATCTTACAAAACGGTTGTGGAAAAATGGCTGATTTCACAGCCAAAGCTTTGGGTGAGATCAGAAAGCTCGGAGCGACTCATATTTGGTATACCGGTATTATCGAACACGCTACTCAGACTGATTACAGAAGATATAATATCCGACCGGATCATCCGGCTATTGTAAAAGGCAAAGCGGGCTCTCCTTATGCCATTAAGGATTATTATGATGTAGATCCGGATTTGGCTACTGATATTCCCGGACGAATGAAAGAGTTTGAAAACCTGGTAAACCGCACACACAGGGCAGGACTAAAAGTGATTATCGACTTTGTACCGAATCATGTAGCGCGCCAATATCATTCGGATGCACAGCCGGATGGTACCAGCCAACTCGGAGCCAACGATGATCCTAATTACTCGTTCAGTCCATACAATAATTTTTATTATATTCCACAATCGGAATTGCACGGTCAGTTTGATATGACAGGAAACGCAGTGGAACCTTATCGTGAATTTCCTGCCAAAGCAACTGGTAACAATCGATTTGATGCTTACCCGAATATAAATGACTGGTATGAAACTGTAAAGCTGAATTATGGAGTAGATTATCAAAATGGAGGAACCTGTCATTTTTCACCGACTCCGGATACCTGGATTAAAATGTTGGATATTCTTTTTTTCTGGGCTTCCAAGAACATTGATGGATTCCGTTGTGATATGGCTGAAATGGTTCCGGTAGAGTTCTGGGAATGGGCTATTCCACAAGTGAAACAAACCTATTCCAATATTTTGTTTATTGCTGAAGTATACAATCCTCACGAATATAAAAATTATCTGTTTCGTGGTAAGTTCGATTATCTCTATGATAAAGTAGGACTGTATGATACCTTGCGTAACGTGGCTTGTGGTTATGATTCAGCAACTGCCATCACCCGTAGTTGGCAGTCTTTGGGGGGGATTGAAAAGCGGATGCTTAACTTCCTTGAGAATCATGACGAACAGCGCATTGCATCTGATTTCTTTGCCGGAGACCCACGCAAGGGCATTCCCGCACTAATCGTATCAGCTTGCATGAATACGAATCCGATGATGATCTATTTTGGTCAGGAGTTCGGAGAAATGGGAATGGATAGTGAAGGATTCAGCGGACGTGACGGACGAACCACTATTTTCGATTATTGGAGTGTAGACACCATTCGGCGTTGGCGTAACGAAGGTAAATTTGATGGAAAAATGCTAACTGAAGAACAAAAGCATTTATATGCAATTTACCATAAGGTTTTGACTCTATGTAATGAAGAGCAGGCAATATCAAAAGGTGTATTTTTTGATTTGATGTATGCCAATGAAAATGGATGGAGATTTAATGAACATAAGCAGTATACTTTCATGCGTAAGTATAAAAATGAATTGCTGTTTGTAGTCGTAAACTTTGATAATCAATCGGTAAATGTTGCAATTAATGTACCTTCTCATGCCTTCGATTTTTTGCAGATTCCCCAATTTGACTCATACAAAGCAACCGATTTAATGACTGATAAAGAAGAAGTAGTCTGTTTATTGCCTTATAAAGCCACAGAAATAGCTTTAGGAGCATATACCGGTAAAATACTGAAGATTAAATTTTAATTGAATATAAAACAGCCCTTGCAATCTAATCTGTGCAAAGGCTGTTTTTTATCTGTTTATTCCCATTTTTATTTGGTTCTTTTCAATACCATTGCTGTTCGCGCAGGAATGTAGAGTTTCAACCATTCTTTCTTTTCTTTTTTATACAAAGAATCGGGTAATGTGAAATGCTTCACACTATCATCTGACAAGCCATTGCCTCCATAAACTACATTGTCTGTATTCAATATTACCTCATAAGTTCCGGGGGTTACCAAAAATCCATAATCAGTAAATGATTGTTTCGGATTGAAATTGAACACAAAAATCAAGTCTTTACGTTGGTATGCCAGTACTTGGTCACCATCGTTATGCCAAATTTCCTGTACAGGAGTCTGCTGAATGTTTTTAACGCTCTTGATTACTTTCAGCATGTCAGCATCAAAATCACCTAAATAATGGTAAGTCAGGTTTTTATTATCAACCAAATCCCACTGCCGGCGAGCATATTTACATGACCATCCGTTACCTTCACGCGGGAAGTCAATCCATTCCGGATGTCCGAATTCGTTTCCCATAAAATTCAGGTATCCACCGTTGATCGTACTTGCCGTAAGTAGACGAATCATTTTATGGAGAGCAATGCCCCTATGAACCATATAGCTTTCATCGCCCTTCTGCATATGCCAGTACATGTCGGCGTCAATCAGGCGGAATATGATTGTCTTATCTCCTACTAACGCCTGATCATGGCTTTCGGCATATGAGATTGTCTTCTCATCCTGTCGGCGGTTAGTTACTTCCCAAAACATGCTGGATGGCTTCCAGTCTTCGTCTATCTTTTCTTTAATGATCTTAATCCAATAGTCGGGGATATTCATAGCCATACGATAGTCAAATCCATACCCTCCGTCTTCCACTTTGGCGGCAAGTCCCGGCATACCAGATACCTCTTCTGCAATGGTAATAGCCTTAGGATTCACTTCATGAATCAATTCATTAGCCAGTGTCAAGTAACAGATGGCATTGCCATCCTGATGCCCATTAAAATAATCTCCATAATTACAGAATGCCTCGCCCAATCCGTGGCTGTAATAGAGCATAGAAGTGACACCATCGAAACGGAATCCATCAAAGCGATACTCTTCCAACCAGTATTTGCAGTTTGAAAGCAAGAAATGCATTACTTCGTTTTTACCATAGTCGAAGCAAAGTGAATCCCATGCCGGATGTTCTCTGCGTCCGCCCGGATAGAAATATTGGTTCGGATCACCTGCAAAGTTGCCCAACCCTTCTACCTCATTTTTTACGGCATGCGAATGAACAATGTCCATAATAACAGCAATACCCAGTTCGTGAGCTGTATCAATTAACAGTTTGAGTTCCTCTGGAGTGCCGAAACGAGATGATGCCGCAAAGAAACTTGACACATGATAACCGAAACTACCATAATATGGATGTTCCTGTATGGCCATAATCTGGATACAATTGTATCCCTCTTTGGCAATACGTGGCAAAATTTTCTCACGAAATTCATTATATGTTCCAACTTTTTCCTCTTGCTGTGCCATACCGATGTGGCATTCGTAAATCAGCAATGGATCGGTACTGGGTTTAAAGGTTTTCTTTTTAAATTTAAATGGCTTCTCCGGTACCCATACCTGAGCACTGAATATTTTGGTGCTTTCATCCTGCACGACCCGGTTAGCCCAAGCGGGAATTCGTTCTCCCTGACCACCTTCCCAGTATACATGTAATTTATATAGATCGCCGTGTTTGATAGCGTCAGCAGGCAATTTAATTTCCCAGTTACCATTTTTCAGGCGTTTTAGTTTATAAGTAGGTTTTTCTTCCCAATTACTGAATGTACCTACCATGTAAATATGCGACGCATTCGGTGCCCACTCACGGAATATCCATCCTTTATCAGTGCGATGTAAACCGAAATAAAGATATCCGGAAGCGAAGTCCGACAACGTAGATTTTCCCCCATTGGTCAATTCGGCCTTCTTATCCATGGCATGTTCAAAACGTCCGACGATAGCGTCTTTGTAAGGTTCCAGCCAAGGATCATTTTTAATCAGATTAAGAGTCTTTTCCATAAAAAGGATGTATTATTGTGTTTCAGAATTTGTTTTTAGAGTCATTCAGGATATACCTATCCAATCGTTATTCAAAATCATCGATAGTAAAATTCGTAAAGTCAGCAAAGCGTTTAAATTGCCGGAACACCTCTTCTGTTTTATCCAGAATATCAGGAGCCAGGAAAAAACTGTCTGGCACAGAATAAGCACAAGTA
This sequence comes from Bacteroides sp. HF-4919, assembly GCF_018860125.1. NCBI lineage: Bacteria > Pseudomonadati > Bacteroidota > Bacteroidia > Bacteroidales > Bacteroidaceae > Bacteroides > Bacteroides sp. HF-4919. The sequence continues at coordinate 49,147 of NZ_JAHKNF010000014.1, forward strand.
AATTCTTTAGGTTTCAAATAATCAATGTATTTGAAATCTTTAGGAAAACCTTTAGGAGCAGTTTTTAGAAAATCTTCACCAACAACTGGAAAGAACTTTTTGAATTCAGGATCTTCCACAATCGAACGATACTCGTCAATGTTATCATAAATAGATTGACGCAATGCTTTTAAAACGTTGGGTGGCAGGCATAAACTACCTCCGGCCAGCATACAACCTTCTGGTTGTATATGTACGTAATAACCACTATGATTGGATTTTTTCCCTTTCGCATTAATATATCCTCCGAAATGATTCTTATAAGGAGTTTTATCAGAAGAAAAACGGGTGTCCCGGTAAATACGATAGGTACAATCTTTGGGTTGAATGCCACGGATACTTTCGTCAAAGAGTGAAATACGGGCAATTACGGAAGAAAGGAAGTTTTCAAATTCTATGCGGGCTATTTCATATTCACCCCGATGTTCATTAAACCACTCACGATTGTTATTCGCAGTAAGGTCTTTTAAAAAACGAAAGATAACAGGTATATTACTCATTGTGTCATTCTTTTCTGTTTATATCCCACAAATATATAAGAATTATTTGTAACTATCCATAAAATTGACGAAAAACAGGTATAAAAAAAGTGTCGGCTACAAAGAGCCGACACTTTAACACATTTATCAATAAAACAGACGCCTCTGTTTCTGACGTACTTACTTATCACAAGCTGGTACAATCTCTTTAATTAATCTTATATCTAATACTATGAAAAACACATCTATATAACATGCCCCAAAGAGGTTTTGTTCAAACAGACCAGAAATAAACTTGTTAATAATCGTTATATCCGTATGAGATCCTGATTGACATCAATCTTTATCTTACCAAAGTCGATCATTGCGTTGAATAAACAGATTTGAGAGTATTCAAACAACCGCTCTACGGTTATTTCTTTTTCCTTGATTAGATTCATAGCTAACAATGATGCTCTTCGGGTACCTTTAAGGAGAGGCTGTTTTGGGGTATACCATTCATTTCCATCGAAAAGAGCAATATTACCTATAGATGTATCTGTCAGAAGTCCATTCTTGACAATTAGTATGTCGTCTTGTTCCTGTCTGCGAGCGAAAAGTTCATTAATAACACTCCGATCTGTACTTTTGTAAGTGTAATCGATATCATCCGAATAAACAATCTGTAAAGAATGTACCGGACGTATTTGATAAGACGTATATGTAATCTCCTCTATTTCGCGACCATAGATTACTCTGCACTTCATCACTCCTTCGCTTGATACAGGATAAAGATATTTCGATAGCTCTAACGCTGGCTGTTCCGGCCAGAAAACTGCACGTGTCCGGTTCATCCGATTCGTGTGATAATCCAGATTATATATTATTCCTCTCTCTATATGTATTGTTTCAATAAATTGGCACATAAACTTTCTGCTTCATTTCATTATATTCACTTTCTAAGTCACTTTTACAGGTAATCCCTCCTCCACTCTTAAAAAACATTTTTCCATCTTGTTCTTCAATGAAACGAATCATGACGGCACTATCCAACTTTTTTCCGTTATAGTATCCGGTAATGCCAGTATAAAACCCTCTATCATAATTTTCCGCCTGTTCTATTATCTCCATCGTTTTATGTTTTGGGGCTCCCGTAATGGAACCGGCAGGGAGAAGCTTGAAAAGAATATCTCCCAAACAGGAAACATAATCTTTCGGCAAAATCCCACTGATTTCCGAACTGGTCTGTAAAATAGGGCCGTGATTTGTATGGAGAGTATCTACATAGCGATAACGGGTTACAGCTACACAATCTGCCACCATACTCAAATCATTCCGTATCAGATCAACAATTGTGGCATGTTCTGCCGCCTCCTTTTCATCCTCCATCAATACCTCCAAGGCGGAAGGTAAAGTTGCGTCCATTGTTCCTTTCATAGGATAAGAACAAATCTTCCCATTCTCTATACGAATGAATATCTCTGGGGAAAAAACGACAAAGCGATTCTTCAGCCAAAGTTTGTATAAAGCTTGAGAATGATAAAAAATATCTTCCAATCCTAAATTTGTAGCGACCGGAGTTATACAGGTGAGATTCGTTAAAAAACTATTTCCTCCCAGAATATTTCTGCGTACAATATCGAACGAAGTTTTATATTGTACAAGCGATATTGGGGTCGTCCTCCATGTTATAGGAGATTGTAAAGGTATAGGTACAGACGTACAGTTGCTAAAGCCATTCAGATTATAAAGAAGCTCAGACGGGTCTATATTATCTATCTGCTCTACAAAAGAACAATCTTGTTTATAGTTTATAATAAACAGAAACGCTTTTCCTGTTTTGGCCAGTTTATTTATACGGTCGATAGCTTCATTTTTACTATAGGATTGCATCATTCTTTTTTTCACTGTTTAGTTCAAGTGACAAACTTACAATAAAAAACAGATGCATACAAAAAAATAGGGTTGCTGATTTTAGCAACCCCATTCTCTTCTATCTTCAGGATAATCTTTTTATTTTATCATTCCTTTTGCTTGATCTTGCATCTGTTTGATTTCAGTTCTATTGGGTGACAAGGTAATTGCCTCTCCCAGGTAGTCTACGGCTTTTTTGAAATCTGCATCTGCTTTGGCTTTCTCGGAAGCATATTTTTCTTTGTTCGAATTTGCTAAAGGAGTTGCTTTCTGCAGAACACTTGCTCCATTGTTATAGAACAAAACTCCCAAGCTATATAAAGCATCAGTCTTCCACTTTTTACTGCTCACGTCAGTTGCATGTTTATAATTCTCTTCTGCTTTTTCAATATTGCCTGCCTGCTGAAATTTCTGCCCCTCTTTTAAATAGTATATTGCATATAACTTTTCAAGCGTTGCATTGCCTGGAACAGCTTTGATACCTTCTGCCAATGTAGCAATATACTCCTTATTATTCTTCATATCACGATAGGCAGCCGATTTACCGATATATGCATTTGCTAAGTTGTACCCTTTTTTAATTGCAATATCAAAATAGTTGGCAGCTTCATTATATTTCTTTATGTTATCCGCACATACGCCACAGTTGTATGCAGTAACAGAGTCCTGATTATTAGTTAATTTCAGGTATTCGCTATATTTCTCATAAGCAACAGCATAATTTTTTGCATTCAAAGCGTCATTACCTTCATTCTTCAGTTGATTCGGATCAGTAGTCTGCGCAAAGAAATAATTTGCGGTAAAACATAAAGCAAGTAATAAAATAATTTTTTTCATGGTTATTGTGTTTTTTAATTGTTTATCGTTCAAATGTAACACGAATCTTATGTAAACACAATATATTTTTTTATCTTTTGACTTTTTTGAAAAGTCAGTAACGATAGTTATTTTTGTGTTAAAAAAGGTAATAAAATACCAATCCGATAACATTCCGGAAACCGTACACCAACTTTATGCCCGCTGCAAAATACTTTTGTCCGTTGGCATTTTCTTTATAAAATCATTACCTATCGGGTATGCCCCCATTTCATCTGAAGAATATGGTTTAAAGAAATATTCAATATTCTCGCGGGATAATTCAGGATTCAGCCACTGTTCTTCATCTTCCGGTGACAAAATAGCCGGCATTCGGTGTTTAGTGTTATGTATGTAATCCGTCAACGAATTTGTAGCAGTCGTTATGATGGAGAAAGTAGCATGCTGCCTACCCGATTCCTTATCTGTCCAGATGTCATAAATGCCTGCCATTGAAAAGATGGATTCATTTTTAACATAAATATAATAAGGAGTCTTCTTACTCTCTTCATGTCTCCACTCAAAATATCCAGTAGAGGGAACGATACATCTTTTCCTCATTATAGATTCACGAAACGACGGCTTTTCAAATATTGTTTCTGCCCTTGCGTTTAAGGTCATTTTACGCATCTCTTCAGCATCCTCTTCTGTCTTTACCCAAAAGGGAATAAGTCCCCAATTGAATACCTGTATCTCATCAGATGCAGTGATAATCGGATATTTGGGAAAGTTAAAGGCGTTAATGTGATATTGTTCGTTAAGAACATCCCGATATATCTCAATGATATCAGATTTTCGTCCGTAACGTGCAGCCAGTTTTATAGCTTTGGCAGACATTGAATTATGAAAACACATGGTTTAGTAGTTAATAGTTAGTATTTCATTAATATTGGTTATATAACATCCAGATGGCTTTACTTGTTTCCATCCACTACTTTAGTTGTTTTCTAAATTCTTTCTACCATGCCCCTATTTAGGCATGTTTTCTACCTTTTTGAAGAAATTCGCACGATTTTGATCTGAAACGATATAGTACTAAGTGTTTGATAGCCAGTAAAATAACGAAAGGCAAGCAGCCTTTTTACAGACTACTTACCTTTACGTTGTGATTCCGAAGCCAATATACTAAACCCTGATTCATAATTGATTATAATTTAATGTTAGTGACTTTTGTTCTACTATTTTTTTATTTTAAAGGATAAAGACTCTGATACTTTCTATAATTCCATTCATTAATAAAACTATCATATAGTATTCTCAACTTATTATTTCTCTCTCTTTTTAAGAAAGCATTATGCAATAAGGCTATATTCCCATCTATATATTTGTTTTGCATAAAAACAGGAAGGCTATATTTAAGAACATCAACATCCTTAAGATATTCACCTATAAAAAAGAAAGATCTAACGATTTCCTCTAATAAAATATTTGAGTAATCTAATTTATTAATCCAAATTTTACCTCTTGGCGGAGTAAATCTACAAACAACATACTCATCACCAACTTCAAAATGGACACAATTATAAATATATTGGGAGCCAATTCTTTCAGCTCCCATTTTTAGTAGGATTTCAGACAACTCGTTCTGAGAGTTCATCTATTCAAAATTTCTAAATTATTATCGCCAAAAATTAATTTAAGAACCTGCTCTTTTTTATCTCTACGTAATTTTATCTGCAAAACAGCTTCAATTGATTCAGATTCTTTGTTCTCGGCCAGAATATACTTTTGGGGATAAGTCAATAAATCAATAATACTAACTTCAAGAGCTTTTGAGATAACCTCAAGTTCACTGACCTTCAATTCACGTTTGTTATTCTCAATATTACTAATAACAGCTATATCCACATTCAAAGCATCTGCTATTTTCTTTTGTGGAATCCCTTTTTCTGTTCTTATAAGCTTTATGTTTTCTACTATATTCATGTTTTTAAAGTTAGGCGTTTAAAAGCAAATATGATTTGAGATTATATTAATTATATTTGAGATTTTAACACAATATATTTGAGATTATATCAAATATGTATTATGTTTGCAGTCGTAAATTATAAAAATACAAAGGTAAGCGATGGATAAACAAATGACAATAGCGAAAAAACGCTATTCTTTTAAAAAAGCATATGAAAGAGTACCATTAGGACAGATTGAAACTTTAAAAAAGGAGCTATATGGGGTCTTTAATATTAATAATCGAACCTCTTGGTATAATAAGCTTAAAGGTATAACTTCTCCCAGCGTAGAGGTAGTTAAGGCTGTTGAAACTGTATTTCTAAAATATGGTATTGAAAACTGTTGGGAAATTACAGATATCAAATTATGAACCGCAATGCCATTCTAAGTAAACGTCAAAAACAGTTCATCGAACGTATTGCTTGGGGAGCTTCTTATAAAGAAGTAGCTGATTTCTTCCATGTGAGTTGGAGCACTGTTGACAATACTCTCCGAAATGCAAAAACAAAATTAGGTTTAAGTAAAGTGACTGAGTTGGGGGCATGGTGGTTCTGCACTAATTACGGAATTAGTTTTGATCTATCTCCTATTGCCAGGCAATGTACAGCAGGAGTTATCTTACTCTTGTTTTCCCTTGGAGAAGTGACAACAGTAACAAATATATCATATACCATGCAAAGAGTAAGAAGACCACGTACAGAGTATCGTATCCGTCGACACGAAACTTCTATATATCAACCATATATTATTAACTAAAAGCACATATAAGGAATGTGCCCGGTGCGAATCCGGTTATATGTTATACTTTATTTTCTCAAGCATAGAAGTTTAATTGATTTATTCATTTTTAATGCCGTGTGAAAGGACACACGTAGGGTTAGAGCCCCTGATTAGGGATTTGTTACACAAAAGAGCCGGGATGTGAATCCCGGCAAAATGGGCCTGATGTAAGGAGGCATATCAATGTAAAATCATTGAAGCCGGGTTCGATTCCCGGAAGCCCACACTAATTTTGATCATTATGAAAACAGTACATTCACCAAGCCCGTCTCCAAATCGAACAAAGAGACAGAAAGCTAATCTATTTACAAACGAGAATCCGGAAGCTATCGTACAAATGCGCATGCAATCCGCACAAAAAGAGCAGCACAAGGTCATGGTTCGGCTTGACAACCGCACACATGTACTTGTTGCTCCGCAAAATGTAACTCCTGAGTATATAGAAATGCTGCGAAAAAAATATCAAATTACCTACAATGCTCCAGCTCGAGGAGGAAGGAGGTAATATAGAAGACAAAAAATTAACGTACAACAATAAAATAATGAAGAAAATACTAATAATTCTCGCAGTCGTCTCATTGACCGGCTGTAAAACTGAATATATATATCTGACCGTATTCCCTGTAAAAGGGGTTACAGAAATAACAGATACAATATATGTCGCCTCCGATAATCGCTTTAAAATGGATTTTCAGAAAGCAGACAGTATATTCAGCGTAATAGAAAAGGCTTCTGATGATGCTATGAAATCGGCTATTTTAAAATTTAAACGATGAGAATATGCAGATAAAGTATATACGATTGAAAGAAAAAGAGCATGTCTGTGATTACTGGCTTATGCTCGCCTATCGTACACTTTTACAGCGTACAAGGAAAAGCAGGAAGCGTAAAGAGTTTGCCCGGAAGATAATTCAGCTTTGCAAAGGTTCTGATAAGCGAATAATGGATATATCAGATGATTATAGATTTTGGACTGCCAAAGAACTGTATGATATTATCGTCAGTAAATAACCCTCAATACAATACAGAAATGATTCAAATTAAGATTCGTGAGTTAATTATCTTCATTATAATCATTGCGCTATTTTTCTCTCTATTAATTAATTATTCTCAGCGTTCTTTAATAAAAGCGTTAGAACATTCAATAGAGCAAAGAGATAGCCTACTGAATGAAAGTTTTAAATTTAAATACTAATAACTATAAAGAAATGAATAGTGATGGTAATAAAATTCTGGATGCTATTAAGAGAATGGCAACAGATGACAATAAAGGTTTGAGAATGACCACTACGATAGTCGATGTTAAAGATGATCCGCGCGGCTCAATCGTTGGCTTTGGGACTGAAAAAGTTTGCGGAGATGATGCATTCGCCCAGACAATGGGTTTACCAGGCAAGTATATGGCATGTGCCTTTTTTATAGATCGAGAAGAACTAAAGAAATACCTCTAAACCAAATAAAAATAAATAAAACAGCCTTGGGCGGGCTTTGTAAAACCTATAAATAAAATGGAAGAATTATATTGGATTGAAAGATTAGACAGTATGCAAGGTGTTTTCATACTCTTATCTTGTTTGTCAGCAATATGGTTGCTTTTTGCATTAATTATTCCATGGGTAGAATATTATAACAATGAAGACTGCAAAGAGAAAGGTATCCATAAATCAAGAAAAATTTCAGGCGTTTTATTAGCTGTATCTGTATTGATATTGACGTTTCTTCCAAGCACCAAAGAAATGTATCGCATCATGGGTATTGGAGGTACTATAGACTATATCCGTCAGAATGAAACAGCAAAGCAACTTCCCGATAAATGTATAAAAGCATTGGATTTATTTATGGATAAAGTCATAGAAGATGGTAATGATAACAAGACATTAGAATAAAACAGTATAGAAATGAATAAATACACTATAAGATATTATTACGGTTCATACTCCGGAATACGGGAAGTATATGCCGATGATGAGGAAACCGCTATTACCTATATGTGGCGGATGTTACGGAAAGATATGACATTGCCAGTGGCTTATCAGTCCGAAGAAATAATTGATGTAGAATATGATGCAGATTGATTAATAACTAAATAGAAAGGAACATTATGGATGATAGATTATATCCGGTCTGTGAACTAACAGCCGAGCAGAAAAAGGCTTTTAACAAGCTAAAGAAAGCATATAAGGGGTGTGAAGAGGCAGGTATTTACTTTGCCAACAACTATGGTAATTTGATGGCTTTTGATAACAAATTAGTTGCTGGATATGGAGATGATAGTATTTCGCCTGGTGGTGAATATGCAGTAAGGCTTACCTATGGTTGCCCTGCAGATTCTATAAAAGTGGCTAATGAATGGGCTGATGATACACATACATTGGGACTAACTAAAAAGGGTATGGAACTATATCTACAGGAGGAGGAAGAATGAGACTAATTACAAAACAAGCTGCCAAACTGAAAGAGCTTGAAGCCAGACGGGAAAGGCTCGTTAATCGTGTTGCTAAACTCGATCTGAAAATCGAAGAGCAAAAAGAGAAGATTTCCCAGTACTATAAGAAGCAAGGTATTAACGTATAACAGTATAGAAACGAATTAGATAGCCTTGGACGGGCTTTGTAAAATCCACAATTCATTATGGACGATTTTAAATCACGCCTGGTTGAAGAGCAGGCACAACTGGAAGAAAAGCTTAACAAGTTGAATGGCTTTAATCAAAGTGAAAAAGTCAATGAAATTGATCCTGTACAAAAATCACTGTTAATCATTCAGGCAGGTGCTATGTACACTTATAACGAGTGTCTAAAAGAAAGATTAGCGAGATTGTAACATCAGCAGTAAGGCGGTCTTTTGTGGCTGCCTTCCCTCAAATTAATAAAGTATGGAATATAAAGAGTCTAAACATTTACATTTCCTAAAAAGGAAAATTTATACAAGATATGCGGGTTGGCAAGGATGTATAAACATTCTCCCATACCTTGTAATCAGGAGGAATCCACTAAGGACTGACTGGGTTGATTTTTCAGTTGAATGCGGTTGGCTATTGTGGGTTGCCGGAGTTAGAGTTGAGCCAGAGAAATAAAGTAAAACCATACAGAAATGCACCAACAAGATTTTGACGAAGTAGTAAAAAGACTACCGTCACCAGCAAAAGTAGAGGCTGACAGATATATTGCCTATAGCCCTAATACTATTTTTCGATTTATTTTTCGGAAAGAGGTCTTTTTTATTACATCCCAAAGAGTGACATTAACAATGTGGGTCTTAGACAGTATTCAGAAATAATAAATTCAAAACTATACAGAAATGAGTAAAAAGAGAACCGTAGATGACCGTAAACAGCTTTTAATACGGTATAGAATAGATGAAAAAGGGTGTGTATCTTTTATAGATCCTTGCTGCGATGAAATTTCAGCCCTCCTTTTTAGTAAGATCATGGAAGCTATATCGAATGTAGAACAAGAATGGAACACTCGTAGAAAAAATAAACTTAGCGTATAATGAAACAATAAGTAAGGAAAAACTATGTTTAAAGATATAATCGAATTAGACAAACAAGTCGTAGACCGGATCGTAGATAAGGTCCACGAAAACAATTTGGAAATTGAGATGGAAATGGGAGTTGTAAAGGACGGTATGGTTAAAGTCCTCTTCCTCTATGAAGATCCGGAGCTTCTGCAAAGCGTGATAAACGAATCCGTTACTGAAGAGTACGATCTCCCATAAACAGTCCTCTGCCAATCCATTGTAAATGGTTTCATTTGACCCCGAATCAATGAAACAGAACTGATCATGTAACTAATCCCTTGAACTATGTATTTTAATGATGATGAGATAAGACGTATCAAAGATGCTGCCACAGGACATTTGCTTGATGTTGCGCAAGACTTCCATGAACTCAAACGCTCCGGAGTGAATTACAATTGCGATTGTCCCCGGTGCAAAGCCGCAAAGAAACTCTCAATTAGTCCGGCCAAACAAATCTTTAAATGCTTTGGATGCAATGAATTGAAAGGTGGAGATTCGGTTTCTTTCTTAATGTCCGCTGAAGGAATGACCTTCAATGATGCTCTTGACTACCTTGCCAAAAAATTCAATGTCATTCCCGATCAACGTCCGGCCATCAAGAAACAGCCGGCAAAAAAGATGAAAAAAGGCAGCAAGGCTGCCAAAGGTATCGATGTCGACAGTTATTGTGCCAGGATGCTGGCAGAATCAGGTCTTACCTTTGAGGATGTCACAGCAAAGGTCTATAAGACAGGAGATACACAAAGTATATTCGAACAACGTACTTTCCGTCCTGGTACCATTGATGAACGAGGAATGTTAACCACTAAGGGAGATGATGTCATCATTGAATATTATGATCTGGAAGGAATGCCGGTTGTCTTCACCCGGAAAGATAATAAAAGAAGGGACGTTGGTACTCCTCAAGAATATTATCGTATCAGATGGCAGTTTCCGGATGCCCACCTTGATAAAGAGGGTAAACCTTACAAATACAAATCCCCGCGTGGCAGCGGTACTCCGATCTATATTCCGGAGCGCATACGCAGTCTCTATAAGTCAAAGACAAAGATACCCCGTCTCTATATTCAGGAAGGTGAAAAGAAAGCGGAGAAAGCATGTAAGCACGGTATCCCCTCAATCGCAGTCAGCGGTATACAGAATCTCGGTCTTTACGGTGCCCTTCCGGAAGACCTGGTGAAGATCATCTCTACCTGTGAGGTACAGGAGGTTGCTTTTATCTTTGATTCGGACTGGGACGATATCAGCTCCAATATCCGGATCAATGATCAGGTCGAAAAGCGTCCCCGCTGTTTTTTCTATGCAGCAAAAAATTTCAAAGAATATATGCGTTCTCTCAAGAACCGGAACATCTTCGTTGAAATATTCGTCGGACACATTAATAAGAACGAAGCAGGAGACAAAGGCCTTGATGATCTGCTCGCAAATTCTCTGCGCGGAAAGGAAGAAGAACTGGCCGCCGATATTGAGTTTGCCTGCAATGAAAAGAAAGGTTTGGGAAAATACATTGAGATGTTCAAGGTAACTACCTGGACAGATCATAAATTGCAAGAATTATGGGGACTCCACTCTCATGAAGTCTTTGCCGAACGTCATGCCGACCTCCTGCGTAACCTGCCGGAGTTCCTATTCGGCCGATATCGATGGAAATTCGACGAACATGGAAAAGTAATCTTGGCACAACCTTTTGACGATGATGAAAAGTTCTGGAGAGAAGTCACTAAATATGATCGTAGCCAAAATGAACGTATTGAATATGAGTTCTGCTATGTCAACTCACAAAACTTCTTGCAAAACAGAGGATTCGGACGTCTTCGGAGAATTGATAAGAGTTATCAGTTCATTCACCTTGAACCGCCTGTCGTTCGTGCTATCGACGCCTCTGATGCCCGTGACTACCTGTTTCAGTTTGCCAAGCATAATTGCAAGACTGAGGTAAATGAAATGTTGATTAAAGGCGTGTCTCAATATGTGGGTCCGGACAAGTTATCCCTGCTTGAGTTTATTCAGCCCAATTTCGTTAAGCCCAACCGGGAATCCCAGTATTTCTATTTTGATAAAAATTGCTGGCTGGTCACAAAAGATTCTGTAAGCGAACTCGGTTACGAGAATATCACACACCACATCTCGGAAGAGCAACGTAAAATGACACCGGCCAAATATCTGGGTAAACCGTTGGTTACTTTTAGCCGGCAAGACAACACATTTACTTACGAACTTTCAGAGGCCGGTAAGAAATCCCATTACCTCCAGTTCCTGATCAACACCAGTAACTTTACCTGGAGAAAATCTGCTGAAGAAATAGAGCCGGAAGAAGAGAATGAAAATCGTATCCATCTCCTTAGTAAACTGTGTGCAATCGGATACATGGTTATGGAAGCGAAAGACAATAATGTGGCCAGAGCTGTCATCGGCATGGATGGCAAACAATCTGAAGTAGGAGAAAGTAACGGCCGTTCCGGAAAATCACTTGTAGGGGAATTGATGCGTAATATCATTCCTACAGCCTATATTCCCGGAAAACGCTCTGATCTTTTTAATGATCAATTTGTATGGAATGACATTCAGGAAAACACTAAACTCGTTTTTATTGACGACGTGTTACAAAACTTCAACTTTGAATTTCTGTTCCCCAACATTACCGGGGATTGGTCAGTAAATTATAAAGGAGGTAGAAGGATCACTTTACCATTTGCGCGATCACCCAAAATGTATATTGCTACCAACCATGCCATCCGTGGCAGTGGTTCAAGTTACACGGACCGCCAGTGGCTGCTTGCATTCTCCGATTTCTATAACGATACCCATAAGCCGGTTGACGACTTCGGGGTCCTCTTCTTCTCGGAGTGGGATTTTGAACAATGGAATCTTACCTGGAACCTGCTGGCCAATTGCGTCCAATTGTATTTGACTTATGGCGTTGTCCAGGCTCCCGGCGAAAGGTTAGAGCAAAGAAAGCTGCGTCAGGAAATGGGTGAAACCCTCATCTCCTGGGCTGATGAATACTTCTCCGGAGAAGAGCATCTCAATGTCCGTTTACCCCGGAAAGATTTATATGACGCATTTTGCCAATACGACAATCAGCAACGAAAGTTTGTATCACCAACCGCATTTAAGAAGAAATTTATAATGTATTGTTCTTGGAAAGGTTATGTATTCAATCCTCACAAATATGACAGTATAACCGGGAAACCTTTTCAAGTCGATAAGGACGGGAAGGCAGTTGTAGATGATAAATCCGGAGGTGTAGAGTACTTTACGGTAGGAACCGGAGCCCAACCTATCCCGGAAGAAGATAATAGCCGGTTACCACAACCGACAGGTAAACTCGTTTTCTAACTTAAACATAAAAACAATGAGTGTAAACAAATGTATTTTTATCGGCAACATGGGACGTGATGCCGAGGTCCGTACCACTGAAACCGGTATCAAAGTAGCCCAATTTTCCATTGCATGTACAGAGCGCGCTTATACAAACAAAGCCGGTCAAACGATTCCGGAGAGAACCGAATGGATACCCGTCGTAGCCTGGAGGGGATTGGCGGAAACCATTGAGAAGTACACCCACAAAGGGAGCAAACTGTATATTGAAGGCAGATTCACAACCCGGAAGTATGAAACAAATGACGGCCAGAAAAGAACCGTTTCTGAAATCGTAGCCGAAAGTATTGAAATGCTCGATCCCAAGCGGGATGTTCCCCCACTCCCTCCGGAACCTGAGCAGAAATTGAGTTATAATCCATAAAATGACATGCCATGAACCTATCTTCTTTTAAACTGACCAATATTAACGAATTGATATCCGTATACAAAGAGAATCCGGAGCGCTTTAATCGCTTTTATAACGCAGTGTATCTGCTGCTGGATAGCATTCCGGAATGCGGAAGTATTCGTGTAATGGATCACTGTGAGGCGTCATCCTATGACTTGTTTATAAAGTGTGCATGTTGGATTATTCAGGAAGAGACGGAACAGAAAGAGTTGACGGATGCATTACTTGAGTTTTCGGATGATTATACAATTATTCGCCGGTGCGCGAAGTTCGTAAAATCCAAATCCTGGGTTCATTTCTACTCACGACGATAGGAGTATATTATCCCAATTTATTACCCTGTAAAGATACGTCTTTTATTTGATATACACAACATTATAATGATAAAAAAAGAGAATAAAATATTCGTAGTCATATCTCCTGATCCCGTCGAGCGTGAGCAGTTGATCGCACGCCTGGCCGTTCGTTTAGGTTTTGCCAAGATTCCGTCCGATGCACTCAAGATCATAAGCAAGGACATTTATTCCTTTGACCTGGCAACTGCATATTTTGTGCTTTGCAGTAACTATCATTTCCGGGGTTCTATCGTCACAACACAACGGTTGTATGAGCTTGCAGCAAGAGGTATCTGTGTTTGTGTAGGTGTGAAGTCACTGCCCCGTGAGTACGAGTTGGTATCTCAGGTGTTTTATCCGAATGATTTGCGATAGCACAAGTCGGAACATTTATCCGGCCGCGGTACGCATCAGCGTATCGCGGCTTTGTTTTTTCGGGGCGTTCCCCCTTTACCCCCTCTTGCTTAGAAGAACGTTTTGAACAACTGTGCCTGAGACGGAGTAAAGCCGGCAACGAGGTGTATATATATTATTTTTATTTTTTCTTTCTTCTGTAAAAGAGACTACCTTAAAAATATAGAATATTTTTGTGCTTTCGTGCAGACAGGTGCAATTCGGTATTTATTACACTATAAATCAAATATTTAAACAGAGCACAAATTTCGTACAAAAACGTACGCCTCGTACTAAATTGCACAAAATTGTATTTTGTACGCACAATGTATCAATCGTACAAAAACGTACCATGTTTAGTACGGATGTAAACCAATTATAATCAACATATTATATGATAAGACCGCACGATTTACACAGTTGCACAAAAAAGGAGTACCGTTTTTGCAAGGGGGATTAGTTTGTTCCGGTAAGTCTTGTTTATGTCCGTAAAACTTTGTATATTAGCGTAAACCATTCTATGACCTAAATGATAACTACCAAAATCGAAGTTCCTCCGCATCTATGTGAGTATATCCGCGGCAAATACTGTAACCTGACCTCTGATCCGGTCCGTTTTCCCGATAACCTGAATATCTATCACGTGATATTCGACCTTCTTCAGAAGAGACCGTCGGAAGCTCCGGTTGATCGTGGTAATTTAGAAATCTGTCTGCCTGAACGAAGTATAGGCAAATCCCCAGTGACCTACAACTATTTAGGGCTTCGCTCCCAGGTAATCATTTCCCGGAAAATAGAATTGATGATGTGGGCGGAGTTGCATGAATACCTGGACGAACAGAAGCACCGGTACGGAATCAAATACATTGATGGAGTGCAATTCTTCATGCGCAGATATGGAATTGATTCTCTTACGGAAGAAGCTTTTCTCAAACACTACCAGCGTTGGAGGGCAAAAGTGAGGAGAAAAGAAAAAAGGAGCTATAAAAAGCGAGAATAATTCATCGAGTAAGCGTAGTTAAATGTCCTTTTTTTGAGTGAAAAATGTTCGAAAAAAGAGAATCACAGATAGTATATTGTAAATCAACAGAATATGAATACAAACAATATCGGAGGAGTCATTCAGGCAGATTTCCTGTTCACGGATGAAATAAGTTTATTTTCAGTCATCAATCACTCAGCCGTTATCAGCCTTCACCGGTCCAATACCTGGAGAAACCTGCCTATCACCTATATGGGAGTTTCTCCAGATGTGGAAGCGGACGACACTCAAGCCGGTACGCTATACAAACAGACCCTTACCATCCGTCTGAAACGCACAGGACTGACAGATTCAGAACTTCACATCCTGCGGACTATCAATGTACGTGGTTGCGTAGTAAGATGCAAGGATGCGAATGGCAATATCCGATTGTATGGAAGCAAAGAGTACCCGCTTCTGGGAACCGTGATAGAGAAAACAGGAACCAAGGCCTCCGACCTCTCCGGAATTGAAGCCACTTTTTCCGGAAAAGGCGCCTATCCTCCACTACCTGTTACAGAGTTATAACCGTCCTTCGGCATCATTATATATAGCCGTATCATTGCAACAAAATAAGTGCAATGAGCCAAAAACGCATCATCTTATCAGATTCATCACTCAACCGGTACGGCTACCGGGTTCTTACTGCGGGACTTCTTCTTGAAGCTTTCATTGACAATCCGGTGATGCTGTATGGGCATTTCCGTGATGAAGGATCACCCCTATGGTGTGATTACAAAGCAATCGGATATTGGGACGATATCAAGATAGAGGACGACGTGCTTTCTGCTATTCCTGTTTTCGACAAGGTAGACGATTTATCGAAGACCATTGCCGCAAAATACGAAGCAGGGACCTTACGGGCCGCAAGTATTGGTATACGTATCCTGGCCACATCCTCCGAAAAAGCATATCTGCTTCCGGGACAAACACGCGAAACTGTTACCAAAGCAGAAATCATGGAGGCTTCCATCGTGGATATCCCGGCCAACTCCCATGCCGTGTGCTTATACGACCGTTCCTCCTCCGTTTTACTGGCAGCGGGTATGGACACGAATATTGTGCCAGCATTAACAATCCCAAAAGAAAAGGCAATGAATTACAAACCATCATGGACCGGCTTCCTCTCTTTCCTGGGAATTTCAAAAGATAAAGCGGAAACCACCGAACTGTCTGCTGAAAACCTGGACTCTATCCATGCTGAAATGGAACGATTAAAGACAGAGAACGCTACTCTTGTACAGGCTAAGACCGATATTGAAGAGAAACTTAACTCTGCCAACGCGAAGATTACAGAGCTGAACGGTTCTATATCCGGCAAGGATAACGAGATCAGTACTCTCAAGAACTCTATCACTGAGAAGGATTCTAAAATCACCCAACTTGAAGAGCAAGTGAAGAATCTGAAGAACGGTCCTACACCGGGGCATGCCGGTCTGACTCCTGAACAAGAGCCTGAAGGTAGCGGAACCCAGGAAGAGTTATCTGCTTTTTGTGACCAAAACGCAGGAAACTATCAAGCCATCACCGAGAAATTAAAAGCTGAGGGCCTGTATTAATAACCTAAACTTTAACTATTAAAAAGTCTATTCAAATGGCTGCAAATAAACTAATTGATGTCTCTAAACTGAACGAAGCACTGGTCATTTATGACCAGGCACTTCGTGCGCTGCCGTTTGCCACCCTCACCGAAGTGGCAAACCTACTGAAGCTGAATGTTATGGACCTGCAAGGCAAACACGCACGTATCAACGAGCGGCGTCGTGCCGGTGGTACGCAATCGTATAAAATCGGAAAGAACTTCGGACTGGTCGATAAACTCTTAGGTTACGAACCCTCAGTCATCGAGCCGAAAGATGTTGTCTGCATCACCAAAGAAAATTCCCAGAAGTACGATGACAACGAACTGCTGATCATCGGTGGCACTCCGGTAAGCAACACTACGAAAAAACATCCGATGGAAACCAAGGTTGCATTTACCCTGGTACGTTCGCATCTGGAAGATATCGTATATAGCCTGTTCTCTGCCGAACGGGATGAAGATTCCAACTCACCCGGCGGGGCTTTCGATGGTATTTATACCAAGATGGACATGCTGATCACTCGTGGCGATGTAAATGCGGCCCGTGGTAATTTCGCTATTTCCGGAGAGTTTGCCGCGCCAACGTCAGATACAGATTATACAGCTTACGAGAATCTGGTGGAATGGATCGGAGGCGCAAACACCTACCTTCGTTCTTCAATAGGCGGTGTACCACAGCTTTTGTGTGCTGAAACCGTTTTGAAAGCTGCCCGTTCAGCATTACGCAATAAGTTACGCATGCAGGAATATCCTTCCATGCAACGCATGCTTGAACTCTTGCGGGAAGACGCCATGTGTCCGAACCTGATTGTCTCCTCCCACGAAGCTTTGGGCCAAGGTTCCCGGCTGACCCTTCAGAAAGTTGGTAACATAGACGTGGCGTTCAATACTCAGGCGGCTTCTAAATTCTGCCAGATACGTGATATTTACGAGGACCCCAACGAATGGCAGTTCTGGTTGCAGGCAGGATACGATACACGTATCAATGACTGGCATGAGAAAGTCTTCCGCTGTAACGAGCAGAAGAACGAATCCCTTGACCTGGCCGGTGACTATTGTAAAACCGGCGGAGTGCAGGTAGCCATCACCGGCACCGACAAAGGTCAATGGAGTATCCAGGGAAAAGTTGCCAAACGCGGTAACGGCCAATGCATCATTGGACTTCCTCCGGGAAAATACACCATCGAGTTCACTGATGCCGATGGCAAGACCAAACCGGCAAATACACAGGTTACAGTTGTTGCCGGTGAAGTAGCCACCGCTACCGGAGCCTATACTTAACTAATCCGGGGGAAGGGACTCTTACCTTCCCCTACATAAACTAAACAATTACCTGATTATGAAACGATTTATTCTTTGCATTTCATGCCTGCTTATCTGCTGCCTGTTCTTGCTTCCGGAAGTACAAGCGGCCATTCCGGATACCGGAAACTGGATCAGCCATCATCTTCTGACATCAGACGGTTTAACCGTTCTGGCTGCCGGTCCGGCATTTGCCCCGTTAAAATGGAATATCGGGCAAAACAACATGGGAGGTTATAAAGGACGGCTGCTCTTTATTCCGTATGACGCTCCTTCAACCGTACCAATGATTCCGGCAAAGCCTACTACGAATGAGGACCTGATTACCGCTTCGGGATCATTCACTTTTCCAAGCGGCGGAACCTACACTCAGCCGATTTACTTGTATTCCACAAAAGGGAAAGTAGGTTATAAAGCGGAAATTCAAGGCGAAACGGACGGAAAATCTTTTAAGCAGACTTTAGAGTTTTTCTTTCCCGGCAATACTCCGGGAATGCATGCTTTCAGTACACTTGTCAAGAACACTCCGGGGTACTTCGTCTTCGAAGATTCCGACGGCCAACAATTCCTGATGGGTAAACCGGGCATGTATGCCGATGTATCACCCTCCTTTGATGGTGGTAAGCTCGCCGCCGATCAGCGGGGAACTGCCTATACAGCCACTTGTGACGCAAATGAATCGGCTGTTGTTTTAGGGACACCAATCGACATGGAAGTCATTGCAGGCCTGAAACCGGCTCCAAGTCCCGGAGGTTAACATAATACATATATTTTATGACAAGAAACGAACAGTTAGAAAAATGGTTGTCAAACCGTCAGCGCAGGTACGCTGACGGTATGGAACTCTTTAACGCTTTAGCAAAGGCAAACACCAAGAGCAGCTATGGGAACTATCTTTCCCAGGCACCGGAGAATCCTCACATTTTCGATCCCCACTTTACACAATTAGTCAATATACTGACTAAAATAGCCAGGGAAATAAAAGATGCTCCTTCTGTTTACCCGGCTGCATTCGAAGAGATCCTGATCGTTCAAACACTGAATGATGAACAACGGACTCAAGAAACCGATATCCGGAAAGAGGCAATCGACCGACTCCAAGAGGAGATCGACGGACTGCATAACCGTATCAGCGAACTTGAGAGTGACACGGAAAATCATGCTGACGAACTCTCAGCTTTAAATGAAGAGTTCGAGGAGAAAATGAAAGAGCTCTCCGCTATCCGGGGCGAACTGGATGCCTTGAACACTCCGGGCGTCAAGATCGTAACAGAAGAATCCCTCACTCCTGCCTTACGTAAAGCATACGCCCGTATCAAAGAGATCGCTCCCCTGTACGCCAGTCTCCATAATGATATTGCGAATCCGGATATCCCGGCAGAGGAACGTCACCCCCTCGCAGAAGAACTCTGCAAGCTGGACGACGAACGTCGCAAACTTTGGAAACAGATTGACGATTACGCAGAAGGCAAACAGGCAACCTTAGAGCTTGATGCTAAACGTCCTGAGTATAGTGAAAATGCAGTGGTCAGAGGCTTCGAAATAGCCCGTCAGATCAAACGTCTGAAGCAGAACATTACGAACAGCAAAACAGCCGCAGAGAGGGCCGGGAAAGAGGGAAAGCAGGCTGTTCTGCAAAACGCACTCGACCGGATTGCTAAATACGAAACTGAATTAGCCGCTTTAACGGCAGAATTATCGGCAGAACAAGGTGAAAAGGTTTCAGGATAACTTTCCTTTGGCTTTGTGTCCCGGTTCTATCGAACCGTTCATGCACAAAGGAGACTGGGCAATACATGAAGTGTTGCCCTCTCTTTTATCTGAAATAAAAAATAATTTGGAAAAATCGCTCCACATTCAAAATTAATCACTATGTTTGCAGTGCTTAACAATTTATATATTTCTGATGTGAGTTGGACGCTTGCATTTATTGTGCGGGCATTTTTTATGTCCAGACATATAGTGTACCATATTTGGTATCCGTGTACCCCCGTGTGGAACTGTAATAGAACCACAGACATCAGAAATGAGTTGTTAAGCAGCGGGAAAGGCACGGATACTTTCATTTTAAAAACAGTTTGTTTATGCTTAACAACTCTGAAATTTTCAACGCTGCTACTAACAGCCTCGGAACGTCCACCCACGAAACGGGCAACAATTCACCAATTGTCCTCACCGGCAATCCTTACACTGACCTTGCCGCTTACGGCATCGACCTCCACGGATGCACCATCCGCTACCTGCGTACTCCAAACCGGTCAGGAAACACCGTTACCGGACGTTTCAACATCTCCGGGCGTGAAGAGACTGCCGGAGCTATCAGCTACGAAGCTCTCATCCTCTTCCTGGCCGAGAAGCGAAAAGAACGTATCCGCTATGTGGCGGAATGCCATGCACGCAAACGTCGGCGCAATTTTGCATCTTGGTTATCGCGTCATCCGGAGTTCACATTCCATAATTGCAACGTTACTTTCATGTAGTGATTTGAAGTCTAAAGGCGTGGCCGATCACTTAATTCCGATCAGCCATGCCTAAAAAAGACACAACCTACGACCGCATCGAACGCTCCCTGTTCAAAGATCGGGGTGAATCCGCTCTCCGGTTATCACCAAAGGAGATGGAAATAAAGAATCGGATGATGCTTTGTGTTAGTAAGAAAATGGAAAGCCCATTAATTGAAGACCAGGAGCTCGTTACTTTTCTCATGCACGGATGTGGAGGGCAAGCGGAACCTGTTTCCCAATCACAGGCCTATCGCGATATCGGTATGATCAACCGGCTGGTCGGTAACATCCAGTTAGCGGCCAAATCCTGGTATCGCTACATGATCGTAGAAGGAGGAAAGAAGGCATTTCAACTCGCTATCGACAACGGAGATGCCAAAGGAGCTGCCGCCGCTCTCGACAAGATAGGTAAATACACCCGTTCCGACAAAGACGATGACGCATTCGACTTCAGTCAGCTTATTCCCCCATCTTTTGAACCTTCTGACGATGTGACGACACTTGAGGGCATTGAAGTGATAGACAATCTGGAGCAACGCCGCCAGGAACTCCGCAACTTATGCAAAGATATGTTGACCAAACAGGCGACAGATATTCAAACCATTGAAGAGGAGGATATTGAAGAATGACAGCCCAAGCCTCTCCCATACCATCGGCATACGAACTCCGGATGAAACAGGCCAATGTGATACGGAAGTTCTTCAACAAAATGCAACGCCAGGCAATGGCTATTGCCGCACATGACGAATACATCGTTGCATCGCGTGGTACCGGTAAGTCAGAAGGTATCGACGCCCGCTTCATTCTCAGAAACGTCTGGGAAATGCCCGGTTCATTGGGTGGAATGATCTCTCCCAGCTATGCTAAAGCCTGGGGGAATACCCTTCCGGCTATCTGTAAAGCACTCGCCGAATGGGGATACATTCAAAATATCCATTATGTCGTTGGCCATAAAGCACCACCTTCCATGGGCTTTGCCAAACCTGTCCGTCCGGTACTCGGAGACGGATGGAGTAATGCTTTCCAT
This sequence comes from Bacteroides sp. HF-4919, assembly GCF_018860125.1. Taxonomy (NCBI): domain Bacteria; kingdom Pseudomonadati; phylum Bacteroidota; class Bacteroidia; order Bacteroidales; family Bacteroidaceae; genus Bacteroides; species Bacteroides sp. HF-4919. The sequence continues at coordinate 70,601 of NZ_JAHKNF010000014.1, forward strand.
TTCTGGAATGGCACGGTCATGGTCATTCTTTCCTTTAATCAAGGGATGTCCGCAAACTCCATGTCGCTTGACTGGGTGATAGGGCCGGAGGCAAAGTTCCTTTCCTATGACAAGATAAAGAACGAGGTCAATCCGGCCAACCGGGGAAACCGGCAATATTTCGGGCACTGTCCTCACCATCACAGCGTATGTTACTCAACGGACATGCCCGGATCATCCATGGGACGTTGGATTCTCGACAAACAGGAAGAGATGCAGCCCCCACATATCCAACTCATTCGCAACCTGTATAAAGAACTTCAGGATTACAAACGTAAACCGCTGACCGAACACACCATGCGGATGATCCGGGAACTTCAACGTGATCTTGACATAGCCCGGAAGTTTCAGCCTGCACTCAAACCCAATGATAAGAAAAAACGGGAATACACTGTATTTTATGGTGAATATGATGTCTTTGATAACCTTGAGGTCCTGGGAGAAGACTTCATTTGGCAGATGCAGCGTGATTCTCCCCCGTTGGTATGGCGTACCGCCTTCCTGAACGAACGGCTGATGAAAGTTCCCAATGGCTTTTATAGTGCCCTGGACGACCGCATACATTTCTATCAGCCGGCTGATAACGGAAGGCTGAAGAATCTTGGAAGTAATTGGAAGCAACTGAGTTCCTGCGGCTGCCTGGGAGATGGTGACCTTGATTTTGACAAAGAACTGCATATTGCATTCGATTCCAATGCGTCAATCTCGACAGCGGTAGTGGCACAACTGGACGGGAATACGATGAAAATCATCAAATCGTTCTATGTCAAAACCCCATCCAAACTCGGAGACCTGGCACAACAGATAGCTGACTATTACCGTCCCAAGCTCAATCACGATGTAGTCGTCTACTATGATCATACCTTTACCTGGGAGTCGGGCTCCACAACAGAAACCTATGCGGATATCATTGAACGTGTATTCAAAGAGAACCGGTACACTCCTGCAATGGTATATGTCGGACAGGCACCCAAACATGAATGGAAACACCTCAATATCGATCTCGCATTGAAAGGTGATCCGCAATTCCTGTGGATTCGTTTCAATCTCTATCAAAACGAGTTCCTCAAGATCGCCATGGAGCAAACCGGTATTAAGCAGGGTAAAAACGGTTTTGAGAAGGACAAAGCTCCGGAAGGTACTGACGATACTCCGGACAATCCGGATCAATACAAAACCCATGTTACGGATGCCTTCGACACATTATGGCTCGGCATGAATTTCTACTTCACACGTCCGGGAACCGGCACCGGAGGAATATTCTTCCTCAATCGGAAATAAAAAATCATCATTTGATGAAAAAACATAGATAATAGTTTGTAATTCATCAAATGATGATTATCTTTGCAGTGTCAAAAGTGATGGCAATGCCAATAATTGAAGAAGACCTAAATGGTCGGGAAGAGTATCTTGAAGATTTACGATTCCTCCTCCGGCATGAAGACGAATTCTTGGAAGAAGAGTGGTACACGCGGGAGGATCTGGATAAGTTAATCAACGAAGACTGTAAAGGGATAGTTGACGCTTTGACAGATGAATGATTTGGGTAGCCCTTCGGGGCTACTTCAAATCATCATCATAACACTAATATAAAGAGCCATGGAAGAGTTAAAAGAAAGAATTAGAGCATGTTTTGAAGAATTCTGTACTCTCAAGACAGAAGCGGAGCGCCAAGAGCATGATAAGAAGTTCGCTACATTAATGAAATCTGTCCCTGTGGAGCAACGCAAGTTGGCAGGACAATACCTTCGTGAAGTGATGGCAGAAAGAAGGACTCTGAAATCGCAAAAAATAAATAAGAATTTTAAAAAGGAACTCGAAGATATAGAGAATGTTGTTTCTTTATCGTATATTGCCAAAGAATATTTCGGCAAAGATAGGACTTGGTTGTATAAAAAGATAAATGGAACAATTCCATTTACAGAAGATGAGATAAAAATCTTATCTATGGCGTTGAAAAGTATTGGAAACAGATTTTTAGATACTTCAGCTTCATTGACATGAGGCTATCACTTTGACAAGTTAAAAGGCTTCCACGGGTTGGAAGCCTTTTTTATGCATAACCTCTACTTTACACCTGTTGCATGCCTACCTTTTACTATGGCTGATTCTAATTACTCAACTTACAGGGGAAGCAATACTTAATCAATCTCTCTAATTGTCATTGCCGAAAACATGGGGATGTTTTATTGAATAACATCCCCATGTTTCCATACACAACACCCGGATGTTTCACCACAAAACACCCCCATGTTTTAGCCATTAAAGTTTAAAGGCAGATAACTTTAATCCTATTATAGCAAAGAATTTGTACGAATCATTTGGTACAACGAAATATTATCCCCATCTTTGCAGAAGCTAAAACAATGATAATATTTATCCCGGTGAGCTTCGGTTAATTGCTCATTAAGTTTGGTGGGCTTCTTTTATGCTCAGACATTTCACCATTTTGTTGATCTTATCAGAATGGTTTACATGATATAGGCGGTTGCCTTTCCCTAATTCTTAAGCCTTCGGGATTACGAATCATTGTTTTAGCGAACGGGGAAATGGCAGCCGTTTTTAATTGCCTAAAATGCTAAAACAATGATTCGTATGAAAAAGAAATCTACCGGCACCCTTTTCGTGCCTCAGTTCCGCACACCGGAACCAACCACAATCCCCCATCAGTCCAACTCCGCAATTGATGATTTTATCCCATCCGATTGCAAAGTTAAAACCTCCTCTGACGCTTACTATGTCAGTGCCATTGCTTGCCTTTGTGCTACGCTCATCTTTCCTCCCTGCATTCTTGCAGCCATTTATTGTGTTATCAAAGCTAAGAAAGGAGGTATGAAATGGGACGAATAAAGGAAGAAGCCTGGATCGAAAAATGCACTGTACATCATGAAGGAAAAGGCACGCCCAATATCTATTATAACGTTTTTGCCGATGGTGAGCAGCTCTGCGAAATCTCCTATGATAGATTAATCGCTATACGTAATCTTATTAATCAGATTGAAATGGTTAAGGAAGGAGGGCAGAAATGAAAGTACCGGCAGCCTTACTGAAAGCTCATATTGACAATGTAACTCAAAGCTTGGATCATTTCCGTAACATTCTCGTCTACACATGTGATAGTCATATTAAGCATCCTACATCCGGAATTACCCTCAAGCACCGAATTTCTCAACAAGGACGCTTTGGGCTATACGCAGCATATATCGAGAATGGATTAGAACACTCTTTTTATTTGAGTTGTGATTCAACTATGTTTGATCCCGACTACAAAATTCAAGTCATCAATCCGGACGAACCGGCTTATGACCGACACGTTCAGCATCTCCTAACAGTGATCACGAAAATAACCAAAGTAATAAGTGGTATTCATCCCGAAACCACATTTAACAGTTTTGACTTTAATGCAGGGTATCAAGATCAATCCTACGTTTGGCTATTCTCTTGTGGATTTATCACTGAACTCTATGGATACAACTTTGAGTATGCCATAAATCAACTATAATAATTAACCCAAAAGTGAAAAACAATGAATAAAGAAAAAGCATTAGCCCTCGTTGATATACTGTTAGCTGAAGGCGCATCACCAATAGAGAAGCAACGTGCAGCCGCACAACTTCAAGAATTAATAAGACTATTATTACCGGAATAGTATTTCATCGACCTTTTTCAAGGCATAGAATCTTAAACGACCTCTATGCCTTTTCCATTCTCAGCCAATTCCCACGGTAAAAAAGACAAATCACTGATTCACAAAGAAAAGAGTGTTTTAAAGGGGAAAATTTTCCCCTTTACACGTCGATCCTCCACGCACCGCCCTCGGAAAAAGTTTCGCCTCAAACTTTTTTTTCTCTCTTATATGCTGCCCCCTCCTCAAAAATCATCGCACATGCGATACCGCTCCGGCACATTGTGCCGTTTTTCTGTCCTTTACGTAAGCGCTTGTACACAATACATTTGCAATAAAAAAGCGATGAATGAGATTCTAAATTATATCATGGTCTTTCTTTTCGGCGGCGGTTTAGTCGGAACCGCCACAGCATTTGTCACTATCAAATACACCAAGAAACGTGCAGAAGCTGATGCAATGAAAGCGATGCAGGATGTCTACCAGGAAATGATCACCGATCAAAGAAGTTACATCAACTCACTCAAACAGGATAAAGAAGATAGTGAGGCACGCTGGGAAAATAAAGTTGAAACATTATCCAAACGTATTGAGACTATGGATTTGAAAATCAACGAAAACAATCGTTTGATAACAGAGCTAAAAACCATGAAATGTACCGATTTAATTTGCCAAAACCGTAAACAATGAAACATCATGTACACCTTATCATTTATTTTGCTTGCATTTCAGTTGGTATACTGCTGTGTGCTTGTCGTTCTTCTTCTCTACATTCTAATCAATTCAAAGAGAATGGAACTTTTCAGCATAATTACAATGAACTCAATACCGGTACCGGGACCATTGCCTCACAAGTCAAAACCACTAAAGACGAACACGGTTCATCCTGGAAGATCACGTACCATTTTGACACGACACAAACACCCGATCCCACAACCGGCCTACCCCCGCTATCGGGTATCGAGATTGAAGGGAGCGAAAAACAGAGTAAAACCGCGCAGGAAAGTAATGACACTGTACACTCTTCGAACAGCTCTTCAAAGAGAGAGGTATCCGGTCAAACCATACAAAGAGAATCCGGGACAGAGACCAGGAAAGATAGCAAAGTAGCAACCGGTACGGATGATGGCATAAGAAACGGCCTCAGTATCGGGATACCTTTGCTTTTTATCATCATAGCACTATCGTATTATGCCAAGCGACAGAATACATCAAAGTAAAGTCTGGGAACTTATGGAGCAACGGAAAGAGGGTAAACCCATTGAGTTCTCCATTGAATTCTGCAAAAAAAGTACCGGTGAACTCATTACCTACGAGCGTGCGGTACTTAGTTCATTTCATAGTAGCGGAAGCACTGTCAACATACTTCAAATAGGTGAGTATGCTCCCAGGAAAATCCGGAGATGTCTGATTACACGATTTAATAACATCAAAGTTTATTTCTAATGAAGAAGAAACAACCTGAGCCCCAATTATTTCAAAAAGGATATGAAACTTATGCAGTCACCAAAGGCGGAAAAGGAATCATAAAGTTCAGTGATAATAGCGATATCACAACTGACCGGGAGACCTCTACCGTTGAAGTAGTTCCCAAAGGGAAAGCGGCTCCAATTAAGTTTGTTCCCAGAGGGCGGAACAATAACATGATGTATGACATTATGAAGAAGATCGGGGCAAATGTAACTGTCGGCAGCAATGTGGAATTTAAAAATAAGGTAGTATATGGAGATAGTGTTCTCGTATATCGTAAATACCGGGATAAGGAAACCCGAAAAATCATCAAAGAAGAAGTCTTGCCCGAAGAATACCCGGATATATTCGATTTTATAGAAAACAACGACATACCATTTATCCGGATGGAGATAGCGAATGATTTAGTGATCTTCTACGATGCATACGTCGAATATATTTTTAATCAGGACACTCAGCCCAGACTGGTACAAGTAAAGGCAAAGGAAGCAACCTGTTCACGTATTAGCGTAATCGATGAGAGGACCGGCAAGAGTGAATATCATGGTTACTCAGCCAAATGGCATGAAGGTATGCCGGATGATGTAATTGCGACACCACTACTGGACCGCCAGGCACCTTTGCGGGATTTAAAGACACGAATGGGTTTGCTTCCCAATGAAAAGGGAACAAAAGAGATCGTCAAAGACCGCCGCTTCATCCATAACATTCGCATAGCGACTCCCGGACGATTCTATTACAGTAAACCATATTGGTGGAGTGTATTCGTTTCCGGATGGTACGACTTTAGGAATGCCATTCCTATCTTTAAGAAGGCTTTGATCAAGAATCAAATGGCATTGCGCTATATCGTCTACATCAAAGAGGATTTCTGGGGAAAATTATACGCGGATGAAAAGATTACGAACGAAGCAGACCAGGCTGTACGGCGACAGACCTTCCTTCAGGACATGAATGACTTTCTTGCCGGAGAAGAGAATGCAGGTAAAGGCTTCGTGTCCCATTTTCGTTATGACCGAGTAAAAGGATTTGAGGATAAGGATATCATCATAAATACTTTAGATTCCTTCTTCAAGGGTGGCGAATACATTGAAGACAGCGAGGAAGTAAGCAACACCATCTGCTACGGCATGAATGTACATCCCTCCATCATTGGTGCCGCTCCCGGCAAAGGTAAGAGTATTAACGGTACTGAAGCCCGTGAGCTGTTCATCATCGAACAAGCCTTAATGAAAATGTTTCAGGAAGCCACGCTCACTCCCCTTTATTTTGCCAAAGCCGTAAACGGATGGCCGAAAGATATCTACTTTTCCGTCACCAACTGTCAGCTTACCACACTTGACAAAGGGACAGGAGCTACTAAAAATACAGGTTTAACCTCAGAAACAGAAGAAAAATGAATGCTATCATCCCTGACATCGACACACTCAAGAAAGTAGTCAAAATCAATGCTACACTGCCTGACGAAGCCATCAATCCGTATATTGATGATGCTATGGATATCTATCTGACGCCATACATCGGTATTAAAACCGTAGAAAAGGCACTGACCGGAACTGATAAAAGGCTGAATGATAAAATTCTCCGCACCCTGGGGCCTCTCACCCTAATGCTTGCCACTCCGGAACTTGGCATACGTATCGGAGACAGTGGAATTACGGTCGAAAACAAGCAAGGTACCTACTCACCGGCCAATGAAGCAAAAATTGCCGCCGCTAAAGAAAGCTTCTACTTTCGTGGCATGCAGGCCCTTGATCGGCTGCTCACTTTTCTGACCGATCATCCGGAAACTTACCCCGAATACGCCGAGCACTGCAAACAAGTCACGGATTCTTCTCCATGCTTCATACGTGATGCCAGAGAATTTCAAGATACCGGTTTAGTCAATATCGAGTATTCTACCGTATCGTTCCGCATGATGCTACCTACTGTCCGGCAGTTACAAGAACGCAATGTGCGTGAAATGCTCAAAGAAGACCTATACCAACGTCTGCTTGATGCCCATACCGCAGGGAAAGAACTGACACCTAAAGAAAAGGTACTGCTGGGGCACATACTCCGTTACCTCGCTAACAAAACCGCTGAACTCTATACATCACAGACCTCACGTGAACAGCGTACCATCAACGACACACCGGAGTTTACTCCCATTATCCGGCCCATCTACCAGGATCAGGCAGCAACCGGTAATTTCTTCGCCGATCAAGCGACTTACTACGCCGGAAAGATACAAAACTTCATTTCCGAAAATGCTGAGGAGTTAGGAATCACACCAACCGTTACCGCTATAAACTTTAACTCCAAAGAAAAGCGAATATTCACCTCTATATCATAACAATATGCACACCATTCAGATAAATGATGATTGTTACCGAGTTCCGGAAAGCTGGGATGAACTCACCGAAAAGCAACTGAGCTACCTGGTTAATCTTACACAAAGCGATATTCCCATCGAAGAACTGAAGGTACACATGATGCTATATTGTCTCAATGCACATGTTTGCCGGTATCGGGATATCTATCGCCATCAAGTAAAGATCAGCATTGGGACTCCCGGCAATAAAATCCCTTTCCGGACACTCAAGAAGAAATATTTGCTTCTTCCTGAAGAAGTCAATCGGCTGGCCGAACTCTTCGACTTCCTGTTGATATGCGAAAAGGATACCGAAATGAAATACCATGTACACCCGGAACTCACTGTCAATCCCTATCGGGCATTCTTTTGCCGGTTCCGTAAATTCCGTGGTCCGGAAGATGGCCTGCTCGATATTCGCTTCGAACAGTTCATGCACCTGCAACACTATCTTGACGCCATGAATCAGGACCCGGAACAAATTAACCATGCTCTGGCCTGTTTATGGTACACAAGCAAAACATTCAATATCAATCGTCTGGAGAAAGATGCTTCCATTCTCAGCCATCTTCCCCACAGAGTGAAAATGATTATGTACTGGTACATTATAGGGAGCCTGGCCTATCTTGCCAATGGCTTTCCCCGTATCTTTTCCGGAAACGGAAAGAGTAATGGTCGCGTCTTTGATTCGCAAATGCGTCTTTTAGACTCCCTCGCACAGTCAGACATGACCAAAAAGCCCGAAATAAAAAAAGGGTTCCTGATCGATGCCCTGTATACGATGGATGAATCTCTGAGAAAACAACAAGAGCTGAATGAAAATATGCAGAACAAATAAATATTTTCCAATAAAGTTTGTTAGTAGCAAACTTTATTGTATATTTGCATTGTCATAACAAACGCGGGTGACGTCCGCATAAGTTCTTTATATTATGGAACAATTGTTCGAAGCTATCCTCGCGATAGCAAAGCAGAACCCCGATGGGTTCACGGTTGACCTCACAACCTTAAAAAAGGTCACAAAGGGTATTTCAGTCGCCTATCTCGAGACTCAAGACAGTTTCGGAGAAGAAGGACTGAAAAGAGTTCTTAACCATGCTGAGATGCACGAAAAGAAGGTCGGCGGATGGCTGAATGAAGAGAACCAAGAGTTCTATTTTGATTCCGTCCGGATTTTCACCAACCTTGAAGAAGCCAAGCGATTCGGGCGTGAAAATAAACAGATCGCTATTTTCGACATCTCTCATATGAGACTCATCAAATTGTGATCCGGAGGGGCGAAAGCCCCTCCTTTACAACGAATAACATTTTTTTTAATACCGATTATCAAAACGTAAATTGATGCATTATGAAGAATTTAGAAATCCTCCCTCTCTCTGCCGAGAGTAAAAAGCGTATTGAAGAGTTCGCAAGGCAGTATCAGCGATATGCCCATATCGCTATTGAGATTGTGTCCTACTCAGAAGGCCGGCTGATTGTCCGTGCCGAGCAAAAGGACTTAGTTAATGATAAGTTCCTTTCAAAGAAAGAACTGACAGAACGTGTCCGGGACATGTTCAAAGATGAAATTCCGGAAGACTGGAAACTTACTGTTTCCGCCGTAAACTTCGACCGTAAAGACATTGATGGCATCACTCTCGACTGGATCAAGAAACGGATGGAACGGCTTGGATTAAAGAATAAACATTTGAGCAACTACACCGGAATTGACAAATGTACCGTTTCTTCTATTCTTTCCGGAGACAAGGAGTTGACCAAATGGCACAAAGTGGCTCTATACTACTTTTTCAAATATTATGAAGTAGCTAATTTTTAGAAGGTGCATTTAATGATATAAAAAATAAGTTATCGGAAACCATATTAAACATCAAATGACATTAACACAACCGAGAGAGGGAAGCCGATACTCCCTCTCTTTTTTTATTTCCAATACCGATTATCAAAACGTAAATTGATGCATTATGAAGAATTTAGAAATGCTCCCTCTCTCTGCCGATATCAATCAAAATAGTTTTGCAATCATTTTCTTATCATAGAACATCAATACCAACAAATAGGTATTTTCCTATCTATCAAGTTAATTCCCTCTTAATAAACAACATAGTTATAGTCTAATTTCATATTTTTGCTACACAAAAGAATGAGTGATTTAATTACCCTAATTGTAAAACTCTAAATTAGACTTATTATGAAAAAGAAATGTTTATGGAGCATTATGCTTCTATTTTGTGCTATTTTATATTCTTGTAACCAAGAAGAAATAGTAGAAAATGAACTCCCTGATTTCCCACAGCCTACTAAATCGAGAGTCGAACTCAGAACTGGCCAAATTGAAGTTGGTAATATCACACTAAGTGCTGACAGTATTATCACCCTATGTGATGATGAAAGTAATAGTATTGTTAAAAGTGCCACGAGGTCCTCTGATATATATGTAGGGAACAAAAACGGTATAGAACTATCTCTTAAAATACAGATAGGCTCAAGACTTGCACCTGAAAAAACTGATGCTCAAAAAAGACAGCGTTTAGCCAAGATGCTTGCACAGGCTTCTCAATATAGAGTCATACGTGGTGTTGTAACAGATGATGATGGTTTTGTACAATACGTACCATTAAACGCAACTATGACCATTCCTTGTACTATTACAGATAAAGACTTTAATATAAATGGTCCATTAAGGAAAACTATAGATATACTATTCCGTACTTTCAGAGTACCAGCAAACAAAGATTGTATAGAAGTGAGAATAAATGGTAGATTAATCCGCGATTTACGGGAGTTTACTATAATTTGCACCCAAATAGCCTCAGGAAAATACATTTACGACTAAGATGCAATAATAAAAACAGTCATTATGCTAAAGAAAGTTTAACTTATACTGTAATTTCAAAAGCAGACTGAAAAAAACTGTCTATACTACTTTTTCAAGTATTATGAAGTAGCCGGCTTTTAATAAACAAGTAGGGGTATCAGCATTGATACCCCTACTCTCTTACATATTATTTAAAATATTTTTTCCGTTTAGCCCATATGTCGTAGATGAACGGCAAAGCTACACACAATAACAAAAAGAAATCATCGTATTTCTGCACAATGCCTAATTTGAACAACCCCCTGATTACAAAGTAGACGATTGGTATTAAGCATATTTTGAGAATTAATATTTTTCTATCTTTCGTCATATCAAATTCCTTCTTAGACCTTAACTAACGTCCCATCTGTTGCTATCGTTCAAGCATATAACGGCAGCAGCTCCAGCGACATAACCAAACGCATACTTACGGAACATACTTGCAAGACCTGATCCCATTGCTACGTCTTCATTAAGAGTCAGGCGTTTCACACATGAAAACCATGATATATGCCTATATGTAACTCTGGTTTGTGGAGCGTTTAACGTATACGTTGTGTAGCGTTCGCTGTCTTCTTGCCCAACAACCACCGTCTCAGACTCGTTATTTTTCGAAGTAGCGGTAATTTCATTACCTTTCACAGTTACCGTCACATCAACGGTTCCGTCTTTGTCGATATCTATTCCATACGTATTGTCAGAATAGACCAGAAAATTAAAGTCATAGGATTTTCCAGATATAAAATCCTCAAAACTTACATTCTGTACCTCATTACAATTATAAGTACTGCGTGTATTTGCTGCATTTGTGACATTCATCTTTGTGATGTACGCTTGAGAATCAGGTAAACTCATACTTTCTTCATTCTCATTATTGCAAGATGATAACATAAAACAGGATAAGATTCCCCAAAGCGAAACGAGTAATAAATTCTTTTTCATAATCTAAAAGGTTTAATTAAAAAATAAAATAAAAAATCACTGTTTCGCAAAACTATTGCTTTCCCATAAAAAAAGAACATATTTCATTATTTTTTTTAAGATTCACATTAAAAATACCATAAACATGGTATGTATTCCATAGATTTCTCTTTCATATTTCAGATTATTTTGTACTTTAGCCCCTGCCAAAATAAACCAAAAGCTGTCAATTCCTTATGTCGTGCATCCGTAAAACCGGATGGCCGGGTGGTTCCGGTTGGCACACGACATAAGGAATTGATTATTTATAATATGACCATATCGCAAAAAGAGATAACTCAATCTTTACTATCCTACTTAAAATCAAAAAAATCTGTTAGTACTTTCACCGATGATTATTACTATCACCTCCAAAGTCTGGGGTATTCAGAGATCGAAATAGAACAAATAATCCCTATCCTAAATCAAGCAGGTTATATCTGTTATTTAGGAAATGATCAATATTGGATACAAATGACAGATAAAGGAGAGAAATTTTATACTACTAAAGGCCATTTAAAAAGATACACTACAAAAGAAAAATTAGAGATAGCAGGAGCCATTGCCGGCATTATAGGTACTTTAATCGCATTAGTATCAATCCTATGCTAATCAGTAATATAGAAATAATTAACAGCCACCACCTTATCTCAAGTGATTTTAAACGTCGTTGTATATCTTTTATTTCCTGTTCCTGATTCATATTCTTTCATTTTCATGCTAATATACAAAATTATTATTTTCTTTTGCCGCCTTTAAATTATTTTGTAATTTAGCAGAAACTAAATTAATTATAAATATGAATCTCTTTTCATATGATAGATAATAATATTTTCTCTTGTGGTCCTTTACCATCAAATGATGGATATACATGGACAATTGTTTCTCGTTTAGGCGATATGCTTAACGAAGCTGAAGCCCTATTTGGTGAACGAGATAAAAGATATACAATACTTGGTATTGAGTTAGCTAATATAAAACAACCACAAATATGGTATCCAAACGATTGTAATCATGTCATAATACAGGTCACCGAAGATTGCAGCAACAATATGGAAAGGGCAATATTTCAGGTAGCTCATGAAGCGATACATTGCTTATGTCCCAATCCAAAGAAAAAGACTACTATTTTAGAAGAAGGACTGGCTACCTATTTTTCTATGTATTATACACGTAAACGTAAAATTTATTACAATATTGATAATCTTCAGTATCAAAAGCCTTATGAATTTTGTTCTAAATTACTAAACTATGATTCTGAGTTGATTAAAAAAGCAAGAATAATAGAACCTGACATTTCTTTTATCAACAAAGAGATATTACTAAATATATGTCCTAAGATAGACCATACTTTATTAGATGAACTAACTAAAAAATTTTAACGTAACTAATAAATTTATACGTTCTTTACACTCATAATAGGTATCTTTAAATAGTCCATATCTTAAGGCTTGTTGGTATATATCCTGTTCAAGTGAAATCTATCATTATAAACTTACTGCAAAACGCTATTGAAATACTAAGAACAAACAATGAAATAGAATTTATTTCTATTTCATAATACCCAGTTGCTTATATGCAAAAAAAGCTTATCTTTGTTATCGTAACAAATTAAAATCATTTTAATACTTTAAATTATTTAATTATGGGCTTAGATATAGCAATTGCTTCAGCTGTAGTTGAGATTATTACACTGATTTTTTTCTTCGTTTTATGTCGAAATGTTTCCAGAATCAAAAAAGAGATTGTTACCAATGACAATTTACCTGGTATGTTTGCCATGTATATATCCTTGGGAGAAACGGACAAGGCAAAAAAAATATTGTATAAGGCGATTAGTAAAGAACCTGAATTTATCGCAGCATTCTGCTACAATGGGAATAATTCAGCACAGCAATCTACATTGAAAAGAAAATATAAACCATACTTGGAAACCCTTGGACTTGAGTTAGATTTTGAATTGGTAAATAAGTTCATCCAAGAAAGAGAAAAGTGAATAAATGCCGGACTGATAAGATAATATTTATATCATATTTTTGCACTTTCAAATATTATTCCCATCTTTGCAAAAGCTAAAAACCTATCGTGAGGTATCACGAACGAAGAGCAACGGATAATGCTCATAAATAGATGGGCTTTTTTTATGCCCATATTCATCATTTTATTGGTATCAGTAAAATGTCGTTTAAATATTGGCGGCTGCCTTTCCCATTACTTTAGTCTCTTCGGAGTGAACTACGGTAGGTTTTTAGCGAAACGGGAAAGTGCAGCCGTTTTTGCACTTCCGTTGGTTGGGCGGTTCTCAACTAAAATGCTAAAAACCTATCGTATGAAACAAAAAGATTCTGGCACCCTTTTCGTGCCTCAATTCCGCACACCGGAACCCACCACAATCCCCCATCAGTCCAATTCCGCAATTGATGATTTTATCCCATCCGATTGCAAAGTTAAAACCTCCTCTGACACTTACTATGTCAGTGCCATTGCTTGCCTTTGTGCTACGTTCATCTTTCCTCCATGTATTCTTGCAGCCATTTATTGTGTTATCAAAGCTAAGAAAGGAGGTAAACAATGATCACTACTCAAATTAACGGTATCACCCTGACGGAGAACGCTATCGAAGTCATCCACCGTATTCAAGACTGCGAACATGATTGGATGAAACGTTCTTTAGAAGAGGCTATCGATATCCTCCTTGTAATTGATTCCTGTAATATAACGGACAAAGAGAGACTTAATTTGATTATGGGACTTCGTACCATTAGGAAATACATTGATGCCATTGCCGATACCAATAACAAGAAAGGAAATCAGCTATGACCCGTAATACTCGCCGTGCCAAACTCGCAGAAATACGAGCCGTTTGGCTTTTAGTTAGTGTTCGTTATACATTTAATCATTTTAAAATCAAATCACAATGAATAAAGAAAAAGCATTAGCCCTCATTGATATACTATTATCCGAAAGTACATCACCAATAGAGAAGCAACGTGCAGCCGCACAACTTCGTGAATTGATTCACATCCTGTTATCTCAGTAGCTTTCTACCTGTCCTTTATAGCCCGCTCTCTGCGGGCTATTTTTGTCTCCATAACCTAACCCCTGACTTTTATGGAGATATACAACCACTTTGAATATGGCAAAACACTTGCCATCCGCTTAAAGCCTATTGCCCACACACCCGAAAAGCCCAGATTCTTCACCGCTTTCGGACTTGAGGACTTATATAATTTTAATGAGAAACTATCATCCGTATCCGGCATGATCCTGATTGCAGTTGATGGCTGTGAGTCTGAATCAAAACGAAACGAAGCGGATGCGCTTAATAACAATGATATGTTCTCTTTCATTGTTGTACAGAACACTGTTTCTGATCGTCCGGAAACAGTCAACCAGGCAGCAAAAGAATGCAAAGCTGTCGCAAAACAAATTCGGAACTGTATCCTGCAAGACCCCGACATTTCAGAATTCATTGACGATACCATTCAATTTAATGGTATTGGTCCGATTGGTGATAATTTCTATGGTGTAGTACTGACATTCTCTTTGGCTCAACCTGAAACCTATTTCATTGATCAAACATACTGGGAGGATTAACGATGGGATATTATAAAAGATTAAGTACCTATCGTGCTGAAGTCAAACGCTATAACGCCTCCCGCCGAAAAGCCACACAGTTGACTAATGCCCCGGCATCCGGACTGATCCGCCTTGAAACCGTCTCAGAAACCGAACGCTTTTCAATGGCTCAGGATGCTGATAGACTGACTGCATATAACAAGGCCGTCGAAAAGTGGCAAGATAGTGTGTTCCGACAATTACGAGCCGGAATAGCCGGCCGCAGTATGCGAATAGCCCGCGAACTTGAGCCACGGGCCTACACCGACAAATACGGTATTATCAACCGTCTTGGTTTCTCCTTCCCTCGACATGGAATCTACATTCACAAGGGTGCCGGTGAAGGTCAGGGAGGTTTCATCGGTTCTAAATGGAATTACCTCAAAAAAATTAATGGGGTCGAGATCGATACCGGTATTGTCCGTCATACAAATCTCAAATCACTCGGACGACAGAATGAAGGCAACCGCCGGGCCTACGAATGGTTTGATCCTGTAATTCGTAACCGGATCAATGAATTAGCCGATATCGTCACCGGTTATTTCGACACCATGCTGATTGATGCTACCCGAATATACATAGATAAACGAAACAGTCTCTAATATGGCAAACGACCTAAACCGCAGTATCAAACTTTATATTGATGGCTCAGAAGCCACTAATAAGATAGACCTGGTAAAAGAAAGTATTTCTCGTCTTGAAGACAAACTCAAGTCACTTACCGGAAGAGAAGCAGACTATGCAAAGCGTTCCCAAGACCTCAAGAAAGAACTGGATGCAAAAAACCGAACTCTTCAGAATTACGAAAAACAGTTAGCCGAAACAGAACGAGTTCTCAAAAACCTCTCCGGAGCAACTTATAACGAACTCCTTGCTGTCCAATCCCGTGTCCGAAAAGAGCTTCGTAATGCAGTGCCCGGAACGAAACAATATACTGCTGCTCTTGAGCAGAATCGGCGTGTCACTGAAGCCCTTTCCAGAGCACAAGCCGCCATGCGTGTCGAGGTAGGTGCACAAGGTAATGTCTGGTCACGTGCCTCCGGATTCATTAACAAATATATTGGTCTGATCGGTACTGTCATAGCAGCTATCACCGGAGTTTCTATGAAGCTCAACCAACTCCGAGAACAGCGAAACAAACGTGAAGAAGCAAAAGCCGATGTTGAAGCTCTTACCGGACTTTCCAAAGACGATATAAACTGGTTGGAACAGCAAGCTGTCCAGTTGTCAACGACAATGACCGAATCCGGCATTCGCATTCGACAGTCCGCAACGGAAATTCTTGATGCCTACAAATTGGTAGGCTCTGCCAAGCCCGAACTTCTTGACAACAAAGAAGCTTTGGCCGAGGTGACAAAACAGACCCTTATATTAGCTTCTGCATCAGGTATGACCCTGAAGGATGCAGTCGATGCCGTCACCCTTTCTCTTAACCAATATGGTGATGGTGCCGAACAAGCTTCACGCTATGCAAACGTCATGGCCGCCGGCTCTAAATATGGAGCAGCAGCCGTAGAGTCCGTCACCACAGCCGTTACCAAATCCGGGGTAGCTGCTGCCTCTGCCGAAATTCCTATCGAACAGCTTGTAGGTACTATTGAAACACTGGCCGAAAAAGGTATCAAAGACGAAATAGCCGGTACCGGCTTAAAGAAATTCTTCCTTACCCTACAAACCGGAGCAGATGATACAAATCCCAAAATCGTCGGTTTAGAGAAGGCTTTGGATAACCTTCAGAAAAAACAACTCTCAGCAGCCCAGATTAAGAAGCAATTTGGAGAAGAAGGATACAATGTGGCCTCCGTACTTATCAATGAAGCCGATAAGGTAAAATACTACACTCAAGTAGTTACGGGTACATCTGTAGCCATGGAACAGGCTGCCACAAAATCAGAAACAGCGGCAGCTAAACTATCGCAAGCTAAAAACCGCATGCAGGAACTTGGTATTGAATTATTAGAAAAACTCAATCCCGCCCTCATATCAGCAGCAAATGGTGCTGTCAGTTGGACTGGAAAACTCATTAAACTATTAAACTTCATCAATGAAAACAAAAGGGCCATTACATTATTGACCATTGCCCTTATAGCTTACACAGCTGCTAAGAACTCTGATGTAATAATCAGTAAAGTCGTTACATTTTGGAATAATAATATTGCAAAGTCTTTAAAAGCCATTAAGAAAGAGCTGATGACAAACCCCTATGGTATAATAGCCGTAGTCGCGGCCACAGCTATAGCCTACCTCATAAACTTAAAAAAGAAAAACGATGAATTAAAAGATTCTGTATCAGGAATAAAAAAAGTAAATGAAGAGACCAATAAATCATTTATTCAACAAGAATCGAAGATACGTGCTTTGACTGCTGTCATCAATGATAATGGAATTGCGCTTGATGTTCGTCGAAAGGCTTTAAATGATCTAAAAGAAATCATTCCAGACTACAATGCCCAACTAACCGATGAAGGAACATTAACGAAAAACAATACAGACGCAATCAAAGATTATTTGGTACAACTTGAAAAGCAAATCAAGTTAAAAGCAGCACAGCAAGAACTTGAAAATCTTTATGCCCAGAAACGTACACTGGAAAAAGATGAAGAAACCCAAAGTGATCAATATTGGAAGATTCGCCAAACCAATACCTTACAAGGATATAATCGGAATAGCCTTACAGCTAAAATTTCCAGACTTTTTGGCACAGAAAAAGAAGGAAAAGCTTTAGAAACTCTTAATGAAACGCGAAAAAATTTATCCTCAATTTCTGAGAAAATAGATGAAATAACCAAAGAGATAGGCGAATCAGCTTTAGCCATAGAGGAGGTCAACAAAGCGAATGAAGAAACTACAAATAACAAAATAACAACTCCCATAATTGATGAAGAGAAAGCCAAAGCCCTTCTTAAAAAGAGACTTGAAGAAGAAGCCAAGCTCTACTCTCAACACCAGTCGGAACTTAAAGAAGCCTATCTCAAACGCCAGGACGAGACCTTGCAAACCGAACAGCAGTTTAATGACCGGATGGAAACCCTCGAATTAGAACATCAGCAACGTATCATTAATATAGCCGGTGCAAAAAGTAAAGAAGGTATTGATGCTCAAAATCGAATCAACGATATCAAAATTAAACAGCAAAAAGAGCAGATGAACCGACAGCTCGCTGAAGAAAAGACACTTTATGAAAACCAACAAAAGGACCTAAAACGTCTCTATGTTTCCGGTAAGGATGAAAATCTGAAAACAGAGAAAGAGTACAATGAAGCCATGGAGCATCTCACCATCATGCACCTGGAACGTGTTCTCAAAATTGCTAATCTCGACGCTGATCAACGGCGCACTATTGAACAACAACTACTCGACTTTAAAGTAAAATGTCTTCAAGATGAAGAGAAAGAGCGGAAGAAACTTGAAGATGCAGCTCAAAAGAAAAAAGACGAACTGGCCAGGAAGGAGAAACAAAGGCTCACCGAACAGGCACAACAGTACCGGCAATACGGTGAACAGATCGGCGATACCCTCGGACAAATGATATCAGGTCAAGAAAATGCCCTGCAGAACTTTGCTGATACCATGCTCGATATCCTATTCGATGTACTGAGCCAGATGATTGATATTGAAATAGCCAAGGCCACGGGTGTAGCCGTCGGAGCTGTAGCCCGTTCCGCTGCCGAAGCCTATGCCATGCCTGACTCTGTTGCAACCTTTGGAGCAACCGGTGCAGCCCGTGCCGCAGTTCTCTCCGGACTGATCATGGGAGCATTGGCCGCTGCAAAATCAACGCTCAAAGGACTGATTAAAGGGGGGAGTTCTTCCGCAACCGATAACAATACCGACAGTACCAAAACTGCCCAGGTACAAGTCAAGCAATGGGCATCCGGCAGATACGATGTCATTGGTGAAGATGATGGCCGGACCTATCGGGGTGTTCCCTACATAGGTGATTCACCGACAGGAATCGTCCGCCGTACCTCATTGATATCCGAATCCGGAGCAGAGTTGATCATCAATGCCGAAGATCTTTCCCGTCTTCAGCACCACATTAATTACCCCATTGTCGTACAGGCCATTCAGGATGCCCGCAGTGGCCGACTTCCCCAGCGTGCTGAAGGCAATTACGATCCGATCCGTAACAGTACTTCCCGTATCTCTCAGACAACTTCTTCACCGACTGATAAGGAAGCAAACTTGGCTCAACTGATCAAAGAGTTACATGCACTGATTGAGAAACTTAAATACCTCAAAGCATACGTCGTGCTTCGCGAGCTCAACGAAGCACAAGAATTAGCAGATAAATCAAAGGAACCATTCACCCGCAAAAAACAATAACACATGTCACTCAAGATAAAAAATCAATTAGGAATATTCGATCTTCAAAACGATTTCAGCATCGAGATCGAAGACACCTCCCCTATTTACAACGAACGTGGTTCACAATCCGTACCTGCCACGCTTCCTGCCTCCCGAAACAACCTTTCACTGATCACCCATGTCCATCGTCCGGATAGTACCTACTCCCCTGCCCCGGATGCCCGTGTCACCGTCTCCGATGGTGTCTACAACCGAATAGGTAAGATGAACATCACACAAGCTTCCAAATCCGGAGGAATCGTATCCAATATAGGTTTTGACGAGTCTGAACTCTACTCGGAATGGAATGCTGTTTCACTCCGTTCCCTCTCTGCTCCGGTTATTCGTCCCGAAGGGGGAACAGCCGGAGTCATCAGCTTGCTCAATTCTATTATGAATGAAACAATCGTAGACGATGCTCTTTCCATTTTTCCCATTTGTGTGTCCATGCCATCACATACAACAACCGTGAACGGTACGGAAACCACCACTTACTACCCCGAATACATCAATAAAATAGCTAAATCAGAGACCGGTACCTACTCCCTTCAGGGAGCTGCCAGGCAAGAAACATTCCTTATCAATAATGAACCCGTCCTTACTTCCGTTCCTGAAGGTTATGCCATCAGCCCATTTTTAAAAGTATCTTGGATACTCAATTTTATATTCGTCCGGTACGGTTATACGGTCCTTGAAAATCCATTCTCAACCCACCGTCAACTCTCCCGTCTGGTAGTTCTGAACAACATGGCCGACAGCATAGTCAAAGGCTTCATTGATTACTCTGACCTTCTACCCGATTGCACGATTAACGAGTTCCTACAAGCCCTCTACTGTCGCTTTGGTATGGTGTATTTTGTTGATGGAAAAAATAAAACCGTTAATCTCAAATTTATCAAAGATATCATCTCAGCTCCGGCCTCACTGAACTGGTCCCTGCTCAAGTCGGCCCGTCCTGTTATCAACTATGCTGCTGCACAGCAACTCAAGCTTTCCGCATCGACCAATATCTCTGGTCCTTATACCAATTTAGTAGCTGCTCCTACCAGCGACTCACTCGACAAATTTCTCAAACCCTTTGGCCATGTCTTGTCAAGTAACACAGCAAAAGGATATCTCACCTATTCTTTATGGGATGGTTTTTACTATGTCCGTAACAATCTGACCGGAGTTCGTGAAGCCCGCAGCTCTGACTTCTTCCCCTGGGATAAAGGAGCGAACATCAGTTATATGGAAATATTATCTATTGATGAATGCCTGCCGATGAAAGGTTCTTATCCCGATGACCAACCGGTTTGTCCTGCCTATCTCCTGGGAAAAGTACACAAATATACCAATATTTCCAGCGCCAGCGTAGAACTATCAGAGGAGCAAAACACCCAAACTCCTCTATGCTTTTGCTTTTCCATGCCCCGTGCATCCACTCCCTACCCCTACGGATCGCCAAGATGTTACGCACCCGGCGGTGAGACTATTGCCATCAACGGCCACACATTTGATATCTCCATGACCTTTACTGGTGATAATGGCCTGTTCTCCCGTTTTTGGAAGGGATTTGACGCTATTCTCCGACATTCCAATCATACGGTTGAAGTTCCCGTACACTTGAATCCAATTCAATTACTCAATATTGATTTCAGTCAAACGATCAATATAGATGGCCAACGATTACTGCTTGATACAATGCGCTATACATTACCCAAACTTCTTTCACGTCCGGCTACTGTCCGTCTTCGTACCCTTCGTCTCCTGATCCCTGTCGGGGAAACCGATTTAGACTTGGATGCAGAGCAAGGAATACAAACGATTGAGCAACTCTACAAATGGGCGTTTCACAATAATCGTGAAAACATAGTAGAACTCAAGATACGGGCACAAGTTGAGGAGTGGAAGAAGGCTATTACCCCACCGGCGCAATGGCTCGGAGTGCTACGTAAAAACGAGGTAAGTGATCAGGTTTCGGATATTGAGATACCGTTTACTGTACCGACTCAAGAAGATTATGAAGCCGGCAAAGAGTTCTTCATCAAAGAAATCAATTACAGTTTCGACCTTTACTACAAGGTCCGGGTTCCCAATGGTCAGACATCTCAAGGTGATATCATCTGGAAAGATAAAGAATACGGAGGCGTACACTATGCCATTACTTACGGGCTTTCCGTTAAAGCAGAACTGCTTTAGTTGTCCTTTGCCGCACATGATCAAAACATCATATTTGCAACATGAATGACGATAAGACCATCACAGCAGCAATTGAGACAAGCAATGTAACTGCATTGCTTGCCGCTTACCGGAAATTTACAAGTTCCTCCGGGGCTACAACCGATGAATTTTTCCGTTTCATCACCACCCCCACTCCGGAACGGGAAGAGTTCCTGGCATTGTATTGCTCTTCGACCTCTTCTGTGTCCGGTACCATTATACAAACTAATTACAATGCACTATGAGTTTAACAGCAAACATATATCCGTCTACAATCGCTTTAGCCGGAAATCCCATCAAGCTGACTATAAACTCCAGTTCAGTAGTCAGCTACACTATTCGTCAGGCCGACCGCACCATCTTTTCCGGAAGTGGTGAAGGTGAGTTCTCTGTTTTTCTTCAGGATATCCTTTCAGGTATTCTCAGTCCCAAACATCTGCTTAACGAATCCACTGATATATTACTGGCCGATTCTACTTCAGCTACAGATATTGCCATTAGTGTCCAAAACACCCAGGGAGAAACTAAAACTCTTTCTCTGAAAGCAGTTATCGGAGGCATCAGCAAGCGGCTATTACGCCGTCTGTTAGATGAAAATAGCAATATATTCACTTGGAAGCTGCTCAATTCATCGGTCAATTTCTTCAAAACCACCCGTACCAACGGGCGGATCATCACCATCCGAGAAACCGAACTCCTACCTATTCCTTTCCTTTATCCGGATGGTGCATTAAAAATAGTTGCAGCCGGCATTGAAACCTCTTTGTCCGGAACAGCCGGACAGCCGGTAGCCCTTAACCTATATCGGCTCCGGCAAAAACTGTTTCAAACTAATCAAAAGTTAGCTTCTGTTTTCGATATCTATTCCGGATCAACCAAAAGTTGTACTATTGTCATCACTCCCGGAACAGTATCCCGTGAGCGTTATTTACTTGAATTTCTCAACTCCTATGGAGCCTATGAACGCATTGAAGTCACCGGTATCGGTAACATCGAGTCTGAAATTGAGTCCGACTCCACTTATCAGATTTACGATGAAAGCATTGATGATTATATCGAGGCCCGCGAGCGACAGTCTGCCCGTGACAAGCTTCAGGTCGAATCCGGATATCGCAATACCGAAGAGCTTGTGCATTTAATGGATATGCTTGCTTCCGATGACATAAAGATACTCGGACTTTCCGGACGAAACATCAGGGTGAATGCCGTAGCCGACAACCTCACCCATGCCATACGCTCCACTGTACCGGAAAGTATTAAAATGACTCTTCATTTCGTTGACTCCGATGTTCGTTACACCGGATCACTTTCAGAGGACGAAATAGGAAATCCCCGTATACATACCGAACAGTTCACACCTCAATTTAATTGATATGGCCGATCAGCAACAACTTATAGATGAACTCATTGATTACATTGATAAAGCGGTACTCAAAAATAGTGTATCCAATCGGCATGTAGCGGAAGTACTTGATTGGTTAAATGAAGGATTAAAGAAAATCAAGTTAGAAGAATTAGCAAAGATTTTCCTCCGCAAAGATCAAGATGAAAGTACCAATTACCTGTTGACCATGTTTGCCGGTGCCTTGTTCGGCAACTTCTCCGAAGGCCCCTTAGGTTCCGGTGCCTGTGTCAAGATTGATCCTATTACGGGTAAGTCCTACATAGAGGTAGACGAACTCTTCGTCCGGATGAAAGCCTATTTCACGGAATTGATAATCGCCACCCTACGTCATGTTGGCGGCAACTATATCCTGACTCCGGCAAGCATGAAATGTATCAAAGTGGAGGAGTTAGCTGACGTCTATCGCTGTTATTTCAAAAAGACGGACGGTGACCGTACTATTCACAACGAGTTCGTCCCCGGTGACCAGGCAACCATCCGTGAGTTCAACATCGAATCCGGTATGCATGAAAATATAGGTAATCGCTATTACTGGCGCTTGGTTACTGCCATCGGTGATGATTACATTGATTTGTCTAAAACGGATTGTGACGCCAATAGCGATGTGCCGACTACCGATGATGATATCTGCCAGTTGGGCAACCGCAATGACCGTAGCCGTCAGAATGCTATTATACTGTCTTCTTATGGCGATGATGCGCCCAGCTTCAAGCAGTACAAGGGTATCGACGGGTATACACTACACAACAAGGAGGTAACTGTCTTGTCTCCCACGCTTAACAAGCTTATAGGACAATTCATATCCTCCACTACAGGAGAAAACTTTGATGATATGTTCAAAGCTCTTCAAGTGGATATGGCCTTAATCAAAGAACAAACGGATAAGGAGTACACTATCTGGTTCTTTGAGCATGTCCCTGCTTTGAATAACATCCCGGCATCGGACTGGACCACACCGGAGTTAAAAGAACTGCACGATCAGGATCTCTTTTATAATCGTACGAGTGGACTGGCCTATCGCTTCGAGGATGGGGCATGGATAGAAATTACCGACCAATATACGGTGAAGGCGTTGGAAAATGCTGCCAAAGCCCAGGACACCGCGGACGGAAAACGCCGGGTGTTTGTAGCTCAGCCGACCAACGCACAGGCTTATGACATTGGTGATTTATGGGTGAACGCCACTTACTCGGGTGGCGGCGTCACTTATAAAAATGACTCCCTTGTCTGCATAGCCGCAAAAACGGAAGGCGCGGCGTTTTCAATCTCACATTGGAAACCTTCCTCTGCTGCTACGACTGCCTATCTTGAAAACTTGGGCGACCGTATACTTGCTGCCGTTACCGATTCGGCAGAAGGTATTGAAGCGGCAAAGAAGTTGGCCAATCAAGGTATCAACGATGCGTATGACGCTTACTGGAAAGCTGTTGCTTCGGGTGATGCGGCCTCGAAGGCCCAAAAGGATGCGGACGCTTTGGGAGATACCGTGTCCAAGCATGCCACGGCGATACAGCAGACAAAAGAATCGATATCCGCATTGGCCGGCAAGATCACTTTCGATGCAAACGGCAAGGTAACCAATATCAATACCTCCGGGTTGGTAACTACGTCCGATTTCAATACATTGCTATCCAAGAAGGTGACTTTCGACGCCAACGGCAAAGTGACCAATATCAGCACTTCCGGACTGGTGACGACGTCCGATTTCGCAGGTTTGTTCGCTTCTCAAGCCACCGAGGACGGGCTTGTCAAACGTGCGGACATCAGCACGTTCATCACTTCCGACCAGGCCGGTAATTTGATTTCAAACGCCACTATCCAGGCCGATCAGATCAATTTCACCGGAAAGACTATTATCAACGATAATTTTGTAGTAAGTACGGATGGCGCAATGACGGTCCGGAACATGACTGTCACGGATGGTTGCTTAATCGCCGGTTTTAGAATTTCAGGAAGCTCGCTAAGTTCCGGTAAAATGACCATCTCTGATAGAAACATCCTATTCTCCGGGGATGACATTACTGCCGGTTTAGGTATTAATACCGCACCTGCCGCTTTAGGGTTGAATGTCCCGTTGTGGATCAATAATAACAGCTCAGCGGATAAATGTATTGCCGCTCGTTTTTCCGCTACCGGAGCCGCCGAAAAAGAAAATAACATCGCGCTTGCTTTAATCGGGTGTATCTCCGGATTTGCGGTTAAACTTCGTTCAATGACATCAGGAGGATATCTGACCTTGGAAGACTGTTTTGTATCATGCAGCTTCACCGGAAGTGATCAAAATGTGTATCTGCCAAAAGATCCGCCGGTCGGCAAAGTGTACTTGATTAAAAGATGGCCGAACACAGGTAAAGGACCGATCGTACACGCTAATGGAAGCACGTTGAATGGGGGAGCCACATCGGATTTATTGAAAGAAAATAACCATCTTGCAATATGCATATGGGGTGGAAAATCATGGAGTTATAATAAAATATCATTGTAATTTAAAATATGATAAGGTATGGAAATCGATTTTAGACAATTGGAAGTCGTTTTCTCCTTTGAGGGAGATAAACGCGTTTTTGATATTGCGCAGGATCTCGGCAATATGATGATGTATAACGGTTCTGTTCTTCTGGATATTGGTTTCGAGAAGCTGGCGGAAGAGATTTATTTCTCTACCGGTGCTGTCGAAATCCCTGATAAATACCGTGCGGCGATTCGGGAAGTCGTTAAATCATCCGGATTTATCGCCGCTATTAAGCGTGAGTTAATCAACCTGCTGGAAAAAGACGAGTAATGGGCTATATCAAGTTCGTTTTGTCAGTTCGTAAAACTGATGACCATGGAAATACCACACGTGCGGTAATCTCACGCTTTGAGAGTGACATGTCCGGTGTGGGGGTCTTGGAAACCAATATAATCATGCACGCCCTTTCCGCTCCCGGTGGCAGGATAGAGCAGGGAACGAAGGGATTCCCGTATGTGTTCCCTTTTATTTTTCAATCAAAATGACATGGACATATCAGATATAGGTACAAAAGTAGAGAATGAAGGCAGGGATTCTTCGGGAATGCTTTCCGCAGATGAATTTAACGCTCTGGTTCGTGCGGTAAAGGATATGCGACAAGGTAAGATGGGCTGCGTGATTTTCTCATCCATTGAGGAATATAACGCGTTAGAGGCTTTTGACCCGGTAACAATGTACGTGATAGTTGAAGGCGGTAAAATTACGCAGGCCTATCTGGGCACCCTTCCTTTCGCTGTCGGTGGGGAATCTGGCATACCGATCGAACAAGTGTTTCTGGATTTCGAGTCAATCACTTTGGAACTGGGTGACAACAAGCAACTCACAGCGGGTTATGAACCTTCGGACGCGACGAACAAAGCCCTGTCCTGGACTACCAGCAATCGGTTAGTGGCCACTGTCAGCAAAGGGCTTGTAACCTCTGTGGGGAAGGGCGAATGCGTCATCAAGGTAAAAGCCGGCAGCGGCGCTTTCGCTGAATGTGCCGTCCTTGTAGAAGTTACCCTCGTGGCGCTGTCTTTTCCTGGTGAGAATAATAAATTGGTAGCCGGCCATACTACGCAGCTGATACCTGTCACTATCCCCAGCAATGCCAGTTTGTACCTGACCTATTCAAGCTCCGACACCGGTGTGGCAACGGTAGACCGGGATGGGATCGTCACGCCTGTTTCCAGCCGTGGTGAGGTCAGGATCACGGCTGTGAATAAAAACGGTGTAAGGGCCGGTATCGATATGAAGATAGTTCCTTTCGCTGTCACGGTTGTCTGCCAAGGGCTTGATGACACGGATAACTCGGTAAGTTCCATCTTTACCAAGTGGCGGCTTACCTCAAAGGGCAGTGCATCGCATTACCGTTACAGTGAATCCATCAAAGAGAATGGTACGGAATCAGTCCTGCAGTCTGTAGATTGGACTCCGATGCCCGCAGACGGAATGGTCAACATCGAACTTTATGCTGAGTTCGGTACTAAGTACCTCAACTGGAGTTTTAAAAATGCGGATGATTCTTATCAAGAAGAGATTGTCGTTCCTGTATTATACAAAGAGCCCGAATTGGTCCATTACAGCTTTGATATCGATGTCCGGTGTACCCGTGAACAGGCACAAGCGATGACCATGGAAATCCCTTATTATAAGTATGACAAGAAGTTTGTTTACAATCTTCGTAATGATGACAACTTAACTTCGTTGTGGCGCATGGCTTTCCGGTATTGTAACCGTGAAATTCTCCCAAGACAGATTAAACGTTATGAACGTTCGGATAAAGAAATGAACGCCTTACTTCCGGCTGAGCGCAGGCGTTCTCCCCGCCGTCTTGGCTATACAAACGGATGTGGGGTGATGATGCCGTTCGTATTTGACACGGCCGGTACGGTCCAGGATAACGAAGGATTGTCCTTTGACTCGGGCAAAGTCACCGCCGTGCAGCGGGAAGACATCTTAAGGATGCGTGACTACGGGGCGCATTTCCTGTTACATAACATGGTCTTTCTCGATTCGGACCCTGTTAAGCCTAAATACGCCAATGATTACAGTTATCCTCTACAGCGTGACAGGGAGACCCTGTTCCGTGAGTTTGGGTATACTTCTGTAACTTACGCCAATCCGGATGGGGACCCTTATTATACTCAACCGTGTATCAAAGACCCTAAGACCCTGCTTATGTCCGGGGGTGGATATGCTTTTACTTCCCCGGATGATTTGGCTGCAGGCGTGGCCGGTACCAATTACGGTGAGCGTTTCCCTGAGGCCGTGCAGTACTATGGATTACCGACGCACCGGGTTGCGTTTAGTTGGGATTCCGACTTGTCGGACGTCCCCCTTTCGGAGATACGCAACACATTGAACACCAGGTATGTCTATGCCAACAACCATCCGTATACAGTACAGTTATGGAAAACGCAATATCAAAAGGCCCTCGTGGGGATACCTACCCTTGCAACAGAGTTGACGCATGGTTTGGGCTATGATCTTGAAGCCAGCGGCAGTACCAATACGGAGGCGAGTGCCATGTTAAAGCAGGATTTGGATTTCTTCGAAGAGGTATTTGATGTGGTTGGTGCCAATGGTATGGATATGATTTGGTTCTGCCCGGCTGATGAAAGTATTGAGTACATGTACTATCAGCGTGTCGCCCAAATAACCAAAACATTAACAGCGGAAGGTTGCCGGTTTAATATCAGTATCCGCATACCTGATTATCTCAGTTATAAAACTTATTCCGCCATCATCAGGAACCTTCCAGAAACTGCGGTAGTCACCAGGGGGAATGGTGTGACCATGTTTCATAAGAACATGAAAACGGGGTTGATCAACTTTGGCTATTCAACCGATATTCCCGAACGCGCTTCCCGCCATGTGCAACAGTATTTAAACAACCGGACACCGGATAACCTGGACAAAGCCTGGTATTTCGTTAAACAGCTTGGGGAGTTGCAAACTCCTTACGCGGCGCAACTGCCGGCCTTTAATGAAACTCCGGTATTGTCATCCGTTTCCTGTCCTTCATCTGTGACGAGTGCTAATGCCATAGTAACAACTGTGAACTCAAATAAGGAATTTGGAGAAGCTAATTTTCTTGATGTATCAGAAGAACCGGATTTCAAAAATATCCAATCCTACGCTATACCAACAGGACAGCACAAATGGTATGATTCACTCGATCCTGAATGTCTGAAGAATCGGTTTGATATAAATATTAAACCGTTATTCGGAGTGCAACAGAATTTATATGTTCGATTGAGGAATGTGTACGGCGTGTCTGAATCCCATGCAATATCGGTTACTATGAATCGTCAGTCGGGAGTTAATGATCCCCACCTATCAGTTAATGTAAATTCAACCTATTTCGTTTCTGACATTGAACTGGGGATTGGTTATGCCAATGTATCGGAAATCCGCTATAAACAAAACGATGGAAGTTATACAAACTGGGAAACGATCTCTGATAAGTTGTCAATTACCCTTATTTCCGGTGATAATAGCATAGTTGTAGAAGCCCGCAATAATTTGAACGAGATTGTATCGCAAACCGTCACAATAAAACTTGTTGTAGCAGAATGGGAAGTAAAGGCCACTGCGGCGTATATGGATTCATTTGTAAGGGGTGAGTCCTGGGCAAGCCCGACTAACAGTCCTCAATTCTTTCCATACATCGTTGAAACAGGATTCACCAAGTTACCGCGTGGTGAGCAAAAGAATTATAATAATACTCCTTTGTACGACGTGAATCAAGTAAGCAGAGGGATCGTTGCAAACATTAACCCGTTTGTAGATGATACGTATGGGTTCTTAGTCTGGAAAAATATTGGTAACAGTAATTTTTATATATCCTCACCCGCAACCGGAGATAATTCTGCTATTTACCCTGATAATATGATAACTACGATAACAACGGCGGGGAACGTACAAACTGGCTGGAAAATCAAGGATGGGTTTAGTGGACGGTCCGCTTTTGTAATTCGAAATCTTGTTCCTGGAAAGTATATCGTAAATCTGTTTGGTAGACATTTGGTGAAAGAACAGACCGGAACCGGCATTGCTTTCGTCCGCGATAATACGGATACTGTCCTTACTAACTATATTGCCAGTAAAGAGTTCAACGGACAATTGCTTTATGACAATAAGGATAAAGTGATATCGCTTGAATTCATGGTGACAGCCATGACTCAAGAATTTCAAATAGGAATGGATGCCCGTTATGATTTGTATGGTAATGATGCGGTAGACAGGCAATACGGTTTCAATGTGATTCATTTAATCAAGATAAAGAGTGAATAAGAAATCCGTCCCACCTTCACAGGCCGGGCGGATAAACTAAATCTTTAAAAAACGTTTCAAAGGTAATGTTATTAATTTAAAAACAAAAAAAATGAGTAGAGGATTACGAAACAACAATCCCGGTAACATTAGACGTGATCGGGATAAATGGCAAGGTGAAATCGTTCCCAGCCAAGACCAGAGTTTTAAACAATTTAGTTCGATGGCATACGGCTATCGTGCTTTGATCAAGTTACTGCAAAATTATCGGGAACTACATAACCGACAGACTATTGC
Source organism: Bacteroides sp. HF-4919 (assembly GCF_018860125.1). Taxonomy (NCBI): domain Bacteria; kingdom Pseudomonadati; phylum Bacteroidota; class Bacteroidia; order Bacteroidales; family Bacteroidaceae; genus Bacteroides; species Bacteroides sp. HF-4919. The sequence continues at coordinate 100,540 of NZ_JAHKNF010000014.1, forward strand.
TGAGTTTATTAATCGTTGGGCACCTCCCTGCGAGAACAACACTTCCGGATACATCACTCGTGTGTGCAGCGAAATGCAAGTTCCGTCAACGTACGTTCCGGATATTAACGACAAAGCTACAATGTGTGCCTTTGCCGCGGCCATCAGCCAAGTAGAAAACGGAGTTCCCGCAGTCATGACAGATATTGAAGCCGGGTGGAATTTGTTAATGAAGTAAAAATAGTGCGGGCGTTGTACTGAGTTGTACAAATATTGTGCGCCCGCATCTTTTTATTGATCAGAAGGATAACTCTTAATTGCACAAAAGTACAATTAAATAGCGAAGCAGTTGAAGCATTGCATTCCTTCCTGTTTGCTTTCATCAAGTACATGTGCATAGATCATTGTTTCTTTCAAATTACTATGTCCTAATAACTTTTGCAATGTCGCTACATCCTTTGTTTTTTTTAGAAATATGGTAGCGAAAGTATGCCTACCTGTTTTGGCTGACACTTTTTTCTTTATCTCTAATATGGATGCGATCTCTTTAATTTGCCTATTAACAACCTGATCACATTGCAATGAAGTAAAGAGGTGTCCTTCTTTTCTTTTTCCTTGGAGTTCCTCTATGATCTTGAACGCCGGAATTGAAAGTGGTATTTTTATTGCTTCCGGTTTGCAATTTCTATTTTTAATCCGATAATAAGTAAGTATTCCATTATTAATTTGTTCAAGACAGACGTGTCGAGCATCAGAAATATGCAAACTGGTGAAACACATAAATAAAAAGAAACCTAATGTTCGTTCTAAACGTTCAGGTAACCTTCTATCATAGTATAAACTAATGAACTTTATCAATTCCTCTTCGGTGAGATAGTCAATATTACTTTTTATTCTCTTTACACCAAAATCCTTAAAAGGATCATTTTCCATATACCCCTTTTTTATAGCCGCAGATACATATATTTTTATGGTTGATAAATTACGTTGGGCCGTTGAATCTGCGTTGCATAGAGTTTTTTTCATATAAATTAGATAATCTCTGAGAAAATCTTCTGTTAGCTCGTGGAATTGTAATCCTTCGCAATACTTCTTGAACTTTCCCATGCAACTTTTATGATGTTGAAATGTTCCCATTTCCAGTCTTCTACTGTATGTCTTCATATAAGATGCAACGAAATCATGAAAGGACTTAAAATCTGAAGGATTGTTATATTCTCGCATGAAAGACTTTTTATTCAAGATAATATTTTTAAGCCTATGTTTAACAAGAATATCATTAACTTTTGCTTTCAATTGTTCTATAATCAGATTAATATCTTTTGCCTCCTTAGTAATACCTTTGACTACTCCTATTTTAGAATCAAATTTTGTTGTAGAGACAGATAGTTTGCAAGGTATGACTACTTTCTCCTTTCCTAAATAAAAAGAAATATAAAGAGGAGCATTACCTTCTTTATTGATCCTTTGTGTATTTTGGATTACTCTAATTAGGCTCATTTTTGTTTTCTAAATTCTTTCTACCATGCCCCTATTTGGGCATGTTTTCTATTTGTTTTCTACCTTTTTGAAGAAATTCGCACGATTTTGATCTGAAACGATATAGTACTAAGTGTTTGATAACCAGAAAAATGACGAAAGGCAAGCAGTCTTTTTACAGACTACTTGCCTTTACGTTGTGATTCCGAAGCGATTCGAACGCTTGACCCACGCCTTAGAAGGGCGTTGCTCTATCCAGCTGAGCTACGGAACCATCCTTGATTGCGAGTGCAAAGGTAGTGCTTTTTCTGAAATCTCCAAAAGAATCTATGACTTTTTTTACTTACATTTTCATCACACTATTCTATAATCCTAAAGGTAAGCCAGTTAAATACCAAATAAAAAGTAACATAGTCCAGCCTATCAATATATATACAGAATATCGCCAGGTATATTTTAAAAGCGAACCATAAGTGGCCTGTTTATCGTATTGTTGCATATAGGTTAATACTAAAGGCATATAAAACATAAATGGGGTAATGGCATTTGTCGCACTGTCACCTATCCGAAAAGCGCATTGCGTCATATCCGGTTCAATCCCCATCCGTGCAAATACAGGTACGAAGATAAAAGCCATAAAGGCCCACTTGGCAGTCGCAGAAACCATAATCAGATTGATTGCAGCAGTGAACAATATAAACAGGATGAGAGTCCATAATGGACCTACTTGCACCGAAGAAAGCAAATTGGCCCCTATGATAGCCACACATTTATCAAGATGTGAATATTCAAGGCAAGCAAACATCTGAGCAGCAAAAAAAGCAATGACAAGATAGCCACTCAATAACTTCATCGGTTTTGCCAGTCCCTCTATTACATCTCCGTCCGTACGATAACGTCCGGAACTAAATCCGTAGACCATTCCCATGATTGCAGCTCCCAACGATAGTAAGAATAAAATGCCCATAATGAAAGGTGAACGTATCAGTCCTCCATTTACTCCCCGCAAAATACCCCAAGATGAAAAAGTAGCCCATAGTATGATTGAGGCGTAGATCATCCCTACTACGATTGCCATAGTCATAGCCCGACGTTCTTTCCGCGAGAGTTGTTTATAGACCTCAGATATTTGCATTCCCTCATATTCTCCCAAAGAAGGAATCAGTTGTTTACAGGTTATTCTATAAATAATAGCTCCAATAATAAATGTAGAAGCAGACATGAAATAATAATTGCATAAAGGTCCTGTGTTTCCCTGATATACTCCGGAGTCGATGGCCGCCTCTTGTGTGGTACGGGCTATCAACGGATCCATTGTACTCAACATCACATTGGCACTGTAGCCACAAGATACCGATACGTATGCAGTGATGATTCCTGCTACCGGATTCAATCCAACCGAATAAAACAGAGTAGCTGCTATCGGCAGTAGTATGATATAACCTGCATCCCCCACTATATTCGATAACAATCCCAGGATAATCACCCAAAGAATTATTTTTTTAGTGTTTCTCCGGTTCTTCACTCCCTGTTGGATACAAGCATCGATAAATCCGGAATGTTGGGCTACTCCGATGCCAAACATTGCTGTCAGTACCATGCCCAGCGGTGCGAACCCAGTAAAGTTAGTGATCGCATTCCGCAACATCCAGCGAATCCCCTCCGGACTCAGCAGACTCTGCACACGAATTTCCGCTCCTGTTTGCGGAAGCTGTACTCTTAGTCCATAGATATCGAATATCCAGGATAAAAAGATGACTGCCAGCGTAAACAGGAAGAACATCGTTGCCGGATGCGGAATGCGCCATTTACTCTTCATCGGCTTCCAGATTGTCCAGATCGATAATGCGAAGTTCTAATGCACGAACCACCAGCCGGGTTGCGTTTACTCCCACCCGTTCACCTTGCGGAAACAACCTCCCAATCAAATCGTTTTGCCGTTTTTCCAGTGATTTCACTCCGAAAGGCATACCCTTCAGGTTAGCTATCATCTCTTTGGTATACCCTAAGGCCAAGTGGCGGAGAAACCGTTCGTCATATTCATCGATATCATAGCTTATGACAGCTTCCTGACGTTTAGCGTCATTGCCAACGGATTTTTTAAACCGCTCGACAATCTTCTCCAGAATAGGATAATTAAATACCAGTTTTTTGCCATCCATCACGGCCTGCACATCTGTTTTGGTCAGTAATTCACCTGTTTTCAATATAATTCCATCTGCTCCGGCGTTCAATACATCTACCCATAACTTTTCATTTAGAATTTCTCCTGTGAATATCAGCACCCGCACCCCTGGATAGCGTTTAAATATGTTCCGGCAAATATCGACACCGATCGTCGTAGAGCCTCCCAACCCTAAATCCAGCAATACCATATCGGGTAACTGAGTCTCCATCAAAGGCCAGAATTCATTTTCCGTCATTGCCGTACCAATTACCTGGGCATTCGGTATTTCATGACGGAATATTTCTTCGGTTCCTTTCAGTTCCAGTTTGACGTCTTCTACAATAATTACTTTAAATTTCTTATCTTCCATACTATTATCTATGTATATTAGTTTTCTTATCTTTTAGGTACAGTAAAATAGACTGTAAATCCTCCCCCCTGTGCTGGTTCGGCATTGATGCGACAACCGCGTCTTCCGGCAAATTCATCATGATCACGGATAATTTGTTTGCATATCAAGTATTCAGTTCCCCGCAACTCACCTTTTTCCCCCGAAGTCATACGTGCCAGATTCGGATAAAACAACAGGTTCAGTTCTTCTACGTGTTTTTCACGTCTTCTGTCTGTAAACAGGAAACGAATGTATTCTCCGTCTGCGACAGCTTTTAATATCAACTCTCCATCCTGATGGAAAGAGAGGGCTTCATCAATCAGGTTTTCCATAAGAAAACGCAATTGATTGATATCTCCTATTACTTTAGCTTCAAGAGGCTCTATAGCCATCGTTATCTTATTAGCACCCCCTTTACCAGCTTTCTTGAAATACTTACCGGCATATGCCATTATATCGGCAACCGGAATTGTTGTTCTCCGAAATGTAACCTCTTCCAACTGACGTGAAGCGCACGAACTCAATATCGTAAAAATACCTTTATAATATTCTATCAGCTCACTAATGGTCTCTACACTCTCCTTCTCTTCCTCTTCTGAGAGGGACTGCACATTCAACCTGCCGATGATCTGTTTGATTTTATTCGGATAATAAATCGTTTCATGTTTAATGGTCGAAAGGCAATTATCCAGTACCATGTTCTGTACATGCAGCATACTGTCTTCCCATGAAGCTCTTCTTGTTTCTTCATGTGCTGCTTCAATATCGCGGTATTTCGTAGCAAGCCTAACAACTGCATTAAAGACCACAATGCCTACATATCTGGAGATCAATTGAAACAGCAGGCGGTCTGCCTCTTGCATGCTTTCTTCCTGCCTTTCCAAATATAATACACCCACACACTGATGTTCACCTCCCGCATCGACCAGCAAAGGTAATGCTTGCATGTCTTTGTCCGAAAGATAAGACTGACAGTCAAAACATTGTTGTACAATTTCCGGAGTCACATTCATGCGAGGACTGGAAGCAAACTCAAGCCGATGTCCCATTTCGTTATATACAGCAATGCCTAACCTCTCTATGGTCAAAAGTTCGTTTACCGAGTCAAAAGCTTCATTTACAATTCTCTGTGGTATCTCTTTCAGCGTATCTTCTTCGCGTTGCAAAGCTTCTGCCGATTCTTGCGTACGTGTCAGTGAAGAGGCAAATACTTTTTTGTTAATCTCCAGGACTTGCTCCAGATTCAGGCGGTTCAGGAGCCGTTTGCGCATGTACAAAAGATAATAGCCGCAAAGAGAAACCACTAACAAAAGAATACACAAAATAATCCCTACTGTCTTATTAGTAGTCGACCGTTCCAGTTGACGGCAATAACCTTCCAGAGACTGATCTTCTCCAGTCAGTTTATATAATGCCGTATAAGCGACATTATTGTAATTATATGCATCCAGTTTTTTGAGACCTAAGAAAGCGACTGACGCTTCGTTTCGCACATCCAATATCACATGGAAATCGGTATTGAACGGTTCCACCCACCATTCCAGTTCGGCCGGTACTCCACTCCCCACCAGTTTCATATATCGTTGAGGATGGCGAGCATACTTTTTATAATGTGCATTCAGTCGGTTTAGTGCCGAATCGGCATACTGCAAAGCGAGTTCAAAATTTTCTATCACATTACAATAGTACACTGTATCAGCAAAGCGGGAAGCTTCGTCTAATAAACGTTCGTATTCCTCTTCAGCTACCAAGGTTACGGAGTCGACAGGGACATCTTTCAGTTTCTCCGGCATCGGTTCATCCTGACAAGAGAAGAAACTGCAAGATATGATCAGGTATAGCCAGATCCCGAAGATCTTACGTATCCCGGGAGGCAACCGGAAATAGAAGCGACTTCCTTTACCCGGTGTGCTCTCTACGTTAAATGTACACACCCTGAACAAGTCGTTGGTCTTTTTGTATTTCTCAATAATTCCCTTACAGTTCATCAGTCCGAACCCACTGCCTTTACTGCGTTTCAGTTCTTCTTGATCCGTACTTTCTTTCATCCCTATCGATTGAGAATCATAGACTTTCTCACCGATAATTTTCGTTATATCTTCAGACGAAAGTCCTCGTCCGTTATCCTCCACAGAAATCTCCACATATTCATCGGTCGTCCCAGCATATATCTTTACGGTACCTCCCTCCGGGGTATATTTGCGGGCATTCTCGGCCAGTGTGTTAATCATAAACAAGGTCAGAGCTTTATCCGCCTTTACCAATGCCCCTGTCGGTTCTATTTCAAGCCTCTGCTTCTTCATTTCAAAAGCTTTACGCCCTTTGCCTATCAACTCAAACAGTTCGTTCAGCTCAAAATTTTCAATATTCAGGCTAAGTGAACCTTGTCTCATTTTAATCCACAACGCCAATATATCATTGTATTCATTGATAGTAGTGACCAGTTCGTCAATGTACTGGTACTTCTCTTTTTTTATCCGGTCGTCATTAATAAAGCCTTTTTCCGTCAGCTTGTGGACTTCGTTAATAATCCGATCTATATACGGATTGATTCCGTCTACGATAGCCAGGCAGGATTTTTTTATCAGGTTCTGACGTTTGTTTCCGGCGATGTGCTGTTCATAAACATACCTTTGTTTTTCCAGCTTATTTCGTTCATCACCCAATGAAATAAATGTCATTCCATTGTCTAATGCCCAAGCAATATAAGGAGTTATTACTTTCACCAACGCCTGTTCGTCTTTATTCAGCCGATGGCGGGTAAAGAGAATCAAAATACCGATAGGATCTGTTTTATCGGGTACATATAAATTAAAGTCGGCTCTTATACCAATCTCGCTACCCGGCTTTACTTCAGTTTCTTGTTCACTTTCACATTCTTCGTCAAACTTAATTTCTCCAGCTTCTTCATCCCTCACCCCGATTCTGATTCCTGTCGCACTAAACAATTGTTCCATATCCGGCAATATCGATCCGGCGATGGCACGTACAATCTCACTTTCATCCGCCACATCAGCCGGGATAGAAGCGGTGATTTTCTGACAGACATCCAATGTTTGTTTCAAACGGGCAATATGGATGCGGTTTCGTACTTTCGATCTTTTGTTGAACAGCCAAAACATGACAGCAACCAGTACGAGCCCTATAACTACGAAAAATAATACCACATTCAACTGTCTGGATTCTTGTTCCAGAGACAGGTAACGACTCTCCAGTTCCTTGTCTTGACGGGTATATCGCAAGATATCCAGATAGACATTTCTATTATAATCCGAAGCCGGTTTCATACCCAGACACGCAAATGACACACTCAACTGTTCACGTATTCTGGAGATCCATTCCGGCACAGTTTTCACCTTTTCTTTCCCAAGCCAGGTTACTTCAGTATATGCCACATCTTTGTTTGGGACAAACACCTCCAGTTTATCAAGTGTATCTGCTACAGAATGGTAATATGTTATATGGTGCTGGTTTACGCAATCCAACGCTTTTGCCAACGTGTCCAGCGCTTCTGCATAGCGCCCATGAGCATTCAGATATTTGCCGATTGATACATAGGCACCCGCTATTTGATAAAGGTCGTTATATTTGCGAAAACGTTCCAGTGCCATTTGTCCTAATCTCAACGGCAACAATGAATCTACAGGCATACCGAATCTTGTCAGAGCATGCGAACGCCTGTTCAGGAATAATTCATAACTACCCGGAGATGCCATCAGATTGGCAAGCCCCTGCAAGCCATTTCCTTCGAAGTATAAATATCCTTGCTCCGATGCCATTTTCCAAGTGGTATACAGTTCATCAAACTCTTCAAGCTTCCGGTCTTCCGGTGTTTTCCCCTCACATAAACCGGCTGAACCTTTGATATAATGAAAATAGAGAATTTGATTTGTATCGGCTGCCAACTCCTCGTTTTGCCGTATTTCGTTCAGCGAAGCCATCGCCTCGGCACGTTGTTGCAGATAGTAGTAATAAACCGCTGAAACGATAAAAAATTCTGTAAAAGCATAATTCAACCGGGCACTTTCGTGACGATCTATAAACAGGTTACTTTCTTCATCAATCCGCTTCATTCTCCGGATTGCACTATTCCTGTAATCATAGAACTCTTTATTCATAGCTGTCCGCTGATAAATTTTCATCAGTCCGATATCAGCAATCAAAAGCTCCAGTTCATTTTTCGTCAGATTGTAGACCTCTTTATACAAACGTTCCGCATTATCAAAATCCATCCGCATGAAAGCGCAGAAAGCAAGATTATTGGAGGCTTCCGCTTTTCCCTGCTGATACATGCTAACCTCTTTATAGGCCTGCGACGCAGCCCGGCAAGAAGAATCCAGATTTCTATATCGATAAGTATATGCCAGTTGGTTTAGCGAATCGATATGCTGTACCTCCTTGGTTGGAGCTGTATCGACACAAGAGAAGAATGTCGTCAGCAACAACACACAAAAAAGCACTATAGGCAAACGCGGATTCATTTCTTTTCGGATACAATTAGTGTTCAGGTAGCAAAACTACAATTTTTTCTACAATAAGTCTTTTAAAATGCCCAGATAATTCATACCTTTGCGCGCAAATTATAACCAATAGGTAACAACTATTACACACAATGAGCGAAAAAGCACCCTTTATGGTATTCTCGGGAACTAATTCGAGATACCTGGCAGAAAAAATCTGCGCAAGCCTCAATTGTCCTTTGGGAAACATGAATATCACCCACTTTGCTGATGGTGAATTTGCAGTTTCTTATGAAGAGTCAATTCGTGGCGCACACGTATTCCTGGTTCAGTCCACTTTCCCTAATTCCGACAATTTGATGGAACTTCTTCTGATGATCGATGCAGCCAAGAGAGCGTCCGCAAAGAGCGTCGTTGCAGTTGTCCCCTATTTCGGATGGGCACGTCAGGACAGAAAAGATAAACCACGTGTTTCTATCGGCGCAAAGCTGGTAGCAGACCTGCTTTCAGTTGCAGGCATCGATCGTCTGATCACAATGGATTTGCACGCAGACCAGATTCAGGGCTTCTTCAATATTCCGGTGGATCACTTGTATGCTTCGGCCGTGTTCCTCCCCTATATTCAGTCATTGAAGCTGGAAGAACTCGTAATTGCAACTCCCGACGTCGGTGGTTCAAAAAGAGCAAGTACATTCTCCAAGTATTTGGGTGTACCCCTGGTTCTCTGCAATAAGTCACGTGAGAAAGCAAATGAAGTAGCCTCTATGCAGATCATCGGCGATGTAAAAGGTAAAAACGTAGTATTGATTGACGATATTGTTGATACAGCCGGTACTATTACAAAAGCCGCCAACATCATGCTTGAAGCCGGAGCCAACTCAGTACGTGCCATTGCCAGTCACTGTGTAATGTCCGATCCCGCATCATTCCGTGTTCAGGAGTCAGGACTGACTGAAATGGTCTTCACCGACAGCATTCCTTATTCTAAAAAATGTGTCAAAGTAAAACAGCTGAGCATTGCCGATATGTTTGCCGAAACAATTAAACGTGTAATGAACAACGAATCCATCAGTTCACAATACATTATCTAAGAAAGATAGGATAAAGGACAATAAAAAAACGTAGAACTTTCAGTTCTACGTTTTTTTATTTATGCTTATCTCTGCTCTGTCTATTGTTCCAGTCGTCCGAATTTGTAAGTTCCTTTACGGATTACTTTTCCGGTACTATCTGTTTCTACAAACGGTCCATTTTTCTTACCTTGCTTGAAGAAGCCTTCATAACGATTCCCGTTTTTATCTTCTTCCACTCCATTACCTTCCTGCAATCCGTTCACAAATCCACCTTTATATTTGGTACCGTTTGTCAAAGTAAGAGTACCTTTACCATTGGGCTGGTTATTCTTCCATTCTCCCTCGTACACATCCCCGTTGCTCCATTTATAGGTTCCATGTCCGTTACGCTTGTTATCTTTCCATTCACCTTCATATACGGCACCGTTAGCCCAGGTAAACGTACCTTCACCATCCTGCATGCCATCTTTGAAGTTACCTACATATTTGTCACCATTAGCATGATAATATATACCGGAACCGGTACGTTCGCCCTGCAGATATGAACCTTCATAGCGGTCGCCTCCCAGAAAGAAGATACCTTTTCCATGTTGCAAGTCGTCCTTCCAGTCACCCACATATTTTTCACCGTTTGTATATTCAAAGGTTCCTTTACCTTCACGGACATCATTTTTCCAGTCACCGTCATATCTACAACCGTCATTCCATTCCAATACGCCTTTACCGTCTTTTTTATCATTTTTCCAGTCGCCCACGTATTTGGAACCGTCTCTCCAAGTGTATGTTCCTTTACCTTCACGTTTGTCGTTCACCCAGTCACCCACATATACGTCTCCATTATGGTAATACATCGTTCCCGGCCCGTGCTGATAATCCTGAAACCACATACCGTCATAACGGTTATTGTTCATAAAATAGTAGATCCCGTTGCCATGTTGCTGGTCCTGGTACCACTGTCCTTCATACCGTTCACCGTCTGGGAAAGTATAAACTCCGAATCCCTCACGCTTACCTTTTACGTACTCCCCTTCGTAAACGTCGCCATTCTTAAAAACAGTCTTACCTTTACCGTTTGGCTTACGTCCCTTCATTTCTCCGGTATATACGGAGCCATCCTTAAACGTGTAGTTTCCTATTTTAATTTCAGTAGAGAAGGTGTCCCGCACTTTGCTGAAGAATCCACCTTTATTTTGTGCGACAGCACTCCCTTGCGAAAGAGCCGCTAAAATGAGTGCTGTATAGATGTATCTTGTTGTTTTCATTTGGCAAATATACAATTTATACACTAAAGCTGCTTTCTTTTGACGCTTTTTTATGCTAACTTTTTACCTGCAATGACCTCTTTTAAATTCTCTTTGCACAAATAACGACCTGCTAACTCCCGTATTTCTTCCGGCGTAACCTCCTTCACAGCTTGTAGCGAGCGGGCAAAATAAGCATCATCCAAACCGGAAGTAAGGATAAACATCCAAGCGTCAGCCAGTGAGAAAGGTGATTCATAATTCCGGCACATCTCTCCAAGCATATAGTTACGTACCATGGCCAGCTCCTCCGGTGCCACCCGGTCATTCTGCAATTTATCGATCTCCTTGTAAACTTCCTGTATCAACGGTTCTACATATTCATTCGCTGTCTCCGTGCTGATGCCAAGCAGGCCACTACCCGGATAGAACATGATCCCGGCAGAAATTCCATAGGTATATCCTTTATCTTCACGAATATTCGACATCAATCTACTGCCGAAATACCCCCCGAACAGAGTGATCAACACCCGTAGTTTCAGATAATCGGGATGTGTTCGCAAGATAGTTGTAGTTCCCAATTTCACCGCACTCTGCATTGCATCTTCTCTTTCCGTGAAAATACGCTTCTCCGGGACCGCAACAAACGGATATTCTTTCTTAACCAGCCTTTGCTGATGATTGCCAAACGGAACCATACCGAATGCAACTTCTATACGGCGGGTAATTTCGTCCGTTACTTTACCGGAAAGGTAAATATAGCAATTTCCCGAATGATAATACGTATTATAAAACTCACGCAATAAGTCCGGAGTTATGTTATGATAGTCTGTCTCCTCCACATAGCGTCCGCATGGATGTTCTTCACCATAAAGTGCCCTCAGTAGACTCCTGTGTGCCAGAAAATCCACTTTTGACGTATTAACCAAATACTGCTGAATATTGGCATCTATTACCGTATTCAGCTCTTTTTCCGGAAAAAGCGGCTCTTTGATAATCGATTCAAGCACATCGAGCGTTTCGGCAAAATACTTATTCAGTGAGTACAGTGTGACATATGCATATTCCGCCGAACTGGACAGTTCGAGCCATGCCCCGTAATAATCCAGCCTTTCAGCAATCTCTGCTGCGGTATATTTCCGGGAGCCTTCACGCAACATACGGTTCGCAAACAATGCCTGTAGTTTTTTCGACTGTTGCCAACGTCCGCCACCAAACAAAATGTCAACGCGTACCACATCCTGTTCGCCGGCATTGATAACCGTCAACGGTACTCCGTTCGGCATTACCGTACGTTCCGGAGGAAGGATGTTGAACTGAACTAATTCCTGAATTTCGGGTTGAAGTGTCCGGTTCATAATAAATTATTTTTCTGTAAAAACTTCTCTGCCTCTTCCAGGTCCTGAGGTGTATCGATCCCGATTGTCTCTACTTCACTGATTCCGACTTTAATGGTATACCCGTTTTCCAGCCAGCGAAGTTGTTCCAATGATTCAGCCAGCTCCAACGAAGACTGTGGGAGTGAAGTTATCTCTTTCAGTACTTCTGTTCTGTATGCATATAGTCCGATATGTTTATAATAAGTGTGATTTTTCAACCAATCTTTTTTATCCGCGTTACGTTGGTACGGGATCACAGACCGGCTGAAATACAATGCATTCATGTTTTTATTCAGTACTACCTTCGGAGAATTCACATTTTCCAGCACGGCAAGCTCGTCATCTGCCGGAAAGGGTTTCACTAAAGTAGCAATCTGTGTAGACACATCTTCAAAGCAGGCTTTTACAGCTTTCAGCTGCGAAGGCTGAATAAAAGGTTCATCTCCCTGTATGTTAACCACTACATCAAAGTCCCCGCCTATCTTTGTACAAGCTTCATAACAGCGGTCTGTTCCACTTTTATGGTTAACAGAAGTCATTATTACCTTGCCGCCAAATGCTTTTACAGCAGCTTCGATCCGTTCGTCATCCGTGGCTACATAGGCATCATCAAGCACACCGGCCACTTGTTCATATACACGTTGTATCACCGTTTTTCCTCCCAGCATAGCCAATGGTTTTGCCGGGAAGCGGGTAGAAGCATAACGTGCGGGAATTATTCCTAAAAATTTCATATTTCTTATATTTAGTTGCGAGCCATAGGCTACTTCAGTTCTTCAAGTCCTTTGAGAATATAGTCTCTTTTCAAGTCTTCCGGTTTCAATACCCGGTTATCAAAAACGAGTAAGTCGATATCCAGACAAACCTTTTCCCTCTTTTTGTCTTCCTTCTCTCTTCCAGCCTCCTTTTCGATTGTTTTCAACTCTTTCACCACCCGTTCGGCGTCCGCATCAGTATAGAAGCGAGCCACTTGGTTAGAGAACAACGCCGGATTACGAAAGAATAACGGCCTTGTTTCCTGCTCACCCGTAAAGCGGATGGAGGGAAACAGAGCCGTCAGCCTCCTACGGGCAAGAAGGAGATTCTCCTTCCGGTTATAATTGCTTCCTATACAAATCAGACAGGAGTGCATCACTGACTACGTTAATTGAATAAATCGTCCAGTCCCGATGCCGGTTCATCTATGATGCTGTCTCCCGAAATACTGAAATCTTTGCATGGATCAAATCCGTCAGGCAGTTTAAAAGTCTCTTTCGGATCATATCCCAATGTCTGGTCTGCAAACACCTTATGCATGTATTTTGTCCAAATAGGTAATGCCAGCGCAGCCCCTTGCCCATCTCTCATCAAGTCGAAATGGATATCACGTTCTTCACCGCCTACCCAGCATCCGGATACCAGCGAAGGAGTGAATCCCATAAACCATCCGTCCGAGTTGCGGTTAGTCGTTCCGGTCTTACCACCCATATCGGCTGTTATTCCATACCTGCGGACACGTCCTCCTGTACCTTCATTGATTACGGCACGCAGCATTACCAGCATCTTATAAGCACTCGATGCACTGATAACCTCTTCCATCTGTGGCGAGAAGGTGGCCAATATATTACCTTCGCTATCCTCTATTTTAGTCACAAACAATGGAGCCACCCGGATTCCTTTATTGGCAAATGCCGTATATGCACTTACCATCTCTCCCACCGAAATTTCACACGGACCGAGGCAGAGAGATACTGTAGGTTGAATGTCTTTATTGCGTACACCGAAAGTGTGGATCAAACGTGCCAGAGCATACGGATTCAGCTTACTCATCAGATATGCCGAAATCCAGTTATTTGAGTTTGCAAGTCCCCATTTCAAAGTCACCATTTCACCATAATGTCCTTTTGAAGTGTTTTTGGGTGACCAAGGTTTTCCATTTTCATCAATTAGAGTGATTTCTACATTACGTGTCTCATCACAAGGTGAGAATCCGTTTTCCATAGCCAATGCATACAGATACGGTTTAATGGTAGATCCCACTTGACGACGTCCCACCATTGCCATGTCATATTGAAAATAAGTATAGTTCGGACCACCTACATACGCCTTCACTTGTCCGTTTATCGGGTCCATCGACATAAATCCGACACGCAGGAAGTGTTTATAATAACGGATGGAATCCATTGGAGTCATAATGGTATCTTTTTCACCATGCCATGTAAAGACTGACATCGGCTCCGGTTTGTCGAATGCCTTCTTGATCTCCGATTCCGAAGCTCCGGCTGCTTTCATACTCTGATAACGACTGGTCTGTTTTACAGCTCTGTCCAGGATGCGGTCAATTTCCTCTTGAGTCAGTTGATTACTGTATGGTGCCTTTTTGCGTCCTTTTTTCTCTTTAAAGAACAGAGGTTGCAAATGCTCCCCAATATGTTCTTCTACTGCTTCCTCGGCATAGCGCTGCATGTGTGAGTTGATAGTTGTATAAATTTTCAGCCCGTCCGTATAGATGTTATAGTTTGAACCGTCCTTTTTCTTATTCTTCTCACACCAACCATACAACGGATTCATTTCCCAGTCGATCGAATCTTCATAAAACTTCTGCATTTGCCAGCCACGATAATTACTGCGGACCGGTTTAGAAGCAGTCATCACACCACGTAGATACTCGCGGAAATAAGTTGCCAATCCTTCTTTGTGATCCACCCGGTGATATACCAATTCCAACGGCAGATTCTGCAATGAATCACACTCTTCCGCTGTGATATATCCGGCCTTTCTCATTTGATCCAGCACCGTATTCCGTCGTCCGCGCGAACGCTCGTTGAAGCGCACCGGATTGTAAAGCGAAGGATTTTTACACATACCAATCAGCGTAGCAGCCTGTTCTATTTTCAGATCTTTGGGCTCGCATCCGAAATAGGTATATGAAGCCGTTTTAATTCCCACTGCATTGTTCAGAAAGTCGAACTTATTGAGATACATACTCAGAATTTCCTCTTTGGTGTAATATCGCTCCAATTTCACAGCAATCACCCACTCTATCGGTTTCTGAAACAGACGTTGCAGAGTGTTTTTGGCAACTTCATCTGTGAACAGCTGCTTGGCAAGTTGCTGCGAGAGCGTACTACCTCCACCTGCGTTTTTCTGCATCAATAATCCACGTTTCACTACAGCGCGTATCAGTGCCTTGGCATCAATACCCGAATGTTCGGCAAAGCGTACATCTTCCGTTGCTATCAGTGCATTGATGATGTTAGGTGAAAGTTCATTATATGAGGTATATACACGATTCTCCTTACTAAGCGACCATGTTCCTAAAACCTTACCGTCCTCCGAAAGAATTTCGGTGGCAAACTTGTAATTTGGATTTTCCAATTCTTCCACAGGAGGCATATATCCAATCCATCCATAAGCGATAGAAGCAAATACTGCAATTCCTGCCAGCACCATCAGTGCAAAGAAAATCCAAAGGCCTTTTACTATCTTCTTAACCATTTTATTCCGTAGTTTTATTCGAAGTTGCAAAGATAATCATTCCCTTCCATCTGACAAGCGTTCCCTTCCATGTTTGCACACAAAAAAGCCTAAGCGAAGTAAAAAAAGGCTCCCGGCCGTCCCGTTTCTTCGGGAATCGGCCGGAAGCCATACACACATCCTGTTTTCTATTCGTCTGTTACAGGATCATTACCTCTCCGCCAGCCGTTTTATGCCGTCGGATCATCTACGATACCTCCGTCTCCTCCATCAGTTGTCCCTTTCAGGTAATCGTCCAGACTGATCAGGTCCAGTTTTTCACCCGCACGGGTAGCCGTTTTGGTAATTTTCAACTCTTTGTTAGCCTGAAAATAGATACGTACAGCCTCTACACTTTTGGCCGTGATGTCTTCTTTCTTTTCGGCACCTTTCGACTTGGCTGCGAGCATAAACACCCCCAATCCTTCAATGTTTACCGCTTTTCCTTCCAGCAGCTGCTCTTTCAGCTTTTCTACAAAATTCTGAATCGTACTCTTAATGTCACCTACCGAAAGTGATGAACGGTCCTGGATTTTCTGTGCTATAAACTTCAGGTTTACCGACCGCCCCAATGTAATGAGTTGCGGATAATACCTCTTCGGAGAATTCTCAACGCGCGGATCTGACGGGCGTTGCACTGTTTTAAAAATTACACTCATACTACGTTTCTTTTTAAAGATTTAAATTTCATTTTTATAGTCTCGTTTCGTTGATCAACAGTGCAAATATCCGGTTTTCCCTGAAGAGTACCAAGCAAAACAGCCCCTCACGGAGTGTTTTTCAGGATTATGATATAACTCGCTTATTATCAACTGATCTCACGACTACATTACAGAATAGCTTTATTTTCTTTACTCTGCCTTTAATCTCATATTATTTCTGTCGCCAATATGGATGCAAAGCTGTTGCAATATTAAAATCTGATACATTAAATTCATAATCCCAATCAAGTCGAGTCCATAAACCTGAGTTTTCTCCAATGATAAATACTACACTATCACACAAGACAGCTTCAAATTCATATGGATGCCGCCCGATCTGAAAGTTTAGAATTATAAACCGAACTGGGGACTTGTCTTGCTTTGGAATCACAACAGAAGTGCATTGGAAAATCGATTTAGCTTGCCGACCGATAGACCTGTTGTTTTTGCTCATCACTTCAATGGCTTTCTTTGCGTTTCTTGATACCGCCTTTGGATTGTAAACTGGGCCATATTGAGGCTTGATATCAGCAAATAATAAATCCATTTGCCTTGATAACTTCGTAAGTCCCTCGATAATCATTTCTTTCATGTTCGTTGGGCTGATTTTACAAAAGTCTTCCCATGTGGCAAGTTGTTTTTCAGTGGGAAAATTTTCATTCCCGACGTCAAACCACGCAACAAAATCTCCATTCAAAGAATCTATGTTGATTGGATGTTTGGTTTCATATAATCCTAGGTCTCCAATTCTCCAAAATTGGGAATTGAAACCTGATATGTTATTTACTATTTGTTGAAGGCAAGAGAACTGATGTTGTTCGCCTTGCTTTAAGGCATCAACAGTTTTTATTCGTTTCTTTTGTAATAGATCAATAATATCTTTCATTTTATTCTTTAAGTTGATAATGTCCACTGGCTATCTAACTACGCAATTTGTTCGATACGACTCTTTTGGCATACTATCACATGTGGAACAAATGATATTTTCACACATAGAGTCATTCCTTCCGAGATTTACAACATCAGCTTATGGACTTCATCATAATTCTAATATCTAATAAATTAATTATCAGAAATTTACATACATATTATCCAACCGTACATAATCATCCTCTAAAAATACGGTTTTGTCTAATTACTCACAAAGGAATCTGTTATTTTTTTCCTCTATCCTATAAAATAGTATTTCATGACAGTTGTTACTCCAATCGTCATATTATTATGATTCGTAATAGTAATCATCTTACCAAGATACCCTTTCATAGATGCAGACAATTTTGTAAAATGTAAGTTAGACAACAAAATAATATTCTAAAAATCAAAAAGATATAGTTCCTACAAAGAGAATTATCGGAAGGAGGTAAGACTGATTACCTGAAAAGGGTGTAGCCATCCAAGGTGAAAGGTGTAGCCATAACGATCGGATGGCTACACCCAAACAACAGTTGGGCTACACCTTTCTTAAATGCAATTTTAGAGAAAAGCTAAAGAATAATTGCGTCCGGGAATGAATTGTACGAGCATAAGAAGATAACGATACAAAATCTGAGGATGATTCTGAAACCATGGCACAATAAAAAAGAAATCTCAATGAACAATCGCATGGAGAAAAGGAATGATCTTCATAGATTAGTCACCACAGATTCACAAATTACACAGAGAAAAAAGAAATCAATAGATGTGATTTGAATATCTGCGTAATTTGTTTAGCTGTGGTGAAAAGAGTAGCTGGTATTATGTAGCAAACTCTATTTAAACAGTCCGGGATAAATCTCCCCTCCTGTTTCGCTTACATTAAGAGTCTGTAAGAGTTTACCGTCCGGAGAATAAAACAACTGAAATTCCGAATCAGTGTCATATTCCTCCACTTCGATTATGATGACCGCCGGCTGCTTGGGAAAAGTGATGATTCTTACATCTTCCAATTGCATGGACGCCATCGTACTTTGCATAAAGACCTTTGCCACAACAGGAGGAACAGCCTCCAAAGATTCGACATCGGTCTCTGTCATCAACCATTTACCTTTATCACTGAACCAGACGTTTAGCTCCCGCCCTTTCACCCTGATATCGGCAATGTGATAATCTCCTTTTCGTTCCCAATCGACCGTGGTCACTTTAGGATACATTTTCTGAAAGGCTTCCTGCACTTTATCGGGAGGAGGAAAACCGGCTGAAAAAACAGTGCTGGAAATGAATAACAACATTGCCATCAACAAAAGGGGGTTAAGCTTCTTTATCATTTGGGTTTCTATTAATTTAAGTTTGATACAACAACAACGTCAAGCGGATTTTGTTTGTGGATTTATTCCACAAAATTGTGGTGAATTCCACATTTACATCCCCGTATTATACTTCATTAGTGCCTTATGCCATCTTTTCACATCTGGCATAATCTTTGTCTACTTCATCAATTAGTTTCTTTTCAGAGAAACCGGAATAATTGTATCACTTAAAAGAAAAATTATGAAAAAGTAGAAGAAAACAAAAACTAACAAGACTTCGATTCCGAGATGAGGACGGAGTTGCAAAAGAAGTAAAAAACTGAAAAACATGTTTAACTCAAACCTATTAATTTATGACGAAAAAAAGTAACCTATCCTTAAGGTTTACAAGAGTATGGGAAAAACACTGCCTGAAAACAGTAGTTGCTACTTTGTTGCTGTGGTGCGCACAGTCGGCACAAGCGACGACCGATACTTACAAAACACAAGCGACTGCCAGTATACAACAACAAACCGTGAAAGCCACCGGTGTAATCATCGACAACACGGGTGAACCACTTATCGGAGTTTCCGTAAAAGTGCAGGGCACCAATACGGGAACCATCACCGACTTGGACGGAAAGTTCTCTATTGACACTCCCAAAGGAGCTATCCTCGAGTTTTCATTTATCGGTTACAAAACTGTCACAACGGAAGTGACCGGAAAGGAACTCCATATCACCATGCAGGAAGATTCAAAGCAACTGGATGAAGTGGTAGTTGTGGGCTATGGTTCACAAAAGAAAGTAAACGTTACCGGATCTGTAAGTATGGTCAATGCGGACGTCCTGGAGTCGCGCCCCGTACAGAATGTGTCACAGGCACTGCAAGGAGTTATTCCGGGACTGAATATGTCCGTGGGCAGTAGCGGTGGTACACTGGATGGCGAACTAAACGTAAACATCCGAGGAGCAGGTACGATAAGCGATGGTTCGAGCAGTAGTCCGTTGGTACTGATCGATGGAATCGAAGGAGACATGAATACAGTCAACCCGAATGATATTGAATCGGTATCTGTACTGAAGGATGCAGCTTCTTCATCGATCTATGGTGCGCGTGCGGCATTCGGGGTCATCCTGATCACTACGAAGAGTGGTAAAAGTGGCAAAACACGTGTAAACTATTCGGGTAATGTACGTTTCTCGGATGCCATTCAGTTGCCTGACATGGTGGATTCTTACACCTTTGCGCAGTATTTTAACCGGGCTTCGACCAATGGTGGAGAATCTCCTACCTTTGACGAAAAAGCATTGCAAAATATTCTGGACTTCCAAAACGGAAAATTTACCGACCCTTCTACTCCCGAATATTATGGGGTGGAAGCCGGACCGGACGGCAAATGGAAAAGCTATGCAGGATCTTTTGCCAATACAGACTGGTTTAAAGAGTTTTACAAAAGCTGGACACCCTCTACGGAACACAACCTCAGTATCAGTGGAGGAACAGAGAAGCTGACTTATATGATCAGCGGTAGTTTCCTGAATCAGAATGGCCTTATCAAGCACGGCGAAGATAACTTCAACCGTTATACGATGAATGCTAAAATCTCGGCAAAACCTGCGGAGTGGGTCACGTTAAACTACACGAGCAAATGGACACGTGAAGACTATGACCGCCCTACCTACATGACAGGCGCATTTTTTCATAACATTGCCCGCCGTTGGCCGACCTGTGCTCCAATGGATCCAAACGGCCATTACATGCCCAATATGGAAATCATTCAGTTGGAAGAGGGTGGTGTGCAAACCAGCCAGAAAAACTGGTATACCAATCAGTTGCAAGCCATCTTCGAGCCCCTCAAAGACTGGCGAATCGTAGTAGAGGGAAGTATGCGTACGTATACGCGAAAACAACATTGGGCCGTATTACCGATCTATGGATATGACGTAAATAATAAACCCTATTTATTGTCATGGAATGGTGGAGCAGCAGGATATTCGGAGGTTCAGGACGAGCGTGAAGATGAAGACTACTTCTCCGGTAACATTTACAGTGACTATGCAAAAACAATCGGTGATCATTATTTTAAAGTGATGGGCGGTTTCAATGCCGAACTCTTCCGGCCAAGTGGAATGACCGGGTTTGGGACCGATCTGATCAGCTCGAATGTTCCCTCCTTAGGACTGACACAGGACAATCAGAAAGCAAATGCATGGGCACGCGAAAGAGCGATTGCCGGTTTCTTCGGACGTGTGAACTATAACTATAAAGAACGATATATGTTAGAAGCCAATCTGCGTTATGACGGTTCTTCACGGTTTGTTGGCGATAAGCGCTGGGGGTTGTTTCCTTCATTCTCCGCTGGATGGAATATCGCACGCGAAGATTTCTTCCGCCCGCTGGCCGGTCTTATCGGCACGCTGAAGTTGAGAGGTTCTTGGGGACAACTTGGTAACAACAATACGGATAAGGCCAATGCTTGGTACCCGTTTTACCAGAATATGATTACAGGAGCCTCCAATTCGGGATGGCTGATTGACGGTAAAAAACAAAACACTGCTCAACTTCCGGGTATCGTCAATTCACTGATGACATGGGAAACCATTGAATCGTGGGATCTCGGTCTGGATTTTGGTTTACTCAATAATCGCCTGACAGGATCGATCGGTTATTATAACCGTTATACATACGATATGATTGGCCCTGCTCCTATATTACCCCCTGTACTGGGAGCTCTGCCTCCTCAAGTGAACAACTGCGACATGAAGTCATACGGTTGGGAGTTGGAACTCTCTTGGAGAGATCGCATCAGCGAATTTGATTATAGTGCGCGATTCGTTTTATCTGACGGGAAGCGTAAGATATTGAAATATCCGAATCCTACGAACTCACTCTCTTCGGATGTATACTATAATGGACAAATATTGGGTGACATCTGGGGATATAAAACGATCGGTATTGCACAAACCCAAGAAGAAATGAATGCACATTTGGCCAATGGAGGTACCCCAAACTGGGGAACGAACTGGGGAGCCGGTGATGTTATGTATGCCAATCTTGATGGAAAAGAAGGGGTTAACAATGGTTCGAATACTCTGGAAGATCATGGTGACCTGACAATTATAGGTAACAACACTCCAAGATATAATTTCGGCTTGACACTGACCGGAGCATGGAAAGGATTCGATTTCTCAGTATTCCTGCAGGGGGTGATGAAAAGGGATTACTGGTTGGACGGTCCGTACTTCTGGGGAGCAAATGGCGGATTATGGCAATCAACTGCATTCAAAGAGCACATGGACTATTGGCGTCCGGAAGGTGATCCTCTCGGTGCAAATACCAATGCTTACTACCCTAAACCCTATTTTAATACGGATAAAAACCAGAAAGTACAAAGCGGATATCTACAGAATGCCGCATATTGCCGTCTGAAGAATGCCCAGATTGGCTACACTCTGCCCAAAACATGGACCCGGAAAGCAGCAATGGAATCGGTACGTGTTTATGTGTCCGGAGACAATCTGCTGACCTTCTCGGGAATCAGCGGAGTATTTGATCCGGAATTATTGGGTAGCGACTGGGGAGACGGTAAGCTCTATCCTTTGCAGAGAACGATTTCTATCGGCTTAAATGTTAACTTCTAATTTTACCAGACAAATGATGAAACTAAAACTGAAACATATCTGTTTCTGCTCGTTAATCGGAATGGGCGGACTGGCACTGACTTCATGCAACGACTTCCTGGACCGTTCGCCAATCAGTGATATCACTCCGGAAGATTACTTCAACACAGTAGATCAAGTGGGAAGCTATGTTATCAATTACTATGACGACTACCTTGAAAATTCAAATACAACCAAGATGTATCACCAAAGGGCATGGAACTCCGGAGTGGTAAGAAATGATGCTAACACCGACAATTTATTGAGTGATGATGGAAACCTTGATTATTTTGCGGGAAACAAACAGGTGCCCGAAGGGAAAAATATTCAGGAACCTCTGAACCGCATTCGTGTGTGGAATTATCTCTTTGAACAAGTACTGCCGAAAGAGAAAGAGGGTACGATTCCCGGAGATGCAGAATTGTTGAAGCAGTATATCGGAGAGGCTTATTTCTTCCGTGCCCTGGCGTATTATAACGCGTTGGTACGTTTTGGCGATTATCCCATCATTACCGAAGTATTGCCGGACGACTCCGAAACACTGATCAAGAAAAGTCAGCGCGCACCACGCAATGAAGTGGCACGCTTCATTCTAAAAGATCTTGACGAAGCTATCAGTCGCCTGAAAGAACGTGGTTTCCAGAATAACCAGCGTATTAACAAACAGGCTGCATTGGTGCTGAAATCAAGAGTTGCACTGTTCGAAGCAACCTTCGAGAAATATCATCAGGGAACGGGGCGCGTACCGGGTGATCCAACATGGCCCGGAGCCGTAATGAGCTATAACAGTGGAAAAACATTCGATATAGCAGGAGAAATAAACTTCTTCCTGACGGAAGCAATGCAAGCAGCGGCAGCAGTTGCCGATCATGTTCAACTGGCAGAAAACTCGCATGTAATGAATCCTCCATACAATACACTTTATGGGTGGAATCCTTATTTCGAAATGTTCAGTCAGCCGGATCTTTCGAATGTGGAAGAAGTACTGCTGTGGAAACAATATAACCTGTCACTTACCGTATCACATTGTGTAGGTGCACGCCTTAAAAACGGAGACCGCACCGGACTGACACGTTCACTGATCAAAACATTTCTGATGAAAGACGGTATGCCTATCTATGCAAACAACAAGGCTATCGATGACAGAACGGTTTCTGATGAAAAGAAAGACCGCGACGAGCGCTTGCAACTGTTTGTGTGGGGAGAAAAAGATGCATGGATGACAGACGAAAGGGCAGATACAGTGAAGAATTACAATAAGGACCAGGCAGGAAACATGGTGACGAATCCGGTACCTGTACCTTGGGTAAAATCTACCGTAATCAGTGATCAGGAACAGACACGTGATATCACCGGTTATCGTTCCCGTAAGTTCTATCCGTATGATGACGAACAAAGCAGATCGGACGAATTGCTGGGGACCAATGCCTGTCCTATTTTCCGTGCTTCCGAAGCATATCTTAACTACATAGAGGCTTGTTATGAGAAGAATGGTTCGTTAGACAGTAAGGCACAGGACTACTGGAAAGCCATTCGCAGACGTGCCGGTGTCGATGAAGACTATCAGAAGACGATCAATAGTACGGATCTGAGCCGCGAAGACGACCTCGGAGTTTACTCGGGAGACCGAATGGTAGATGCGACGCTTTACAATATTCGCCGTGAACGCCGCTGCGAATTTATCGCCGAGGGCATGCGCTGGGATGACCTGAAGAGATGGCGCTCTTGGGACCGGTTATTTACACAACCGTATATTGTAGAAGGCATCAACTTCTGGGATGAAGCCTATAAACTCTACACAACCACGGATAAAGACGGAAATGAAAAGTCTGCTGTAGTAGCCGATGGCAGCACATCTGCCAACATGTCGCCGAAATCGGACGGGAAATACGTACGACCACTGCGAAGGACACAAACGAATAATCAACTTTATGACGGATATACCTGGAAAAAAGCTTATTATCTGGAACCACTCGGACTACAGGATTTGCAATTGTCGGCCACCAATCCGGAAGACATCAATACATCCATGATGTATCAGAATCCATATTGGCCTGTCGGTACAGGAAAAGCGCTTGAGTAATGTCGCCAAATACGTAAAACCGTAATATAACAAAGTTCACCACAGAGTTTATACAAGGTATGTTTGCCGATGTATCCTGTGGTGAACAAAATCAAACCTCCGAATGAACCTAAGCCAAGTCTTTTAAGTTATATGATATATAGAAAAGAATAAAATCTGATTTGATCAGATCAGACCGACTACAATAAACAACAACTTTAAAATATAGGAAAGTATGAATGTACATGAAGAATTATTCGGTGGAAATATACCACAAGATGTAACTGAGAAACAAGGCGAAAACGCTATTTTTATTGTTTATGGACTGAAGCAATCGGACGATGCAATCAAGCAAGTAAAAGATGTATGTGCTAATTTCTCCGCCCTGATACGCAGTATGCGTAACCGTTTTCCTGATATGCAATTTAGCTGCACGATGGGGTTTGGTGCCGATGCCTGGAGCAGACTTTTTCCGGAGTTGAACAAACCTAAAGAGTTAAGTACCTTTGAAGAGATAAAAGGAGATAAATATATAGCTGTATCTACCCCGGGCGACTTGTTAGTGCACATCCGGGCTAAACAGATGGGTCTCTGTTTTGAATTTGCCTCTATAATTGACGAAAAACTCAAAGGTGTGGCAGAATCCATCGATGAAACACACGGGTTCAGATATATGGACGGAAAAGCGATCATCGGTTTCGTAGACGGTACGGAGAATCCAGCCGTAGATGAAAACCCTTATCATTTTGCGGTTGTCGGTGACGAAGACCCGCAATTCGCAGGAGGCAGTTACGTTTTTGTGCAGAAATATATCCATGACATGGTAGCGTGGAACTCGCTTCCGGTCGAAGCACAAGAAAAGGTGATTGGCCGCCGCAAATATAATGATGTGGAATTGTCGGACGAAGAGAAGCCGCAAAATGCCCACAATGCTGTAACCAATATCGGTGACGATTTGAAAATCGTACGTGCCAATATGCCGTTTGCCAACACTTCTAAAGGAGAATATGGAACATACTTTATCGGCTATGCCAGCACCTTCAGTACTACCCGCAAAATGTTGGAGAACATGTTTATTGGTGACCCTGTGGGGAACACCGATCGTTTGTTGGACTTCAGTACTCCGGTAACAGGCACATTGTTTTTTGTACCTTCGTACGATTTGCTTGCTACACTCGGAGAATAGTAATCACTCTCCATACAGTACAGTCTCCGCTATCCAGGCAAAAACATTGGCTATCAGTTTGGAGGCATCATTATTAATGGTCCCATCATCATTATTTATACGATTATTAGTGGTCCCTCCTGTACCTGTTCCCGAGTTGCCTATATCCGTATCGCCCCAATAGACTATTCTTCTTGAGTAGTCTATGCCTAAAACAATTCCTCCTGAAGATCCCATCAATATAGGAGTGATGCCTTTAGAAGCATCGGTATTAAGCAATATCTCACCATGAAAAGAATCGTAATTGCGTAAGGAAAAACCAGTGCTGACAGGAGTATATGAACCACTGGTAAAAGGACCGGTGCTAGTAAAATAACGATTACTGTCTACCGGGTTTGCCAAAGGAAATGCTCCGGTATTACTTCTGATAAAAGAAATGCCACTATTTCCACCCAATATCTCTTTTAATAAATTCTGGCTGACATCACTGGCATCATAAGAAACAATCAATACACGGTTCTTTTTAGCCTTCACCCAATTGTGCGCTTTCTGGGCATCCGAGATCCCGAATAAAGAATTGCTCATATAATGGACATAAACGACATCAAAAGCCGCGAAAAGAGCATCTGTCAGATTATTATTGCTCGCACTCACGCCAATCAGATTATATCCTCCGCATTCAACTGTTCCGGCCGGACCGAAATTATTTTGATTATTGAGTATTCCGCGAAGACCGGTTGCGCGCGCCTCTGCATTGCCAGAGCCAATTATATTCGTTCCTAAATATCCCAAACCGGCATTGAATGTTAAAAGATCAATTGTTTTGTAGGCAGCTACATCATATCTCTGCTGTATATTCACTAAAATACGCCAGCGATGGGCTGTAATCACAAAGTTTTGAGTACAACGGATATTGCTTGCCGAATTGTTCTGCAGAGCTGTAATCACCAGTTGACTCCCATTCTGTGTTTTTTCTACTTTAAAGAATTCATTTGCCAATGACTGGTCGGCGGTTCCTTGGGGAGTTCCTGCCGCGTCGGCCCATTGTAAAGTATAATCCGGAAGATCGGTATTCACACTGATGATTCCTGCCGAACCGGCTTTGTTCTTGAGGATGATCTCTCGCGAAGACACCCCAAAATGATGTTCTCCATCGAAACTCATGTCAATGGTATAATCATCCCATGCCTGTACTTCGGCTACGATATGGGCGGAACGATTATTCGCCGCTTCGTCCGGACTACCCCACCCCGGACCTGAAACCTTCTTTATATTGAAAATATACTTATGATTACGAAGTACTTGCCCGAAAGCATTTTCAACATTATCGGGATCAAAATCCATACGGTAGTAACCCGGTTGATCACTTCCTTCATAATAACCCTCCACAACAATACAGGTTGCCTGACTAACCCGATTGTCCGGGGCTGGTGAATCGGCCTCAGGCAAGTAGAGTTGGGCTGAAAATTCATTCAGGTTCTCAGCAGATACAGGATACAGGACACTGTTTACATTTCCGGTACTTCCGGCAGGTACGCTCGGAAGCGTAACCCTGACGACTCCGGTTTCATCGGGTATTATCTGCAAGTGGTCATTGGCACGATATGCTTTTACCCCTGACAACTTAAAGTTTGCCACTTCCGTAGCTTTCACGTCTACCCGGGCAATGGAACGTAACATCTTTATTCCGGTAATATTATTTATAACCGTTGCTTCTAATCCTCCGGGCAATTCATACTCCCCATACATTGGAAAATCGGAAGTGATATTGTTGAACCGGAGATTGATGTTCTTTTTCACCAAATCTTCGCTATCATCCACCGAAGGCTCATTGGCTATTACCGCATCGGTAGCATTGGCTAATATGAGTAATTTTAAAGGCGAACTGCTTGATTTTAATAAAGCTTTAAAAGAAGCAGCAGATGAAGTGTTGTTGATGGATATGCCGGGTACACGGTACTTATATTTACCTTCTTCAAACACTAACACTTGAATCTCACTGATTTTAGACTCATGATCGGTCGTCGCAAATGTTCCTCGCGTCCGGGCATATGTAGTGGAGGCCGGTATGGTTATCACTAACCTTACCGATACATCCTCTGTATTATTTCTATCTGCATCTCCGGGCACTTCCATACTGTCGGTACACGACATATATAAAAGGCCGGTTATCAGAATTACCATTAATTTTTTCATTAGGGTTTAGGTTTATTTTCTCAGATACAAAGATGGACTTTTTCAGGAAGGAATCCGTGGCGTTTAATGAATGGTGTAAACAAAGATTTTTCTATTATCACATCTCACATGAATTTATTGTCCAATTATGCAACAATCGGAAATGTGTGTAAAGACGTGTATCCATTTTCGAAACTTCATTATAAACTTTTCACCAGTTCTTGTTGCCGGTTAAAGAAATGGATTCGCTGAACCTCGCCACTCTGCGAAATCAAAGTTGAATACTTCTTTAATGACTGTATCCATAGCTTCAAATGCTGAAATAGAAAATCATCTTTCGAAGTTATGGAATTAATGGAAAAGACCCCTATCAGGCATTGATGGTAAATATCTGTTTCTACATAACTATATGTAGACTCAAAATTGATATCGGATATATATATTTTCACATCTTTTCCGGATGAATATTTTCCCTGAGCTGAGATTTTCTCCAATTCATTCAGCAATATAAATAATTCCTTCTTTATTTTTTTTA
Organism: Bacteroides sp. HF-4919; assembly: GCF_018860125.1. Lineage (NCBI taxonomy): Bacteria > Pseudomonadati > Bacteroidota > Bacteroidia > Bacteroidales > Bacteroidaceae > Bacteroides > Bacteroides sp. HF-4919. The sequence continues at coordinate 128,708 of NZ_JAHKNF010000014.1, forward strand.
CACTGTCTTCTGATATCAGATTGATATTTAAGAAAAACTTGACCTCATTGACCAATCTGATAAATATCTCTTTATCCCATATATAATTGGTTGTCTGGAATAGCTGGGACAGATTTACAAATTCTTTTTGCTTGTCAATCAATTTTTCCGGAATCTCCAAATCTTCATAATGTCTGCCTGCATATGTACTTTCATGCTGGTAAATCCATTTGAAAAGCTGGAATTTGGATAAGGCTTCATACTTTAAATACAGGGTTTGCGGAACGGTATTTGAGGAGGTGCTTCTTTCCGAACTTTCCCGTTCAATCAATTGACCGAACAACTTTATATACGAATCGATAATAGAATAATAGGTCTCCGCAGGGCGTTGGCATTGCAACATATTCAGATTAACGATAGCGTTGTCATTCAAATCGGCCCCTACTATTTTATCAAGAGAGATGCCCATGTGTTGAGATATGGTGGCAACTTCGGCAAAAGTGAACGGTACTTCACCTCGCAACCGCCTGTAAGTAGCTTCTTTGCCAAGGTAAAGAATGTCCATCAGCGCATTTGCAAGATTGTTCCCCTTGGGTAAGTATATTTTCATTGCATCTATTAAATCTGTATTTATATTACGCATAATCATTGTTTTTATATTTTTATCTGTAAACAAGTAGTCTGTAACTTTTGTTTCGCCTATCGAAACGAACAATCCCTTTGATGACGGTGCGTTGCATTATCAGAGCTTTCTTTTTCAGGGGTTGCTTCAATAGACACTTTTTGTTTATAAATACATTTTTAAAGTCACAAATCGTTGCTGTCTGGAAGGTATATTTGTTATCTGAAAAAAAACGTAGTATATCCACCTAAATAAAAAGATAATGAAAACAAGTAAAATCTTTATGACTACACTGGTTGCATTGACTATGACTGCATGCAGCAATGACAATGATTGGGTTGACCAGCCCAGCAATCCGGACGTAATTGCCCCGGATGCATATGCCTCTTTTTCCATCAGCATTCCCCACGCATCGAAGACACGTGCAGTATCTACAGATCCGGGAATTGCAGCGGAAAGCACAGTGAAATCCCTACATGTGTTTATTTATGACGCAGAATCTCCCAATACACCTACTGTAGCTGAATTTACGGTCGCAGGAGGTACGCTCACACAGAAACCAACCGGGAGTTCTACCTGGGTAACCAGCCAACCGGTCAGCACCAAAAAGACGGATAAATATATTTTTGCGGGAGTAAACCTTAATGCAGAAATAGTGAACTATATTACTTCTAACGGATTGGGTGCATTCAGCTATAAAGATTTCACACAAGAAATAACAAAATTGGCGGATCAAACAAATGGATTTGTCATGTTCAATAGTGCTTATCCGACCCTTACGCCTGCTGCTGATTTATATGAGAAGAAAAGTGAAGCCGAAAACAATCACATAACCATTTCTGTGAATCGCGTCACTGCAAAAGCGGCGGTGTTCCAATCACAGAGCTTTGTGGTGAACGGAGGCGGAACGATGACAGATCTGAAGTTCGGCTGGAGAAACCTGAATAAAAAATTCTACTTTATTCAGGATAACAGGGACGCTCTCATCAAAGACTATAACTGGGCTAATTATACCGCAGAAGATTTTACGAGGGGAACAGATGCCATCAACGTTTATGCTTCGGCTGATGTGCCTACCTCTTTTTCCTATGCTACGGAAAATGCATTCCAGTATATTTCGGGTACATCCAATGTGGATGCAGCAACTTTTATCAGTGTCAGTGGGGTATTTACACCCAATAACATCATATCTGCCAAAATAAATCCCCCCGTAGTTGCGGCTGATTTTGAAATCATCGTCAATCCGAAACCGGCGGATAAAACATTCTTTGTCGTGCGGACTGCAGATGGTGTTGCCAATTACTTTATAGATGGACCTACGGCAGAAAAGTTTGCGGAGCTATGTGCCGCAAATACTCCGCAAATGCCATCTATCAATGGGAACTACCTATTATCGGAGAATACGTATAGCAACGGATTGTGTTACTATCATATTTTTGTTAACGGTGACGCAGTCACACCACAGGCTCCTTATAATATCTACAGAAACCAATATTTCAAGATCAACATCAATTCTGTACAAGCACCTGGAAATCCTTCGGACAACTTTGACAGAGGAGAACCAATCAAACCTAATTCATGGATTGGGGTCGACATCCAGATTATTCCTTGGGAGGTGATTGAAGAAGATCACGATTTATAACCAGCTAATTAATGCCCCACAGAATGTTTACCTGCAAGATAGAAGCCGGATTCAGAGTATTCATATTCATTATATTGCCTTTCGTACTCACGAATTGCATCCGGGAAGATATGTCCGGATGTCCCCAAGATGATGGAGGGCTGGCCCTCAAATTCAGCTATGACACAAATGCAGACTCAAGGCAGAGCACTGCGCAAGGTGTCGATCGATTGGCTGTTTTCATATTCGATGAAAAAGGACTTTTTATCTCTCAGGTAAACGATTCTATGACTTCAATCAATGACAATTATGTCATGGAGCTGCCTTACAAACAGGGCAGTTACCAATTTGTAGCATGGGGTGGCTATGATAAAAGTACTTATCAAACTTCTGAATGTGTGCCGGGGAAAACTTATATCGATGATTTCTTTCTATCTGTAAAACGTCAGGAGGACAACCGGGTAACCAATCAGCCCAAACTGCTCTATCACGGTATGCACGATATAGTGGAGCTTAACAGTAAAGAAAAAACAATCGTATTGATAAACTTGAAACAAATGACGAATCATATCCGGGTCATTGCTCATAATTTGAATCAAGACAGAAGTGACAACATTTATATAGAGGATAATAACGGTAAGTATGGATATGATTCACAATTCTCCGATGATGACCGGATAACCTATATTCCCATTTATGAAGCATCATCGGGACAATCAGATCCGCTGATTGCCGACTTCAATGTAATGAGGCTGGAAAAAGATAGAGAACCCCGGCTGCGAATTGCTGACAAAACAGGTACAATCCGCTATGATGAGAATCTTATTGGTAAACTTATAGGCGGAAATCCCAATATTGATTTTGAACATAACCATGATTTCACCATTGAAATATCCTTCGATAACTACATCCCGGTCATTATCAAGATTAATGGCTGGGAGATAGTTAATGAAGAAATATGACTATAAACTGCAGAACAATGAAACAAAGAAAGGTACACTCATATCAATGAGGATTCCGTGAAAGATGGCAACAGGTATCATGTCCTTCCCCGAATAGTGAGTAATGGACGGCAACAATACATCCATTGAATTTACACCGGCAGCAGAAATAGGGGCCAGTTTCCCAAAATATTTCCTGATCAGTGGTGCGCCCAGCAATGCCATCATTTCGCGGAAAATATTGGCCAGCAAAGCAATTGTACCAAGTTCCGTTGCCAACTGTAATCCTACGGAAGCCTCCTTGAACTGAGTAATCAAGATGGATGAAAGGGAATAATATGCAAATCCGCTTCCCACTGCCATACAATCGAATACACTCCACTGACTCAGTAATAAACTGGCAAAAGCTGAAAAAAGAAGGGTTCCGACAATGGTAGCTATCGGCACTAAAAGCATATTGGGACGTAGGCTTTTGATCAGAAATTTCAGATTCTTATTGCTTCCGATACTGATGCCAACCTGCAACATCAATGCATAAAGTATGTACATAGAAAGATTGTGCATGTCAAACTGGAAATCATTGAAAATTCCGACCAGACAACCTATACAGAAAAATGCGACAACAATCAGACTGCCTTTCATGATTTTCCTCCTTTCTTGAAAAATAGGCGTAATACGAGAAAAGAAGCCAACATGCTGCCCAAGATACTTGAAGTAGCCAACACAATGGCTTGCCATCCGAATTTACCCAGATTATTTACGATTAAACTATTGGAGCCTATCGAAAGGCCCAGCACGAAAAGTAGCAGGAATATCGTAAGCGAAGTACTCTTTTCTACTTTCTCCAGAAATTTCAGGTTACGCAGCAAATAACCGATGCCAATACCTAAAAACATGATAGATATAATGGAAAACATACTCGTATATTTTAAAAAGTTACACAATGCACTTCCTGGCAACTTTTATGTATAAGCTGCCGGACATATCCTCCCTTTCACCTTATATTAATAAGGGAACGAAAAGAGATAAATCAAACTACAAAACAGGGAGTAATTCAGATAAATCCGCTAAACCAATGTACATGCACAATGCAGTGTCCGTACAGAATCTTATTTTCTCGCACGGCATTGTGTATGCTATATGTAGTAAACAATTGGTTCATATTATTCATTAATTACAGTGCAAAGGTAATACTATTGCGCATATTTTCCAAATAATTATGCAAAATATAAATAGTCATAGTAGTGGAATTACTCATAAAAAGACGATGAAAATCTTGCAGAACCTGTATTTTTCTTCGTATCTTTACAAACCGAAATAAAGGATATATCAATAAACATATAACGATATGGAAAACAGAAGTTTAGTAACCATAGCGGAGCATTCGAAAGAAAAAATCCTCTATATGCTCGAAATGGCGAAACAATTTGAGAAGAATCCCAACCGCCGGTTATTGGAAGGTAAAGTAGTGGCTACCCTATTTTTTGAACCTTCTACCCGCACCCGGCTAAGTTTCGAAACTGCTGCCAATCGCCTGGGCGCACGGGTTATCGGATTCTCGGATCCTAAAGCTACCAGCTCATCCAAAGGGGAAACTCTGAAAGATACAATTATGATGGTTAGTAACTACGCTGACGTGATTGTAATGCGGCATTTTCTGGAAGGAGCAGCACGCTATGCAAGTGAAGTGGCTCCAGTGCCTATCGTAAACGCCGGGGACGGAGCCAATCAGCACCCTTCACAAACAATGCTCGATCTCTACTCCATTTATAAAACACAAGGTACATTGGAGAATCTGAACATCTATCTGGTAGGTGACCTGAAATACGGACGTACAGTACACTCTTTGTTGATGGCAATGCGGCATTTTAATCCGACTTTCCACTTCATTGCTCCCGAAGAGCTGAAGATGCCGGAAGAATATAAGATTTATTGCAAAGAACATAACATAAAATATGTGGAGCACACAGACTTCAACGAAGAGGTAATTAAGGATGCGGATATTCTTTACATGACCCGCGTACAACGTGAGCGTTTCACTGACCTAATGGAATATGAACGGGTGAAGAATGTATATATCCTAAAAGCGAAAATGCTCGAAAACACTCGTCCTAACCTCCGCATCCTGCATCCATTGCCACGTGTTAACGAAATAGCTTATGACGTGGACGATAGTCCGAAAGCTTACTACTTTCAGCAGGCACAGAACGGTCTCTATGCCCGTCAAGCTATACTTTGCGATGTATTAGGAATCACTTTACAAGATATTTTATAAAATCATGAGCGAGAATAAACAAGAACTACAGGTGGCCGCACTGAAAAACGGCACTGTTATCGACCATATCCCTTCGGAGAAACTCTTTACTGTAGTTTCACTGCTTGGGTTGGAACACATGACGACCAATATTACTATCGGATTCAATCTGGACAGCAAGAAACTGGGTAAGAAAGGAATCATCAAGATTGCCGACAAGTTCTTCTGTGACGAAGAAATCAACCGTATTTCCGTAGTAGCACCTCATGTAAAACTAAACATTATCCGTGACTACGAAGTGGTAGAGAAGAAAGAGGTACGTATGCCGGACGAGTTGAAAGGTATAGTGAAATGTGCCAACCCGAAATGTATTACGAACAATGAACCGATGGCCACGTTATTCCATGTGATTGACAAGGATAGTTGCGTTATAAAATGCCATTATTGCGAAAAAGAACAGAAAAGAGAAGATATCACAATCATTTAGTTACGTGACATAGCGCTACGAGTTTTAAAATACTGTGCTATGGCGTAATAGCACTTGTAGCGCATATAGCACGCTGTTAATAAAAAAGATGAAGCAAGACTGGAAACCCGGAACCCTGATTTATCCGTTGCCTGCCGTACTGGTAAGTTGCGGAAACAATGAAAATGAATACAATATACTTACGGTGGCTTGGACCGGAACCATTTGTACCAATCCACCGATGTGCTATATTTCTGTCCGTCCCGAACGCTACTCCTATCCTATTATAAAAAAGAATATGGAGTTTGTGATCAACCTGACAACCCGGGATATGGCTTTTGCAACAGACTGGTGTGGGGTACGATCGGGTAAGGATTATCACAAATTTGAAGAAATGAAACTGACACCGGGTAAATGCACAGTGGTGAGTGCGCCTCTCATTGAGGAATCTCCCCTTTGTATCGAATGCCGGGTGAAAGAAATTGTATCTTTAGGATCACATGATATGTTTATTGCCGATGTGGTAAACATTCGGGCGGATGACCGTCACTTAAACCGGGAAACCGGAAAACTGGAACTGGCAGAAGCTAATCCGCTTGTATATGTACATGGGGGATATTATAATCTGGGAGAAAAGATCGGTAAATTCGGTTGGTCAGTAGAAAAGAAAACAAAGTGAAGCTATGAAACGAGTGATTCTCCTTTTTATATATATGTGGATTACTTTTGCCGCTTATGGTGAAGGTGATCATAAAAAGGAAAAACGCCCGGATGACCGCAAAATAAATGTAGGAATCAGGGGTGGTTTTAACTCTTCCATGTTTTTGGTTTCCAATCTGAAAATCAAAGATGTAACCATTGACGAGATTCAGAATAATTATAAAATAGGTTATTTCGGTGCTCTCTTCATGCGTTTCAACATGAAGAGACATTTTATACAGCCCGAGATATCGTATAACATCAGCAGATGCGAAATCACTTTCGACAAACTGGGTTCACAACATCCCGATATCGAACCTGACTATGCATCGGTTAATTCAACTATTCACAGTATTGATTTTCCGTTGCTTTACGGCTATCACGTAGTAAGACAAGGCCCTTACAGCATGTCTCTTTTTGCCGGACCGAAACTAAGATATCTGTGGAATCAAAAAAATAAAATCACCTTTGAGAACTTCGACCAGCAAGGCATCCATGAGAGGTTACATCCCTTCAATGCCAGCGCAGTGATCGGAGTAAGCGTCAGCATTTCACGTATCTTTTTTGATTTTCGTTATGAACAAGGACTTCGCAACTTGTCGAAGTCTGTTACTTACGATAATATAGACGTCGAAGGTAAGCCCGAAGTAAGTAATATCACTTTTCGACGCCGTGATAATGTACTTAGTTTTTCACTCGGAGTTATATTTTAAATAACTTTTTTAGCTAAAAGGTTGCACACTCTTTAAATATTACCTAAATTTGTGCGATTATAATAATAAAGGTTTCAAGATATACTTTAATCTTATTATAACAAATAATGAAAAGAGACGATTTAATTTTCGAGATTATCGAAAAAGAACATCAACGTCAGTTGAAAGGCATTGAGCTGATCGCATCAGAGAATTTCGTGAGTGATCAGGTGATGGAGGCAATGGGATCTTGTCTTACCAACAAATATGCGGAAGGATATCCGGGTAAACGCTATTATGGCGGCTGTGAGGTGGTAGACCAGAGTGAACAAATTGCCATCGACCGCTTGAAAGAGATTTTCGGTGCAGAATGGGCCAATGTACAACCTCACTCAGGAGCACAGGCTAATGCTGCTGTATTTCTTGCTGTGTTGAACCCGGGCGACAAGTTCATGGGACTGAATCTGGCACACGGAGGTCACCTTTCACATGGTTCATTAGTAAATACTTCGGGAATCATTTACACTCCCTGCGAATATAATTTAAAACAGGAAACCGGTCGCGTGGATTACGACCAGATGGAAGAAGTGGCATTACGTGAGAAACCCAAAATGATAATTGGAGGAGGTTCAGCCTACTCTCGTGAATGGGATTACAAACGTATGCGCGAAATTGCCGATAAGGTGGGTGCGATCCTTATGATTGATATGGCACATCCTGCCGGATTAATTGCAGCAGGACTGTTGGATAACCCGGTGAAATATGCTCATATCGTAACTTCAACTACCCACAAGACTTTGCGGGGACCTCGTGGCGGTGTAATCATGATGGGTAAAGATTTCCCCAATCCATGGGGAAAGAAAACTCCAAAAGGAGAAATTAAAATGATGTCTCAGTTGCTCGACTCAGCTGTATTCCCCGGAATACAGGGTGGCCCGCTGGAACATGTAATTGCAGCTAAAGCCGTAGCTTTCGGTGAGTGCTTGCAACCGGAATATAAGGAATATCAGAAGCAAGTACAAAAGAATGCTGCCGTATTGGCACAAGCCTTAATTGACCGTGGCTTTACCATCGTTTCCGGCGGTACGGATAATCATTCGATGCTGGTGGATCTACGCAGTAAATATCCTGACTTGACAGGTAAAGTTGCCGAAAAAGCACTTGTATCTGCTGATATAACAGTCAATAAAAACATGGTTCCGTTCGATAGTCGTTCTGCGTTCCAGACTTCAGGTATCCGTTTGGGTACTCCCGCTATCACGACTCGTGGTGCAAAAGAAGATCTGATGCTGGAGATTGCAGAAATGATCGAAACCGTTCTATCGAACGTAGAGAACGAAGAAGTGATAGCACAAGTACGTGCACGTGTCAATAAGACAATGGAAAAATATCCGATCTTCGCTTATTAAATAGCACATTTTAGTATTAAACAATAACATACGTGGGCTCGCAATTCTCTGTGAAGAAAGTTGCGGGCATTTTTTTTGCTCTTTTAACATGGCATTAACAGCCTACCCTAAAACCTTTCCTTCCTAAGAACGTTGTTAAGTAGTTAAAAAAAAGAAGATATTCACTTAATACCTAAACTGATATGAAAATAAGAAATTTAATGGTTGCAACTACATTATTTGTTGCTGCAGGAGCTATGGCTCAAAATCAGGATTGCGCCTTCTTCTTTCCTAACCAAGAAGGTGAGCAAATCACTCGTAATTGTTATACCGCTGATGGTAAACTCACCAACATCCTTGTTTACAGAGTAGACCAAGCCTACGATTACCCTTCAGGAATGGAAGTAGTAGCCAACTATACATTTACTGATGCTTCTGGAAAAACACTCAATTCCGGGCAAATGGTGGCTCGCTGCAATGACGGTAACTTCTCTATGAGTATGGGAGATGTGGCCACATTCCCCACTGCACTTAATATGATGAATGCCGATGTATATATGATGGGAGATTTAATGAATTACCCGAATGCATTTTCCGATCCAATGAGTCCGGGAGACGATGATGAGTTTGATGACGGCACTCTGCGTCTTTATCAAAAAGGCAATAAAAATAACCGCGCCGAAATTTCTATCTTCGACCGGGAATTTGTTGCTACCGAAACGGTAAACACTCCAGCAGGAGCATTCTATTGTACCAAAGTAAAGTACGAAATGAATATCTGGACTCCTCAGGAAACAATAAAAGGTTATGGATATGAATGGTATGCACCCAATATTGGAATTGTCCGCTCTGAACAATACAATAATAAGAAGGAGCTACAATCGTACAGTGTGTTAGAAAGAATCAAGAAGTAGCACACTGGACTCTATATATCCGTCATCCCCGCCATTCTTTCAAAAAGAATAGCGGGGATTTATTTATTGCTTTATATCGGACTATTTTTAACTCAATCCTTCAATATTACCATCCACGATGTCAATATGCAGAGCTTGTGGTTCTTTAGGTAAACCCGGCATACGCATTATTTCGCCCGCAATCGCTACGATCATCTCGGCACCGTTATTTATAACGATATCTTTAATATGAAGTTCGAAATTATCTACCGCACCATATACTTTCGGATCGGCAGAGAAAGAATATTGGGTTTTAGCAATACATACAGGATAATGACCAATACCCATTTCTTCAATCAATTTAATCTTGTTACGGGTCAGTGTACTATAAGTCACGACACTTGCACCATATAGATTGATTGCGATTTTCTCGATTTTCTGCTGTACGCTGTCTCCATCATTATATGTAAACTGTAACGGTTCAGACGGTTTATTCTCAATTGTTTCAACCACAAGGTTCGCCAGTTCGACAGCACCCTCACCTCCTTCCGTAAAGGCATTATTGATAGCATAGCCTACTCCTAACTGCTCACAGTGCTCACGAAGCAACTCCATTTCTTCATCCGTATCACTCGCAAATTTATTGAAAGCAACGATAACCGTTTGACCGAACGAATGAAGATTACGAACATGCTTGTCCAAATTGCGCAAACCTTCTCTCAATCCTTCAAGATTCGGTTCTTTAATTCGGTCCAGGCTTACTCCTCCGTGCATTTTGAGCCCTTGTGCTGTGGCAACAATCACTGTCAGACGTGGTTGAAGCCCGCTCTTACGACATTTAATATTATAAAATTTCTCTGCTCCCAGATCGGCACCGAAGCCGGCTTCTGTGATAACATAATCTCCAAAAGTCATCGCCATTTTTGTTGCCAAAATAGAGTTACAGCCATGGGCAATATTAGCAAATGGGCCACCATGTACAAATGCAGCGGTGCCTTCGGTAGTCTGTACCAGATTCGGATGTATAGCATCTTTCAGCAAGACGGTAATAGCCCCTGCCACCCCCAGATCTTTTACAGTAAACGGTTTGTTATCATAAGTGTAGCCTAAAAGAATATTCTCGATACGACGGCGGAGATCATCTACATCCTTTGAAAGACAAAGAATAGCCATAATTTCCGAAGCCGGTGTAATATCGAATCCGGATTCCTGTGTAATACCATTTGTCTTCGGACCAAGGCCAACTACGATGTTACGCAATGAACGATCGTTGACATCGAGTACGCGACGCCAGAGAATCTCTTTCAAACCAAAACCTTTAGATTGATTCTGGTATAAATAATTGTCCAGTAATGCAGAGATCATATTGTGAGCCGAAGTGATGGCATGGAAATCACCGGTAAAATGCAAATTAATCTTTTCCATCGGAAGTACCTGGGCATAACCTCCTCCTGCTGCCCCTCCTTTCATACCGAAACACGGTCCCAGGGAAGGTTCACGCAAAGCAACAATTGCCTTTTTACCTATCTTGTTTAATCCTAATGCAAGACCTATGGATACAGTCGTTTTACCAATCCCTGCTTTCGTTGCGGTAATGGCAGTGACCAAAATCAGATTGCTCTGTTTCACCTTCTCTTCATCAATCAGATATTCAGGGATTTTTGCAATATACCGGCCATAATTTTCTACTTCATCGCGAGGTATACCGATGCTTTCAGCCACTTGTTTTATTTTCTTCAATTCAACACTACGTGCTATTTCTATGTCTGATTTCATATTGGGAGTTATTAAGTTAGTAAATGAAGTCGCAAAATTAACAATTAACTCCATATCAAAGTTGTCTTTATTACCTTTTTTTAGTGGAGATAAAAAGATGCCACATCATTGCTGGATTTTTCAGGGAAAAAAGACGTATATTTGCTACTTACAAACAAACAAGCAATATGATACGATATATAATCTTTGTGGCTCTATGTATCTGTACCGGAATAGTATCAGCTATAGATCACCATGCAAAAGACAGCCTCTTACTACAACTAAAACATACAACAGTATCCGCTCAACGAATCAGTATCTACAGAAACCTGGCAGATATCTGTTTTGAAACACCGGACGAAAAAACATATTTGCTTGGCATGTATAGAGAAGCTAAAAAGGCAGGTGACACACCCATGATGCTTGATGCATTGAATGATCTTGCATGCGGAGAGGCTAAAGAATACCGCATGGATTCAGCGTATCATTATATGAATCTGATAAAAGCAACTCATAATGTCAAAGAAATAATTCCTTTATCAGCTTATCTTCACATGCGTTTTTTCGATATGCTATGCAGCCATAACGAGACAGAAGAGGCCATTGCGAAGGAATTGCAGTTTACGGAAGAAAAGAAATCGGACGCACCATCTCTATACAGCAAAATCGTACAAGCTTATATCACCGGAAGTAGCCTTCATTCCAATGAAATGATGAAAGAAGCACTCCCCTATTTGGAAACAGCAATGAACTTATCCAAGCAATTACCTCCTGAGAAACGCATTAAATTTGTATCAATGATTGTTTGGAAATTATCCAATATCTATAGTTTTTTGAACGAATGTGACTCAGCGATCCGTCTTTTGGAAGAAGATTTGGAAAATCAGCAACTGTATTATAAAGATCATTACAAAGCAAAACGCCCCTTTTACAATCTGGCTGCACGTGAGTTACAAATCTATGCGTCACTGTTGACAAATGCTATCATGGTAGCTCCCGAAAAGATGGATTATTACTGGCAGCAAATAGTAAAACTGAACAAGGAGCTGACAAATCCGTACGACCGGTACAATTATTTCCTATCAATGGACAACTATTACTTGAACTTAAAGCCTCACCCCAATTACGAGAAAGCATTAATTGCCAACGACAGTCTGATTCAAATAGCTCAAACGATAATTCCAAATAATCTGCCAGGACTCTACGACATTCAATCACAAACATATGAGGCCATGGGCAATTTTAAGGAGGCGCTGGCATACCTTAGAATATCTGCTCAGTATAAAGATTCGCTAAACACTGAAAATATGCAAAAGCAACTTAGTGAACTCCAAATAAAATATGAGGTGAACAAATTGAATAATGAAAAGTCACAGCTTGAAATCAAAAATAAACGCATTTTAGTGATATGCCTGTTCGTCATCCTGACCATTGTAATCGTTATCTGTCTTTATTTATATCACAATCTGAAAAAAGAAAAAAAGATGAAGATTCACCTCCGGAATCTCAAGCAAAAGGCTGAAGAAAGTGAAAAGATGAAAACAGCTTTCATTAATTCTGTTTGCCACGAGATACGAACACCACTTAACGCCATTGTCGGTTTCTCTGACTTGATATTCAATGATGAAGTAGATAAAGAAAACCGCGAAAGCTTCTCACACGAGGTGCAGAAGAACACGGTCTTACTGACTTCACTGATCAATAATATGCTCGAGGTATCCAGTCTGGATGTATCACAGGAAAAGCTGCCTTGTAAACAAGTCGATTTACATCATATCTGCATACAAGAAATGAAGCAACTAAGCCGGTATCATAAGCCTGATATAGAATATCATATGGACTTACCGGAACACCCTGTCATTTTGTCTACCCATGAGAAATATTTATCATTGGTTATAGAACACTTGTTGAACAATGCTAATAAATTTACCGAAAAAGGAACTATCACCCTCCGTTACCGCATGGATGAAGCACACCAACAGCTTCATATCAGTGTGACAGATACCGGATGCGGTATTCCGGTTGACAAGCACAAAGAGGTATTCGAACGTTTCTCGAAACTCAACACGTTTACTCCGGGAAATGGATTAGGACTATATCTGTGTCAACTAATTATCCGCAGGTTATCCGGAGAGATAAATATCGATCCGACATACAAGGAAGGTACTAAAATAACAGTAACCATACCTGTCCAATAGCCCCTCCTTAATTTTTAAGAGTAAATCTACTTGAAACGTGAAGTATCCACACCTTCACGTTTCTTCTCTTTATATCCTCCGAATTTATAGGTAAACGAGATACCCAATTCACGAAAAGCGGAATAATGGTTTGTTACGTTCTGCGTGGCATAACGAATATGCGGAGAGATTTGAGCCGTTTCAAACAAGTCATTGCACCGAAAGGTTAACAACGCTTTCCCACCAGCAAAGGTATATCTGAGTGCCACATCTACATTGCCGGATACCGGTAAATCATAAATGCCCTGTATTGCCTTACTGCGCATCATCCCATTCACAATCAACCTGAGATCCGGACGGGAAGAAAGGGTCAGGGTATGATTCATATTCAACATGGCATAATATACTTTCCTGTCAAAAGGAATATTCCAGAAGTCACTGTCTTTCTGGCGATCGTAAACGCCGGTCAACGTAAAACGTGAACTTAGCCAGCGACCTATCGTAAATGGAACAACAGCTTGTATACCTGCTTGTTGCTCAAAATCAAAATTGAAGTATTTATAGATCTCGACCAATCGGTCGGGGGACTGATAAAGAGTTTGTGTTGCATTATCTTTAGTATGGCTATACCAGACATTGAATATATATTTACTCTTCAGAATATAAGTCAATTGTAGCTGATAATTAATTTCCGGTTTCAGATAAGGATTTCCATGAATTTCCGAATATTCTCCGCCCATATAGGACACGGCATCTTGAGTTGCCCAATAGTCGGGATAACTTTTATCGCTGCTGAGTGACAATTGCCACACGTTTCCCGGTGCCGGAGTGTAATTGAGATTAAAAGCCGGATATAGACTCCATTCATTCCATACAGTCGTATGGAATTGTTCGGCAGCCAACGAGGCATCCAAAGACAAGTTATCGCCAAAACTCTTGTTAAATCCGGCATAGAAATTCAGTGTTTGTTCCCGCCGACGAGATTTCATGTTGTTGCTTTCCAACATCATGTTGTCATTCTCAGAATTATAATAATATTGATAGCTGTTGTCTAAACTTGTAGTATAGACAGCTCCATAGTTTACTCCCCACCCATTAGGCAGTTCATGTTCTTGAGAAAGGAAAAGCTTCCAACGATTGATACGCTGAGAATCGCTACTACGAAAATTCAATTCATCGCCTTCTAACCGGCTATGTAGCAATTGTGAAGAAGGCGAATGATAATAAGTATATTCCACTCCTGCTTTCATTCCGAATGGGGTGTGATAATCGATCTGCCCGTTATGTAGCTGATCGACCATCCGGGTACGGGCATTTGAGGTTTGTGTACCATTCACTGTACTTAAATTAAAGCCATTCATAAACTGGGCATTGTATGTCAAACTGAGCTGATGATCGTCGGCAAAAAGATAATCACCTCCCAAGCGTAAATTGTGTCTGTTAAAACGACTTTTTTGAGATTCGTTGGTGTTCATGGGATGTATCGTACCATCCGACAAGGTGTGCAAAGCCTTCTTATCCGTCAAGAAATAGTTCCGTCCATGACTGTAAGAGTAAAGAAAGTCTACAGAAAATTTATGTCCGGAATATAGAAGGCTCGCACGCTCAGTCAGGTTTTCATAATGCTTTTGCCGGTAGTCACTGAAAATTTCTCCTTGCAGGGAGGCTGCTCCGGAATCACCTTGCTTCAGACAAATGTTTATCATGGCTCCACGCACCTGATAACGTGCTGGAGCCGAATACATCACTTCAGCTTTCTCTATACGACTGGCAGGAATACTTTTTAATAGAGTGTTCAGTTGTTCGGGAGTCATTGTAGTCACTTTGCCATCCAATACAACAGTAACGCTCTTTCCACCTAAAGTAAGGTTATCGTTCATTTCCGTGACACCGGGAAGCTCCTTCACTGCATCATAAGCATTATCTACCGCTAAATTCCGGAGGAGCCGTGGCAGGTCATATATAAGTTTGCCTTGCATAGCTTTCACTATCGGACGTTCACCTACCACCATCACTTCCGGCAAGGATCTGTATAAACTGTCTAAACGTCCATCCATCGTAATCAGGCTATCTGCAGAAAGTACCCGGTCTTCATTTTGTGCTGCCACCTGCCAACAGACAGCAGCAACAAACACTAAAGTTACGTAAATCCGTTTCATCTTTTCGTTTTTTGTTTGGGTTACAGCTGCAAAGTACCGAAGAAAAGACAAAACAATGAGTTATCACCGGCTTATTTAGAGTTATCTACTGTTATCGGGAATACTATTCTTATATTTACTCAATTGTATCATGGAGCAGCATCTACCTATCCCGACAATAGCAAAGACTTATTTCTTTAAGACCTCTCTTCAATCGATTTAGGCCGTCAATCAATATCTGTCGGGGACAGGCTATATTGATACGGATAAAGCCTTCACCGGCTTCTCCATACATACTTCCTTCGTTTATACAAAGTTTTTCTGCCTTCAATAATAACTCTGCAATTTCCTTTGAACTACGATTCAGCACCGAACAATCTACCCATACCAGATATGTACCTTCCAATTTCACAACAGGAAATTGTGGAAGATACTTATTGAAAAAAGTCCTCATGTACAGGTAATTATCCGACAGATAACATTTCAGTTCCTCCAGCCACTCTTCCCCGTCATTGTAGGCGGCCACTAAGGCTTCCACACCAAACGGATTCACGTCACAAACCTCATTCAAATTGATTGCTTTATCTATTTTCACACGTACAGATTCATCAGCCGCAAAGATATTGGCAATCTGCAATCCGGCAAGGTTGAATGCTTTGCTTGGCGAAGTACAGGTAACCGAACGAGTTCGGAAATCATCCGAAATAGAAGCAAAAGGTATATAAGTATGCCCCGAGTAAACCAACTCACAATGTATCTCGTCCGCTACAACCAGTACATCATTACGAAGGCAAATTTCACCGATACACATCAGTTCTGCCCGGGTCCAAACCCTTCCTACAGGATTGTGTGGATTGCAAAGTAACAATAGTCTTACTTTCGGATCGGTAGCCTTCCTTGCCAAATCGTCAAAATCAATCCGGTATGTTCCATTCGTGTATACAAGGGGATTAGCTACTATTTCGCAACCATTATTACGAATAGAAGAAAAGAAACAATTGTAAACCGGGGTTTGTACCAGCACACGGTCACCCGGAACTGTCAGGGCTTTGATTATGGCAGATAAAGCCGGAACGACTCCCGAAGTGTATATAATCCAATCTCTATCTATCTGCCAACCATGCCGGCGCGTGAACCAGTTTATAATGGCATCATAATAAACCGGAGGGACTTTGGTATAGCCAAAAATGCCATGATCCATCCGCTTACGTAACACTTCAACCACAGCAGGAGCCGTACGGAAATCCATATCGGCTACCCACATAGGCAGAACACCCTCTTCCATCACCGCATCCCATTTATAGGAATTGCTATTACGACGGGAAATTATTTCATCAAAATCGTACTTCATGCGCTAAAGCAAGTTAAGTTGTCCCATAGTTGCAGTGCGCAGTCAGCAGGAGCTTTAATACTTCCATCCATAATGATTTCTCCGTAGCTTTCTGCCGTTATACTGCCGGTACGCGGATTCTTCACACTATGTACCGGAGTGTTAATAGTTGCCTGCAAACTGCTGTATTCAAAACAAAGGTCAGCATCATCAGCCATCATACAATTCTCCATAACAAGGTCGTGAGCATAACAAAGCGGCTGCGTTCCCGAGATTCTGCAATTTACCAGACGTAGATTGTGAGAGTGCCACCCCAAATACTCTCCGTTCAATTCAGAGTCATACACGGTTACATTCTCCGTATTCCAAAAGGCATCTTTCGAATTAATGACAGCATTATGAATTTCTACGTTCTTGCAATACTGAAAAGAATAATTCCCGTTCTGGCTATAATTATCAATACGGATATTTTCACTATGCATGAACAGGTAATCGGCCTTATCTATCTGTACCTTTTTTAATTCTACATTACGACAATGCCAGAACGTTTCCAACGCATTGGGAAGTTGTACGTTTTCCAATTTGATACCATCCATTTCACGAAACATTTTCGGAGCTTCTACCACGGTATCCATCATCTGGAGATTTTGTGAATACCAAAGTGCGGCACGTGCTCCTTCCGTAAAAAAGCTGCTTCTCACAATGAAACCATTCGTGTGCCAGAAAGGATATTTACCTTCAAAACGGCAGTTCACCGCTATGATATTACTGCACTCTTTTAATGCGGATTCACCGGCATGAATCGTTACGTTTTCCAATTGCAAGTCGTGTGTGGCAAACAAAGGACGTTCGCCTTCATAGTCCTTATTCTTAATTATTTCCATGATTTGATTGTTTAGTTATCGATTTTATTTCTTCCCCTGGTATATTCTCCATCAAAGTAACTCAAAAGAATGATTATATCATATTTCATTCCCATATCCTTCTTTTTTATGGTTCACCCGATACATGCGCAGTTGAATCAGCGTTTAAATGGAATTGATAATCAGAAGATTATATTTACCTGAATTTTACTATCGACGTAAATCCATTTACCCAGGCATGTAAATGCTTTTACCTGGGCATGTAAATCCATTTACCTCGGTATGTAAAAGCATTTACCCCGGCCGGTAAACGGAACCGGCATTCAAGGTTACGGATGTCCGCACCTGGAGTTAACGTCAAGACAACGCATTCTTCGGATAAACCAGATTCCAGCAATGCATGAGAAAAAACTACGCATTTGTGTCGGATGAACTTTTATTATTTCAAATATGTCTTAAAGAAATCCTCCAATTTGTCGAACGGAATAAAATTCACGCGGTCGTAAAGATCCACATGACCCGCACCAGGCACAATATAGAGTTCTTTTGGTTCGGCGGCAAGCCGGTAGGCATCTTCACTGAATTCACGCGAATGTGCATTCTCTCCGGTAACAAAAAGCATCGGACGTGGTGAAATGGTTTCAATATCAGCAAACGGATAAAAATTCATAAACTTGACATTGCTGCTGAGCGTGGGATGTGTAGTGGTCAATGGGGTTGCTCCTTCAGGAGTATATTCTCCCCGTGAAGTACGGTAGAACTCATAGAACTCACGTGCTATCGGATCGGAGTTTTCTGTTATTTCATGAGGAGTTCCACCAGTATATCGGGTTTCTCCACCCAAGAACTCTACATAGCGTTGTTCGGCGGCTTCGACCATGATTTGCTTCCGTTGCTCCAAAGTCAAGGCATGCTTCAGCCCATTACGACTGGCTGTCCCCATGTTGTACATACTTATGGTTGCAATGGCCTTCAGACGAGGATCTATTTTTGCCGCACTGATGGCAAAACTTCCACTGCCACAAATCCCAATCACACCGATATGCTCACGTTCGACAAATGAACGTGTCCCCAGATAATCGACTGCAGCACTGAAGGCTTCTGCATAAAGCTCCGGAAGGACTGCATTGCGAGGCTCTCCTTCACTGCTTCCCCAGAAAGATAAGTCGATGGATAAAGTTACAAAACCGCGTTCGGCCATTTTCGTAGCATAGAGATTAGCACTCTGCTCTTTGACGGCTCCCATAGGATGTCCTACAATAATTGCCGGACGTTTCTCGTCTGCTTTCATCTCTTTAGGCAAAAAGAGATTACCTGCCACTTTCATTTTGTACTGATTGGGAAAGGATACCTTCTCCATATTTACCACATTGCTTCTATAGAAATTATCTGCATCGGTTTGAGCAAAAGAAGGATTTGCACTGAGCATCGTAAACGATGTTGCTGCCAATAATAAATTTCGTTTCATATCTTCCTTGATTTTAGTAATTAAATAATTGATTATCTTCTTTCTACATTGCAAATATACAAGGAAGAAAAGAGACTCCTTGTAGACATATTACAGACATCATAACCCGAATTACAGATTATGCTTCTTTATGCCTACACCAATTTTAAGTTTGGCATAAAGTGCCACTGCGATACAGACAGCTAACTAACGGCATTACGCAAAAAAGCATTCCATACCTTACAAGGACAGAATGCTTTTTTTGATATCTACCAATATGTTGGAAATGAAACACACGGACCATGTCCGTGTTATCAGTCTATGGGACCTTACATCACATTATCGGTATTCGGAGAAACTTTTTTCGCTTTCATGTCAATCACAAAACGGTACTTGACATCATTCTTCTCCAAACGTCGGAAGGCTTCGTTTATCTGATCAACACCAATCAACTCTATCTGAGCCGTAATATGATGTTCCGCACAGAAATCAATCACCTCTTGTGTTTCGGCAATACCGCCAATATTGGAACCGGAGAAACTTTTGCGGCCATTTACAATATTGAATGCACCGACTTCAAGCGGTTGGTTAGGAAGACCAACTAAAACGAGACTACCGTCCACTTTCAAGGCATTCAGATACATATTTACGTCATGCCGTGCGGAAACCGTATCCAGGATCATATCAAAACGAGTCTGATATTCCATCTGTCTGGAGTCGGTGGACAGAACAGCTTCGTCTGCACCCAATTCTCTGGCTGTATTCATTTTTGAAGGAGATGTTGTAAACACAGTAACATGGGCTCCCATCGCCTTGGCAATCTTTATTGCCATGTGGCCTAACCCACCCATACCGACAATACCTACTTTCTTTCCGGGACCTGCCCCCCAATGCTTCAATGGCGAATAAACGGTAATTCCTGCACACAAAATGGGAGCTGATGCTGCAAGATCAATCGTCTCAGGAAGTTTCAGTACATAATTGGCATCGGCCACAATAGCTTGCGAAAAACCGCCATAGGTCTGTCCGCCAAGATATTTATCGGGCGAATTAAAAACAACAGTCCAGCCTTCATCACAATATTGCTCTTCACCGTTGTGACAGTGTTCGCAATGTCCGCAACTATCGACAATGCAACCAATACCAGCTAAATCACCAACCTTAAATTTCGTCACATCCGAACCAATTCCTGTAACACGTCCTACAATCTCATGTCCGGGAACTATGGGATAAATAGTTCCGCCCCAGTCATTATGCACAGAATGAAGGTCTGAGTGACAAATTCCACAATATAAAATATCAATTTCCACATCGTTCGGTAGAAGTGAACGACGCTGAATATCCAAACGATGAAGCGGTGTTTCAGCCGATTCTGTTCCGTAAGCTTTTACTGTCTTTGTTTCCATACTGTTTTAGGATTATGTTTTGAAATAATTTATTCTATACCAATCTATATTATGAAATCTGTTTCCCCATTTCATATGCTTCTGCCAATGCCGGATTACCTTTTATTTCACCCACATGCCAAACACCGGTAGCAAGCACTTTACCTTTCACTACCGGATTTTCCAGACAATCGATAAATCCCATGAGGTTATCGAATACATGTTCCAAATAAGGAAGTCCCTCTTTACCCTCGGCAGCAGAAGCGAGAAAATAAAACTCCTTATTAATCATTTCGGTATAAGGGCCGCAACAACGGTCGAGTAACGTTTTCAACTGTGCACTCATTGCATAAAAATAAACAGGTGTCGCTAAAACGATAACATCGGCCGATAACATTTTCTCAATAATTTCCGCCGCATCATCTTTCTGAGGGCACGGCTTCTTATATTGGCTGCATACACCGCATCCCGTACAATAGTGGATGGTCTTGTCCCGTAGAAAAACCTTTTTCACTTCGTTCCCCGCCTCTGTGGCTCCACGCATAAACTCATCACAAAGTGTATCAGAATTTCCCCCGCGTCGCGGACTGGATGATAAAATCAATACTTTCTTGCTCATAATTATCTATTGTTTAAATTGTTGTTTTTCATGTTACAAAGGTATGTGTGTGGTTAAGAGAATATATTTAGTAGATAAATTACGGGGAATATAACCCGAATTACAGATTCTGCAATTAGGCGTCTACCTGCTGTTCGGCCTGGTGGATTCAACTGGCAGTAGGGGGGTACGATACTGGGTATCGGCGTGGTTTTATCATGAACTGAATAAGGTGTACGGCTATAATTACCTCGACTGGTTGCCAACAAGCGATTATACCCTACGGGAACAGCTCACCTTTGAGACTTACATCAACACTCCCGAAAAAACTCCGGCTGCGGAGCTTATAACAGATATTTATATCCCTATTACAAAAAAAGAAACATGAAATACTTAAACCAAGAAATAGAAAATGAATTAAAAAATCATGGAGCAGGACTGGTTCGCTTTGTCGGCATATCGCATTTGGACGAAAGGCAAAACAGACAACTCCCGAACCGATTGTACACCGCCTTCAAATCACGCATGTAGGTAGAGATGGTATTGAGGCTCAACCCTTTCGGCCCCCTATCTATCTTTTGCGCCCCTTCCTTGCCGGAGCTTCTCTTTCGCGCCCCTTCCAGTTTCATCCATTCCTCATACTCCTTCAACCTGCCCGGAGTGAAAACTTCACCCACCGGCATCGATGTTCCTTCACCCCCGTAAAACTCCGTAACAGATTTCAGCGCATACGTGTACGTATGTACCGGAGGGTGTCCGAAAAGGGTACCCTCTTTTTTTATGTAAAAGTCCGAACTTTCCCAAGCTCGGACTTTTTAATTTGCTCTAAAATGTTTATCTTAGAGCATGTTAATCGATAGTGCAAATATACAATTTAAGGAGTATTCTCA
>NZ_JAHKNF010000015.1:0-121037 GCF_018860125.1 Bacteroides sp. HF-4919
GGCATCTTTGACAACTCCTTGACAGATATCACTCTGTTCGATAATTTGTCCCCTCAGGGAAGGGTAGTCAGGGAACGCATAAACCTGCATCCCACACAATAGCGAGAGCGACAGAATTGCTCCCGCTTGTTTTAAAATGTTATTCATAGATTGTTTATTAAAAGATAAAAAACTATTTCAGCGTTATACTTTATCAAAAAACTAAAATCCCCCCCTATTCGTATTTCTTTGATTGAACACACTAAAAACATCAAAATAAATTAATACAATTGGAAGAAACCACCAGCAGATTTTTCCGATCATCCATTTTCAACCTAGACACAAACAGCACAAATATCAGTGCTTATAAATACAACCATTATATCGATAATACTATTTTAAATTCATTAACACGGGTTTTCGGACCGTATTGACGTTCTGTTGGGAAACCTCATTCAACTGTTCAAAAATTACAATCTTATTTTCACCTTTTCTTAACCATACACCCGGAATGTAAAGAGTCTGTTGTGGTCCCACTTTCCAATAACGGCCGATGTGTTTACCATTTATAAAAATAACCCCTTTTCCCCATGCACGCATATCGATAAAGGTATCTCCCGGTTGATCCAATGTGAATTCTCCCTCATAAATAACCGGGCGATCCTTGAATTGAACAGCCTGCAAAGGTGTGTTCCTGCAGACATTATCGCCAAATTCAGTCAATACAGGACATTTATCCATTGGTAACCGATACATATTCCAGCCACCCGTAATTTCTTTACCGGCAACAGTGACAGGACTGATAATCCCCTTTGTGTTATATACAATCTCACTTCCATAGTTGATACGTCCCATATTCTCCACCAAAATCTGTAAAGTGGCATTGAACGGGATATCTATCTCCATAGAATATGTTCTGGTATTGCGATTTAAAACACCTATTTTCTCACCATCTACATAAACCACGGCATAATCACGTAATCCTGGGATTTCAAGGATTCCACTGATAGGTTGATTGAAATGACGGGTGTACAAAACGTAACCATATCCCTGATTAAGTTGCTCGAACGTCAGAGGAGTAGAGGCGTTCACTGGTTGTATACTTTGTGCAAGAAGCAGGGCATCAACTACCCTCTCCAGTTTTATCGAAGAGATTTCTATAACCGGTATAGGGGCAGGAGGAGTAGGTATGGGATATTTCACATATTTCTGGATGACGGAACGTATAGAATCATATTTTGGAGTGATCCAACCGGCCTCGCTGATAGGAGCATCATAGTCATAACTGGTCAAATCAGGCTGTATATCCCTTTTCTTGTCATAATTGGCACCGCTGGTAAAACCAAAGTTCGTTCCTCCATGCACCATATAAAAATTAAATGAAACATTATTTTGCAGATAAGCCTCAGTCTGGCGGGCGATTTCCGAGGCAGAGACCTGAGGAAACGGTTCTCCCCAATGCGACAGCCAGCCCGGATAAAACTCTGCAACCATATACGGTCCTTTGCCACCATGATACTGGTTCACCACCTTTTTAAGATTAGCGATATCACTCTCCCCATTGGCCGTAGGCAGGGCACCTGCCACACACCCGCCCTCAAACAACCAACTTCCATCGGAGGTGAACAACGGAACGGTAAATCCGGCATCAGCCAGCTGCCCTTTGATCTTTGCATTATAGGAACGGTGCTCTTCAAACGATATATCTTTACGCTGGGAAACGTATGAGCCAAACTCATTTTCACACTGCACCATAATGATAGGACCACCTTTGGTACATTGCAGGGGGCCCACTTCCTGATACAGACGATCAATATATTTTTTCGTATATTTCAGAAACTCCGTATTATCCCTCCTTATTTCCATACCTGGTATATTCTGCAGCCACCAAGGATACCCGCCGAATTCCCACTCGGCACAAACATAAGGTCCGGGACGAAGGATGACCATCATCCCTTCTTCCCCGGCAATCCTTATATATTCTGCCAAATTCTTATCTCCGGAAAAATCCCATTTTCCAGGTTCAACCTCATGAAGATTCCAAAAAACATACGTTGCCACGGTATTAAGTCCCATTCCTTTCATCATCTGCAAGCGGTGGCGCCAATATTGGTGTGGTATACGGGCATAATGCATCTCTCCAGAAAGAATAGGGGTTGTCTCCCCATACCGATAAAAATGTCCATCCCTGATCTCAAAAGGAATTTTTTCCTGAGACATGGAATTCATTGAGCAAAGTAACAATAGTAGAAGGCAAAAAATCTTCATATGAAATCTTATAGAATTAAATTATACACATATTGTTTATACTTTTACTTTTCAGTCCTACGTAACAAATGATATTTATTTATCGCCCGTATCAGACTCATTCCCATTTTTTCACTTTTACATTTTCGTACTCCTTCACATCCTTGGAATATTATGGCTAGACATTAGCGTACCTATAAAGTTCCCCCCCCCTTATCTGTTATGACGAAAAACTCATCATAACTGCCTGCCAGTAAAACACTATCCGATTTGCAGTGGTCAAACGCATTAAAAATAGCATATTTCCTTAGCGCACTATCCCACACGAACCAAGATGATATCTTAAGAAACAAAAATATAAGATATATATATATCATTTATTTTTTGCAAAATTAAATTGGAACACACAAAGAAAGATCAAAAATCATGTAAAATAACTCATGTATTGTCCAATGTTACTATCTTTTTTACTAATAGACATATGTTTAGCAACATTTATACACATATATTGTTTATTGATAAAAATATCCCTACGCTAGGAAACGTATGAGCCAAACTCATTTTCACACTGTACCATAATGATAGGGCCACCCTTGATATATTACAAGAGAGTAGTTCCCGAAACAGACAATCAATATATTTTTTCGTATATTTCAGAAACTCCGTATTATCCCTCTTTATTTTCCATACCTGGTATATTCTGCAGCCACCAAGGATACCCGCCGAATTCCCACTCGGCACAAACATAAGGTCCGGGACGAAGGATGACCATCATCACTTCCTCCCCGACAATCCTTATATATTCCGCCAGATTCTCATCTTCGGAAAAATTGGTTCAACCTCGTGGAGATTCCCAAAAACATACGTTGCCACGGTATTAAGCCCATTACTTTCATCATTTGCAAGCGGTGGCGCCAATATTAGTGTGGTATACGGACATAATGCATCTCTCTAGAAAGAATAGGGGTTTCTCCCCATACCGATAAAAATGTCCATCCCTGATCTCGAAAGGAATTTTTTCCTGAGACATGGAATTCATTGAGCAAAGCAACAATAGTAGAAGGCAAAAAATCTTCATATGAAATCTTATAAAATTAAATTATACACATATATTGTTTACACTTATTACCTTTCAGTTTTAAAACAGCCTTGTAACAAATGATATTTATTTATCGCCCGTATCGGACTGATTTTCATTATTTAACGACACAACACGCACCCAGTCAACCCACATCTCTCCCGGCAAATCTTCATCACAGATTTCTCCCGACCATGTCATCCTGCCATTCAATTCGCCTCCCAACGAGAAGTTCAGAATTATATTGAAGGGATATTCACAAAACGGATACTGTAATTTCCCCTCATCCAAGTATTGATTCCCATATCTCCAGGTCTCTTTGCCGTCGACATAGAATATAACTTCCTTTTCAGTACGCTCCACTGCATATACATGATCCTTAGTCACATCAAAGTTTTTATCAGGATTCTTGTTAGTTACGCCCGCAGAACCGTTTGCTCCGTTTATATAATAAGTATGTACTGTCTGATAGATCTGCAAGGGAGTTCCTTGAACCCATTCCATAAGATCTATTTCTCCCCCTCTGGGCCATTCCGGTGCTCCTATGGGCATTTGCCAGATAGCGGGAAAACCTCCACGAACCAATTTGGTTAATCTGGCTTTAACTTCCAAACGTGTACCACAGGGAAAACCGATTTTGGAGAATACCCCGCCATTTTTATAAGTCCCGTTATCCTTACAGGCCCTCAACTTCAAATAACCATCCTCCACTTTTACGTTTTCATAACCATTCACATCCCTAAACCACTGTGACCAGGCATTGTTAGCATACGTACAAAGTTTCCAGACTGCTGTATCGGGCACGACGGAGCTACCGTCAAAACTGTCAACAAATAAAACACTATCCGGTTTAATCCGATCCTCTGTCCCTACTCTTTCTTCTCTGGCAGATGCATGGATAATACCCCCGCCTGCAATAAACAGAAAACAATATAAAATTCGTCTCATATGATTATATTTTTAAAAAGATTATAAGCTCTACTTTTTTCTCCAAAGCATGTCACTTGTTATTTTTCGGAATTTTTTCTCATCAGACTTTCGCAGCATGACAACTCCGTTATTCCAGTTCGAAGGCCATCCTCCGATGATGTGCCCCAAGAAAACGAGTTTCAACTCATGCATCCCCTTCTCCAAAGCAATGGAGCGGTCATTTCGGGAATGACGTTTCACCTCTCCACCATTGTTTACAAGTAATTTTCCGCCGACCCAAACCTCTTCCAGATCAGAGGAGAAAAAGTAAACACCATTTTCAGGAATATCAATAAATCCAGTGGCCACAGCAGCATATTGTCTTACGTCTCGCATAGAATTCGTAGAAGGCACGAATGACGTTAATTCCCCCGTTTCTCTGATATCCGTACTGACATCCACACTCTTGCCCGTTTTCATAAACTCCTGCATATTAAGAAACATACCGTATGTCACTTCCATATTTAACCCATGAAAACTCCCTTCTACATCCACAGCAGGCAAAAGTACCTGCTTCTCTATCTGGATTGTACGCACTTTGCTCAGTTTTCCAGAGGATAGCAACGAAGCGATCTTAAGGATACCGTTCTGATAAAAAGAAAGAGGAGAAGTATAAATTTCCGAGGATACTCCAGGTTCAGTACCGTCAATCGTATAAACTAAGCTAATAGGACGGCTCGTGGTAAATTCCAGAGACACACTGTCTGTAAAAGCGATATGGTCACAAGAACCGCCCGGCTGCTCCGGCAATGGAATGTGGTAATTGACGCCATGTCCGTCCAGACGGACATACGCGTTGTTGATACGCCGTTCAAAATCCACGTAATTCTTGCGTTTGGCATCAGTCCAGGCGACTTCCGCCAAAGCCAAGGAACGGGGATACATGTGATACTCACGGATATCATTATTATAAAAATATTCACTCCAATTATTAGCCTGAACCCCTATTATATGATGGTCCTTCCCAATAAGCACCAATGTGTCGGGTACGGGATTGTAATTATACACTTTTTCCAAAGTCGAACAACCGCCGATAGCTATAGGCTCAATCTTGCTGTCCCCCTGATAATAATCCAGATAGAGCCCGTTCGGACCGGGAGACATTATCGCATCATGTCCCGATAAAGCGGCCGATATACCGCCGGCATCACCCCGCCATGACATAATGGTCGCCGTGGAGTCAGGCTTGCCTTCCAGAATCTCATCCCAACCGATTATTTTTTTATCATATCGGGCTAAATATTTCCCTATGCGCTCCACAACGTAAGTATGCAGCAACTGCTCTGAAGTATGCTTGCCATCAGGCTTTATTCCCTCCTCCAGAATACGCTTCTGACAAAGGGGACAGGACTTCCAACTCTCTTTGGGGCATTCATCACCGCCAATATGGAAATAGGTGCCCGGAAAAAGGGCAACCATCTCATCAATGACATTTTCCAGGAATGTAAAAACACTCTCCTTACCCGGACACATTACGATATCCTCCACTCCCCAAATATTCCGAGGGGTAACGGGGTCTCCCTTACAGGACAGCCCGGGATAGGCGGATATAGCCGCAAGTTCATGTCCCGGAATTTCTAATTCCGGAATAATGGTGATAAAACGCTCGGCCGCATACGAGACAATGTCCTTGATCTCTTCCTGAGTATAATAAAAGGGGCCGTATTCCACGCCTTCCCCTTCAATACGCCTGCCGCCGATCTCCGCCAATCCTGGATATTGTTTTATTTCAATACGCCATCCCTGGTCGTCCGTCAGATGCCAGTGAATCGTATTTATTTTGAACATGGATAAAACATCTATCTGCTTCTTCACTTCTTCAACCGTCATAAAATGGCGGCAAGGATCCATATGTATTCCGCGGTATGCAAAACGTGGCGAGTCGATAATATTGGCGGCAGGAGCCTCCCAGTCAACATCCCGCACGATCCCGGCACTTTCTATTTCTGCCGGAAGCAACTGCAGAAAACTCTGCATCCCGTAAAATAATCCCCGGGGAGAACACGCTGTTACCTGCACACGGGATGATTCCACATCCAATGCATAGCCTTCCGGAGAGAACGTTGCACAAGAATCCAGTACTAGAGTAATTTCTCCTTTATCCTCCACCTTGACATCGTACCCGGTTGCCAGACTGATTTTAGCGGCAAAATACGTTGCAATCTTTTTTGCCTCAGGGGTAATGGCTCCTATAGAAACACCATCGGACAATTTGAAACTTCCCTCACGCTTTTCTAAAGAGCGGGGCGTGGGAATGATATTAATGCCGGCATTATATGATTTCGCAACATGTCCGCCCTCTCTACACGAGAGTGACGAAATCAAGAATATGCCTGCGCATAAAAACAAGATACTTTTTTTAATATTCATCAAGATACAATTATTGCATTAAACTTTTTCTCTTTGAAGGACAAGAACACATTATGGGAGAGTGGAGAAATATTATTATCCGTCTTTCCCAAGAATACCGAAGAGGACTTGTCGACACAACAATGCCGACAAATCCTTTCAATAGAGATCACCCCTAAAACAAACTTTTACGTCAAAAAATGAAAAATATAAATTACCTATCATATCACATCATAGAATATATCTTGTCAACCTCTACCAGCGTGCTTTACAAAATCTATTTCCACTGATATACCCGCACATAATCAACTTGCATGGTAAAAGGTAAATGTTTCTCATTTATAGGACCAGCCATCCCCTTTCCACCTGCAACATTCAATATCAAGAAGAAAGGAATATCAAAGGGCCATTGTACAGCGCCCAAACCCTTGTTATAATAGGTTGCGCAAACTTCTCCATTTACCATAAAATCAATTTTCTTATCGTTCCATTCTATTCCCCATATATTCCATTCACCCCGCTTGAATTTAGACCCTGAATGACCAAAAGGATATGTCTTTTGCTCCGTACCAGTAGTATGTACCGTTTGTACAGCAACATCTAAATCTTTTATATGCTCCATTATATCTATTTCACCACTTGCAGGCCATCCCCCATATTTTGAGCTGGCGGGCATCATCCATATAGCCGGCCATGAACCGTCCCCTGATGAAAACTTGGCCTTGACCTCTACCTTACCATAAGTAAAATCAAATTTCCCCCCATCAGTGCGTATACTTCCGGATTTATATCCGCGGGGATCTGTTTCATCCTTCATAAACTTGAGATTCAACATGCCATCTTCACACCAAACAACGGATGTATCATTCGGCTTATAATAATAGGCATGAGCAACATCTCCCCTGGGAGTATAATTCCACTTCTTGGAGTCAACGGCCCCATCGATATTAAATTCATCTGCAAAAATTAAAACCCACGAATTATCATCCTCATTATCAATGGTATCCCTAGCCTGTTGGTTTTGATTGTTAACAAAAGAGGTAGAGGTTTCATCTGAACATCCGACAAATAAACTACAAAAAAACAATAAAGTAAAATATTTCATTTTCATACAATCTCTATTTATATAATTAAATACACGGAAAAGTACATCCGGTTGGAATAAGACATACCTTCCCCTCCAACCGGATACCCTCATTTATTCTTCTTGCTTTTCGTAACCGGGGGTCTGTTCCAAGGCCGAATCATTATTAAGTATCTCATTATCCAACGGCCACAAAACTTTATATGCCTCAGTTTCTTGATTAAGCACCGCTCGTTTACCTTCAATATCCCCTTCTTTGCAGAACACTAATGGAATTCCGTCCTTTGCATTTTTCATGCGGCACAAATCCCACCAACGCTGTCCTTCCTGTACAAACTCCTTATCCTTTTCATGTAAAATAGCTAATTCATTAGTTAGAAAATCAGATGCCTTATATATATGCGAACCTGTCTCAGACTTATACGCCCTATTTCTGACTAAATTTATATATCTCTCAACATTTACATTATCACTCTCCATATTAGCAATCTCGGCTAATGCCAGATATACCCAGGATAAACGATAAAGAATAAAATCACCATCATAAACTCTGTTCCCCTGAGCATTGAGAGAACCCAAATTCTTACATACATGGGTACCATATATGTATAATTCTCCACTTTCCTTTTTCCGATATGAAGGCATAAATGTAGCTTCACGACGAGAATCACTATCCTCAAACTTCTCATAAAGGGCGAACTTATACTCATACTGCTGCTGCCCGTTATTCTGTATATCAAGCGCATCATTCCAAACACTTCCATCCGCCCTGTAACTATCTTTATTGGTCGTCCCGGAAACAAGGGAATAAGTATATGCGCGAGGAAGTGAATTTTCAGCTTCACCCTCCATATAGGAAACGGCCAATATCACTTCACTATTACCTTCGTTATCGGTGCTGAATATACGCTTAAAATCCTGTTGCAACTGGAGTCCATAATTACCCTCTACATTTTTTAAGAAATGCTTGGCCTTTGACAAATCTGATATATCGGCCTTGTTATCACCAATGGTCACTTTAGAATTCCATAAATAGACCTCGCCGGCCAGACATTCCGTAGCGGCCTTTGACCAGTATAACTTATTGCCGTGTCCATATGGGTCGAAACCTGATTGTTCTCCAAAATACTGAAGTGAAGTGTCCAGATCCTTTTTAATCTGTGCCATGACTTCACTGGGTTTAGCCCTCCCCAAGGAAAGTTTGAGCGGGTCAAGCTCTCCTTCGACAACTTCCACACCCAAACGAATGGGCACCCCACCATAGACCCTATAAAGATCAAAATAGTAAAAGGCGCGAAGACCATATGCCTGTCCCAAATAATAATTCTTTTTATTCTCCGGCATAAAAGCGGCATCTGTTACATGGGCAATAAAAAGATTGATATTAGTTATACAACCATAAATATCTCCAAATTTACTAACTCCAGGAGTCTCTCTGGATAAATTCTGTAAAATAATTGCACCGTTGGAAATAGTCAGTCCATCTGCACTTACACCATCCTTGTAATGCCCCCCCCTCAATTCTCCAAAAGTGATGACGTGCTGCCCGGCCTTAGCTCTTAAGGCATCATGAAGCCCATCCACATATGCACTGACCTGGGCCTCCGTCTTCCAGAAATTGCCGCTTCCATAATTGTCTATCGGGGCGAGATCGAGCAGGTCCCCGCATGAAGTTGTAACAATAGCAGCTACACACAACACCATATGATTTATAAATTTTATCTTTCTCATCTTATTCCAATTTTTTAAAATGTAACATTAACGCCAAGAATGACGGTCCGTGGCAAGGGGTATCCCGAGGAGATTTCCGGACTCACTGTCCTGGCAGATGTCAAATAACCCAAATTTTGTCCTGTAATTGAGAATTGTAACTTCTGCATATACAGTTTTTTAGACAATTCTTGAGGAAGAGTATATGACAGAGACAACTCCCTGACACCTAAATAGTTGCCCTTGGATGCAAACAAGGTAGAGGTGCGGTTGTAGTTGGCGGTTCCTAGCTGATCACCATATACATAACGGGGATATTTTGCATTTGGATTGCTTTCATTCCAGGTGTTGAAGACATCCTTTGTCGTATTGTAAGTCCCCTGCATACATCCTAAGAGCCATGGGGTTTGATTATCGTAAACCCAATAATCAAGCGCGAAATCAAAACGGGCATACAAGCTAAGTCCCTTCCAAGACATTGTGGTATTAAAACCACCAAACCAGCGAGGAGTGGTATTTCCTATTACCACCTGATCATACTGGTCAATCATGCCATCTCCATTCACATCCTTCCATTTCATATCTCCCGGCTTAATCTCTACACCTTTTGCCTGCTCGGCAGCAGAAAGTCTCTTCCAGGCATCAGGACCATACTGATATTTACCTTGAGCATTACCAGACTTTACAACCAAATCTCCGGGAATGTCATCCATACTTTGGTAAATACCTTCTGCCTGATAACCGACAAGCACGCCATATTCCATTCCTTCCTGAAAACCTCCGACCCACACCTTCTCATCTTCGAATACACCTGTTTCCGGATTTGCTATCTTCCGTCCTGTGTACACCTGCTGTCCTTCCTGTCTGTTGCGCGGCTCTTTGTTATAGGGCAGGGCTATGATCTTATTTTTGTTATAAGTTATATTAAGGGAAGCGTCCCAAGTAAAATCCCTGGTTTCCATAATTTTACCGGAAAGCTGTAGCTCAATTCCACGATTACGCAGTTTCCCATTATTGTTCCTTATAGAAGAGAATCCCGTGGTTGAGGGAAGTGTGAGGTCCGCATATTTGTCAGAGGTCAGACGGTTGTAATAATCGATATCCAGATTCAACCGTCCATCCAAAAGTCCTACATTCAAGCCTATGTCAAAGCTGGCCGTCTTTTCCCAACGAAGGGAAGGATTGGGTAAGGCTCCTATCAGGAAACCGTTATTACCATGATATTTGTTTGAATTATATGAACCTTGAAGGGTATATGGACCGATTCCGCTGGCATTACCGTTCAAACCGTAACTAGCCCTCAGCTTTCCATAATAAAGGAAAGGAAGTGACTCCTTCACAAAATCCTCTTTCGTGAAAACCCAGCCACCGGAAACTCCCGGAAAAAAACCCCACCGGTTCTTACCCAACAAAGAAGAATAACCGTCATAACGGAATACTCCAGAGAATAAATATTTACCCTCATAGTCATAGTTCAAACGACCAAAATAAGACAGGATACGGTAACGGCTATGACTCGAATCTATAGAACGTTTTCCCTCACCCGCATCGGTCAAGCCTAATTTTTTAAAATCATCGGTAGAGGCACCAAAACCGGATGCTGAGAAACCGTTATTATACTGATCATAAAACTCACTACCAAGCATAACATTCAAATTATGTGAAGTGGCAAATGTTGTTGTATAGTCCAAAACGGCATTATAAGTCTGAGAGAACTGGCGGGAATAGCTCGCACTGGTTGAACGGGTTCGATCCCATTGTCCCGGAACCGTCTCATAATCCTTGCGCATATTTTCTTCTACAGTATGAAAATAATACCAGCTGGCAGAGGCCCTCAAAACCAACCCTTTGAATAAATTTGCTTCCACGGACTGCATAAGGGTCAATTTGGTCCGTTCATTGTCCTGGTCATAACTTCTTGCAACATAGGTCTGGTTACCGTCGCCCGGAGATGGACCCAACGTCGAATTACCGTCTTCGTCTTCAAAACGGACGGTGGGGGGGGAGCTCATCACGCGACCAAAATAATCCGCCTCCGTCCCCCAATCGTTGTTTAACCATACATAATTAGCACGGCTGAAAGTTGCATTGGAAGTCGTTTTCAACCAATCCGCAATTTTGTATGAACCATTAAATGTGAAATTATAACGTGTATACTCGGTAGTGATAGGAGCTCCTGGGGAATCATTATAGCCCAAACTAGCATAATAAGTACCCCTATCATTACCACCGGACATACTGACTGTATAATCCTGCGTAACTACCGGGTTACGAAGATTATACTCCTCCGGCTTTGTCTCTTTGTATATGATTGTTTTGGAAGGATCCAAGGGGTCCGGCATTTCACGCCATCCCTTATCCAAAAGGTAGGCGTTTGCATCTGTTTTTCCCATAATGTTCCATACCATTTTCGGTCCAATCTGATTTCCCGTACCCAAGGCAGTGGAACCTGTCAAACTCGCCTGAGGTGCCCACGGGGTATTTTTATAGGCGGTACGAAGGGCTATAATATAGTCTTCCGCGCCCAGAAAATCATAGGGATTATTAACGTAACCAAGCCCCACATTGGCCCTAAAGTTTATTTCCCGATGTCCTGCCTTGCCTGACTTTGTCGTAATCAAAATGACACCATTACTTGCACGGGCGCCGTAGATGGCTGTAGCCCCGGCATCCTTCAGCACATCCATAGATGCAATATCCTGAGGATTGATATCATCAAAATTATCACGAAGCTGCCCGTCCACTACCACCAAGGGCCCCCCGGAACCATCGAAATTTGTACCACCACGTAATATAATTTTAGGAGACGAGGTTGGATTCCCCGAGGTGAGAGAGACCTTCAAACCGGGAACAGAGCCTGACAAGGCCTGAGAGGGATTGGTGTATATACCCTTGTCCAACATCTGGGGATTGACTGTCGAAATGGAATTCGTAAGTTTGGATCGTGATACCTTACCGCCATAACCCGTAACAACAACTTCCTGCAAAAGTTCACTGTCCTCTTTCAATACAATCTTAAAATTTGTTTTTCCCTTCACACTCAAGGTTTGGGAAGAGAAGCCGATGAATGATACCTGAATACTGGCATTCTCAGAAACAGAAAGTGTAAAATTGCCATCAACGTCAGAGACCGTACCATTCGTTGTCCCGACTTCCACAATACTGGCACCAATAACGGCCTCTCCCGCAGTATCCGTTATTATGCCCGTAATACTCTTCTTCTGTGCTACAGCTACAATGGAGCACAAAAGGAAAATAAATAAAATAAAATTCTTTTTCATGCAATTTGATGTTTTTCATTAAAAATTAATTTTGTAATAAAGGGGGATTCAGATCCCCAAAAGTCACAGTTCATGAAGATACAAATAAACACATATCAATTAAATTTGTAGGTTAATTTATGGATGCAAAGAAAATCTGCATAAAATAAAAAAAAGTCAGAAATCATTTAAAAAAACTCATCCAACATCCAGAACATGAAAATTCCATCAAAAAAAGAACCACAAAACAGAATGAAAGGGCCCAAGCTTACATCTTCAATTCCGCTGTTATTTTTGAAGAGATATACGGCAGATACCAGGAGTTCTCACGCCGGGCTTAAGCTCTCCCCCAATATAGAACAAAATATCTCCAAATACAACCAATGAGGAACCGGCCCGAGCCAGCATCGGAGAAGGGACACCAATCCGTATCCACTCACCCGACCGTACGTTATACGCCAGCAGCTGATCATTAAAACGATACCATTCTATAGGCTGTAGGAGATACTCTGATTCACGAACCATCTGATAGCGGGCACTGATGGCATCCTCAAAAATATCCCGATTAACCCCGCCTGCACATATAAGCAGAACATCCCCATAGGAGACCGAGGCACCGCCCGTCAATGTGAGAGGTTCACCTTTTGTGGTGAGAGGTGCCTTAACCACCTGCCATTGTCCAGATTCAGGATGGTAACATAATCCATCTGTTGAAACAGACGCATCCCCTCCGGAGGTAAATCCACCGAAAACATACAATTTGCCAAGCAGAGAGGAACACACAGGCTGCACACGTGGCCTCCCGGGAAAAGGAACCTCTGTCCATCCTGCAGAATAATTGTCCAAGCAAAGAGAGAACATGGAACTGGAAGGAATCCCGTTCCTATTCCCACCCAGGACATACAATGTATCGCCCAATAGGGTTGCCGACATATTATCAACCGCATGAGGAAGCGGAGGCAAAGTCTCACATATCAAGCCTGAATCCTTCATGCAATCAAAAGAAAAGGAAAGTACGGAAGAAAACCGGTCGGAAGAGTTGCTTCCTCCAATAAAAATAAGCCTATCCGGCAAGGATACCGTAGCTCCATAGGCCACCTCCATAGGAAGTTCTCCAGCCTTCACCCAACGCAAGGAAGAAGAGTCATCCACCCGGGCTATATAAATGCCCTTATAATAATGCTTGATCCCCCCTTCCGAAACCGGTTTATCCGGGAAATTGCATCCGCCGGCCATTAACAAGAAATCTCCTAACTTTCCGGCATAGCAACCGGATACTCCCAAAGCATATCCGGATTCTCCATCGGGAAAACCGTTCATGACATCAATTGTTGCAGCCCCGGGAATACTAACATCTGACGGGGTACAAGTTGACAAACCTAAACCTGCAATCATACAAACAAGTATATTTTTCTGATAATTCCACATAAACACTTTATTAAACGGAGCGACAAAGATCTTTCCTGGCCAATTCGTAAAATCATGATATATTTCCGAGCAGAGACAGACTCCGCAAAACTCATACTACTCCATGTTATCCGTTTGGGGCCTTAGGAAATAAAGCTGCAGGACAAGGGCACATAAAACACCGACACCAAGTATGGCGAACCCAAATCCCAGATTCCCCTGGTCAGTCCACCGCCCCAACACATGGGTCACGGCCGCTCCGGCGAAGACGCCTGTCATATTCATGATTCCATAGGCTGTAGCACGGTATCCGGAAGGAACAAACTGGCAAAGAATAGGCATATTGTTTGCATCAAAGATGCCGAACCCCAGACCGAACAGCAGACCTGCCCCGACCACACCGAAAACACTATGAGCGAACCCCAACAATAGCAAGGCAGGGATCGTTAACCCCAATCCAATAGCCCCTGTATACACACGACCACGAATATTTTTTAGGACCCAACGGTCAGACAGTATCCCTCCGGCAATTACTCCGAGAAAAGAGGAGAGCGCTATTGTGATCGTGGACAACGGACCGGCTTCGGACATAGGCATATCCAAACTGTCAGAGAACAGGGTCGGAAGCCAATTTTTAGTAGCCCAGCTAGGCAGGGAGGGCACCGCAAAATAGAACAGAATCACCCAAAAGGCGATATTGCAGAATAACAGCGACATTCCTTTGAAGATAGACGGGGAAGGTGCTTTCACCCCTTCGCGACACACCTGCTCTGCCGTGCCTGTCCCCTTGTTCTCACGAAGAAAAAGGATCAGAACGACTGCGTATATGATCCCAATAATTCCGAAGCCATGAAAAGTGGCATGCCAGGAATAGACGGCAGACACGGTGGCCCCGAATCCCCCGATAGCCTGACCGGTATAAAGGCCCGTCATATGAATACCCACGGCTAGCGAACGTGACTTTCCCTGGTGCCAATCCGCTATTAGGGAAAGGCCGGCCGGTATATACAAAGCCTCACTGATCCCCATTACAGCACGCAACCAATAAAGCTGTGTGAACGTTTCAGCGTATCCCATTCCATAAGTAACCGCTGACCAGACAAACAAACTGCCTACAATCAACCATTTGCGATTAAGACGATCAGCGATCATGCCCGCAACAGGACTCATGAATCCGTAAATCCAAAGAAAGACCGCCATCAGACGACCAAAGTTCTCCGCAGACTCAAGCGCCGAGATATCCACTTGCATGGCTTCTTT
Organism: Bacteroides sp. HF-4919; assembly: GCF_018860125.1. Classification (NCBI taxonomy): domain Bacteria; kingdom Pseudomonadati; phylum Bacteroidota; class Bacteroidia; order Bacteroidales; family Bacteroidaceae; genus Bacteroides; species Bacteroides sp. HF-4919. The sequence continues at coordinate 15,344 of NZ_JAHKNF010000015.1, forward strand.
CATGGTGGAAAGCATCTGGCGGTCCATATAATTGAGAAGGGCCACTCCCCAAAGCAAACCAACCAATATCCAGGGATATATTCTGTTGTTTTTCATTATGTCCAATTACAATTTTATATTTTCCGTACCGGACAGACCGGATAAGATCTCGTTACACAGAACATGGCCCTTAATCATCATTCTGGGAATATGAAAAGGCCCTTTGAAGATATTCCCCTTGGCGGGCTGGGCCACACTGCCGTCGCGATGCAGATACCCGTACCATTCTCCGTATTCCCGGTCCGGGAAATGTGCATATGTCCAATCACTAACCTGATTGTGCATTTTCAAGTATTTTTCATCTCCTGTAGCTTCATAGGCATACAAAGTGGCAATGATTGCTTCCGTCTGCGGCCACCAGAATTTCATATCCTGTGAATAATCCTGTACGGGGAGATTCCTACAATCACGAAAATTGATGATACCGCCGAAATCCTTATCCCAGCCCCACTCCCAAGACCAGTCCAGAATGGTCAGGGCTGTTTCAAGCATCTCCTTGTCCCAGCCACGGTATCTGGATTCTTCAAGTATGAACCATGCCGTTTCAATACAATGCCCGGGATTGATGATACGTCCGTTAATGGTATCTATAAACTCACCGTTTTCCCCCACAGTCTCAAGCAGGGCATGAAACTCAGGATGCATAAAAAAAGTCTTCAAATCGGAAAGCGAATCATCGATTCTGGCTGTTAATACGGGATTGTCAATAGCCTCACGTATACGGGAAGCTGTATTGATCAGAATCATCGTAATGGAATGCCCCCGCAAGGAAAGGGTATCACAATATTTCGGAGACAATATTCCTGGGGTCGTAATGAAACGAAGCACCCGGAAGGTGTCTGAAAAGGATGCCTTCTTTTTTTTGTTATGCCGCTCTTCTATTATCCATTTTTATTTTAAAACCATCTTTGTTTTTCTCAATTATCTTTTTCCGAGAAGTTATCCTACAGAAATAAGTAAAAAAGAAAAGAGCACTGACTTTTTTAGCCAGTTTCCTTAGATTATGTGCAATAGCAGCCAGGGTAAACTCTGTTTTTACCTTCTCCAACCCTCTTAATCTAAACCGGTTCCATGCCGAGTTATGCTTTATCTGCGCAAAGACAGCTTCCGGTTCTATACATCGTCTGCCCCGATGATAAATACCTTCCTCACTCATGAGTTTTTCCCGTGTTTTTTGTTTATGCCTGTTAAGGTTATAGTTAACTTCTATGATCCGGTTAGTTTTTGATTTATGACATTGAGATTTCAGCGGGCAACCCTCACAGTTCTGTGCCTGATAACGCTTCAGTACGGATACATATCCCAAATCGGACTTGCTTTTCCTTTGACCTGTATGTTCCAGATGTTGTCCCATCGGGCATACGTAGTAATCCTGTTCCTGATTATAGTAAAGGTTCTGTATGGCAAAAGCATCCTTCTTCCATGCACGCTTCTGCTCTTTGTGGAAATAATTGTACTTGACAAAAGCCTCTATACTCGCATTCTCCATAAACTCGTAGTTTTGTTCGCTTCCATAACCGGCATCGGCCACTACTATAGAGGATTGCCTATGATAAGTCTCTCGAAAATCTTTCAAAAAAGAAATTAGAGTTCCCGTATCTCCGGCGCGCCTGTAAATCCCTAGGTTTGTAATAAACTGATTCTCTGTAGCAATCTGTATGTTATAGGCGGGTTTCAATTGCCCGTTTTTCATATGATCCTCCTTCATGCGCATGAAGGTGGCATCCTCATCGGTCTTACTGAAAGAATTACGGTCCCCTAATTTCTCTAATTGCGATTCATATTTGGCAAGGCGGGGCAGATATTCTTCCTGTAGCTTTCTGACTTGCTTCTGCTCAGCCTTGTTCATCCCGGAGAGCCGTTTGTTTAAAGCGCTCACTTTTTCCCTCAAGCCACAGGAATCCATATCCGGTAAGGCATCCGGGGTCCTTTCCTGTTTGTCCTGTTCGATATGTCTGTCAACCTCACTAAGGATTGCCTGTATTTTCGATTCCAGTTTTGCCTTGTTCTTTTCCACGCTGCCACGCCAGACAAAAGTGTAGCGGTTGGATGCCGATTCCACTTTGGTGCCATCGATATACTGTACATCCAAACTGACATAGCCGGATTCCTGTAGTAGTAGAACAATGGCTGAAAACAACGATTTTATGTGTTCTTTTAAACGTTTGCCACGGAAATCATTGATTGTACGGAAATCGGGAGTACTATTACCGGACAACCACATGAAGTGAATATTCTCCTGCAAGGCCTTTTCTATTTTGCGGCAGGAATAGATATTGTTCAGGTAGGCATAAAACAGGACCTTGAGCATCATACGCGGATGATAGCTGCTGGTGCCTCCGCCTTTATATGCCCAAAGCAGACAACTAATATCCAATGCGTCTACAACACTGTTTACAACACGAACGGGATGATTGGGAGCGATCTTTTCCGATAAACTGACAGGAAAAAGTACATTTTGGTTGGAAGTTAACTCTTTAAATACTATCTTAGCCATTGCTATAATGTTTATTTGTTGCAACGGTAAGATACTGATTTTTACCGAAATAAACAATAGCAAAAGGGGCTATCCGACTTTTTGGACAGCCCCTTTTACCACTGAAATTGTGCATAAGTTAATTATAATATATATAAATAATATGAGTCTGTTTTTCATGATTACAGGTCGTATGATAATTCCTATTGTATTATATCTCTCAGTCGGATTGCCTGAAAAGTCATATGAGCGACACTGCTTTCATATAATATGCCGACTGTCTCTTTATCAATCATTGTCAAACAAGAATATCCCCAACCGTCACCTTCATCCAGCATCACTTGATGTTCGGGTAGCCAGGTGATACCTCCATCCAGACTAGCCTTGATCGTGATATGATGACGACCTTTTACCGTATTCGGATTGGAGAATAAAAGAATATCCTTATTTAATGTGTTGTCTGCCGCTTTCACGCTGATTAAACTTGCCATACACACCGGTTCCTGTAAAGCTTTACGGGAAGAAGGATGTTCTGTCCAAGTCTTACCGAGATCCTTGGTAGTAGCGACAGCACGACTACCTCCACGGTTATCTCTCATATTTAACATCAGTACGCCAGGCTCCACTTCCGCTACTTGAGCTTCTGTTGTATTGGTGCGCGCATAGTTATGGATTTTCCATGTTTCGCCACGGTCTTTGCTATACATAATTCCCGCATTCGGAACACGGGTAGAATCGATAAACTGAATCGGGAATACCAATGTGCCGTCTTGCATGGTGATACCTCGTCCCGGTCCTTGCAAAAGGAAATACCAGGATGGCTCTTTCACCTGATCTGTTATATTAATAGGCTCCGACCACGTTTTACCATCGTCCGTACTCTTTGACAATACCAACTGGGCCGTATGATTCATATCCATTCCCGGATAAGAACTCCACCAAGCACGCTGATTACCCATTCCATGTGTCCAAGCCGCCACCACCCATGTTGTGTTGGTCTTGGTATCCACTAAGATCGAAGGGTCGCCAACGCCGTTCTGAGCAGCAGGCAAACCGCCAGTTTCACCAAAAGCTAAAGGTAAACGCATCTTCTCCCATGTTTTACCACCGTCTACACTACGGCTCAAACCGACGTCCATGTGTTCCTGCAAATCAACACTGCTATTATAACGTACATCATAAACTCCCAGCAATGTTCCTTTATTAGTAGTTGCCAATCCCGGAATACGGAAAGCAGCCGAACCATCATCACCGGCATGGCGTACCCCTACTCCTACCCTATGAGTTATATTCTCCGGTGAAACCGTATATATAAGTGCTTCTTTATTATCAACCTTAACAGTAACAATCTTAGCTGACACTTTATCCAGCAAAGAGGCGCCCGGTTTCATTTGCAGACTGATCCAAAAATAATTGATTCCGGGAAAAAGTTTCTGATTAGCATTCAGTATCACTTTCCGCCCGGGATTATTTACCTGTGATTTATTAATCGAATAAGAAGGATTCGCAGCCAATGTCTTCCCTGACACATCACGAGAAATGTAGGTAACAGGAAGATAAAGCTCCTTACCATAGTTCTGACGTGCTTCCGTACCTCCATAATACAACTTGATAGATTGGATGTTTGACAAGTTCACATTTTGACCCAATCGTAAAACCACTTCATTTAATTTTGTATCACTTCTAGCAGTAGTCAAACGCATTAAAAATAACATGTTATCTTGGCGTTCTATCAAAATTGGAACTTGTGTTTCATAAACAAAAATAGTATCTGTAGCTCGTGCAGAAAAGGAACACAGATTTAAGGAGATAAAAATAAAAAGCAAATAAAATTTCATATTCTAAAAACAGTTAATTATTTGTAGCAAAAGTATGTAGCAGCGTAAAAAAAAAGATCAAAAATCATGCAAAAAAAGTCATGTATAATCCAATAATGTAGGCTGTAACTTTATCTTTCAAAAAGTGGAAAAAGCAAAGGTACCACTTTTATAGAGACGAATACAGTGTTTTTTGCATGTCGGGGAATGTCTATCTTTGCCGCTCAAACAAAGCATAGACAGATACTGCAATGGAAATAAGGAAACAATATTTTAAGGAGAAACAATATATGTGGCATAAAGTAAGGGAGCTTCAGTTGAAAGGACTGAACAAAACACAAATTGGAATATATCTGGGTGTGAACCGTAAGACTGTACGACGGTATCTGAATATGACTATGGAGGAGTTTGTTAAAAAACAAAGTTCTCACCGCAAGTACAGGCTGAAACTGGAAAACTACGAGCAATATGTACGTGCAAACCTGGAAGAATACCCGTATATATCGGCCGCCAGGATACATGACTGGCTGAAGGAATGCTATCCGGACTTCCCCCGTGTATGTAACAGAACCATATCCGGTTTCGTGGAAAGGGTACGCAAAAAATACGGCATCGGGAAAAAGGTTGAAACGCATAAGCGAAACTACGAGAAGCAGCCTGATACTCCCTACGGGGAATACGCACAGGCGGATTTTGGGGAGAAATGTATGCGCACTGAAAACGGGAAGTCCATCAAAGTGTACTTCTTTGCTATTGTCTTGTCCCGTTCACGATATAAATTTATCTATTTTAGCCGGAGGCCCTTTGACACCGGGCTTGCGGTTTATGCCCATGAACTTGCCTTCGAATACTTCGGAGGCAGGCCGCAAAAGATCATTTACGACCAGGATAAAGTACTTATAGCACGGGCGAACATGGGGGATTTGATACTGACCGGCAAATTTCAGGCATTTGTAAAAGAGCAGCATTTCCATCCCGTGTTCTGTCACAAGGCCGATCCGGAGTCAAAGGGGAGGGTAGAGAATGTTGTGAAATATGTGAAGACGAATTTCCTCACGGCACGTATTTTTCAGAATGTAGACAGACTTAATGAAGAAGCACGTCTCTGGCTTGAAAGAACGGGAAACGGGAAGGAATATGGTACCACACACCGGATTCCCCTTGAGGAATTTGCACAGGAAAGAGAATACCTTGTACCCTATCACGGTACTCCGCACTCACCCGGTGGAGAAATGAAGGAATATCATGTACGTAAAGACAATACCGTACAGTACAGGGGAAACTACTATAGCCTGCCATGCGGAACCTATCGGGGAGGAGAAACGACAGTATGGCTCCATGAAACAGACGGATGCCTGGAACTTTATAATAAGGAGACGGGAAAGCTTGTCTGCCGGCATGATCTGTGCGAACTCAAGGGAAAGACTATCTATGGTGAAGGACACAGAAGGCAAAGAAATATCGGAGCACAAAAGCTGGCTGAACGCATTCTTATCTATGTATCGTACAATAGAGAGGTCGCCTTATGGCTTGAGAACCTGCAGAGAAGGAAGGAACGTTATTACAGGGAGAATCTGGAGGTAATTCTACGCATAATTCCCGGATATGACAAAGCCATCCTGACAGAAGCGGTTAGTGTATGTCTGGACAAGGGAATCTATAATGGTGAGTCCGTTAAAAGCCTGTGCGGACATATATGGAAGAAGAAAATGAGAGAATCGGATGTAGGAAAAAATCCTGCCTCCCGGACACAGTCAACCGGATTGGTAAAAACATATAATGAAATCTTTAGAAACAATGGCAAGGTATAAGAAAGAACTGACCGAATGTGCCCGCAACCTGAAGCTGCCATTCCTGGCAGAACACCTGGATGAAATACTACATGAAGCACAGGAAAAGCAACAGACTTACTCCGAGTTTCTGTCAACTTGTCTGATGCGGGAACTTCGGGACAAGGAAAGGAGAAGTTATCTGACCAGGTTGAAATTTGCAGGATTGCCTGCAAGGTATGATCTGGATCTATATGATTTCTCACGTACCGAAGGGATTGACCAAAGGCAGATGCGCGAATTGCGTGAACTGGTATGGATAAGAAGGACATATAATCTTCTGCTGGTAGGAGATTCCGGAACCGGAAAGACATTCATTGCTTCAGGACTTATCCATGAAGCAGTGAAAGCGGGTTATAAGGCATACCTGCTGACCTTGGAAGAACTGTTTGTCTGTTTGAAGACTAAGGAGATATCACGACCCGCGATGAAAACATACAAACGAATAATGAAAGCGCAGCTGCTGGCAATCGATGATGTTACGCTGTTTCCCCTGAAAGGAGAAGATGTACTGCTACTGTTTAAACTGGTGAATTGCGTTCAAGGTAAGACATCACTTATCATTACCGCAAGCCGGGATCTTACCGGATGGCTGGAGATGGCAGGAGACGAAGTTTGTGCGGCAGCTCTACTGGACAGACTACTCTATTGTTGTGAGATAATCAGGCTATCAGGAAAAAGCTACCGCATGGAAAACAGGAAAACAATTTTTAGCAATCAACAGATAGGGACTGCATCTTAAAAAAAGTTAATGAAAGTAAAGAAGAGAACTAAGGAAAGTGGATACTGTTAAATTGCACAAAAAAGGGACCTGTAAATTTGCTCGGTACATCCAATAATTATTTTTTTGTCTTAAAAACATGGATTTAACAAACATTTTATGTAACAATATCGTTTATTAATAAAATACAAACTTGAAATAACACTATAAAGATAAAAATGCATAGAAACACAGCCCTACTTATTATAGTAATATTACTTTGTGCATCCTCTGCCCTGGGCCGCGGCGTAAACTATCAGTTTACGTCCATTTCCATTGAGGAAGGGCTTTCACAATCAACTGTCCAATCCATTCTCTTGGATAAAAAGGGAAAGTTATGGATAGGAACGAGGAATGGACTAAATTCTTATACGGGACAAGATTTAAAAATATTCAAGAGTAACCCGGAAGACAGATATTCTTTACCCGACAATGAGATTCTACATCTAACTCAAGATTCTCTAAACAATATATGGATATCCACCCGGGAGGGGATGGTAACATATGATGAGAAACATGGGAATTTTACTCTTGTTAATCGAGATATAATATACTCCTCTTTATGCATAACCGATGGAATACTTTTCGGAAGCGAAAACCGAATATACAAATATGACTATAAAAAACGCTCTTTTAAATCCATTAATATTAAAAAGCAAGAGGATAAAGGTAGTGATGTTACAAAGTACAGGGTACAAAAAATTATAGCATTTTCTGAAAGAGAGGCACTAGTCGCCACCAGAAGAGATGGGGTATACGTATTGGACTATCAGACCATGCGACTGAAAAGGCTTTTCTCTGGTTCAAACAATATTCTGCAAGGGGCGTATCTATCGTCAAACGGATATATATATTTATCCTTTTGGGGACAAGGTTTGTTTTGTTATGAAAAAACAGGTAAGTTTATAAAACGGTATACAAAAGAAAACTCCGACCTAACAAACAATTATGTATTGGATATCGTAGAGAAGGAAGGGTTTCTATGGCTGGCGACTGACGGAGGAGGAATCAACCGTCTGGAACTGTCTAATGAGAATTTCTCCAATCTCTACCATATTGCTGGAGATAAAAATTCGTTACCCGTAAATTCTGTTACTATATTATATAAGGATGAAAATGAAGGCCTATGGGCCGGAAGTGTCAGAGGAGGGGTTTTCAATATTAAAGAAAGCTACATACGCACATATAAAGACTGCCCATTAGGATATATTAACGGACTGAGCGAGAAATCGGTAACAAGTTTATTCGAAGAGCCTAATGGAAGGCTATGGATCGGTACAGACGGTGGCGGAATAAACCTGTATGAGCCTCAAACGGGAGATTTCAAGCATTTTTACTCCACCTATGGAGATAAAGTGGTTTCCATAGCTCCTATATCAGAAAAAGAGCTGATAGTATCTGTTTATACCAAAGGACTCTTTTTATTCGACACACACACGGGAGCTTACCGACCATTTTTAATAATAAATGATAGTATCAATTTCAGGCAATGCTTTTACGGATATATTCCACGCGCCCATCGGGTGACAAAGAACAAAATATATATACTAAGCAAAGATATATGGATATATGATATAAATAATAGAAAATTCTCTCCGATCAAAACAGACAAGAATTACCAATTACCAACTTCAGTAATGGGGTATTCTGATGAAAAGATGTCTCTAACGATGAGTGGCAATAAAGTATTCCAAATCATTAATAAAAATGATAGCATCCAACCTCTTTTTCAAATAGACGAAAAAGAGACCATCACTGCAATCGATTGTGACGGACAAGATAGGATATGGGTGGGAACAACAGCCGGGATAGGATATTACAATCTAAAAGAAAAAAGATACTCAAAAATAGACTCACAATTGTTCAGTGACATTAGTGCACTCCGCTATGACCCTTCCTCTGAAAGGGTATGGATTTGCGCGCAAAACCAGCTGTACTCGTATTGTATAAAAGACGACAAGTTTATCCAATGGAACAGAAGCGACGGATTTCATCCCAATGAAATAATATTCACTTATCAACAACGGACTATGAAAAAACACCGATATCTTTATTTCGGTGGTATAGAAGGGCTGGTGCAAATTAACACGGATATTCCAGAGCCTAATGAGCCATATCCTGAGATAGATCTTTGTGGAGTGGAGCTTAACGGACAACTACAAACATCAGATATAAATATACGCAACATAAAGATTCCATGGAAATATAATACACTCATACTACAGGTACATATCAAAAACAAAGATATTTTCCAGCGGGTTCCATTTCGATATATTATAAAAGGAGACGTTGATAAAAGCATTGACTCATATCATCCGATGCTGGAACTTTCCAATCTCTCCCCAGGCAAATACCACATTGAAGTATCATGCATGACAAAAGACGGGAATTATACCATGCCCATCCACCTAACTGACATTCATGTCACCCCACCATGGTATAAAACGGACTGGTTTATAATCCTATGTTGCATTTTTCTTACAGGAGGAATCATTGTAGGAATGTCTATTTTTAATATAAGAAAAGAAGTCAAAATACAAAAGAGACTAAAAGAATATAGACAATATTTTAATGAAAAGAAGATAGATTTTCTCATTCACATAAATCATGAATTACGGACCCCTTTGACATTGATTTATGCTCCACTAAAATGTTTGATAGATAAAAACGAGACACAAGGGTTACCTTCATATCTGATGCCACAATTGCAATTAATATTCAATCAGGCACAATATATGAGGGAAATAGTGGACATGGTACTAGACTGGAACAGTATGGAAGCAGGCTATAGTAAATTGAAAATACAAAAATGCAAATTAGACGAATGGATAACTAATATTGTAAAAGATTTTACAGAAGAAGCTAGGCAGAAAGGGATATGCATAAAATTACAAATGACCACCGATATAGAAGAGGTATGGTTTGATAAGCAAAAATGTCATACCGTACTGTCAAACCTGCTGATGAATGCACTGAAATTCAGCATGCCCGAAAGTTGTATAACAATAAACACACGGAAGCTTGAAAACAAAGTCAGAATATCAGTTGTAGATGAAGGAATCGGTATACAAGATTCGGATATAACAAACCTTTTCACACGGTTTTATAAAGGTAATCATAAGGAAAAAGGAAGCGGGTTCGGATTATATTATGCCAAAACAATCATGGAAATGCATGGAGGGGATATTGGGACCTATAATAATACCGACAAAGGGGCGACATTTTATTTAGAGTTGCCGCTTCTTGATATCAATGAAAAGGCAGAAGCCACAAAGTTACTACAAAAAGAAGCCCCCATTGTGAACACAACTCAAGATTTACATTTCGATTGTACGGGGAAGACCATACTTATCGTAGAGGATGAAAAGGAGTTAAGAGAATACCTAATAGAGTCCTTTACAGAAACTTTTAAAAAAGTTTATGCAGCAGACAATGCAATCTCGGCACTGGAAACATGCAGAAAGAAACAACCGTCTATCATTGTGAGCGATGTAATGATGCCCCAAATGGATGGTTTTGAATTATGCCGTCAAATAAAAAACGACATCCGGATAAGCCATATACCAGTAATATTGCTGACAGCACGTTATGACCAAACAGGAATAACAACCGGATATAAATCCGGAGCCGATTCTTATATCCCTAAACCTTTTGATTTGGCCTTTTTAAAGGTCGTCGTCGGCAATATTTTAAAAAACAGAGAAAAAATACACAGTCAATATGTAACGGTTACTGGTTCACCCTCCTTATTAGATTTGACAAACAGTAAGGCCGATGAGGATTTCATGAAAAAGATAAATGCTGTCATACATGAAAATCTATCTGACGAAGAGTTCTCCGTCCAGCAATTGGCGGATGCAATGATAGTCAGCCGATCTTCATTATACAGCAAAATAAAAATTATAACAGGTATGGGAGTAAATGACTATATAAACAGATTACGCATAGAGCAAGCGATGTCACTACTTGTTAACACAAATTTAAATATAAATGAAATAAGTTGCGAAGTGGGTTTTACTTATCCCCGATATTTCAGTTCTACGTTTAAAAGCATGACAGGAATGACTCCAAAACAATTTAGAAATGAAAAATGTAATAAATGATACATGGGTATGCGCCAGAACAAGGATGGACAGCCCGTATCTCTTTTTGAGGTTGTTGAGTTGTATCATCAGCCGTCCCGCCGCATCGCCTTTCTCCATGGCGCAGCACAGGTAGGTAAGATTGTCCACAATGAAGATTTTACAGCCGGTTTGCAGTGCCATTTGCTCCATGCCGCCGATGATGGCTTCCTCGAAATTGTCTTCCAGCAACGAATTAGAGTCAAGCGATACCCTGTACAGCCTGTCGGGAAAGGTATAGAGCTTTCCGTGCTCGCCCGTGTAGCGGAGCTGGAACTGCTTTTCGGATAGTTCGAGGTCCAGATACAGCACATTGTCAGTCCGAGCGATACGGTCGGCTATCTGCACGGCAAGGATAGACTTGCCCACATTGGAATCCGCAAAGACGCAGGACAGCTCCCCCTCATACCCAAAACTGTTCCACAACGCACGGGGCGTGGGTAGCAGCGACGCTTCGAGTATCGTCCAGTTGGCGGTCTTGATACTCATCACGCCGATGCTGTCCGGCATACCGTTCTGTATTTGGGTTGCCCTCGTCAGGTCGCCATGTATCAGATTGATATAATCCTTATCCTCTTCCATGGGTTCTTACCAGTTACGGGGATTAGGCTTGTGGCGGTGGGAAGAGGATATGGATTCGCTGAGTTCCTCATTGGACAAGGGTACGGGATTCTTCCGGGAGGATTCCAGCATCTGTCCAGCTCGTCCCGGTAAAGGCAATAGCGTTTGCCGGGCTTGGTGGCAGGAATGCTTCCCTCTGACAGCTTCATGTAGAGCGTGCCTTTGGGAATGCCCAGATACTCCGCCGCCTCTTTCACCGACATGGGAACATGGGTGTCCACCGCTTTTGCATTGTTCACACTGCGCTGCTCTCTAAGCAGGCTTTTCAAGCCCATCACCTCGTCCCGAAGCTGGGTGACAACCTCCGGGAGGTCGTTGAATGTAATCACTGTTTTTTCCATTTGCGTACTCGCCTCTTTTGTAAGGCTTGGCGCAAAGGACTGGAATGATACAGCCGTGAACACCTCCACGAAAGGTCATTGCAAAATAATTCCCGAATAACGATGCCCAACCGTGACTGACGGACAAAGCTGTTCGGGAAACGGTGTGATATAGACAGTTATCTGTTGTTGAATACTTGCGGTTATTGGTTGTGGAAAGGCTGGCTATACTCTTCCCGTACATAATCCGCAGGATACTGGAAATCCGGCTTGCCGTTTTCCGGCTCGTCTATGGGAATTTGTGTCTTTAACGGCTCTACCTTGAAGTTTTTGATGGTCGCCAAGTCCGTATCGGCGAACTCCCGTGGGAAAAGGGTGCTGATGAAACGGGCACGGTGTCCCCCGTGTAGTATTTCTTGTACATGAAACGCTCGGAGATATTCCACACGAAATGGAGGAGCGGAATGTTTGAAACATCCTTGGTTAGCCGTCCCTTTATCGGCTTGGGCTTGTAACTGTGAAGGCGTATCCAGTTGTTGACCTCGCCACAGATATGGTTCACGGTCCCTTGGTCTGCAATGCGGGGCATGACGAAATGGATGTATTCCATGACCATGCGGATACGCTCCTCCTCTTCCTGCTTCTGCTTGTCCTCATAGCTGGCACGGTTCTTCTCGTGAAGCTCCGAGGCAATGGCAATCTCTACCGGTTTTATTTTCGGGGTCGCTTCTCCACCTGTCGGCATTGATGACGGTGTTATAGGCTCATGCGCTTCTTGGGACGGCTCTTCCTGAACTGTTATGATCTCGGTGGCAGGCGTCTTTTTCTTGCCGAACTTGATTTTGTAGATTTCGTATGCGTCGAAGATGACTGTCTAGAAGGAGAAGTAGAGCAGCCAGCCTAAAAGGTTGCTGCATACAAAGACAATCAGCCTTACAAAAGTATCCTGATTGAATTTGTTGGCAACAATCAGCGTTGCGATAAATGGGATCAAGAGAATGGCAAAGCCGATGAATCCTAAAATGATATATTTGTCCTTTACGGACGGTTCCATATTGTCTTATCTGGTTGTTACTTGTTACTGTTTTCGCAAATTTAATAGTCTTCTTTCAATTGTTACTCATTATCCTTGGTTAGCGGTTTCTTTTTCAATGTTTTTCACCAAATATCCGAAATCATACTCAATTATCATACTTTAAGGACTTATTGGTTACCACCCAAAATAAAAGGAGTGGTTAAAGCTCCAAGCAATAACCTCTCTCTGAATATTCAAATCGCCTTATGCCTCTCTGCGTTTCAAGGTTATCTTGTCCACGACCTCACACATCTGCTGCGCTGCCATCTTGGAGTAAATCTGCGTGGTGGTAATGTTCTTGTGTTCCAGATAAGCTTGGATGACAGCCATGTCCATACCCATTTCCACGTGCAGGCTTCCGAATGAATGCCAGGTGCAGTGAAAGGTTATCTTCTTGGTTATGCCTGCCGCCAAAAGACACCGTTTCAATGGTCCTTGCAGCATCTTGTCCTTGAATCCGGCAAAGATAAGCCCCTCGCACCGTTCTCCGAGCAACCCGTAGGCTTCATCACTGATGGGGTTGTGTACAATCTGCTTGGTCTTTTGCATACGGGTGGTCACAAACATCTTGCCGTTGGTGTACGGTTGTATCTGTTGCCAAGTGAGCTGCTTGATGTCGCTCTTCCTCAGCCCGGTCAGGCAGCTGAAAAGGAATGCCCTTTTCAATACTTCTTCCTCATAGGGCGTTTCGGCAAGCCGTATCAGTTCCTCTTGGCTCAGATGCTCCCTTATGGTGGGGATGCTCTCGATGCGGTCTAAGAAACCGTTGGGGTTCTCTTTAATCTTCCCGTCACGGTAGGCGGCGTGGAGAACGGCACGGAAAGCCGACCAGTAACCTGTTACGGAATTTATATGCAACTTTTGGTTGGTGTGTATGGACTGTGGGGCGGTTAAGCAGATATTCCATGAACTTGCGGTTCCACCTCCTCAAAGGTACATTTGCCGTTCACGAACCGCTCGAAATGTTTATAGACGTGCTGCCACGTGATATTTTTCCTGTCTGCCACCCCCTTGAAGTAGGCAAGGAAATCGCCTTTCATCTTGGCTTTGTCAAAGAAGCCGTTGTTCTCGTTGAAGATGGACTCATAACGCCGGTTACGCAATATCTCCGCTTTTTTCATCATGCGTGCGTTGAAATCGCGTTCCTGCTGGTTGGCAGGTTTGGCGAAGATATAAATCCCCAGAGCTTCACGGGTAATCACTTTCATGGTGATGTTGTCACGGTAGCCGGGATAATAATCCAGACACAGAGAATACTGTGTCCCGTTCTTCACCTTGCGCAAGCGCAAGGTGACTGTCTTGCATTTACTCATATTGATGATGTTTTACTGGTTATACATTTTCGGAGGTGTCCCCGTGTTTATGGTGGTAAAGGAACAACGTGAAACAGCCGTGAATAACTCCACGACAATCATTTTGAAATAATTTTCCGGTAATGGCGGTTGCTCACGGTTGTTTGTCCCTCTCAGCCATGACACGTTCCACATCGGAGTGCAAAAGCAGGCTCTTCACGCCGACCTTTATCTTTCCGATGTGCTTCACCTTGACGATACCTTAGATTTGCATCTGAGGATTACAGATAAAATAGAAAGAATAAATTTGTGAAAGAAAGATAGCAAGAAGTGAACCGATTACGATTAGGAAGAGTTAAGCTCCATTGCCATAAGAGGACTTCTTACTTGTTTGAATCCAAACCCAGATAGTAGATTAACATCCATTGTTAAGGTAGTTAGGTTAAGTTCAAGCTCTTTCTTTACTGAAAATTTGTGAAGACAAAAGTATGGAAAATTTTTATTTTATCGGAGTGGATGTATCTAAAAAGAAGCTGGACTTCTGCGTAATGTTTGAGGGAAAGGTTGTACATGAAGAAGAAGCAGCCAACCATCAAAGCGCAATCATGTCGTTGCTACGCCATTTGGAAGAGGATTATGGGATAAATAATGGTCAAATGCTTGTCTGTGCAGAGCATACCGGGCAATATACGTTCCCTTTGGCTTGTGCTTGTAAAGCTGTAGAATGTAGGCTTTGGCTTGAGAACCCTGCTGAAATCAAATACTCTTCAGGTGTGCAGCGAAGAAAGAATGACAAAGTAGATGCCAGACGCATCGCCTCTATACCAGCCGTTTTCAGGACAAGGTGCAGTACTATAAACGTCCTACGGAAAAGATCATCATACATCTGCACATACATATCCAATTGTCCCACATCCGCATGTGTAAGAGGACGTGTTTTCAATTCAAACAGTACATAACGCTTGAGCTTGATGTTATAGAACACGAGGTCTATGTAAAAATCACCTGTATCTATTGATATATGTTTCTGCCTATCGACAAAAGCGAAGCCACGCCCCATGATAAATTGTTGCAAATGGTCTATTAAGGCTTGTTTCAACTGGCTCTCGTCATATTTGCTATCCTTACGGAATCCCAAGAATTCGGCAACTACCGGGCTTTTATATATTCCAAGGGATCGTTAGATTCGATGTCCGGTGCAGGCAATGCTAATCCCTCCCTTACACAGGCCATATGGCGACCATAGTATTGCGTGCCGATACTGCGATTGAGTGTCCTCACACTCCACATCTGTTCCGATGCCTCTTTTACATACCACTCTCTGGCCTTAGGGTCTGCAACCTGTATAATCGCTCCAAATCATTGAAACACAAATAAAATTGGCGGAAGTAATCCAAATTTCGTTTGCAGAATGTCGCACCGTATTTAGGTACTAGTTGCTCTGCTAATGTTTTAATCAACCGAGTACCATATTGTGCACGGGCTTTTCCATGCTGCTCTTCCTCCACGATTCGCCGCCCAATGTGCCAATAGGTAAGTAGCACAATCTGATTGGTTGCTGCGTATGCCTGTCTCCGACCTTGTTCTATGATGTTCCGAATGTCATCAAAGAGCTTGTCGGTTGTAATATTGAGATGCTGTATTTTATTCTTTTCCATACCCTAAAATTTTGAAAGCATTTACAAGTTCCGTTTCGTTTGCATCCCATCTTTTCTTCAGCGCATCAAATTTATCACTCATCTCGGAAAGAGCGGACTTATAGTCTATTTCCGTATCGCGATCTATATCTGAAGGTACGAGAGAATATCCTTTTTTTTGAATTTCGTCACAATGCGCCGCATAGTATAATTCTGGCTCGGCATACTCGGCAAAATTTTCGATTTGCCAACCGAAGTATATTTGACGCACTCTGTCTATTTCCGCTTCTGCCAGACGGACATATTTCTTTTCGTATATATTACTGTTCCAGATTCGCAAATCGATGAACAGAATCTCACCCGTACGATTGCGAAGTTGTCTGCCATGCCATGGACCGCCTTTCTTGTTATTGTTCAAAATTCAAAGGGTGACAGATGATATATCGGTAGAATAGAACATATTTCGCGGCGAAACGATAATCGCTTCTACTTTGTCGCTTTCGATTAGCTGTTTGCGTATTCCCTGCGTATCACTATCACCCAAAGCACCATTGGCAAGCAGGAATCCTGCAATTCCGCAACTGACATTCAGTTTATTTAGGATATGAAGAATCCACGCATAGTTGGCATTACTTGTCGGAGGGACTCCATAGCCTTGCCATCGAGGATCAGTCTCAAAACCTCCATATTCGGCATATTTCTTTAATGGGTTAGCCATGGTGTTATCAAACTTGAGTTCCTTATGCTGGTCATCAGAGAAAGTGGACACGGCTCTATCCCCCAAATGGTAAGAGATGCCTCGGATAGCTAAATTCATCTTTGCAAGGCGATAGGTGGCCGGTTCGGATTCCTGCCCATACACATTGACAGCTTTAGTATTTCCGCCGTGAGCCTCTATGAATATTGCAGCTTGAACGAACATACCGCCGGAACCACAGCAAGGGTCATAGACCGTCCCATCAAAAGGTTCTATAAGGGACGCGATAAGCTCTACGATAGAATGCGGAGTGTAAAATTCCCCTTCCTCTTTGTCTGCGTTGATTGAGAAAGCCTGTAAAAAAGACTCATATACACGTCCTATGAGGTCATGGTCATTAAATTTCTGAGGATCTATCTTGTTTATTTCATCCACAACGCTTTTCAAAACGCCCGGTTCAAGAGCTGTTTTTGTGAAAATCTGCTGCGGAAGGGCATTTTTCAGCTTAGGCTCGTTGTCGTCCAACGATTTTATGGCCATACCAGTAGGCAAGGTAAGAATCAACTTGTCCCAAAATGTTTCATCCGTTAGGAAAAACACTCCGTCCTACATATATTGGTTGGGGCGCGAAAGTTGCAACTCAATGAAATCCTTATCATCAATGCCCTGCACTTCCACTATTTCATACCTGATCTTCTCCTTTTGCTGTTTGAACCGTTCTCCTATGAATTTCAGGAATACAAGAGTCAACAGCAAGTCGCGTTTATCTGTCATGGCTGCACGCCCACGCAGACTGTTACGACAGTTGAAAAGTATCGTTTCAAGGGTCTCTTCCTTTACCGGTTTATTCTGTTTCTTAGCCATTCTATTATTTTATCAGTTCTGTATTTAATTTAAAAGCATTTGCATCAATCCCCATTTGGTAAATCTTAATGTCTGAATTCAGTTTCTGGACAACACTTATTATTTTTGATCTCTCATCTGCATTCATATTGATTCCCAAATAAACGGACTCGAAACACTCTCCTCCGATTTTAGGAAAAGCTCGTACTTCCTTCCAAGCAATCGGACCTTTATCATCATTCTGACCAGGTAATAATGCCATATATGTAGGACTAGGGTCTAAAATAAATAGCCTGACCTCTTGTTCATGCTCCCAAGCCTTTGCCTTTGTGGATAATTGATAATGGAAGAAATCTTTTGCATCCCTGAAATAATCAGGCTTCTCTACAATATCTTTATATTGGACTTCCACTTCGGAACAACCAATCATAATTCCGCCATACATGCAAAAAAGGTATTTTCGAACTTTCTCCATGTCCAAACCGATGCAGACACCTTTATGCTTACGTAATAGCTCCACATCAAGATTGAATCATGTATCTTGGAAAGGCTACATATCCACACCTCTTCTCTGGTTCTACGAAATGGATCTCTTCTTAATTCTTCAATTATTTCCGGAGTCCATCCTCCACATGCTTCTTTCGGAACATTGGAGAAATCAATTAACGATGGGTGGCAGTCAAACGGGTCGTTCAACTGCGTAGCATTGGTAAATTGAAGATTACTATAATGCAACATCATCACTCCATCATTGAAATCAAGATACTTATATAATTTCTCTGTTTCCATCAACTTATTATTCCGTCCTCAATAATTCATCCACAGTGACACCCAATACTTTGGATATTTGAATTAGCGTCTCCACATTAGGCTGAGTTGTGTTTGTAACCCATTTGAATATTACCTTAGATTTGCATCTGAAGATTACAGATAAAATAGAAAGGATAAATTTGTGATACAAAGAAAGAATGCAGAAAGTGAACCAGTTAGAATTAAGAAGTTTGCGAGCTTCATTGCCATAAGCGGACTTCCTGCTTGTTTGAATCCAGACCCAGATAGTAGGTTAGCATCCATTGTTAAGGTAATTGGGTTAAGTTCAAGCCCTTTCTTTCTTAAATCAGTAAAAGACAAAAGAATGGAAAATTTTTATTTTATCGGTGTGGACGTGTTGAAAAAGAAGCTGAACTTCTGCGTAATGTTTGAGGGAAAGGTTGTACATGAAGAAGAAACAAGCAACCATCAAGGCGCGATCATGTCGTTGCTGCATCATTTGGAAGAGGATTATGGGATAGCAAGCGGTCAAATGCTTGTCTGTGCGGAGCATACGGGGCAGTACACGTTCCCTTTGGCTTGTGCCTGCAAAGCAGTAGAATGTAGGCTATGGCTTGAAAATGCAGCGGAAATCAAATACTCTTCCGGTGTACAACGGGGAAAGAGTGACAAGGTGGATGCCAAGCGTATCGCCATTTATGCCAGCCGTTTTCAAGACAAAGTGCGCTATTACGAACGTCCCACGGAGGATATTGAAAGATTGAAACAGCTTGAATCCGAACGCACCTTGTATGTGACGGATTTTGCCAAATATAAAGGACAGATGAAAGACCAAAAGGAGTATATGCCCAAATCCCTGTATGAACGCAAGATGAAGCGTTTGCAGGCATTGATGGACGACTTGGAGGAAGCCATACAGTCCATTACTGACGAAATGGATGAAGTGATAGCTTCTTGTCCGGTACTATTCAGGCAGAGGGAACTGTTGATGTCCATAGATGGCGTGGGGCGTGTGGTGGCAACCAACATGATAATCGCAACGGAAGCCTTTACACGTTTTGATGATCCGAGGAAGTTCAACTGTTATGCCGGAGTAGCACCTTTCTCTTATTCTTCCGGAAGTTCCCAACACTCGAAAGCAAGGGTATCACACCGGGCAGACAAGGTGATGAAAAGATTGCTGCATTTGGCTGCCGTGGCTGTAACGCACCGGATTGGAGGTGAGTTGAAGAAGTATTACGAAAGAAAAGTTGCCGAAGGCAAAAACAAGATGTCCGTAATCAATGCCCTACGAGCAAAAATCGTGGCGAGGATGTTTGCGGTCATCAAAAGAAATGAGAGATATAAACCTATTTTATCATAAATAATTTGCAAAAATCATAGTAGTATGGCAGGATCTTTATCCAATTGTTCGGAGAGCCATTTATTGCTCTTATCTTTCTCCGCGAGGACGACTTTGATTCGATTCAGTAATTTATGCTCTATATCCAATGAATTTTTTCAAATATAGAGGCAAAGATACTAATAATTCAGAGAATATACTTGATAGAACAGGCGATATATAGCCTTGGCTCGCTAAAATATGATAAAAACGTCAATTATATTCCTATTTAATGCTTATCATGGAATAGGACTCTAAATGCTGTAGTGTTATACCAACTAATAATTTGTTTGTCCGCCCATTCTTTCTATCGCCTCAGACCGTCTCTAATGGCGCAGTTTATTTGGCTAAACGACGATGTAATTTATACAATAAATTGAAAATCAATGCTAATTGATTTCTTTAACGAAGAGGAGTATTGATACGAACGAATGAATTGAAAATAATAAATAGTCCCGATAAACGATCCGGTTTATCGGGACTATTTTATTGGTATTAGAACATCGGTAACTGATAGATGAAACCTAAAGACAAACGATTGGTACTGTAGTTCTCCTGTCCCAGTACTTTGGCACGATGTGTGAAGTCGTATGAACGTCCCACGTAAGTCAGGAAGAAATGCAGGTTGGTCTTCATCGGGTAAAACTCTACTCCGGCCAGGTATCCCCAGGAAGTACGGTAGTTACCTTTTTCAATGCCGTCAGCTGCTTTAGTAACCGAAGCGGTTTCGTACATACCTTTTACAAAAGCATTCCATTTCGGGAGGAAACGGTAGTTGAGCTTGGTCACCACGGATAAGTAACCGGCGTTGAAAGCATTGTGTCCGCTGGCATTACCCACGATTCCGGTGATAGTACCGTTGCGGTCGATGCCTTCCTGCGAATACATGAAGTCGACAAACATATTGAACTTATCCAGATTCAGCTCGTTGCCCACTGCATAATAGTAGAGGTTCTTGCCTTTGGCTTCACTCATGACGGAGGCTGACCAGCGGGTTTTGAATACCTTATTGAAGTTGCCGTTCCAGTTCAGGGTATAGACCAGTGGCATCTTCCCCGATTTGAGATCCGGCAATTTGCCTTCCGAATCTTCGGTGATTCCGTATGTTTTGTCAAACGAACTGTTACGACTATTCAGAATCTGCAGGTTGAGTTGCTGGGTGGAGGTAATATTATAACCGACGTTCAGTCCGGTCATAAAATTACTCATATTGTCGATCATGTCACTGTATTCGTAAATGTCGATCGGATTCAGGTCGAACTCAAATCCCCCGTAAGCGGCACATTGCTTACCGGCAAAGAAAGAGAACTGATCATTCAGTTTCACACCGATTCCGGCATAGTCTATCGAGGTAGGGATGTTATCGATCATTCCTCCTCCTTCGTTCGAACGGTTCAGGCGTTGACGATAGCGGTAAGAGAGCCAGCTGTTGAGATTGCCTTTTGCTTCGATGCGGAGTTGACGCATTTTGAATACTCCTTCGTCGAAACCATCGCGGAAGTTAGCGTCAAAACTACCTTGCATATTGAGGTACAGATTGAACTTATCCGTCTTTTTTTGCACGTTGGCCAGTTCTTCGTACAACGATTTGTTTTCCAGAAACATTTCCTTCTTTTCTGCCTTTTGTGCATATACTCCTTGAATGCTGCCCGCAAGGAGCAGCATTGCCATTAATTTCTTCATAAGTGTTCAGGTTTTATCGGTCCGATGCCCGGTTAGTACTCATTAAAATATTGCTGAATCTGCTTCCAGTCGTTGGTTTTGGTCAGTGCAAGCATCAGCAGTACACGTGACTTTTGCGGGTTCAATTCCTGCGAAGCGATAAATTGATATTGAGCATCATCCACCTCGGCATCCAGTGTCGTAGGTCCGGTCGGTACACGGGATGAACGGACAACGAGTATTCCTTTCTTACGGGCTTCTGTCAGTACCGGGAAAATGTTCTTGTGAATGTTTCCGTTACCTACGCCGGCATGGATAATACCCTTATAATCGTGGTGTAGAAGTGGGGTTACCATATCTGCCTCAATGTTTGAGTAGCTATAAACGATACCTACTTTAGGCAGAGAGTTCAGGTTGGTTACGTCGAACACAGACTGAGTGGTATGCTTTTTCAGTGGGGCTTGGTTGTAAAATACCTTTCCGTTGAAGATATAGCCCAACGCTCCGGAGTTGGGTGCCTGGAAGGTTTGTACATCGATTGTATTCATTTTTAATACACTTTCTGCCCCGAGAATCAATCCGTTCATGGCTACCAGTACGCCTTTGCCTACAGATTCTTTGGCCCCTGCGGTGACTACGGCGTTATAAAGGTTCAGCGGACCATCGGCACTAAGTGCGGTGGAAGGACGCATGGCTCCTACCAGCACTACCGGCTTATCGCTTTTGACGGTCAGGTTCAGGAAGTAAGCCGTTTCTTCCATTGTATCTGTTCCGTGAGTGATAACGATGCCGTCGATATCCGGACGTTTCAACAACTGGTTGATCTTTTTGGCAAGTATCAGCCATACTTCGTCGTTCATGTCCTGCGAACCGATGCGCACAATTTGTTCACCGGTCACATTGGCAATGTTTTTTAGTTCGGGTACTGCATCCAGCAGTGTACCGATTGCTACTTGTCCGGCTGTGTAATTGGTAGAGGTTGCCGAGCCGCCTGTCCCAGCAATCGTTCCTCCGGTAGCAAGGATGTGAATGTTTGGCTTCTGTGAGAAGGCCATCATTGTGGAAAGCAGTAGTGTAACCACTACAAGGCTTAGTCTTTTTAGTTCTTTCATGACTCAACTGTTATTTAGGTTAAAAAATAGATAGTTCGTATTTTTAAAATACCTGGATGAAGAGCAATCCGAGTACGATAGCTACAACGGTTGATACCAATCCGGGCATCATAAACGAATGATTCAACACATATTTACCGATTTTGGTTGTTCCTGTACGGTCGAAATTGATGGCAGCAACCACTGTCGGATAATTCGGAATGAAGAAGTATCCGTTTACGGCCGGGAACATGGCGATCAGCATATACGGCGAAATGCCGAGGGCGATGCCCAGTGGCATCAGTGCACGTACTGTGGCTGCCTGACTGTAAAGCAGGATAGACATTACGAACAAAGCTATTCCGAATAACCACGGCATCTGCCGAACCAATCCTTCGATAGATTCTGTCAGTTGCCCCATGTTGCCTTGCAGGAATGTGTCACCCATCCAGGCTATACCGAAGATGGCGATTACCGCCTGCATTCCTGCCGGGAAAACAGAACCTTGTGTTGCTTTGATTCCATCCGTCTTGGTAATTATCAGGATAAGCGCAGCTGCCGAAAGCATTACGATTTCAATAATGGCAGACATCCCTAATGTAACGGTTTCTCCGTCTATCAGGAAGGTGGGGCGCATACCGTCGAAAGAACCGAAGAATACGATGAAGGCCGTTGCTAAAATGAAAATCAGAACCGAGATCATTGCATTGCGCTTGTTGTGTACGTCCTTAATCTCTACTTTCTTAGAGTTGAAATACCCTTCTGCCAATCGCTTCTGATATTCCGGGTCGTCCACCAGTTCTTTGCCCACTTTCATTGAGAACAGTGCACCTACCAACACACCGATAATGGTAGCGGGGATCGTTATTTTTAAAATGTCAAATAAAGTAATGTCAAAACCTGCCAGAAGTCCGAGCAAGGCAACTGTGGCTGCCGAGATGGGGCTGGCCGTGATGGCTTGCTGAGAAGCGATAACGGCAATGCCCAGCGGGCGTTCCGGACGGATTTTTGTTTCGGTGGCCACTTCGGCAATCACCGGCAGTACGGAATAGGCAACATGTCCCGTACCGGCGACGAAGGTGAACAGATAAGTCACAATAGGACTCAAAAGAGTGACGTGTGACGGGTTTTTACGCAATAACTTTTCTGCCAGCTTCACCATATAGTCCAGTCCGCCGGCTGCCTGCATGCATGATGCGGCCGAAATAACCGCGGCAATCATCAACATTACATCGATCGGAGGGGCTGTGGGTTGCAGTCCGAAGACAAAAGTCAGTATTCCTAAACCTACGCCGCCCATTACTCCGAGTCCGATACCTCCCAAACGGGCACCGATAATAATAGCTGTCAGTACAAAAGCCAATTGTAAAATCATATCTTTCTTTTTTAATTTTTTGGCAAAGATAATTTAATAAATTGTCTCTGAATTGGTAAATGATATGGTAATCAACAAAAAAGAAGTTAATTGGTTTTTGCTGGTTTGCATATTTTTTCATTGTGAAGGAGATTTTATAAAATATCTCTCAATCGGATGCTATTTACAATATGATACATGTATTTGCTTTATTATACGTAAATTACTCCTTGTTTAAAGTATGTTAACTAAATAGTGAATATGATTGCTTTCAAAACAATATTGCTTAAGTTTGGTTATTATAAACACAGTTAAGATTATAATTGTTAATAAAGATATATTATGAAAGAAGAATTATCGAAAGCAACTCGTACAGAGAGTGATTTAATAGGTGAACGTGAAGTACCCGAAACCGCCTTATATGGCGTACAAACCCTTCGGGGAATAGAGAACTTCCGCATTAGCAAATATCATCTTTGTGAGTATCCCTTATTTATCAATGCACTGGCCATTACCAAGATGGGAGCCGCTATGGCTAACTTTGAACTTGGATTGCTGACTGAAGAACAGGCAAATGCCATTCTCCATGCATGTAAAGAAATTCTGGAAGGCAAACATCACGACCAATTCCCGGTAGACATGATTCAGGGTGGAGCCGGAACTACCACCAACATGAATGCCAACGAGGTGATAGCCAATCGTGCCCTCGAACTGATGGGACATAAACGCGGAGAGTATCAATATTGTTCGCCCAATGACCACGTCAACCGTTCGCAGTCCACCAACGATGCCTATCCGACTGCCATCCATATAGGTATGT
Organism: Bacteroides sp. HF-4919; assembly: GCF_018860125.1. NCBI lineage: Bacteria > Pseudomonadati > Bacteroidota > Bacteroidia > Bacteroidales > Bacteroidaceae > Bacteroides > Bacteroides sp. HF-4919. The sequence goes on from NZ_JAHKNF010000015.1 coordinate 39,950, forward strand.
ATTATACCCATTTGAAACTGGTGAAGCATTTCAAAGAAGTGATCGGTGCTTTCCGGAGAAAAGCAGAAGAGTTTGCACATGTGATCAAGATGGGGCGTACACAGTTGGAAGATGCGGTGCCGATGACGCTTGGGCAGACATTCAATGGTTTTGCCAGCATCCTTCAAGATGAAATTAAGAATCTGGACTTTGCTGCACAGGACTTCCTGACAGTCAATATGGGAGCTACTGCCATCGGAACCGGAATTACCGCCGAACCGGAATATGCTACCAAATGCATCGCGGCCCTTCGGAAGATTACCGGGCTGGATATCCGTTTGGCCGACGATCTGATAGGAGCTACTTCCGATACTTCCTGTCTGGTGGGGTATTCTTCAGCCATGCGTCGTATAGCTGTAAAAATGAATAAGATTTGCAATGACTTGCGTCTTCTGGCATCCGGTCCGCGTTGCGGGTTGGGTGAGATCAATCTGCCTGCCATGCAACCCGGTTCGTCTATCATGCCCGGTAAGGTAAATCCGGTTATCCCCGAAGTGATGAACCAGATCGACTATAAAGTGATAGGCAACGACCTTTGCGTGGCTATGAGTGGCGAAGCGGCTCAGATGGAGCTGAATGCGATGGAACCGGTTATGGCACAGTGTTGCTTTGAATCTGCCGATTTGCTGATGAATGGCTTCGATACACTGCGTACTTTGTGCATAGACGGCATTACGGCCAATGAGGAGAAATGCCGGAAAGATGTTCACAACAGTATCGGTGTTGTGACGGCCCTCAACCCTGTCATCGGGTATAAGAATTCTACCAAAATTGCCAAAGAGGCACAGGAGACCGGTAAGGGAGTTTACGAACTGGTGTTGGAACATAACATTCTTTCGAAAGAAGACCTTGATACGATCCTGAAGCCGGAAAACATGATTCATCCGGTTAAACTCGATATTAAGCCTAACAACTGATCCGGGGAATCCGGTCAGCATATTTAAGAAGTTGTATCCCAATCCGGTTACAGTTCTTTCTTCCGTTTAGGGAGGATAGGAGAATTGCAACGGTTTGGGGTACAACTTCTTTTTTTATTTTCTGAAGTTTGAGAGCTGAATCCGGTATTTTTTTTCTATCTTGCCGGTGTGATTAATGATGATACTATGAAAAAATTCCCTTTTTACTTTCTGGTGCTGTACCTGTTGGTTTCATGCCAGGGGACGAAGCGGGCGGAGACTCAGGCTTTATCCGTTGTCGACATGACAAAAAGTTACCCTGAAAAAGAGATTGTTCTGCAAGACATTGCCGATGTGGAATATATTCCTTTAGAAACTACCGATGACTTTCTGTTCAATGGTGTTGCCGCGATAGTGTCCGATAAATATATCGTGACGATAGGTCATCAGAGTGAAGATGTCTGTCTGTTCAGCCGGGAGGGAAAAGCCCTTACCCGCATCCACCGGGTGGGAAATGGTCCGGGAGAATACAAAGATATTGCGACGGTAGACGTAAACTGGGAGAATGGCGAACTTTATCTGAAAGAGATGAACCGGCAAAAAATTCACGTCTATTCGCTGGATGGCACGTTCAAGCGTTCGCTTCCTTATCCCGAAAATATATGGTTGAACCAGATGTATCTTTTCTCTCCCGAATATCTGATTGCCTCCCGGGACTTCACTCCTTCCGCAGGTTCGGATGCCGGGTTCCATCCCTACCTCCTTGTCTCTACCGAGAGCGGACAGCTGGATTCTTTGAGCTATGTGCAGAAAAAATGTGTGCAAGTTAAATTAATCATCAACGAGCAAGCGCATCTGTATGGCTATATGCATGAGCCATCGATTATTTGCAATGGTTCCCGGTTCTACATAGGCAATGCGGACTCGGATACTTTGTTTACGATGGAGCCGGATTTTGCTTTAAAACCTTTGCTGGTCCGGACCCCTTCACATAATGAAGAAGGGAACCAGTATGGTTTGTTTTTGAAAGGAGTGGCGGGACCCTATCTTTTTTTGACCAAGCAACCGATGGAGATACCTATGAACAGCATTGATCATCTGGATTTGCAAAATGAAGAATGGCTTTATGATCGCCGTACCCAGGAGGTTTTCCGCTATATTTTCAAGAATCGTGAAGATACTTCGAAACCGGTCTCAGGCATCATGTTTTATCGTTATCCCGAAGATTGCGCTTTAGTCATTCTGAAGTCGGAAGATTTGGTGGAGGCTTACGAAGCCGGTGAGTTGAGTGGTGAACTGAAAAAGATTGTTTCGGGAATGAAAGTAGATGATAATCCTGTCCTGATGCTGATACAGTTTAAGGGATAGGGAAACGGTCTTCATAGAGAAGGGGGAGGTGTCACAGTCTGTGGTGAAACGGGCTTTTGCAAGGCTCTTTTTCTTAATCGGAACCTGCAAGCCTGTGCGGAAAGAGTGGGATTCAAACCCACGGAACAGACAAGCCGTTCACCGGATTTCGAGTCCGGCCCATTCGATCACTCTGGCATCTTTCCTTAAATGTACTACAAAGGTAAATCGTTTTATGATTTGTTGTTCCGGTAAGGGTGTTTTTTTCTTCTTGCCGGGATTTTGCTGCTACTTTATGAGGTTGTGGGTCTATTATTAAAAAATCCGATATACCAGTTGTACATCTCGTATATAGTTCCCTTAGATGATAAAGATGGATCTTTTTATTGAGAAAACGGCAAGTCCTTTATATTGGGGATTGAAACAACAAAATGCTGTTGAGTAATGTTATAGAATAGAGCGCTTTGCTGAAAATATGCAAACGAATTTAATGTTTTTTTAATTTAAAACTATATCTTTGTCCCGAATTTTAAACACAACTTAGTTATGAAAAAGATTATTAGTGCTTTAATGATAGCTGTATGTATCGGTATGGCTATGCCTGCTCAGGCACAACTTATCAAGTTTGGTGTGAAAGGTGGTGTAAACCTGGCAAAAGCTGATTTTAATAAGTCTGATTTAAAAACAGACAACTTTACCGGTTTCTTTATCGGCCCGATGGCTGAGGTTACTATCCCACTGGTAGGTTTGGGGGTTGACGGTGCTCTTTTGTTCTCTCAGAGAGGTGTCAAAGTAGGTGATGAGTCTATCAGACAGAATGGTCTCGATATTCCAATTAACTTGAAGTATACTATTGGCTTGGGTAGTGCATTGGGTATCTACGTGGCAGCCGGTCCGGATTTTTATTTTAACTTCTCAGGCGATAAGAATTACGAGGACCTTGGTCGGTTGAATAAAAAGAACGCACAGATAGGTATTAATGTAGGTGCCGGTGTGAAATTACTGAGGCATTTGCAGATAGGAGCCAATTATAATATCCCGTTGAATAAAACAGCGGAATGGAAAGAGGCTGATTTTTCTTATAAGACTAAAATGTGGCAGATATCTGCTGCTTATATTTTCTAAGAAATCAGAATCATCTGATGATATACAAATCCCCGGCGTTTGCGTCGGGGATTTTTTTGTATCTTTGTCCTCACGATGAAAAAGTATGTAGATGTCATATTACCTTTGCCTCTTCCCCGTTGCTTCACTTATTCCCTTCCGGACGAAGGAGCAGAAGAGGTGCAAATCGGTTGCCGGGTAGTCGTATCTTTCGGGCGGAAAAAGTATTATACAGCCATTGTTTGCAATGTTCACTATTATGCGCCGACCGAATATGAAGTCAAAGAGATTTCCGCCGTACTTGATACCTCTCCGATACTGCTCCCTGTACAATTCCGGTTTTGGGAATGGTTATCCGATTATTATCTCTGTACACAGGGCGATGTCTACAAAGCGGCGTTACCTTCCGGTTTAAAACTGGAAAGCGAGACAATTGTTGAATACAACCCTGACTTTGAAGCCGATGCTCCCCTTCCCGAACGGGAACAACGGATACTTGACTTGCTTGCAAAAGATCCTGAGCAGTGCGTCACCAAACTTGAAAAGGAGAGTGGTCTGAAAAACATACTTACTGTTATTAAATCCTTGCTCGATAAGGAAGCCCTTTTTGTAAAAGAGGAACTTCGCCGTACCTATAAACCCAAAACAGAAGTCCGGGTCCGGCTGACGGCCGACGCTTCGGGCGAGGAGAATCTCCGGCGACTTTTTGATAAATTAGAACGCGTCCCGAAGCAACTGGCACTGTTGATGAAGTACGTCGAGCTTTCCGGGGTATTGGGGGACGGCACGTTGAAGGAAGTATCGAAAAAGGAATTGTTGCAGCGTGCTTCCGCTTCTCCTGCCGTTTTTAACGGATTGGTAGAAAAGCGGGTCTTTGAAGTCTATCAACGGGAAATCGGCCGATTGAACCGTATCTCGGGACAAACGGTGGAACTGAACGTTCTGAACGAACATCAGCAGCGGGCTTATGATGAAATTGTGCGGAGCTTTCAAGAGAAGAATGTCTGCTTGCTCCACGGTGTGACTTCCAGCGGAAAGACTGAAGTGTATATCCATCTGATAGAAGATGCTTTACGTCAGCGGAAACAGGTGCTTTACCTGTTACCCGAAATTGCGTTGACCACTCAGATTACCGAACGTCTGAAACGGGTGTTCGGCTCCCGGTTGGGGATCTATCACTCCAAGTTTCCCGATGCCGAACGGGTTGAGATCTGGCAGAAGCAATTGACGGAAGAAGGATATGACATTATTCTGGGGGTGCGCTCTTCGGTATTCCTCCCGTTCCGGAATCTCGGACTGGTCATTGTGGACGAAGAGCACGAGAACACTTATAAACAGCAGGACCCCGCGCCACGCTATCATGCCCGCAATGCCGCTATCGTACTGGCTTCGATGTATGGGGCAAAGACGTTGTTAGGCACTGCCACTCCTTCGGTGGAGACCTGGCAGAATGCCACTACCGGTAAATTCGGATGGGTGGAGTTGAAAGAACGATATAAAGAAATTCAACTTCCGGAAATTATTCCGGTAGATATCAAGGAATTACACCGCAAAAAGCGGATGACGGGGCAATTCTCCCCCTTGTTATTGCAATACGTCCGTGAGGCGCTTGATAATAAACAGCAGGTGATTCTATTTCAGAACCGGCGCGGTTTTGCCCCGATGATAGAGTGCCGCACTTGCGGATGGGTGCCTAAATGCAAAAACTGTGATGTCAGCCTGACTTATCATAAAGGCATCAATCAGCTGACTTGCCATTATTGCGGGTATACCTACCAGTTGCCCCGTTCGTGTCCGGCTTGCGAGGGAGTCGAACTTATGCACAGGGGCTTTGGTACGGAGAAGATAGAAGATGACGTAAAACTGATTTTTCCGGAAGCTTCTGTGGCACGTATGGACTTGGATACTACCCGTACCCGGTCGGCCTATGAAAAGATTATTGCAGATTTTGAGCAAGGGAAGACTGATATACTGATCGGTACCCAGATGGTATCAAAAGGACTCGACTTCGATCATGTCAGTGTAGTGGGCATCCTCAATGCGGATACGATGTTGAATTATCCCGATTTCCGTTCGTACGAACGTGCCTTCCAGTTGATGGCACAGGTTGCCGGACGTGCCGGGCGAAAAAATAAACGGGGCAGGGTTGTGCTGCAAACCAAAAGTATAGATCACCCCATCATCCGTCAGGTGATGACGAACGATTACGAGGATATGGTAGCGGGACAATTGGCCGAACGACAGATGTTCCATTATCCTCCCTACTACCGGATGGTGTATGTTTATCTGAAGAACCGGAACGAGACATTGCTGGATGTGATGGCACATACCATGGCCGAAAAGCTGCGCGCATTGTTCGGAAACCGTATACTGGGGCCGGATAAGCCTCCCGTTGCCCGTATCCAGACTTTGTTTATACGGAAAATAGTTGTTAAAATAGAACAAAATGCGCCAATGAGTCGCGCCCGTGAATTACTTTTGCGTGTACAACGGGAAATGATAGAAGACGAACGGTTTAAATCGTTGATTGTCTATTATGATGTAGATCCTATGTAATGAAAACCAATCTTAATATATACCTTTAAAAAATGAAACCATGAAGCGAATCACGACACTTTTGCTTTCTTGCCTGGTTAGTACAGGCCCGCTTCTTGCACAGCAAGGAGTGACACAATGTGGAATACCGACCGGACAGGCTCCGTTCCCACTTCAATCTTACAAAGAGTTACCCGATCCGGTTACTCCTTCCGGGAAGGAGTGGGCGGCAGTCAAAACTCCTCAGGTGCAATGGGGAAATACCGATACCCGGTATGCAAAACATGTTGTCCCCATGATTCAATCACAGAAAAGCGTCACACTGGAAGGCTGGCGTGGCGAGAAACTCCATGCTCAGGCTGTTGTCTGGACAGGTACCGATCTGGAAGGGTTGAATTATTCTCTTTCCGAATTTAAAAACTCCAAGGGCGACGTGCTTCCGGCAAGTGCCTTCAGCGGAGGTTTTGTCCGCTATGTGATGACGGATGAACTGAATAAGGATGGACGCGGTGCCTGTGGCTATCGTCCGGATCATTCTATTTACGACTCTCTGTTGGTGGCCGATCCGATTGACCACTTGCTGACTTCCATGCCTATGGAGGCTAAGAGTACCCAAGCTATCTGGATCAATTGCCAGATACCCCAGACCGTGTCTCCGGGAGTTTATCGCGGCACCGTTGAGGTGAAAGACGGAGACCAGAGGCTGTCTACCCTCAAGATGGACATTAAAGTCTCTTCCCGCGTATTGCCCGCTCCGTCCGAATGGGCTTATCATCTGGATTTGTGGCAGAGCCCGTTTGCCGTGGCACGCTATTATCAGGTTCCGCTTTGGAGTCAGGAACATATGGATGCCATGCGTCCGTTGATGAAGATGCTGGCGGATGCCGGACAGAAGATTATTACGGCTACCATCATGCACAAACCTTGGAACGGACAGACTTATGACTATTTTGAATCGATGGTTACCTGGACGAAAAAGGTTGATGGCACATGGGCTTTCGACTATGGTGTGTTCGACAAGTGGGTGGAGATGATGATGAGCGTAGGCATTGACAAGCAAATCAACTGCTATTCAATGGTTCCGTGGAAATTGTCATTCCAGTACTTCGATCAGGCTACAAACAGTATGCAATACGCCAAGACTGCTCCGGGCGAGAAAGCTTACGAAGAGATGTGGGTGGCTATGCTGAAGTCATTCTCTAAACATTTGCGTGAAAAAGGCTGGTTCGACATTTGTGCCATCGCCATGGACGAACGCCCGATGGAGGTAATGCAGAAAACATTGCAGGTGATCCGTAAAGCTGATCCGGAATTTAAAGTTTCGCTGGCCGGAAATTTCCATAAAGAATTGGAGGCTGATATTTACGATTACTGTATTCCTATCGGCGCTTCTTATCCGAAAGAGGTATTGGCACGCCGTGCACAAAAGCAGTTGCCTACAACTTATTACACCTGTTGTACAGAAGCTTTCCCGAATACCTTTACTTTCTCCGATCCTGCCGAGGCTGCCTGGATGAGCTATTATTCTGCTAAAGATCACCTCGACGGTTACCTGCGTTGGGCATATAACAGTTGGCCGAAAGAGCCGTTGCTCGACTCACGTTTTGAGGCTTGGGCCGGTGGTGATACTTATCTGGTTTATCCGGGAGCACGTTCTTCCATCCGTTTCGAGAAACTTATCGAGGGCGTTCAGGCTCATGAGAAGATAACAATCTTACGTAAAGAGTTTACGGATAAGAAAAACAAGAACGGATTTAAGAAGCTGGAAAAAATGCTATCCACCTTTAAACTGAAGGACTTCCCGGAAGTGCCGGCTGCTGAAACGGTGAATAAGGCGAACAAAATATTGAATTCGTTGTAGAGTTATCGACAATACCTTTTTATACCGCATGCAGAAACGTGTAGCAGGGGAGATCCATGTAGCGTGTTCCTGCATGCGGATTTTTATGCCTTAATTATTTAAAATAAGAAAGAATGAAAAAGAAAATACTTTTTGTTTGTTTGGGAAACATTTGCCGCTCTTCTACGGCAGAAGGCGTGATGCTTCATCTGATCAGAGAGGCCGGATTGGAAGATCAGTTCATGATTGATTCGGCCGGTATCTTGGCCTATCATCAGGGAGAGCTGCCCGACAGCCGCATGCGTGCTCATGCAGCTCGCAGAGGATATGAACTGGTTCATCGTTCGCGTCCGGTCCGTACAGAGGACTTTTATGACTTTGACCTTATAATCGGCATGGACGATCGGAATATCGATGACCTGAGGGAGAAAGCTCCCTCTCCGGCAGAATGGGAAAAGATTCATCGGATGACGGAATACTGCACCCGCATCCCCGCCGATCACGTGCCCGACCCCTATTATGGAGGTGCGGAAGGCTTTGAATACGTGCTCGATATACTCGATGATGCTTGTGCCGGACTCCTTACTTCTTTAACTCAGGATAGCTGATACGCGTGTGGTAAATCGTTTTCAGCTTTTCTTTAAATACCGCTTTGATCGTTGCAATGTCTTTGAAGGTAATCGGACATTCTTTGAAATATCCTTCCTGCACTTGTGAGTCGATAATTTTATCTACCAGGTTGCTGATGCTCTCTTCGGTATACTCAGGTAAACTGCGTGAAGCGGCTTCTACGGAGTCTGCCATCATCAGTATGGCTGTTTCTTTTGAGAACGGGTTAGGTCCCGGATATGTGAATACTTCTTCATCCGGTTCCTCACCCGGATGTTCGTTCTTCCAGGATATGTAGAAGAATTTGGTCTTTCCGCGCCCGTGGTGGGTGCTGATGAAATCCTTGATCACTTTGGGTAAGTTATGCTTGTCGGCCAGTTTTAATCCGTCTGTTACGTGACTGATAACTACCTGGGCACTCTGTTCATAACTCAGGTTCTTATGGGGGTTCACCCCCGACTGGTTTTCGGTAAAGAAAGCCGGATTCTCCATTTTTCCGATATCATGATACAGTGCTCCGGTACGTACCAACTGGCTTTTGGCACCGATACGTATTGCAGCTTCGGCGGCCAGATTAGCCACCTGCATCGAGTGCTGGAAAGTACCAGGAACGGTTTCGGACATTCTTCGCAGCAGATCGTTGTTGATGTTCGACAACTCTACAAGCGTTACATTCGATGTAAAACCAAAAGTCTTTTCGAGCAGGAATAATAAAGGATAAGCAAACAGTAATAGCACTCCATTGATGATGAAGTATATGTACATACTGACATTCAGCTTTGAAAGATCGTTTTCGCTGATCAGTTCAAAAGCGAAATATATGGCTGCATACGTCAGTATCACCAGGAGGGCGGTGCGGAACAGTTGTGAGCGTTGCGACAATTCTCTCAGGCTGAAGATAGCCACGAGTCCGGCTGCTAATTGTGTCAGGATGAACTCGTGGGGGTATCGCAGGGTGATGGAACAGATCAGTATGGTGATGACATGTGTCAGGAATGCCGTGCGTGAATCGAGAAAAACCCGGATGATAATCGGAAGCATGGCATAAGGCAGGATGTACACATTAAATATATTGTTTGTCACCATCAATGCCGTGATGACGCAATAGAATACAATTAAGGCGAAAAGTAGCGACAGACTGCCTTTACGCTCATAATAGTCTTTGCGGAAGAGTTCCAGATATAGCATAAAGCAAAGTACCAGAATACCGACAAATAAGATTTGTCCGGCGAGTATCAGCCGCTTTTGTCCAAGAGATTCACTCCGCTTAATAGACTCTTTACGTAAAGATTCCAGAATGTTGTATGTCTGTTTGCTGACAATTTCTCCACGGTCGATGATCTTTTGTCCGCTTTGTACGACTCCATTTGCCCAGGAATAGTTGTCGAGCAGCTCTTTCCGGGCAGTCTCTGTACGTACGGAGTCATAAATCAGATTGGGAGTTATATACTCGTTGAGTGCGCATTGACGCAGGATGTCTTTGTTATAATGGGCGGTGTCACTCGATATAAGATACTCGTAGGCTCTCTTTACGGTATATATTCCGTCAGTCATTCGCTGGTTTGCTAATTTGTCGTCAATCACCATGATAGAAGAGAGACTGTCATGGAGGAGGGTTCGCATCTCCTCTGTCGATACGACTCCCGATTGATAAATGGTCTTCAGCCCTTTCTCAATATAACGGATGTAATCTGTTGAGGGGAGTATCCCTTTCAGATGTGTATGGTAGTTCTCCTTAAGCTTGGCGAGCGCGTTCTTTTCCACCTCTTTATTCAATTCAAAGTAGGGTTGAAAAGAGGCCAGAAGACTGTCTTGCTCCCTTTTTACCACTGCTTCGTCTTTGTAAATCGGGAAGTCGAAAGTAGCCATTAACTGACCGTACTTCCACGGCTTGTTTATGTCAAACTGATAGTTAAACTTCCCATCCCGTGGTAGGAAATAAACAATGAAGGCCACAGTACCGACGAAAATCAGTGCTTTATATAACAAATCTTTGTATGAGAAACTATTTTTCTTCTTCCAGTGTTCCATAACCCTTGAATTTTTTGCGAAAAGTACAAAAAAAAACAATAGTGTGGAAAAAAAGGTTTAATTTTGCCACGATTTACCTATACTAACGCAAATTATGGCAGAAAGAAAAGTAAGAGTTCGTTTTGCTCCGAGCCCAACAGGAGCATTGCATATAGGTGGTGTGCGTACCGCTTTGTATAATTATCTGTTTGCCCGCCAGCATGGGGGAGATTTGATTTTCCGTATCGAGGATACTGACTCAAACCGTTTTGTCCCGGGTGCGGAAGAATATATCCTGGAATCATTTAAGTGGTTAGGGATTCAGTTTGACGAGGGTGTCAGCTTTGGAGGTGAATATGGACCGTACCGCCAGTCAGAACGTCGCGAAATATACAAGAAGTATGTACAAGTGTTGCTTGACAACGGAAAAGCCTATATTGCTTTCGATACTCCGGAGGAGCTGGATGCCAAACGTGCTGAAATAGCCAACTTCCAATATGACGCATCTACCCGTGTGGGAATGCGCAATTCGCTGACCCTTTCACAGGAAGAGGTGAAGGCGTTGATTGCTGACGGAAAGCAATATGTGGTACGTTTTAAAATTGAGCCGAACGAAGACATTCATGTGAATGACCTGATTCGTGGAGAAGTGATTATTAACTCATCTATCCTTGACGACAAGGTTCTATATAAATCGGCCGATGAACTGCCTACTTACCACTTGGCTAATATTGTTGATGACCATCTGATGGAGGTATCACACGTGATCCGTGGTGAGGAGTGGTTGCCTTCCGCTCCGTTGCACGTATTGTTGTATCGCGCATTTGGTTGGGAAGACACAATGCCTGCTTTTGCTCATTTACCTCTGTTGTTGAAACCCGAGGGCAATGGTAAGCTGAGTAAACGTGATGGTGACCGTCTGGGATTTCCTGTATTTCCGCTTGAATGGCATGATCCGAAGAGTGGAGAAGTTTCTTCAGGTTATCGTGAATCGGGTTATCTGCCTGAGGCTGTCATTAACTTCCTCGCCTTGTTGGGATGGAATCCGGGTAACGATCAGGAGGTAATGTCCATGGATGAGTTGATTCATCTGTTCGACTTGCACCGTTGCAGTAAATCGGGTGCTAAATTTGACTATAAGAAAGGGATTTGGTTTAATCATACTTACATTCAACAGAAGTCTGACGAAGAAATAGCCGAACTGTTTGTGCCTGTTCTGAAAGAACATGGTGTGGAAGCTCCTTTCGAAAAAGTAGTAACAGTGGTTGGGATGATGAAGGACCGTGTCAGCTTTGTCAAAGAACTGTGGGATGTATGCAGTTTCTTCTTTGTAGCCCCGGCAGAATATGATGAAAAGACGGTTAAAAAACGCTGGAAAGAAGATTCGGCTAAATGTATGGCCGAACTGGCTGAAGTATTGGCCGGAATAGAAGATTTCAGTATTGAAGGTCAAGAGAAAATTGTAATGGATTGGATTGCTGAGAAAGGTTATCATACAGGTAATATTATGAATGCTTTCCGCTTGACGCTGGTAGGCGAGGGCAAAGGTCCCCATATGTTTGACATTTCCTGGGTATTGGGAAAAGAAGAAACACTGGCTCGTATGAAACGTGCCGTAGAGGTTTTGAAATAAGAATCCGGAGGTATGTTTTACGATCTGGCAATAGGAATTTACGACCTTCTGGTGCATCTGGCTGCACCATTCAGCCGTAAGCCCCGAAAGATGATGAAGGGGCATTGGGTAGTGTACGACCTTCTTCGTCAACAGGTAGAGAAGGACGCGCGCTATATCTGGTTTCATGCTGCTTCTTTGGGAGAGTTTGAGCAGGGGCGTCCCTTGATTGAGAAAATACGGGAGAGGTATCCGGATTATAAAATACTGCAAACGTTTTTTTCTCCTTCGGGATATGAGGTCCGGAAGAACTACCGTGGAGCCGACATTGTCTGCTATTTGCCGTTTGATAAACCTCGTAATGTGAAGAAGTTTCTGGATATTGTGAATCCTTGTATGGCTTTCTTCATCAAATACGAATTTTGGAAGAACTATCTGGATGAATTACACAAGCGTCGTATCCCTGTGTATAGTGTTTCGTCCATTTTCCGTAAAGATCAGATATTCTTTAAGTGGTATGGAGGTACTTACAGAAATGTGCTGAAGGATTTTGATCACTTGTTTGTGCAGAACGAAGCATCGAAGCGTTTCCTTGCCAAGATTGGAATTACAAGGGTTACGGTAGTGGGAGATACGCGTTTTGACCGTGTTTTGCAGATTCGTGAGCAGGCCAAGGAGTTGCCGCTGGTGGAACAGTTCAAGGATGGCGCATTTACTTTTGTGGCCGGAAGTTCCTGGGGACCGGATGAGGATCTTTTCATTGAGTATTTTAATAATCATCTTGAGATGAAGTTGATTATAGCACCACATGTAATCGATGAGAATCATTTGGTAGAGATTATTGGTAAGTTGAAACGTCCTTCTGTGCGTTATACCCGTGCCGATGAAAAGAATGTCCGGAAGGCGGACTGCCTGATAATCGATTGTTTCGGTTTACTGTCTTCTATTTATCGTTACGGAGAGATTGCTTATATCGGAGGTGGTTTCGGAGTAGGAATTCATAATACTCTTGAAGCGGCAGTTTATGGTATTCCGGTAATTTTCGGACCCAAATATCAGAAGTTTATGGAGGCGGTACAATTGATTGAAGCCAAAGGGGCTTATTCGATTAAGGATTACGAGGAGCTGAAGACGTTGCTCGACAGGCTTCTGTCCGATGAAAAGTTCCTGAAAGAAACGGGAACTAACGCTGGTAATTATGTGATTGGCAACTCCGGAGCGACGGACAAGGTACTACACATGATAAATTTTTAAGGCTTTGAACCTGATAAACAAAAATATCCTCCGGGGAACCCAGTCCCTCCGGAGGATATTTTTGTTTATCAGGTCGGGTCTTATTTATACCAATCAGAGTACATCAGGTAATTATGAGCTATTTTTTGGTTTAACTCTTTGGCTTGTTCCGGATCAACCTTTTTTATAAATTTTGCCGGTACTCCTCCCCAAATACTTCCCGGTTCGATGATGGTGTTGCTGAGTACAAGTGAGCCTGCTGCTACAATCGCTCCCTCACCGATAACAGCATGATCGAGCAGGGTCGATCCCATACCGATCAATGCGTAATCTTTAATTGTCGCACCATGAATGGTTACATTATGTCCTACCGATACATGATTACCTATTTCAATCGTCGATTTTTGATAGAGAGTGTGTAATACACTCCCGTCTTGTATATTCACTCCGTCGCCAATGCGGATGGAGTTTACATCCCCTCTCAGCACGGTGCTGAACCAAAGGCTACAATCGCGCCCCATCTTTACATCGCCGATGATGGTGGCATTGTCGGCCAGAAAACAGTTTTCTCCGAATTCAGGAGTAAAACCTCTTACTGATTTTATTAAAGCCATAGGTTATTGATTAAAATATGTTTGAGAAATAGATGGAATCAGCATCCTATAAGATGCTGATTCACACTAATAATGATTTTGGTGACCTATAAAGGCGGTCCTTCCTTTGGTTTGTCAGATTGCGGCTGTTGCCTCTTTCAACCATATTTTTTCTTCTTCATTCAGACCGGGGGATAACTTTTCATATACTTGCCGGTGATAATCATTCAGCCAGTCTGTTTCTTCTGCGGTTAGCAACTCCTTGATTATACCCTTTTTACAGATAGGACAAAGCGTGATGGTTTCGAACCTCAGGTATTCGCCAAACAAGCCTTCACCAGCCTTGCATACCAGTGTCAGATTCTCGATTCGTATGCCGTGGCTACCACCTTTATATACTCCGGGTTCGTTTGAGGTGACCATGCCGGGTTGCAATACAACCGGATTCTCGTTCATACGAATGCTTTGTGGACCTTCGTGCACGCTGAGGAAATGGCCTACGCCATGACCGGTGCCATGCAGGAAATTCATTTTGTGGCTCCATAATGGCATACGTGCCAGTACATCCAGTTGTGCCCCTCTGGTTCCTGCCGGAAAAACGGCCATCGCCAATGCGATGTGTCCTTTGAGGACCAGTGTATAGTCTGTCTTTTCTTCCTCTGTTAGCTCACCCAATGCAATGGTACGTGTGATGTCAGTGGTGCCATCCATGTATTGAGCTCCTGAGTCGAGTAAAAGAAAGCCTTTGGGTTGCAATGTCGCGTTGCTTTCTTCGGTTGCTGAATAATGTACAATAGCCCCGTGTTCTTTGTAACCCGCAATGGTATCAAAACTTTCGCCTACGTACAAATTCTGTGCAGCACGGAACTTGTGCAGTTTGTGATCGATGCTTAATTCTGTTTCTATTCCGGAAGGGACGGCAGACTCCAGCCATTTAAGGAATCTGACTAAGGCGACACCGTCACGCTGCATGGCTGCATGGACTCCTGCTATTTCTTGATTGTTACGGACAGCTTTCAGTAAGGCTACCGGTGCTTCTCCTCGTATGATCCGGCATTTGGGGTTTACGGAGGAAAAAATAGCATAATTGGTTTTTGCCGGATTCATCAGGATGCTGGTGCTCTTGAGATCTGATAAGTAAATTTCTGTTTCTGCGTAGTTCCGTATCTCTACTTGCTGCTCTTTTAAGTAGTTCCGTACTTCTTCAGTTACTTTCTCCGGAGCAATGAATAATATCGTGCTGTCTTCTGTAATAAGTAAATAGCTTATTACTACGGGGTTGCAATGTACATCGTTTCCGCGTAGGTTTAGGGTCCAGGCTATTTCATCTAAAGCTGATAATATAACACTTTCTGCACCCTTTTTCTTTAGCTCCGTACGAATGGATGCGATTTTTTCTGTGCAACTTTTTCCCGCATATTCAATGTCGTATACAAAGGCAGGTGATTCCGGCATAGGCGGTCGATTTGTCCATATCTCCTGCATAGGATCAGGGCAGAATATGATTTGAAGATTACTTGATGAAAGTTCGGCTTGCATATACTCCACTTGTTCCACTGAGAACATTTTTCCATCGATACCTACTGCCTCTCCCGGTTTTAACTGGGTAGACAAGAATTCTGTGATACTTGGAGTGTCCGGCAGCATCTCTTTATATAAGTCTATGCCACTTCCTTGTAACTGTTCTGCTGCTTGTAAAAAATATCTTGAGTCAGTCCAGAGTCCTGCTTTCTTTGCTGTAATCACTACCGTACCGGCCGACCCGGTAAATCCAGAAATCCATTCTCGTGATTTCCAGTGTGGTGCAACGTATTCACTGAGATGAGGGTCTGTGCTGGGGATGATGAATGCTTGAATGTTTGGCTTAAACCACATGCGTAATGCATGTATTCGTTCACTGATAGACTGTTTCATACATTATATATATTATATGTTATACTCTCCAAAGATAACTACTTTCTGTTCCTTTTGCATTGATTTTGAGAAATAATTGCCGAAAGTTTTGTGAATAAAGAAAGTATGTGTAATTTTGCGGCGCAATTTGACTGCGGAAATTTTAAACCATAACATATTTAATAGTAACAAAATGATTGTAGTACCTGTAAAAGAAGGCGAAAACATTGAAAAAGCGCTGAAGAAGTTTAAGAGAAAATTTGAAAAAACTGGCATCGTTAAAGAGTTGAGAAGCAGACAACAGTTCGACAAACCGTCTGTAACTAAAAGACTTAAGAAAGAACGTGCAGTTTACGTACAAAAACTTCAGCAAGTAGAAGATTAATAATTCGTAATTTCCTTTGAATTATTGAATTCTTTTCATACATTCGTTGCAGAATTATAGATGTAGCGATATTATGTTAGCAGATTCTTTTCTTGATTACCTCCGGTACGAACGGAATTATTCTGAGAAGACCGTACTGGCTTACGGCGAGGATATTTCGCAGTTGCAGGAGTTTGCTCAAGAGGAGATTGGGGAGTTTAATCCGTTGGAAGTGAAGCCCGAACTGATTCGTGAGTGGATTGTTTCACTGATGGATCGGGGGTATACTTCAACTTCTGTGAATCGTAAGCTGAGTTCGCTCCGGTCGTTTTATAAATATCTCCTCAGACAAGGAGAGGTGAGTGTTGATCCGTTACGTAAAATAACGGGGCCAAAAAATAAAAAGCCACTTCCTTCTTTCTTGAAAGAGAGTGAAATGAATAAATTGCTGGATGACACGGATTTTGGTGAAGGGTTTAAGGGGTGTCGGGATCGTTTGATTATTGAGGTGTTTTATGCCACAGGCATGCGTCTCTCTGAATTGATAGGTTTGGATGATAAGGATGTAGATTTCTCAGCCTCTCTTCTGAAAGTAACGGGAAAGAGAAATAAGCAGCGCTTGATCCCTTTTGGGGATGAATTGAAAGAAGCGATGTTTGAGTATGTTGATGTAAGGAACAAAGTGATTTCAGTGAAGTCTGATGCTTTTTTTGTTAGAGAGAATGGCGAACGACTTTATAAGAATCTGGTCTATAATTTGGTGAAACGGAACCTTTCGAAGGTGGTAACGCTTAAGAAGCGCAGTCCTCACGTGTTGAGGCATACCTTTGCCACAACAATGCTGAATAATGATGCGGAGTTGGGTGCGGTGAAGGAGCTTTTAGGTCATAGTAGTTTGGCGACTACGGAGATTTATACGCATACCACTTTTGAAGAACTTAAAAAAGTGTATAAACAAGCTCATCCACGAGCCTAAAAAAGGAGGTAAGTATGGAAATTAGAATTCAATCGATTCACTTTGATGCAACAGAACAATTGCAGGCTTTCATTCAGAAGAAAGTGTCTAAGTTGGAAAAATATTACGAAGATATAAAGAAAGTAGAGGTGTCATTAAAGGTGGTTAAACCAGAAACTGCGGAGAATAAGGAGGCCGGAATTACGGTGTTGGTTCCAAACAATGATTTTCATGCAAGCAAAATCTGTGATACGTTTGAAGAAGCGGTTGATTTGTGTGTGGAAGCATTGGAGAAGCAGTTGGTTAAGTACAAGGAAAAACAACGAAATAAATAAAAATACCGCAAATATTTTGCGGGAAAGAAATAAATAACTAAATTTGCAGCCGTTTCGCTCGCGTTAGGACGTGACGGTTGCATTTTTTAAGTAAAAACGCCTCTTTAGCTCAGTTGGCCAGAGCACGTGATTTGTAATCTCGGGGTCGTTGGTTCGAATCCGACAAGAGGCTCAAGAATAAATCAGAATAGAAAAAGTTTGGGCGTTCTTACGCTTACTTCGAAATTCGATTTCTGTAATGAAGGGCAAATACCAGAGTGGCCAAATGGGGCAGACTGTAAATCTGCTGGCTTACGCCTTCGGTGGTTCGAATCCATCTTTGCCCACGGAGAAGACAGAGTGAAAACTTTGGCAAATTGCGGAAGTAGCTCAGTTGATAGAGCATTAGCCTTCCAAGCTGAGGGTCGCGGGTTTGAGCCCCGTCTTCCGCTCTCTCTATTTCGCTGTTATAGCTCAGTGGTAGAGCACTTCCTTGGTAAGGAAGAGGTCCCGGGTTCAAATCCCGGTAACAGCTCTGTAAGATGTAAATGCTGATTATTAATCAAATAAATAACAAGTAAAGCTATGGCTAAAGAGAAATTTGAACGTACCAAACCGCACGTAAACATTGGTACAATCGGTCACGTTGACCACGGTAAAACCACTTTGACTGCTGCTATCACTACAGTGTTGGCAAAAAAAGGTCTTTCTGAACTCCGCTCTTTCGATTCTATCGACAACGCTCCTGAAGAAAAGGAAAGAGGTATTACTATCAATACTTCACACGTTGAGTACGAAACAGCTAACCGTCACTACGCACACGTTGACTGTCCGGGTCACGCTGACTACGTAAAGAACATGGTTACTGGTGCTGCTCAGATGGACGGTGCTATCATCGTAGTTGCTGCTACTGATGGTCCGATGCCTCAGACTCGTGAGCACATTCTTTTGGCTCGTCAGGTAAACGTTCCGAAGCTGGTTGTATTCATGAACAAGTGCGATATGGTTGAAGATGCTGAAATGTTGGAACTGGTTGAGATGGAAATGAGAGAACTTCTTTCTTTCTATGATTTCGACGGTGACAATACTCCGATCATTCAGGGTTCTGCTCTTGGTGCATTGAACGGTGTAGAAAAATGGGAAGACAAAGTAATGGAGCTGATGGAAGCTGTTGATACTTGGATTCCGTTGCCTCCGCGCGATGTTGATAAACCTTTCTTGATGCCGGTAGAAGACGTGTTCTCTATCACAGGTCGTGGTACTGTAGCTACAGGTCGTATCGAAACTGGTGTTATCCACGTAGGTGATGAAATCGAAATCCTTGGTTTGGGTGAAGATAAGAAATCAGTTGTAACAGGTGTTGAAATGTTCCGCAAACTTCTGGATCAGGGTGAGGCTGGTGACAACGTAGGTCTGTTGCTTCGTGGTGTTGACAAGAACGAAATCAAACGTGGTATGGTTCTTTGTAAACCAGGTCAGATTAAACCTCACTCTAAGTTTAAAGCTGAGGTTTATATCCTGAAGAAAGAAGAAGGTGGTCGTCACACTCCATTCCACAACAAATACCGTCCTCAGTTCTATCTGCGTACTATGGACTGTACAGGTGAAATCACTCTTCCGGAAGGAACTGAAATGGTGATGCCGGGTGATAATGTAACTATTACTGTAGAGTTGATCTACCCGGTTGCATTGAACATCGGTCTTCGTTTCGCTATCCGCGAGGGTGGTCGTACAGTAGGTGCTGGTCAGATTACTGAAATTATCGACTAAAATTAAATATTAATCAGTTCCCGGTAGTATTATCGGGAACTGATTATGTACAAACGGGAGTAGCTCAGTTGGTAGAGCACCGGTCTCCAAAACCGGGTGTCGGGAGTTCGAGCCTCTCCTCCCGTGCTAATATTTATGAAATGAAAAAAGTAGTAGCTTATATTAAAGAATCTTACGACGAACTTGTTCATAAAGTGTCGTGGCCTACGTATTCAGAACTAACTAACAGTGCGGTAGTTGTTTTATATGCTTCCCTGCTTATTGCATTGGTAGTGTTCGCGATGGACTTCTGTTTCCAGAATTTTATGGAAAAAATAATTTATCCACATTAAAAAAAAGAGGAATTACGATGTCTGAGATTGAAAAGAAATGGTACGTTTTGCGTGCTATTAGCGGAAAAGAAGCTAAGGTAAAAGAGTATCTTGAAGCTGATATTAAAAACAGCGACCTTGGCGAATATGTGTCTCAGGTATTGATTCCTACCGAAAAGGTATACCAGGTTCGCAATGGTAAAAAAATTGTGAAAGAAAGAAGTTATCTTCCTGGTTACGTTTTGGTGGAGGCTGCTTTGGTTGGTGAGGTTTCTCACCATCTGAGAAATACTCCTAATGTGATAGGTTTCTTGGGAGGTTCCGATAAACCGGTTCCCCTCAGACAGTCGGAAGTGAATCGTATACTTGGTACAGTGGACGAATTGCAAGAAACGGGTGAAGACTTAAATGTTCCGTATATTGTAGGTGAAACTGTAAAGGTTACTTTTGGTCCTTTTAGCGGATTCAGTGGTATCATTGAAGAAGTGAATAGTGAAAAGAAGAAACTAAAGGTCATGGTAAAGATATTCGGGCGTAAAACACCGCTTGAATTAGGCTTTATGCAAGTGGAAAAGGAATAACGCAGAATTGTTACGCTGTAGTTGTCCTTCGTTTAATGTTATATATAAATCAATAAAAAAATGGCTAAAGAAGTTGCTGGACTAATCAAATTACAGATTAAAGGAGGCGCGGCAAACCCATCACCTCCCGTTGGACCTGCATTAGGTTCTAAGGGAATCAACATCATGGAGTTTTGCAAGCAATTCAACGCCAGAACCCAAGACAAGGCAGGTAAGATTTTGCCTGTTATCATTACTTACTACGCAGATAAGTCTTTCGATTTTGTAATCAAGACTCCTCCCGTTGCCATTCAGTTGCTTGAAGTGGCTAAGGTAAAGAGTGGTTCTGCTGAGCCTAACCGTAAGAAAGTTGCCGAGATCACTTGGGAACAGGTTCGTACGATTGCTCAGGACAAAATGGTTGACTTGAACTGTTTTACTGTGGAAGCTGCCATGAAAATGGTTGCAGGTACAGCTAGAAGTATGGGTATCGCTGTAAAAGGGGAGTTCCCGGTTAATAATTAATAAACTTCAATTGTAATGGGTAAACTGACAAAAAATCAAAAGTTAGCTGCAGGAAAAATTGAAGCAGGGAAAGCATACTCACTGAAAGAAGCTGCATCTTTGGTAAAGGAAATCACTTTTACTAAGTTTGATGCTTCATTAGATATTGATGTACGTTTAGGTGTTGATCCACGTAAAGCAAACCAAATGGTGAGAGGTGTTGTTTCACTTCCTCATGGAACTGGAAAGCAAGTACGTGTGTTGGTACTTTGTACACCGGATGCTGAAGCTGCTGCAAAAGAAGCTGGTGCTGACTATGTTGGTCTTGACGAATATATTGAAAAGATCAAAGGTGGATGGACTGATATTGATGTGATTATCACTATGCCATCTATCATGGGTAAAATTGGTGCACTCGGTCGTGTGCTTGGTCCTCGTGGATTGATGCCTAACCCGAAGAGTGGTACCGTAACTATGGATGTTGCTAAAGCTGTAAGAGAAGTAAAACAAGGTAAGATCGACTTCAAAGTTGATAAGAGCGGTATTGTTCATACTTCAATTGGTAAGGTTTCATTCACTGCAGAGCAGATTCGCGATAATGCAAAAGAATTTATCTCTACATTGAACAAGTTGAAACCGACTGCAGCCAAGGGTACATATATTAAGAGTATTTATCTTTCTAGTACAATGAGTGCGGGTATCAAAATTGACCCGAAATCAGTAGAGGAAATCTAATAAAACAGAGTAACAATGAGAAAGGAAGATAAAAATACGATTATTGAGCAGATTGCTGCTACAGTACAGGAATATGGTCACTTCTATTTGGTAGATACAACAGCTATGAACGCTGCTGCAACAAGTGAATTGAGAAGAGCTTGTTTCAAGGCTGACATCAAATTGATGGTAGTTAAGAACACACTCCTCCACAAAGCGCTTGAAAGCATTGAAGGTGATTTCTCTCCTCTTTATGGTTCTTTGAAAGGTACGACAGCTGTGATGTTCTGCAACGTTGCAAACGCACCTGCAAAACTGATCAAAGATAAATCTAAAGATGGCATTCCGGGACTGAAAGCTGCATATGCAGAAGAAAGCTTCTATGTTGGTGCTGACCAGTTGGATGCTCTCGTAGCTATTAAGAGTAAAAATGAAGTTATTGCCGATATCGTTGCCCTGTTGCAATCACCGGCCAAGAATGTTATTTCTGCTCTTCAATCAGGTGGCAACACCCTTCACGGAGTTCTCAAAACTCTTGGTGAAAGATAATTATAACACATTTTATTTAGTAAATTAAACATTAAAATCATACAAAAAATGGCAGATTTGAAAGCTTTTGCAGAACAATTAGTTAACTTGACAGTAAAAGAAGTTAATGAACTTGCAACTATCCTTAAAGAAGAATATGGTATTGAACCTGCTGCTGCAGCTGTAGCTGTTGCTGCTGGTCCTGCAGCTGGTGCTGCTGCCGCAGAAGAAAAGTCTTCTTTCGACGTAGTATTGAAGAGCGCTGGTGCAGCTAAACTTCAGGTTGTTAAAGCCGTTAAAGAAGCTTGTGGTCTTGGCTTGAAAGAAGCTAAGGACATGGTAGACGGTGCTCCTAGTGTAGTAAAAGAAGGTTTGGCTAAAGACGAAGCAGAATCATTGAAGAAAACATTGGAAGAAGCTGGAGCTGAAGTTGAACTTAAATAACATTAGCCTGGTAATCAGGTAATTCGGTTAAGAATCCTTCACAAGAGGATTCTTAACCTTTTTGTGTATATATTTAAAATTAAGTTCTCCAAATTCATTGACAGATGTCTTCAAATACTGTAAATCAAAGAGTTAATTTTGCTTCGACTAAGAATCCGCTTGAATATCCGGATTTCCTGGAAGTACAATTGAAGTCATTCCAAGACTTTCTACAACTAGATACCCCACCTGAGAAGCGTAAAAAAGAGGGATTGTATAAAGTATTTGCTGAAAACTTCCCAATTGCCGACACAAGAAACAATTTTGTTCTTGAGTTTCTGGACTATTATATTGATCCGCCGCGCTATACCATTGATGATTGTATAGAGCGTGGGCTTACATATAGTGTCCCATTGAAAGCGAAACTCAAGCTTTACTGTACAGACCCCGATCATGAGGATTTCGATACAGTGATTCAGGATGTGTTCCTTGGTCCTATCCCTTACATGACTGATAAGGCAACTTTCGTCATCAATGGTGCTGAGCGTGTAGTTGTGTCGCAGCTTCACCGTTCTCCGGGCGTATTCTTCGGTCAGAGTGTACATGCCAATGGTACAAAATTGTACTCGGCCCGTATCATCCCGTTCAAGGGATCATGGATTGAGTTTGCTACCGACATCAACAATGTGATGTATGCTTATATCGATCGTAAGAAGAAGTTACCTGTTACTACGCTGTTAAGAGCTATTGGCTTTGAGAATGATAAAGACATTCTTGAGATTTTTAACTTGGCTGAAGATGTAAAGGTTAACAAAACAAATCTCAAGAAGGTAGTAGGTCGTAAATTGGCTGCACGTGTCTTGAAAACCTGGATTGAAGATTTCGTTGATGAAGATACCGGTGAAGTTGTTTCTATCGAGCGTAATGAAGTCATTATCGACCGTGAAACAGTGATCGAACCGGAACATATAGATGAAATAATTGACTCGGGCGTTCAAAACATCCTTATTCATAAGGAAGAGCCGAATCAGTCCGACTACTCTATTATATATAATACCCTTCAGAAAGATCCGAGTAACTCGGAAAAGGAAGCTGTGCTGTATATCTATCGCCAATTGCGTAATGCAGATCCGGCTGATGATGCCAGTGCCCGTGAGGTTATCAATAACCTGTTCTTTTCTGAAAAGCGGTATGATCTTGGTGATGTAGGTCGTTACAGAATCAACAAAAAGTTGAATTTGACGACAGACATGGATGTGCGTGTCCTCACCAAAGAAGATATTATTGAGATCATTAAATATCTGATTGAGTTGATTAACTCTAAAGCAGATGTGGATGATATTGACCACTTAAGTAACCGTCGTGTACGTACTGTAGGCGAGCAGCTGTCTAACCAGTTTTCTGTCGGTTTGGCACGTATGTCGCGTACTATTCGTGAACGTATGAACGTTCGTGATAACGAGGTGTTTACTCCGATTGATTTGATCAACGCAAAGACTATTTCTTCAGTGATCAATTCGTTCTTCGGAACTAATGCATTGTCTCAGTTTATGGACCAGACAAACCCGTTGGCTGAGATTACTCACAAGCGCCGTATGTCTGCCCTTGGTCCTGGTGGTCTGTCTCGTGAACGTGCCGGATTTGAGGTTCGTGACGTTCACTATACGCACTATGGACGTCTTTGTCCGATTGAGACACCGGAAGGTCCGAACATCGGTTTGATTTCATCACTTTGCGTGTTTGCTAAGATCAATGACCTTGGTTTCATTGAAACTCCTTACCGTAAAGTAGATAATGGTAAAGTAGACCTTTCTGAAAACGGACTTGTCTACCTGACAGCTGAAGAAGAAGAAGCCAAGATCATTGCACAGGGTAATGCTCCGCTGAATGATGATGGGACATTTATTCGCAATAAGGTTAAGTCTCGTCAGGATGCCGATTATCCGGTTGTAGAACCTTCAGAAGTAGAGTTGATGGACGTTGCTCCTCAGCAGATTGCTTCTATTGCTGCATCTTTGATCCCATTCCTTGAACATGATGACGCTAACCGTGCTTTGATGGGATCGAACATGATGCGCCAGGCAGTTCCGTTGTTGAGAAGCGAAGCCCCGATCGTAGGTACAGGTATCGAGCGCCAGTTGGTGCGTGATTCACGTACTCAGATTGCTGCTGAGGGTGATGGTGTAATTGATTTTGTTGATGCTACTACTATTCGTATTCTGTACGATCGTACTGAAGATGAAGAGTTTGTAAGCTTCGAACCTGCATTGAAAGAATACAGGATTCCGAAGTTCCGCAAAACGAACCAAAATATGACTATTGACCTTCGTCCGATCTGCAATAAAGGTGATCGTGTGACAAAAGGTCAGATTTTGACAGAAGGTTATTCTACCGAGAATGGTGAGCTTGCTTTGGGGAAGAACCTGCTTGTAGCCTACATGCCTTGGAAAGGTTATAACTATGAGGATGCTATCGTGTTGAACGAACGTGTAGTTCGCGAGGACTTGCTGACTTCAGTTCACGTAGAAGAGTATTCACTCGAAGTTCGTGAAACCAAGCGTGGTATGGAAGAGTTGACTTCCGATATCCCTAATGTTAGTGAAGAAGCCACTAAGGATCTTGATGAGAACGGTATTGTACGTGTTGGTGCACGCATTCAGCCGGGTGATATCCTAATTGGCAAGATCACTCCGAAAGGTGAATCTGATCCTTCTCCGGAAGAAAAATTGCTTCGTGCCATTTTTGGAGATAAAGCGGGTGATGTGAAAGACGCTTCTTTGAAAGCATCTCCTTCATTGAAGGGTGTGATCATTGACAAGAAGTTATTCTCTCGTGTCATTAAAAACCGTAGTTCTAAGTTGGCCGATAAGGCATTGCTTCCAAAGATTGATGATGAATTTGAATCTAAGGTAGCAGACTTGAAACGCATTCTGGTGAAGAAACTGATGGCTTTGACTGAAGGTAAAGTATCTCAAGGCGTGAAAGACTATCTGGGCGCCGAAGTTATTGCCAAAGGTTCTAAGTTCAGTGCATCAGATTTCGATTCACTTGATTTCACCGCAATACAGTTGAGCGACTGGACTAATGATGATCATGCGAACGGTATGATTCGTGATTTGATCCTGAACTTCATCAAGAAGTACAAAGAGCTCGATGCAGAACTGAAACGTAAGAAGTTTGCTATCACAATTGGTGATGAACTGCCTGCAGGAATCATCCAGATGGCGAAAGTATATATTGCTAAGAAACGTAAGATTGGTGTAGGTGATAAGATGGCAGGTCGTCACGGTAATAAAGGTATCGTGTCACGTGTTGTTCGCCAGGAAGATATGCCATTCCTGGAAGATGGTACTCCGGTGGATATTGTATTGAACCCGTTGGGTGTGCCTTCACGTATGAACATTGGTCAGATTTTTGAGGCTGTCCTCGGACGTGCCGGAAAGAATTTGGGTGTGAAGTTCGCTACACCGATTTTTGATGGTGCAACTCTTGACGACTTGAACGAATGGACAGATAAAGCTGGCTTGCCTCGCTATTGCAAGACTTATCTTTGCGACGGTGGTACAGGAGAACGCTTTGACCAACCAGCAACTGTAGGTGTTACTTATATGTTGAAACTCGGTCACATGGTTGAAGACAAGATGCACGCACGTTCTATCGGTCCATACTCATTGATTACTCAGCAACCTCTTGGTGGTAAAGCTCAATTTGGTGGTCAGCGTTTCGGAGAGATGGAGGTTTGGGCACTCGAAGGCTTCGGTGCATCACATATTCTTCAGGAAATCTTGACAATTAAGTCGGATGATGTTGTAGGACGTTCTAAGGCTTATGAAGCAATTGTGAAGGGCGAACCTATGCCGCAGCCGGGTATCCCTGAATCTTTGAACGTGTTGTTGCACGAGTTAAGAGGATTGGGGCTGAGCATCAATTTGGAATAATGAACTAATGTGCCAATATGCCAATGTACCGATCAAGGTACATTGGCTGTGGCATTTCATAATTAGTATGTTTTCTTATTGGCACATTGGCATTAGCCAATCGGCACATTATTTAGTTAATTAGCATATTATATAATTATAAAAGTATGGCTTTTAGAAAAGAAAATAAGATCAAGAGCAATTTCTCGAAAATCTCTATCGGTTTGGCTTCTCCGGAAGAAATCCTTGAGAATTCGAGTGGTGAAGTATTAAAGCCTGAAACCATCAACTATCGTACGTACAAACCCGAGCGTGACGGTTTGTTCTGCGAACGTATCTTCGGCCCGATCAAAGACTACGAATGCCATTGCGGTAAATACAAACGTATCCGTTATAAAGGTATTGTCTGCGACCGTTGTGGTGTAGAAGTTACTGAAAAGAAAGTACGTCGCGAACGTATGGGACATATTCAGCTTGTTGTGCCTGTGGCTCACATCTGGTATTTCCGTTCGCTGCCCAATAAGATCGGTTACTTACTGGGTCTTCCCACTAAGAAACTTGATTCTATCATTTACTACGAACGTTATGTTGTCATTCAGCCAGGTGTGAAAGCTGAAGACGGCATTGCCGAATTCGATTTGCTATCGGAAGAAGAATATCTCGATATTCTTGATACTCTTCCCAAAGACAACCAGTATCTGGAAGATACGGATCCTAACAAGTTCATCGCTAAGATGGGTGCCGAAGCGATCTATGATTTGCTTGCACGTCTTGATCTTGATGCGTTGTCATACGAACTGCGCCACCGTGCCGGCAATGATGCTTCGCAGCAACGTAAGAACGAGGCTCTGAAACGTCTTCAGGTGGTGGAGTCGTTCCGTGCATCACGCGGACGCAACAAGCCGGAATGGATGATCGTACGAATTGTACCGGTGATCCCGCCTGAACTTCGTCCATTGGTTCCGTTGGATGGTGGTCGTTTTGCTACATCCGATTTGAATGACCTTTATCGTCGTGTGATTATCCGTAACAACCGTTTGAAACGTTTGATTGAAATTAAGGCTCCTGAAGTGATTCTCCGCAACGAGAAACGTATGCTTCAGGAATCTGTCGATTCATTGTTTGATAACTCACGTAAGTCAAGTGCAGTTAAGACTGATGCCAACCGTCCGTTGAAATCATTGTCAGACAGTTTGAAAGGTAAGCAAGGACGTTTCCGTCAGAACTTGCTGGGTAAACGTGTTGACTATTCAGCCCGTTCGGTAATTGTTGTTGGTCCGGAATTGAGAATGCACGAGTGTGGTATTCCTAAGCTGATGGCTGCCGAGTTGTACAAACCGTTCATTATTCGTAAACTGATTGAGCGCGGTATCGTAAAGACTGTGAAGTCTGCTAAGAAAATTGTAGACCGTAAGGAGCCGGTGATTTGGGATATCCTTGAACACGTAATGAAAGGTCATCCGGTATTGCTGAACCGTGCTCCGACACTTCACCGTTTGGGTATCCAGGCTTTCCAACCCAAAATGATCGAGGGTAAAGCTATCCAGTTACACCCATTGGCATGTACAGCGTTTAATGCCGACTTTGACGGTGACCAAATGGCGGTTCACTTGCCTTTGAGTAACGAAGCAGTGCTTGAAGCCCAAATGTTGATGTTGGCTTCTCACAATATTCTGAATCCTGCTAATGGTGCTCCTATTACTGTTCCTTCACAGGATATGGTGCTTGGTCTGTATTATATTACTAAGCTCCGTAAAGGCGCGAAAGGTGAAGGGCTCACATTCTATGGTCCGGAAGAAGCGTTGATCGCTTATAATGAAGGTAAGGTAGACATTCATGCTCCGGTGAAGGTTATTGTGAAAGACCTTGACGAAAATGGAAACATTGTTGATGTAATGCGTGAAACTTCAGTAGGTCGTGTAATCGTGAACGAGATCGTTCCGCCTGAAGTAGGATATATCAATACTATTATCTCTAAGAAGTCGCTGCGTGACATTATTAGTGCCGTAATCAAGGCTTGCGGTGTTGCTAAAACTGCTGATTTCCTTGACGGAATCAAGAACCTGGGTTACAAGATGGCCTTCCAAGGCGGTCTGTCATTCAACTTGGGTGATATTATCATTCCAGAAGAGAAAGAGACACTTGTTCAGAGAGGTTACGATGAAGTTGAGCAAGTGATCAATAACTATAACATGGGTTTCATTACCAATAACGAACGTTACAATCAGGTGATTGATATCTGGACACATGTTAACTCTGAGTTGTCTAACATTTTGATGAAGACAATTTCTTCTGATGATCAGGGTTTCAATTCTGTGTACATGATGCTTGATTCCGGTGCCCGTGGTTCTAAAGAGCAGATTCGTCAGCTTTCCGGTATGCGTGGTTTGATGGCTAAGCCGCAGAAAGCAGGTGCCGAAGGTGGCCAGATCATCGAAAACCCGATTTTGTCGAACTTTAAAGAAGGACTTTCCGTATTGGAGTATTTTATCTCTACCCACGGTGCCCGTAAAGGTTTGGCCGATACCGCATTGAAGACTGCCGATGCCGGATATCTGACTCGTCGTCTGGTAGATGTTTCGCATGATGTTATTATTAATGAAGAGGATTGCGGTACGCTCCGCGGATTGGTTTGTACAGACCTTAAGAACAACGATGAAGTTATCGCTACCTTGTACGAACGCATCCTTGGTCGTGTATCCGTACATGATATCATACATCCCCAGACCGGAGAACTGTTGGTTGCTGGTGGTGAAGAAATTACAGAAGATATCGCTAAGAAGATACAGGAGTCTCCGATCGAAAGTGTTGAAATCCGTTCGGTATTGACTTGCGAATCGAAGAAGGGAGTTTGCGCGAAATGTTACGGCCGTAATCTGGCTACGAACCATATGGTTCAGAAAGGTGAGGCTGTCGGTGTAATTGCTGCCCAGTCTATTGGTGAACCGGGTACACAGTTGACACTGCGTACATTCCATGCCGGTGGTACGGCTGCCAATATCGCAGCTAATGCAAGTATCGTTGCCAAGAACAATGCTCGTTTGGAATTCGAAGAACTTCGTACGGTAGATATTGTCGACGAAACAGGTGAAGCTGCCAAAGTGGTAGTAGGCCGTTTGGCTGAAGTTCGTTTCATCGACGTCAATACGGGTATTGTACTTTCTACACACAACGTTCCTTACGGTTCTACACTTTATGTAGCCGATGGTGAAATAGTAGAAAAAGGTAAGCTGATTGCGAAGTGGGACCCGTTCAACGCTGTTATCATAACGGAGGCTACTGGTAAGATCGAATTCGAGGGCGTTATTGAAAACGTTACTTATAAGATTGAGTCGGATGAAGCAACCGGACTTCGTGAAATTATCATTATCGAATCTAAGGATAAAACTAAAGTTCCTTCTGCCCATATTCTGACGGAAGATGGTGACTTGATTCGTACATACAATTTACCTGTGGGTGGACACGTTGTGATCGAAAATGGTCAGAAGGTGAAAGCTGGTGAGGTAATCGTTAAGATTCCGCGTGCCGTAGGTAAGGCTGGTGATATTACCGGTGGTCTTCCTCGTGTTACAGAGTTGTTTGAAGCACGTAACCCGTCGAACCCTGCTGTTGTATCTGAAATAGATGGTGAGGTAACTATGGGTAAGGTGAAACGTGGTAATCGTGAGATCATCGTTACTTCTAAGACTGGTGAAGTGAAGAAATATCTTGTTCCGCTGTCTAAACAGATTCTTGTACAGGAGAACGATTATGTTCGTGCCGGTACTCCGCTGTCTGATGGTGCTACCACTCCGGCTGATATTTTGGCGATCAAAGGTCCTACGGCTGTACAGGAATATATCGTGAATGAAGTTCAGGACGTATACCGTTTGCAGGGTGTGAAGATTAATGATAAGCATTTTGAAATTATCGTTCGTCAGATGATGCGTAAAGTAACTATTGACGAGCCGGGCGATACTCGTTTCCTTGAACAACAGGTTGTCGATAAACTGGAATTCATGGAAGAAAATGATCGTATCTGGGGTAAGAAGGTAGTTGTAGATGCTGGTGATTCTGAAAACTTGAAAGCAGGTCAGATTGTTACTGCCCGTAAGTTGCGTGATGAAAACAGTATGTTGAAACGCCGTGACCTTAAACCGGTTGAAGTGCGTGATGCTGTTGCCGCTACTTCTACTCAGATTCTTCAGGGTATCACTCGTGCTGCATTGCAGACTTCAAGCTTTATGTCAGCTGCTTCCTTCCAGGAAACAACTAAAGTCTTGAACGAAGCTGCCATCAACGGTAAGATAGATAAATTGGAAGGTATGAAGGAGAACGTAATTTGCGGTCACCTCATTCCGGCAGGTACAGGACTGCGCGAATTTGATAAGATCATTGTAGGTTCTAAAGAAGAGTACGATCGTATTTTGGCTAACAAAAAGACTGTGCTTGACTATAATGAAGTAGAATAATACAATTCAATTGACTATAACTGAAAAAGAGCAATTGCCGTAAAGGTGATTGCTCTTTTTTATAGGATGTTATCGTATGAAACGATCGGTTAGTTTACTTTTCGACATTAACCAGACGATAGCGTAGCATGTCAGGAATACGAGACAGGCCATACTGATGATACGTACGATATATGGTAACTGTTCCTTATCCAACAAGTCGTAGGCGACAAATACAAATACGTAGTGGCTCAGGTAAATGCCGAATGTGAGTGATGCCATATGGGATAACCATCGGTTTGAAGGAACCTTTATTTTCTGCACGATTACAAATACTGGGAAGGTCATCATAAACACGTTGATGCCCGCAAAGTACCATACAATTTCCAAATAGGCATAATTGCCCGGGAAGTGGTTCTGTGTGATGACATATCCGTATGAAGTAATCAGATAGCCTACCAGAAACATCGGAATGGTGACGCCCAAGAGTTTCTTCCAACTCCACTTTAGTGGATACCTCGTAAGATAATAGGCCAGTAAAAGATAGCCGATAAATCCTGAGAAATAATAGAAAGTTCCGTAGTCATTCCAATCACATATTCCCCATAAACCCATATTGCCATAGTTGCCTTGATAGCCCAGCATCGGAGCGAACATTTTAACGTAAGGTGCTATTAGACTCACGCCCCAAATGCTTAGGAATAGCTTCAGTTCCTTTTTCGACGCTTTTTCCAACCAACCACTGACAATAGGCATCACCAAATACAGGCCAATCAGCATATAGAGATACCATAATGGAACTGTATCGAAATTGAAGTTAAAGATAAATGTATACAGTTTGATCCACAAAGCCTCCAAACTATGATCCGGCATGGAAATCAATGGATTTTGAGTATTAGGGTTGATGTAGTTCAGATATACGAAATACAGTACAGGTAAGACCAGTGACCAAAAGATTATCGGAGGAATCAGTCTCCCGATCCTCTTCTTGTAAAATGTCCCCATGTCGGTTCGTACGGGAAATAGCAATACACCGGTCATCATAACAAAAATGGGTACACATGGGCGCATCAAGCTACCTAAAAATGTTCCTGTCAGAAACGACTCCCGATTGGCGTCAAATTGCCCGATGAACGCATCGCAGCAGTGCGAAAAAACAACGAAGAAGCAGGCGAGCACCCTCAGCAGGTCAATCCAACCTATATTCTCTCTTTTCTTTAATTCCATGATATAATTGATTTAAATGTGTTAAGCGACAAATGTACAACCTATTTTGCTGTCAGCATTTGCTCTACATTAAAAATCACTCTTCCGCCCTTATTTTACTCAGGGTAGGCAAAGTAATGCCCAGATAGGCGGCAATATAACCCAGATTGACCCGGCTGCAGACATCGGGAAGTCTTTCTTTAAGTTTTGCATACCTCTCTCGGGCCGACAATGTCAGCCGTTCTTTATGTTTGCGATGGAGTTCCCGATATCTATTCTGATGAATGACTCTTCCCCAATTAGCCAATTCTATATTTGTTTCGTACAGTTCGATCAGTGTCTTGATGGGGATGGCATAGAGCAGTACATCTTCCAGTGTTTCCACAAACTCTTCACTGGGTTTACCGTAGTATAACTCATCCATGCTGAACACGATATCTCCTTCACACGAAAAAGAAGTCGTAACCTCTTTTCCGTCTACCAGCCAGTACGACCGTGTGATTCCTTTTTCTATGAAATAAGCGTATTTGTGATAGACTCCCTCCCGTATCAGCAGATACCTTTTAGGGAATCGGCACGGAGTCAGCTGTTTCGTCAGTAAATCTATTGTTTTATCAGACATCTCAGACTGCTTTTTTATGTTGTAAATTATATTTTTCATAGAACCTAAGATTATCTTTTCGGCAAAGATAACCCCTTTTTAGTAAGCGCCACAATTTGTTACCCGAAAATCCGATCTGTCTGTACTGCTTGCTTAGGCAGGTTTCTCAATAGTCGTTAATTCCTTCTTTGACTCCCGAACATTTCAGTGCCTATAGCGTTCCTATAACAAAACAATATAAATCAAGCATTATGAATTTTATCTGGTACATTTTGATAGGTATCCTTGCCGGTTATTTTGCCGGTAAGATAATGCGCGGAGGAGGTTTCGGCCTCTTAGTCAATCTCCTGTTAGGGATTATAGGTGGTGTGTTGGGTGGCTGGGTATTTGCCCTTCTCGGGCTGGCAGCAACCGGAATCATCGGTAGTTTGATTACTTCCGTTGTCGGTGCCATTTTATTTCTTTGGATAGCCTCTTTTTTCAGTCGTTCCCGATAGGGAAAACGAGCTTTATTATAGAATGATATTGTTTATTGTGGTTATATAAAAATTAATAGTTTATGGGAAGTGGAAATGCAAAATTCCTGGTGGGACTTGGAATCGGTTCTGCCATCGGTGCGCTGGTTTATCATTTTTCGCGCACAGCGAAAGCTAAGAAATTGAAAAATGATGTGTTCAATGCTCTTCATGAAATAGAGGCAGATGCCGAATTGGCAGTCGTTGAAGCAAAAGAGAAGGCCGTGAAGACAGGTGCTAAAGTGGCCGAAAAGGTGGCTGATAAAGCGACTGAGGTGAAAGATAAGTTGACATCTAACTCTTAATAATGGGTGGTGGTTTATGAACGGTGAACAATGAATAAGATAGCACTATCAAAGTGTACGGAGGTTATTGTTCGCCGTTTATGATTTATAACTGTTCCAGAAATTATTCAGATATCGTTTGAGAACTATATAAGTCTGTTCTTCCTTTCTTTACAATCCGGGTGTTCCTGATCTGGCTTCAGGTATTGGATAAAGAAAGAGGGGGAGTTGTTAATAATGGTCTGTTATTGCATGCCTTGCATTCTGTTGAAAAGA
This sequence comes from Bacteroides sp. HF-4919, assembly GCF_018860125.1. Lineage (NCBI taxonomy): Bacteria > Pseudomonadati > Bacteroidota > Bacteroidia > Bacteroidales > Bacteroidaceae > Bacteroides > Bacteroides sp. HF-4919. The sequence continues at coordinate 73,333 of NZ_JAHKNF010000015.1, forward strand.
GTGTAAGGCATTTGTCTTTACTATAAAACATTATCTGTATATTTGTGCCAGAAGAATTTAGAATAATCAATAATAATTAAAGTATGGAAAATCAGAATCCCGATAATCAGTTGCAAATAGAATTGAAAGAAGAAGTGGCACAGGGCACATATGCTAATTTAGCCATTATCACTCATTCAAGTTCAGAATTTGTGCTCGATTTTGTACGGGTATTACCCGGATTGCCCAAAGCGGGAGTGCAGTCGCGTATTATTCTTGCTCCCGAACATGCCAAACGTTTACAACGGGCGCTTGAAGAAAATATAGCCAAATACGAGCGTGCGTTCGGTCCGATCCGGTTGCAGGAAGAAGATACTCCACCTATATTGGATATAAAGGGAGAAGCCTGAAGAAAGCAGAAAGGGTGTAGCCATCCGAGGCAATGGGTGTAGCTATCCGGTGGAAAAGGTGTAGCCTTGGTGAGCGGATGGCTACACCCAAATTTCTTTCCATTGAAATGATTTCCGGGAAATAAGCTCTTAAAAATTAAAAAAAAGATGTAGTGCATTGATTATTCAAATATTATTCGTATTTTTGCAGCCCAAAATGTATAGTTACGAAATTAATATAACAATAATATAAATTAAAAAACAATTTAAAATGCCTACAATTCAGCAATTAGTAAGAAAAGGACGCGAAGTGCTGGTGGAGAAAAGTAAATCTCCAGCCTTGGATTCTTGTCCTCAAAGACGTGGCGTTTGCGTGAGAGTATATACAACTACTCCGAAGAAGCCGAACTCTGCAATGCGTAAAGTAGCTCGTGTGCGTTTGACTAACCAGAAAGAGGTGAACTCTTACATTCCGGGTGAAGGACACAACTTGCAGGAGCACTCAATCGTACTGGTTCGCGGTGGTCGTGTGAAAGACCTTCCGGGTGTACGTTACCATATCGTTCGCGGTACTCTTGATACAGCAGGTGTAGCCGGACGTACTCAGAGACGTTCTAAATACGGAGCTAAGCGTCCGAAACCGGGACAAGCAGCACCGGCTAAGAAGAAATAATCCGGAGTGATTCCGAATTCGATTTATTTTAATTAAAAGTAATAACTTTCGTTTTAGTTTGTTGGAATAAGCTATAAAGGTTGAGTAAATTCCCCGGAGGGGGAGTTGAAGACGTCAAGAAATAGACAACCAAGAACAAAAACATTATTTTTCGAACAAATGAGAAAAGCAAAACCAAAAAAACGCGTTATCCTTCCGGATCCCGTGTTCAATGACCAGAAGGTTTCTAAATTTGTAAACCATCTGATGTATGATGGAAAGAAGAACACTTCTTATGAAATCTTTTACGCTGCACTGGAAACAGTAAAAGCAAAACTTCCTAACGAAGAAAAAACTGCTCTTGAAATCTGGAAGAAAGCGTTAGATAACGTAACTCCTCAAGTTGAAGTAAAATCACGCCGTGTGGGTGGTGCAACTTTCCAGGTTCCTACCGAAATTCGCCCGGATCGTAAAGAATCAATCTCAATGAAGAACCTGATTCTGTTCGCTCGCAAGAGAGGCGGTAAATCTATGGCTGATAAATTGGCTGCTGAAATCATGGATGCATTCAATGAACAAGGCGGTGCTTTCAAACGTAAAGAAGATATGCACAGAATGGCTGAAGCTAACCGTGCATTTGCTCATTTCAGATTCTAATTACTATAAGAAATACCTATTTGATTAAAAACTTAAAGTAAAGGAAAAAGAAAATGGCAAAGAATGATTTACATTTGACTCGTAATATCGGTATCATGGCTCACATCGATGCCGGAAAGACAACAACTTCTGAACGTATCCTGTTCTACACCGGATTGACTCACAAAATCGGTGAGGTACACGATGGTGCTGCAACAATGGACTGGATGGAGCAAGAGCAGGAACGTGGTATTACTATCACTTCTGCCGCTACAACTACTCGTTGGAAGTATGCTGGTGATACTTATAAAATCAACCTGATTGACACTCCGGGACACGTGGACTTTACTGCTGAGGTAGAACGTTCACTGCGTATCCTTGATGGTGCTGTCGCTGCTTACTGTGCTGTAGGTGGTGTAGAGCCTCAGTCGGAAACTGTATGGCGTCAGGCTGACAAATATAACGTACCGCGTATCGCTTACGTTAACAAAATGGACCGTTCGGGTGCTGACTTCTTTGAAGTTGTTCGTCAGATGAAGGCTGTTTTGGGTGCAAATCCGTGTCCGGTTGTTATTCCTATCGGTGCAGAAGAAAACTTCAAAGGATTGGTTGATCTGATCAAAATGAAAGCGATCTACTGGCACGACGAAACAATGGGTGCTGACTATACCATAGAAGAAATTCCTGCTAACCTCGTTGACGAAGCCAACGAATGGAGAGATAAAATGCTTGAAAAAGTAGCTGAATTTGATGATGCATTGATGGAAAAATACTTTGATGATCCTTCTACTATTACAGAAGAAGAAGTATTGAGAGCACTTCGCAATGCAACTGTTCAGATGGCTGTAGTTCCGATGTTGTGCGGTTCTTCATTCAAGAATAAGGGCGTACAGACTTTGCTTGACTATGTTTGTGCTTTCTTGCCTTCTCCGTTGGATACTGAAAACGTAATTGGTACAAACCCTGATACTGGTGCCGAGGAAGATCGTAAACCAAGTGAAGACGATAAAACTTCAGCTTTGGCATTCAAGATCGCTACTGACCCGTATGTAGGACGTTTGACTTTCTTCCGTGTATACTCTGGTAAGATTGAGGCAGGTTCTTATATCTACAACTCTCGTTCAGGTAAGAAAGAACGTGTTTCTCGTCTGTTCCAGATGCACTCAAACAAACAGAACCCAGTAGAAGTGATTGGTGCCGGTGACATTGGTGCCGGTGTAGGTTTCAAGGATATTCACACTGGTGATACACTGTGTGACGAAACAGCTCCGATCGTTCTTGAGTCAATGGACTTCCCGGAACCGGTGATCGGTATTGCTGTGGAACCGAAAACTCAGAAGGATATGGACAAACTGTCTAACGGTTTGGCTAAACTGGCTGAAGAAGACCCGACATTCACAGTGAAAACTGACGAACAGACAGGTCAGACAGTTATTTCCGGTATGGGTGAGCTTCACTTGGATATCATTATCGACCGTCTGAAACGTGAATTCAAAGTAGAATGTAACCAGGGTAAACCTCAGGTTAACTACAAAGAGGCTATCACTAAGACAGTTAACTTGCGTGAGGTTTATAAGAAACAATCTGGTGGTCGTGGTAAGTTCGCTGATATTATTGTGAACATCGGCCCGGTTGATGAAGACTTTACTCAAGGTGGTCTACAGTTCGTTGATGAAGTGAAGGGTGGTAACATTCCTAAGGAATTCATTCCTTCAGTTCAGAAAGGTTTCCAGACTGCGATGAAGAATGGTGTATTGGCCGGCTATCCGCTGGATTCATTGAAAGTGACTTTGGTTGATGGTTCATTCCACCCGGTTGACTCTGACCAGTTGTCTTTCGAAATCTGTGCTATCCAGGCATATAAGAATGCTTGTGCTAAGGCAGGTCCTGTATTGATGGAACCTATCATGAAACTGGAAGTCGTTACTCCGGAAGAAAACATGGGTGATGTTATCGGTGACTTGAACAAACGCCGTGGCCAAGTTGAAGGTATGGAGTCAAGCCGTTCAGGAGCCCGTATCGTGAAAGCAATGGTTCCGTTGGCTGAAATGTTCGGTTATGTAACTGCGTTGCGTACCATCACTTCTGGTCGTGCAACTTCATCAATGGTTTACTCTCACCACGCTCAGGTTTCTAACTCTATTGCTAAGGCAGTATTGGAAGAAGTAAAAGGACGTGCTGATTTACTCTAAAATATCTTGAGCAGCAGGCTAGCGAATGACTCTTAGCCTGCCGCTTTATCTTATTTATAAATTTATTAATTAAAAAACTAATGAGTCAGAAAATTAGAATTAAACTGAAATCTTACGACCACAACTTGGTTGACAAATCAGCTGAGAAGATCGTTAGAACAGTGAAGGCTACCGGTGCTATTGTTAGCGGACCGATTCCCCTTCCGACGCACAAGCGTATCTTTACAGTGAACCGCTCTACTTTCGTTAACAAGAAATCAAGAGAACAGTTCGAACTTTCTTCATTTAAGAGACTGATCGATATCTATAGCTCAACAGCTAAGACTGTAGATGCTCTGATGAAGTTGGAGTTACCGAGTGGTGTAGAAGTAGAAATTAAAGTGTAGTATTTAAAAATTAGTGAAATGCCAGGATTATTAGGAAAAAAAATCGGAATGACATCCGTTTTCAGTGCCGATGGTAAGAATGTACCATGCACTGTTATCGAAGCAGGTCCTTGTGTTGTTACTCAGGTAAAGACCGTAGAAAAAGATGGCTATGCAGCCGTTCAGTTGGGTTTCCAGGACAAAAAGGAAAAACATACAACTAAACCGTTGATGGGTCACTTTAAAAAGGCTGGAGTAACACCGAAGAGACACTTGGCCGAGTTCAAGGAATTTGAAAACGAGTTAAATCTGGGTGATACTGTTACAGTAGAACTGTTCGACGGCGCAGACTATGTAGACGTTGTTGGTACTTCTAAAGGTAAAGGCTTCCAGGGTGTAGTTAAAAGACATGGCTTTGGTGGTGTAGGTCAATCTACTCACGGTCAGCACAACCGTGCCCGTAAACCGGGTTCTATCGGTGCATGTTCGTATCCTGCAAAAGTATTCAAAGGAATGCGCATGGGCGGACAAATGGGTGGCGACAGAGTTACTGTTCAAAACTTACAGGTATTAAAAGTAATCGCGGAACACAATCTTCTTTTGATCAAGGGTTCTGTACCGGGTTGCAAAGGTTCAATCGTATTAATTGAAAAATAATGGAAGTTAACGTATATAACATTAAAGGTGAAGACACTGGAAGAAAGGTTACGTTAAACGAATCTATCTTCGGAATTGAGCCCAATGACCACGCTATCTATCTGGACGTAAAGCAATTTATGGCTAACCAGCGTCAGGGTACTCACAAGTCAAAAGAGAGAAGCGAAATCAGCGGATCTACTCGTAAAATCGGTCGTCAGAAAGGTGGTGGCGGTGCTCGTCGTGGTGACATGAATTCACCGGTGCTCGTAGGTGGTGGACGTGTATTTGGTCCGAAACCGAGAGACTACTACTTCAAACTGAATAAAAAAGTTAAGACATTAGCTCGTAAGTCAGCTTTGTCGTATAAAGCTCAAGACAACGCAATCGTAGTGGTGGAAGACTTCAACTTTGAGGCTCCAAAGACTAAGGTTTTCGTTGAAATGACAAAAAATCTTAAAGTTTCTGACAAAAAACTGCTTGTAGTTTTACCAGAAGCAAATAAAAATGTATATTTGTCAGCTCGTAACATCGAAGGTGCTAACGTTCAGACTATCTCAGGATTAAATACTTACAGAGTATTGAATGCTGGGGTTGTTGTGCTTACCGAAAGCTCTTTGAAGGCTATTGACAATATCTTAATCTAAAAAGGAGGCTTAAATAATGGGAATTATTATTAAACCGTTGGTGACAGAGAAAATGACTGCGATAACTGATAAGCTGAATCGTTTCGGCTTTATCGTGCGTCCTGAAGCTAATAAATTGGAAATTAAGAGTGAAGTTGAAGCCCTTTATAATGTTACGGTAGTTGATGTAAATACTGTGAAGTATGCTGGCAAAAATAAGAGCCGTTATACAAAAGCAGGTATCATCAATGGTCGTACGAATGCTTACAAAAAAGCAATCGTGACATTGAAAGAAGGAGATACTATTGATTTTTATAGCAATATTTAATAAAAATGGCAGTACGTAAATTTAAGCCCACTACACCGGGGCAAAGACATAAGATTATTGGTACTTTCGAGGAAATTACTGCATCAGTACCAGAAAAGTCGCTTGTATATGGTAAAAAATCATCTGGCGGTCGTAACAGCGAAGGTAAGATGACAATGCGCTACATGGGTGGTGGCCATAGAAAAGTGATCAGAATTGTCGATTTCAAAAGAAATAAAGACGGTGTTCCGGCAGTTGTAAAAACGATCGAATACGATCCGAACCGTTCGGCTCGTATCGCTTTGTTGTTTTATGCTGATGGTGAAAAAAGATATATTATTGCTCCCAATGGATTGCAAGTTGGTGCGACTTTGATGTCCGGAGAGAATGCGGCGCCTGAGATTGGTAATGCACTTCCGCTTCAGAATATCCCGGTCGGTACAGTAATTCACAATATTGAATTGCGTCCGGGTCAGGGTGCTGCTCTGGTTAGATCAGCAGGAAACTTCGCTCAGCTGACTTCAAGAGAAGGCAAATACTGTGTAATTAAATTGCCTTCAGGTGAAGTAAGACAAATACTTAGCACTTGTAAAGCTACTATCGGTAGCGTTGGTAACTCAGATCATGGATTGGAAAGCTCAGGTAAGGCTGGACGCTCTCGTTGGCAAGGCCGTCGTCCTCGTAACCGTGGTGTTGTTATGAACCCGGTTGATCACCCGATGGGTGGTGGTGAAGGACGTGCTTCCGGAGGTCACCCAAGATCTCGTAAGGGATTGTATGCTAAGGGACTTAAGACTAGAGCTCCGAAGAAACAATCGTCTAAGTACATTATTGAGAGAAGAAAAAAGTAATCTGATTAATTGAGTAAACTATGAGTCGTTCATTAAAAAAAGGTCCATATATTAACGTAAAACTCGAAAAGAAAGTGCTTGCTATGAATGAATCAGGCAAGAAAGTTGTCGTTAAGACTTGGTCCAGAGCTTCAATGATTTCGCCTGATTTTGTAGGCCATACAGTTGCAGTTCACAACGGAAATAAATTTATTCCTGTATATGTTACCGAAAATATGGTAGGTCACAAGTTGGGTGAATTCGCTCCAACTCGTACATTCAGAGGACACGCTGGTAACAAGAAAAAATAACAGGATTTATCTGAAATAATAAAGTAATAAATATAATGGGAGCAAGAAAAAAAATATCGGCTGAAAAGAGAAAAGAAGCCCTTAAAACCATGTATTTTGCTAAATTGCAAAATGTTCCTACTTCTCCTCGCAAAATGCGTCTCGTGGCTGACATGATTCGTGGGATGGAAGTGAACAGAGCACTTGGCGTTTTGAAGTTTTCTTCAAAAGAAGCAGCTGCAAGAGTGGAAAAATTATTGCGCTCTGCAATTGCTAACTGGGAGCAGAAAAACGAACGTAAAGCTGAAAGTGGCGAATTATTCGTAACGAAGATTTTTGTTGATGGTGGTGCTACACTCAAAAGAATGAGACCGGCTCCGCAGGGAAGAGGATACAGAATTCGCAAACGTTCAAATCACGTAACATTGTTCGTTGGTTCTAAAAGTAATAACGAAGATCAAAATTAAGGTAGATGGGACAAAAAGTTAATCCAATAAGCAACCGTTTAGGAATTATCAGAGGATGGGATTCTAACTGGTATGGTGGAAATGATTACGGTGACTCTTTGCTGGAAGATAGCAAGATCCGTAAATATCTTAATGCAAGACTTGCGAAAGCAAGTGTATCAAGAATCGTAATTGAACGTACGCTGAAGCTCGTTACTATTACTGTTTGCACTGCTCGTCCGGGTATTATTATCGGTAAAGGTGGCCAGGAAGTTGATAAGTTAAAAGAAGAGTTGAAGAAGATTACCAACAAAGATATTCAAATCAATATCTTTGAAGTGAAAAGACCGGAACTGGATGCTGTGATTGTTGCTAATAACATCGCTCGTCAGGTAGAAGGTAAAATTGCCTATCGCCGCGCCATTAAGATGGCTATCGCAAATACTATGCGTATGGGTGCTGAAGGTATCAAAATTCAGATTTCAGGACGTTTGAATGGAGCTGAAATGGCCCGTTCTGAAATGTATAAGGAAGGAAGAACTCCGTTACACACTTTCAGAGCAGATATCGACTATTGCCATGCTGAAGCATTGACAAAAGTAGGTCTTCTCGGTATTAAAGTTTGGATTTGTAGAGGTGAAGTTTTTGGTAAGAGAGAATTGGCTCCGAACTTTACACAAAGCAAAGAAAGTGGTCGTGGAAACAATGGTGGAAACAACGGCGGCGGAAAGAACTTCAAAAGAAAGAAAAATAATCGCTAAACGAATTTGAATTTTAGGAAACTATGTTACAACCGAAAAAGACAAAATTCAGAAGACAACAAAAAGGTCGCGCTAAAGGTAATGCACAAAGAGGCAACCAGCTCGCTTTTGGTTCTTTTGGTATTAAGGCTTTAGAAACTAAATGGATCACAGGCCGACAGATTGAAGCTGCTCGTATTGCAGTGACAAGATATATGCAACGTCAGGGACAGATTTGGATTCGTATTTTCCCGGATAAACCGATTACTAGAAAACCTGCTGATGTACGTATGGGTAAAGGTAAGGGTAGCCCCGAAGGATTCGTGGCTCCGGTTACACCAGGTAGAATTATTATTGAAGCTGAAGGAGTATCTTACGAGATCGCGAAAGAAGCATTGCGTTTGGCAGCTCAGAAACTTCCGATTACTACGAAGTTTGTCGTGAGACGTGATTATGATATTCAAAATCAAAATGCGTAAGGTTTATGAAAATTGCAGAAATTAAAGAAATGTCTACCAATGATTTGGTAGAAAGAGTAGAAGCAGAAGTGGTTAATTACAACCAAATGGTTATCAATCATTCTATTTCTCCTTTGGAAAATCCTGCGCAGATCAAACAATTACGCAGGACGATTGCGCGTATGAGAACAGAGTTACGCCAAAGAGAACTTAACAATAAATGATCAGCTTGATGGAAGCAAGAAATTTAAGAAAAGAAAGAACAGGGGTTGTGCTGAGCAATAAAATGGATAAAACCGTTACAGTTGCTGCTAAGTTCAAGGAAAAACACCCTATATATGGTAAGTTCGTTAGCAAAACGAAGAAGTACCATGCTCACGATGAAAAGAATGAATGCAATGTAGGTGATACTGTACGCATCATGGAAACTCGTCCTTTGAGCAAGACTAAAAGATGGAGATTAGTAGAAATAATTGAAAGAGCTAAGTAATTATGATACAAGTAGAATCCAGACTTACAGTATGTGACAACAGTGGAGCTAAAGAAGCCCTGTGTATCCGTGTATTGGGCGGAACAGGTCGTCGCTACGCTTCAGTGGGGGATGTTATTGTCGTTTCTGTAAAGAGCGTCATCCCTTCAAGTGATGTTAAAAAGGGTGCAGTGTCAAAAGCTTTGATCGTACGTACTAAGAAAGAAATCCGTCGTCCCGATGGTTCTTATATACGTTTTGATGATAATGCTTGCGTGTTGTTGAATAATGCAGGTGAAATTAGAGGTAGTCGTATTTTCGGTCCTGTAGCAAGAGAACTTCGTGCTACAAACATGAAAGTTGTGTCACTTGCGCCTGAGGTACTTTAATTTTGTAAAAGATTTAAGTAATGAGTAAATTACATATTAAAAAAGGCGATACAGTTTACGTAAATGCTGGTGAAGACAAAGGTAAAACTGGTCGTGTATTGAAGGTTCTTGTTAAAGAAGGACGTGCAATAGTTGAAGGTATCAACATGGTATCTAAAAGCACAAAACCGAATGCAAAGAACCCGCAGGGTGGTATAGTTAAGCAGGAAGCTCCTATCCACATTTCAAACTTGAATCCGGTTGATCCAAAAACTGGTAAAGCAACGCGTGTTGGTAGAAAAGTAAGTTCTGAAGGAACTTTAGTGCGTTATTCTAAAAAATCAGGAGAGGAGATTAAGTAATGAGTAATACTGCAAGCCTTAAGAGAGAATATGCAGAGCGCATTGCTCCTGCATTAAAGTCACAATTCCAGTATTCTTCTACAATGCAGGTACCCGTACTTAAGAAGATTGTTATCAATCAGGGGTTGGGTATGGCTGTTGCTGACAAGAAGATTATCGAAGTGGCAATCAACGAAATGACAGCTATCACCGGTCAGAAGGCCGTAGCTACTATTTCGCGTAAAGATATCGCTAACTTTAAGTTGCGTAAGAAAATGCCGATCGGAGTTATGGTAACTCTGCGTCGTGAAAGAATGTACGAATTCCTGGAAAAATTGGTTCGCGTGGCTTTGCCGCGTATCCGTGACTTCAAAGGTATTGAAACTAAGTTCGATGGTAAGGGTAACTATACCCTTGGTATTCAGGAACAAATCATTTTCCCTGAAATTAATATCGATAGTATTACCAGAATTCTCGGAATGAATATTACCTTTGTAACCTCTGCGCAAACAGATGAAGAAGGTTATGCCTTATTGAAAGAATTCGGTTTACCGTTTAAAAACGCTAAAAAAGACTGATAAATTATGGCAAAGGAATCAATGAAAGCACGCGAAGTAAAGCGTGCTAAATTAGTAGCCAAATATGCCGAAAAGAGAGCTGCCTTGAAGCAGATTGTGAGAACCGGAGATCCTGCTGAAGCTTTTGAAGCTGCACAGAAATTACAGGAGCTTCCTAAGAATTCTAATCCGATTCGTATGCACAATCGCTGCAAATTGACTGGTCGTCCTAAAGGATATATCCGTCAGTTCGGTGTTTCAAGAATCCAGTTCCGTGAGATGGCATCTAATGGGCTGATCCCAGGTGTAAAAAAAGCAAGCTGGTAAATATATTGTTTAAATATTGTCAGGGTAGTCCTGATTAATTTAATTATTTTTTATATGACTGATCCAATAGCAGATTATTTGACGAGGTTAAGGAACGCAATTAATGCAAAGCACAGAGTTGTAGAAGTTCCTGCTTCAAATTTGAAAAAAGAAATCACTAAGATTCTTTTTGAAAAAGGCTACATTCTTAATTACAAGTTTGTAGAAGATGGTCCTCAAGGAACTATTAAAGTTGCCTTGAAGTATGATTCTGTTAACAAAGTTAACGCAATCAAAAAACTTGAAAGAATATCTTCTCCGGGTATGCGTCAGTATACTGGTTACAAAGATATGCCGCGTGTTATTAATGGTTTGGGTATTGCTATAATATCTACTTCCAAAGGTGTAATGACAAACAAAGAAGCTGCAGAACTGAAAATCGGTGGTGAAGTATTGTGTTATGTATATTAATAGGAGGAAAAAGCAATGTCAAGAATAGGAAAATTACCCATTAGTATTCCCGCTGGAGTAACAGTTACTCTGAAAGATGATGTGGTTACTGTAAAAGGACCCAAAGGTGAACTTAGCCAGTATGTGAACCCGGCTATCAATGTTGCTATTGAAGATGGACACATCACTTTAACTGAAAACGAAAATGCAATGCTGGATAATCCCAAGCAGAAACATGCATTTCACGGTTTGTATCGTTCATTAGTACATAACATGGTTATTGGTGTTTCTGAAGGATATAAGAAAGAATTGGAGCTTGTTGGTGTTGGTTACCGTGCTTCTAATCAAGGAAATATCATTGAATTAGCATTAGGATACACACACAATATCTTTATACAGTTGCCTCCTGAAGTCAAAGTAGAGACAAAATCAGAAAGAAATAAGAATCCTCTTATTCTTTTAGAGTCTTGTGACAAACAATTGCTTGGTCAAGTTTGCTCTAAGATACGTTCTTTCCGTAAGCCCGAACCGTATAAAGGTAAAGGTATTAAGTTTGTTGGCGAGGAAATTCGCAGAAAGTCTGGTAAATCAGCCGGTGCTAAGTAATTTACGTAAATTTGTATTATTATGACAACAAAAATAGAAAGACGAATTAAGATCAAATATAGAGTACGCAATAAAGTGTCAGGTACTGCTGCACGTCCGCGTATGAGTGTATTTAGAAGTAACAAGCAAATCTATGTCCAGATTATCGACGATTTGTCGGGTAAGACATTGGCTGCTGCCTCTTCATTGGGTATGACTGAGAAGTTGCCTAAGAAAGAAGTTGCTGCTAAAGTGGGTGAGATGATAGCGAAAAAAGCTCAGGAAGCAGGTATTACGACTGTTGTTTTCGACCGTAATGGTTACTTGTATCATGGGAGAGTAAAAGAAGTAGCTGATGCTGCTCGTAACGGTGGACTTAAATTTTAATCATTATGGCAGGAGTTAATAATAGAGTTAAGATTACTAACGATATAGAACTGAAAGACAGATTAGTTGCTATTAATCGTGTTACTAAAGTAACCAAAGGTGGTAGAACTTTTAGTTTCTCTGCAATTGTAGTTGTAGGTAACGAAGAAGGTATTATTGGTTGGGGACTTGGTAAAGCTGGTGAAGTAACAGCAGCTATCGCTAAAGGTGTTGAATCGGCAAAGAAAAATCTGACAAGAGTACCTGTTCTGAAAGGTACTGTTCCTCACGAACAGTCAGCTAAGTTTGGTGGTGCTGAAGTATTTATCAAACCTGCTTCTCACGGTACTGGTGTCGTAGCCGGTGGTGCTATGCGTGCCGTATTGGAAAGTGTTGGTGTAACTGACGTTTTGGCTAAATCAAAAGGTTCTTCGAATCCGCATAATCTTGTAAAAGCTACTATCATGGCTTTAGGCGAGATGCGTGATGCAAGAATGATTGCTCAGAACAGAGGAATTAGTGTTGAAAAAGTATTTAGAGGATAAGGAGGGAGATATGTCAACTATAAAGATCAAACAAGTTAAAAGTAGAATTGGTGCTCCGGCTGATCAGAAAAGAACTCTTGATGCACTGGGACTTCGCAAATTGAACCGTGTGGTTGAACACGAAAGCACTCCTTCAATTCTTGGAATGGTAGATAAGGTTAAACACTTGGTTGCCATTGTTAAGTAATTATTTGTTGAATATAAAACGAATTACAATATGAACTTAAGTAATTTAAAACCTGCAGAAGGCTCTACTAAAACAAGAAAAAGAATTGGACGCGGTCCGGGTTCTGGTTTAGGAGGTACTTCTACAAGAGGTCATAAAGGTGCTAAATCAAGATCTGGATACTCTAAGAAAATCGGTTTTGAAGGTGGTCAGATGCCTCTTCAACGTCGAGTACCTAAATTTGGTTTTAAGAACATCAATAGAGTTGAATATAAAGCTATTAACTTAGAAACAATCCAGAAATTGGCTGAAGCTAAGAAGTTGGAAAAAGTAGGTGTTAATGACTTTATTGAGGCTGGATTCATTTCTTCAAGCCAGTTGGTTAAAGTATTAGGTAACGGAACTTTGACTGCTAAGCTGAGTATAGAAGCTCATGCATTCTCTAAGAGTGCTGTTGCTGCTATCGAGGCTGCTGGTGGAAATGTAGTAAAACTCTGATTCAATGAGAAAAGCTATTGAAACATTAAAGAATATATGGAAAATTGAGGATCTGAGACAACGGATCCTCATTACCATATTGTTTGTGGCGATTTACCGTTTCGGTTCGTATGTCGTGCTGCCTGGAATCAACCCGGGTATGCTGACGCAATTGCATCAACAAACAAGCGAGGGCCTTTTAGCCTTGTTAAACATGTTCTCAGGAGGAGCATTTTCTAATGCATCTATTTTCGCATTAGGAATTATGCCTTATATCTCTGCATCAATCGTTATCCAGTTGCTGGGAATCGCTGTGCCGTATTTTCAGAAACTTCAGCGAGAGGGAGAAAGTGGCAGAAGAAAGATGAATCAATATACTCGTTATCTGACGATTGCTATTTTGTTGGTTCAGGCCCCTTCTTATTTGCTCAATCTTAAAATGCAGGCTGGACCTTCCTTAAATGCTTCATTAGATTGGACTCTGTTCATGGTTACTTCTACCATTATTTTGGCAGCTGGAAGTATGTTTATCCTGTGGCTTGGTGAAAGAATCACAGATAAAGGTATTGGTAATGGTATTTCATTTATTATCTTGATTGGTATTATCGCTCGTCTTCCGCAGTCATTATTTCAGGAGTTGATTTCCCGTATGACCGACAAGACTGGTGGTTTGATCATGTTTTTATTTGAAATAGTATTCCTGCTGATCGTAATTGCCGGAGCTATTCTTTTGGTACAAGGTACAAGAAAAATTCCTGTACAGTATGCAAAGAGAATCGTTGGTAATAAACAGTATGGCGGTGCAAGACAGTACATTCCTTTGAAAGTGAATGCTGCCGGTGTAATGCCTATCATTTTTGCTCAGGCAATTATGTTTATTCCGATCACTTTCATTGGTTTTTCTAACACTAACAATGTAAGTGGTTTCGTTCATGCATTTACTGACCATACGAGTTTCTGGTATAATTTTGTTTTTGCAGTAATGATTATCTTATTTACGTACTTCTATACTGCGATTACCATTAACCCGACTCAAATGGCCGAGGATATGAAGAGAAATAATGGTTTCATTCCGGGAATTAAGCCAGGTAAGAAAACTGCTGAGTATATCGATGACATCATGTCACGTATTACTTTGCCAGGTTCTTTCTTTTTGGCTTTCATTGCTATTATGCCTGCATTTGCCGGTATCTTTGGTGTGAAGGCTGAGTTTGCTCAATTCTTCGGTGGTACGTCTCTGTTAATTCTTGTAGGTGTTGTTTTAGATACGCTGCAACAGGTTGAAAGTCATTTGTTGATGAGACATTATGATGGCTTGTTGAAGTCAGGTCGTATCAAAGGACGCACTGGTAGTAGTGTAGCTGCATATTAATTCTTTGAGTAGAAATGATATTTCTTAAAACAGAAGATGAAATAGAGCTGCTCCGTCAGAGTAACTTGCTTGTTGGGAGAACGTTGGCTGAAGTTGCCAAATTAGTGAAACCGGGAGTTACCACAAAAGAACTGGATAAGGTAGCGGAAGAGTTTATCAGAGATCATGGTGCTGTCCCTACTTTTAAAGGCTTTCCTAATCAATATGGAGATCCGTTTCCAGCTTCATTATGCACATCGGTTAATGAAGAGGTCGTGCATGGAATTCCGGGAGATATCGTGTTGAAAGACGGTGATATTGTTTCGGTGGATTGTGGGACATACATGAATGGTTTCTGTGGTGATTCGGCTTATACCTTTTGTGTTGGTGAGGTGGACGAAGAAGTTCGTCAATTGTTGAAGGTGACTAAAGAGGCGTTGTATATTGGTATTCAGAATGCTGTACAAGGGAAGAGAATCGGTGATATCGGATATGCTATCCAGCACTATTGTGAATCCCATTCTTATGGTGTAGTGCGTGAGTTTGTCGGTCACGGGATTGGTAAAGACATGCACGAAGATCCTCAAGTTCCGAATTATGGTAAAAGAGGATACGGAACACTTTTGAAAAAAGGTCTTTGTATTGCAATTGAGCCGATGATTACGCAAGGTGACCGACAAGTGATTATGGAACGTGATGGATGGACAGTGAGAACAAGAGATCGGAAATGTGCTGCACACTTTGAGCATACCATTGCGGTAGGTGCAGGCGAGGCTGATATTCTGTCATCATTTAAATTCATAGAAGAAGTTTTAGGAGATAAAGCGATATAATATATGGCAAAGCAATCTGCAATAGAACAAGATGGAGTTATAGTTGAAGCATTGTCTAATGCAATGTTTCGTGTTGAATTAGAAAATGGACATGAGATTACTGCTCATATTTCCGGTAAGATGAGAATGCATTACATTAAGATCTTGCCGGGTGATAAAGTAAGAGTCGAAATGTCTCCTTACGACTTATCGAAAGGAAGAATTGTATTTAGATATAAATAAAATAAGATATGAAAGTAAGAGCATCATTAAAGAAACGTACGCCAGAATGTAAGATCGTTAGACGTAATGGCCGTTTGTATGTTATTAACAAGAAAAATCCTAAGTATAAACAACGTCAAGGATAATTTATTATTTTTGCAAAAAAAATAATTTAGTATATGGCTATAAGAATAGTTGGTGTAGATTTACCTCAAAATAAGAGAGGTGAGATTGCGTTGACCTATGTATATGGAATAGGTCGTAGTAGTTCAGCAAAAATTTTAGATAAAGCTGGTGTGGACAAAGATCTGAAGGTGAAAGACTGGACAGATGATCAGGCTGCAAAGATTCGTGAGATCATCGGTGCAGAGTATAAAGTTGAAGGCGATCTTCGTTCTGAAGTACAATTGAACATTAAGCGATTAATGGATATTGGTTGCTACCGTGGTGTACGTCACCGTATTGGTCTGCCTGTAAGAGGTCAGAGCACTAAAAACAATGCACGTACTCGTAAGGGTAGAAAGAAAACCGTTGCAAATAAGAAAAAAGCTACTAAATAATAATTGTTGATATGGCAAAAAAAACAGTCGCAGCTAAGAAGAGAAATGTTAAGGTAGATGCTAATGGACAATTGCATGTTCATTCATCTTTCAACAATATTATTGTTTCTCTTGCAAATAGTGAAGGGCAGATTATCTCTTGGTCGTCTGCAGGAAAGATGGGATTTAGAGGTTCTAAAAAGAATACTCCTTATGCAGCTCAGATGGCTGCCCAGGATTGTGCTAAAATTGCATTTGATCTTGGCCTGAGAAAGGTAAAAGCATATGTTAAAGGTCCGGGTAACGGACGCGAGTCTGCTATCAGAACGATTCATGGTGCAGGTATTGAGGTTACAGAAATTATTGACGTAACTCCGCTTCCGCATAACGGCTGTCGTCCTCCGAAAAGACGTAGAGTTTAAGATTTACCTTTAATAAAAATGATACTTGATTTTGTTTTTGGATTGCATTAATTTCTTCTCTGTAATCGCGGCTGCAACAAATTGAGTTCATGAATAAACAATTAAATATTTAAAAAGAAATGGCTAGATATACTGGACCAAAATCAAGAATAGCCCGTAAATTCGGTGAAGGTATCTTTGGAGCTGATAAAGTTTTGTCGAAGAAAAACTATCCTCCCGGACAGCACGGAAATTCAAGAAAAAGAAAAACTTCTGAATATGGTATTCAGCTTCGTGAGAAACAGAAAGCTAAATATACTTATGGAGTATTAGAAAAACAATTCCGCAATTTGTTCGAAAAGGCAGCTACAGCTAAAGGTATTACCGGTGAGGTACTTCTCCAGATGCTTGAAGGTCGTCTTGACAACCTTGTGTTCCGTTTGGGTATTGCTCCTACACGTGCAGCTGCTCGTCAGTTGGTAAGCCACAGACACATTACGGTTGACGGACAGGTAGTGAACATTCCTTCATACGCAGTTAAACCGGGTCAGTTGATTGGCGTTCGTGAAAGATCTAAATCTTTGGAAGTAATTGCTAATTCTCTCGCTGGTTTCAATCACAGCAAATATGCTTGGTTGGAATGGGATGAAGCTTCAAAGGTAGGCAAATTGTTGCACATTCCTGAAAGAGCAGACATTCCTGAAAACATTAAAGAGCATTTGATTGTTGAATTGTATTCTAAATAATAATTAATTTCATGGCGATATTAGCATTTCAAAAACCTGATAAAGTATTAATGTTGGAAGCGGATGCCAAATTCGGTAAATTCGAATTTCGTCCCTTGGAACCCGGTTTTGGTATTACCGTTGGTAATGCTTTGCGCCGTATCCTCCTTTCTTCATTAGAAGGTTTTGCTATCACCACTATCCGCATAGAAGGTGTTGAGCACGAATTTTCTAGTGTTCCTGGAGTAAAAGAGGATGTTACCAACATTATCTTGAATCTGAAACAAGTGAGATTCAAGCAAGTAGTTGAAGAATTCGAGAGCGAAAAAGTGAGCATCACTATCGAGAATTCTAGTGAATTTAAAGCAGGTGACATAGGTAAGTATTTGACTGGATTTGAAGTGTTAAATCCGGAATTAGTTATTTGTCATTTAGATTCTAAAGCAACTATGCAGATTGACATTACGATTAACAAAGGTCGTGGTTACGTCCCCGCTGATGAAAACCGCGAATATTGTACCGATGTTAATGTAATTCCAATCGATTCAATCTATACGCCGATACGTAACGTTAAGTACGCTGTAGAAAACTTCCGCGTTGAGCAGAAGACTGACTACGAGAAGTTGGTACTTGAAATTACTACCGACGGTTCCATTCACCCGAAAGAAGCTCTGAAAGAAGCTGCTAAAATTCTGATTTATCACTTCATGTTATTCTCTGACGAAAAGATTACTCTTGAAAGTAATGACGTTGATGGTAACGAAGAGTTCGATGAAGAAGTATTGCATATGCGTCAGCTGTTGAAGACTAAGCTTGTCGATATGGATCTGTCAGTACGTGCCCTCAATTGTTTGAAGGCAGCTGATGTTGAAACATTGGGCGACTTGGTACAGTTCAACAAAACTGACTTGCTGAAATTCAGAAATTTCGGAAAGAAATCGCTTACCGAGCTTGATGATTTGCTGGAAAGTCTGAATCTGTCGTTTGGAACCGATATTTCTAAATATAAATTAGATAAAGAATAAAAAATGAGACATAATAAAAAATTCAATCATTTAGGTCGTACTGCTTCTCACAGAAGTGCTATGTTATCTAACATGGCTTGTTCTTTGATCAAGCACAAAAGAATCACTACGACTGTAGCAAAGGCAAAAGCTTTGAAGAAATTCGTTGAGCCTTTGATCACAAAGTCTAAAGAAGACACAACAAATTCTCGTCGTGTTGTATTTAGCAACTTGCAGGATAAATTTGCTGTAACAGAATTGTTCAAAGAAATCTCTGTGAAGATTGCTGACCGTCCGGGCGGTTACACTCGCATCATCAAGACAGGAAACCGTTTGGGTGACAATGCTGAAATGTGCTTCATCGAACTCGTTGACTACAACGAAAACATGGCTAAAGAGAAAGTTGCTAAGAAAGCTACTCGTACTCGTCGTTCAAAGAAAGCTACTGAAGCTGCTCCTGCTGCTGAAGTTCCCGCTACTGAAGAACCGAAAGCTGAATCAGCAGAATAATTCAACAATTATTCTTATAGATATAAAAAAGGCTACTCGAAAGAGTGGCCTTTTTTGTTGATTTTACTAAAGATACTTTAAAATGATTTGAAGATGAACAGTTTGACTGAATAATCTGTTATATTTGCAGGTAGATATGGCAAAGTTCATTAAAATTATATTGTTCATGTTGTTCGCTGTAGCGCTTCATTGTGTAGCCAACAACTATTTCGCAGGAGAACAGGCGGAACAAGATACCTATATGGCTATGTCAGTGCTTAAAGGAGATACGCACGAAACTGTTAGCAATCCCCAGGCTCCTTACTTTCCTGATGCCGAATTGGCCGGAGCAGGTATTCAGGTTCATCAAATTGCGATGTCACGTATACAGCGCATTCAAGCAGCCGAATATGTTTTCTCTTTAAAAGGTCTTGCCCAAAGGTTGGCAGACCGGGATGCTGCCTTGTCTCAGCATTGGGGAAAACTCTATGATACCACTACTTCTTATTGTTGTCATCCAGTAAGCGAATACTATGTTTTCGCTCTAAGGCGCATTATCGTATAGGAGTTTAATTTATTAGTTCTATTATTTTTTGATTTACTGTACCTGCTAAAAATAGGTATGGTACTATTTTCAGCTATTATCCACTAATAATTTAAACTTAGATATTATGACAACCCAAGCTATTGATGCAACTATTTTTGCATCTTCACACCCAGATATTGCAAAACGTACCAGTATTTCAGGACTTATCTTCTCTTGCGTCATGTTATTGGCGGGAGTGATCGCGTTTGTGTCTACCTTCGAAATGGAAGACCGTTCGTCGACTGTCAGTATGGGGCTTATGGTGCTCGGCACTGCCTTATTCCTGGTTGGAGTCTTCCGGCTGTTTTGGAAATCCAAAGAGATTGTTTATTTACCGACAGGTAGTGTCGCCAAAGAGCAGAGCATCTTTTTTGATCTGAAGCATCTGGATGAATTGACAGATATGGTGAAGTCGGGTGATTTCTCTTTGCAGTCCACAGCTAAAGGAGGTACCAGTGGAAATTTGCGTTTAGACGTAATGCTTTCTGAAGATAAGAAGTTTGCTGCCGTACAACTGTTCCAGTTTGTGCCCTATACTTATAACCCGATAACTTCCGTGCGTTATTTCACTAATGGTGAAGCAGCTTCCATCGCAGCTTTTTTGACTAAGATCAAAGGGCATTGATCCTTTAATTCAAGTTTCAATATATCATGGGGATCAGTCGTTGATGACGGCTATCCCCATTTTCTTCATCAGGAAACAAGCATTCATATTCTGTGCTACGCCGTCTCTGAGTTTGTATGAGAAAGTAAGTTCGTTGTTAGTGATGTCCGCTTCAAAACAATAGTTGTGGATGTCTTCAGGAAATAAATCGATAAGTGAACCGAGCAAGAGGTCGTGAGTGGCTATGATTCCATTTGCTTGCAGAGTCATAAACTGTTTGATCAATGCGAAAGACCCTTTTTGTTTGTCCATGGAATTCGTTCCCTTCAGAATCTCGTCGAGTATAATGAAAAGTTCTTCTCCCGAGTTTAGTTTATCGATAATAAGTTTCAGTCGTTTCAACTCTGCAAAGAAGTATGATTCATTTTCTGTCAAAGAGTCGGTTGTGCGTAGACTTGTGATAAGCTGTGCCGGATATAGCTTCATCTTTTCCGCCCAGACAGGGGCCCCTATACACGCCAGCAGATAGCTTACCCCTATGGTTCTCAGATAGGTGCTTTTTCCTGCCATATTTGCTCCTGTGATAATAACAAAGAAAGGTCGTTTTGCAATCTGAATATCATTGCGTACACATTTATCTCGATCCATCAACGGATGGCCCAGTGCTTCGGCCTCCATACAGAATGGTTTGGATGCGATTTCTGGAAATACATATCCGGGGTGATTGTAGGCGAAAGTGGCCAATGAGCAATAGGCGTCCATTTCTCCGATTGCTTCAAGCCAATGCGGGAGGTTGGCTGCGAAACTTTCTTTCCAGGTTTCTATCTTCATTACCTGACGCAATTCCCAGAAGAAGAGTCCGTTCAGGACAAATTGCATTAGCATATTATTCCGTTGGTCCAGGGCGTTCATCAAGGCAGTGAGGCGTTTCACTGCTTGCGAAGCTGTTTGCTTTTCACCTCCCACCAGTCCTTTCACCCGTTTCAGTGCGCTGCTTTCCATCTCTTTTTCCTCGATTATATGAATCAGGTGTGCATAAGTTGTCAGTATCTGCATCTTTTTGCCGTATACGGACTGCATTTGGCTGACACCTTTTGAGAAAGAGGAGCTGAGGAGACCTATACCTGCGAAGACAATTCCCCACGTGGTGAACGAGATGACACCGGCTATAGCCAGTCCGAGGCAGACGGCATTGGCCAACGGAACAAGGATGGCTAAGGTCCGGAAATACCATTTTTTTCGGTAATGTTCCGGGCTTGTTGCCCAGTTCCTGATCTCTTCTTCATCGGCCGTTTTGCCTTTATGCAGCAACCCGAGTATACGGAAGTGCTGACGCATTTCCAATTCCGGAGCCAGTTCCTTTACAGCCTCCTGTCGTTTCTCTATTTCTGCTTTATTTTTCAAGTGTGTGTTCATCCATTCGGCCAGTCTCTTTTTGCCCGGTTGTGTAGCGGTACGGTTTATATACTGAAAGAGTGAATGCTCACCAAAAACATCCAGGTCATAGGTATAAAGATGTGCCGGATCGATAAACTCCTTTCCGTTGTCGAAAGCAGACGTATCGTATGCAATGGCCTGCAGTTCTTGGCGGTTGATTTCTATTTTCTTTTCAAGATAATCTTTCTGGCGGAACAAACGGTTATGCAGTTTCACCAGCAGCAGGAAAGGGATAAAGGTGATTGCCGCGATGCCGCTGATCACCAGTCTGCTTTCACTCCAGAAGTAGATAATACCCGCAACTCCGGCTGCAAAAAGTATCAACCGTAGTGTGCCGATACGATAGATGCGTCGTTTAACTTTTGCCAGTTGTGATTCCGATTCAAGGATGATTCGTTGATAAGTGTCTATGATGAGATTCAATTGTTCCATGTTCTCCTGTTGTTTGAATGCAAAAATAATATATTTAGTGTGAGTACGCCATTCTCTTGCCCGGAGCTTGTTTTTGTCAAGAGCAGATTTACTGATTATTAACGTAAGAGTCGGTTTCCGGTCTAATCTTCAGTGTTTTTCCTGTTCCTTCCGGAGAAGTTCACTTATCTACCCACGTTCTCTCCGGATGCTACCGGCATTGCGGTCTGTTGCTACCGGGAAGAGAGGGCGGAGAGCCTTGCTTTGAATGGAACAGAGCCGGTGTTTCACTTCTGAAGAGCCTTGCTTCAAGATAGATAGAGCCTCTGTCCATGTTTCATATAAGTTTTTCAAGTCGGGTTTTACAAGGCGAATCATAAAAAAAGGGAAGCAACGGCCTCCCTTTTTCATCCCTAATATAAATTGAACGTACTTTATGATTCTGTCAGTAAAGATACGACATTACTAAGCAAAAGTCAAGTGTTTCTTTCCTTTTTCTTAAACTTTTCTTCTGAAAACTTGCTCCGGTTCGTTAAAAGGTGTACCTTTCCGCCGTGAAAATCTTTAATAGGGTGCGTTTATGAAGAAATTGTGTTTCCTGCTGTTGATGAGTTGGCTGGTGATGGAAGTTACTGCGCAGAATGTCGTATATTCCAATCTGAAAGGGCTGCTCGCTTGTGAAGGAGATACGGTTACTTCGCTGAAAGTGGAAAAACGTACAAAGAATCATATTCTGATGACCGGTGGCGCTGACTATAAGATCAGTGTCGGGTCAGACGACTCCATGTGCAAATATCTGAAGTCCCGTTGTTATGCCGTACAGGCAGATACCTCCCTTTACATCAATTGTAAACGGTTGCGTTATAAAAAGTTTCGTTTCGGAGGTTGGTATGCTCCCGCCCTGCGTATAGGAGATCATATCTATTTTAGTGCCATTCCCCTTGGTTCTGTGGCCGCAGGTAGCGATGCTACAATGGATGTAATGCTCGGCGGTAAATTTGGTGATGCCATTGCCGCTTCCGCTTTAATATCCAAACGGGTATATTATGAGATAGATCCTGAAACCAATAAGGTGGGATTTGTCGGGAAAGAGAGGATGGAGGAGTTGCTCGAAGGCCATCCGGACTGGAAGACTGCCTATCTGAATGAAAATAGCGAATCGGCCAAAGTCACCGATAAATATCTGCGTCTGTTGAAGGCAGAAGAGAAA
Organism: Bacteroides sp. HF-4919; assembly: GCF_018860125.1. Classification (NCBI taxonomy): domain Bacteria; kingdom Pseudomonadati; phylum Bacteroidota; class Bacteroidia; order Bacteroidales; family Bacteroidaceae; genus Bacteroides; species Bacteroides sp. HF-4919. The sequence goes on from NZ_JAHKNF010000015.1 coordinate 96,300, forward strand.
TAGCGGCCGTTAGCTATCCGGTTTCTTTTATTCTTCTAACCTTTTGTTAATAAACCTACCGAAATCTTTGTAGATTCTTTCCTTTTTTCTATATTGCGAAGAGTTATCAAATTGTAACGCTGACAGTTTGCAATCCTTAATTCCATTTATTATGAAAATGACTCTCAGCAATCAGTTGCCCGAATATCCGGCATTCGTAGAAGGTATTCGCCGGGCACCCGACCGTGGATATACCCTTTCTCCGGCGCAGACCGCCACGGCCTTGAAGAATGCATTACGTTATATCCCTGTAGACTTGCACGAAAAACTGGCTCCTGAGTTTCTGGAGGAGTTACGAACACGCGGACGTATTTATGGATACCGTTTTCGTCCGGCCGGTGATCTCAAGGCTAAACCCATTGACGAATACCGGGGGAACTGTATCGAGGGCAAAGCTTTTCAGGTGATGATTGACAATAATCTCTGTTTTGATATTGCTCTTTATCCCTACGAACTTGTTACTTATGGTGAGACCGGGCAGGTGTGTCAGAACTGGATGCAATATCGGCTGATAAAGCAATACCTTGAAGTGATGACCCGTGAACAGACCCTTGTCATTGAGTCCGGACATCCGTTAGGGCTTTTCCATTCCCGTCCGGATGCACCCCGCGTTATCATTACCAACTCGATGATGGTAGGCATGTTCGACAATCAGCGTGATTGGCACGAAGCAGCCCAGATGGGAGTTGCCAATTATGGGCAGATGACGGCCGGTGGATGGATGTATATCGGTCCGCAGGGCATCGTGCATGGTACATTCAATACATTGCTGAATGCCGGTCGGCTCAAGTTGGGTATTCCTCAGGATAAGGATCTGAGCGGACATTTGTTTGTCTCTTCCGGTTTGGGAGGTATGAGCGGTGCACAACCCAAGGCAGCCGAAATAGCCGGTGCTGTTTCAATTATAGCCGAAGTGGATCGTTCCCGCATCGAGACCCGCTACAATCAAGGATGGGTGGGGTATATCACTACTGATCTTCATGCAGCTTTCCGGATGGCATTGAGTGCTGCCGAACGGCACGAACCTTGTTCTGTGGCCTATCATGGTAATGTAGTTGACCTGCTTGAATATGCCGCCCAGGAAGATATTCCGATCGATCTTTTGTCCGATCAGACTTCTTGTCATGCCGTCTACGAAGGAGGGTATTGCCCCGCCGGAGTCACATTTGAAGATCGTACCCGGTTGTTGCACGAATCTCCTGAAACGTTCCGCCGATTGGTCAACGAATCCCTGCACCGTCATTTTGCGGTGATAAAGAAGCTTGTTTCCCGTGGTACTTACTTTTTCGATTACGGTAACTCTTTTATGAAAGCCATCTATGATGCCGGGGTCAAAGAGATTTCACGGAATGGAGTGGATGAAAAAGACGGCTTCATCTGGCCGAGCTATGTGGAAGACATTATGGGGCCGGAACTTTTTGACTATGGATATGGTCCGTTTCGTTGGGTATGCCTGAGTGGTAAGCCCGAAGATCTTGCCAAGACTGACCGTGCTGCAATGGAGTGCATTGATGTGAAGCGCCGCGGACAAGATCTTGATAATTATAACTGGATAAAGGATGCCGGTAAGAATCAACTGGTGGTGGGCACACAAGCCCGTATTCTGTATCAGGATGCTGCCGGACGTTTAAAGATCGCCCTCCGGTTTAACGAAATGGTGCGTAACGGTGAAGTCGGTCCCATCATGCTGGGACGCGACCATCATGACGTGAGCGGGACAGACTCACCCTTCCGTGAAACTTCCAATATAAAAGACGGCAGCAACGTGATGGCCGATATGGCTGTGCAATGCTTTGCCGGAAATTGTGCCCGGGGCATGAGTCTGGTGGCGCTGCATAATGGTGGAGGTGTGGGTATCGGCAAAGCTGTCAACGGTGGTTTCGGCATGGTATGTGACGGAAGTTCGAGGGTAGACGAGATTCTCCGTTCTTCTATGCTTTGGGATGTGATGGGAGGAGTAGCCCGCCGTTCGTGGGCACGCAATGAACATGCGATGGAAACCAGTGAGGCCTTCAACCTGTCGCATGGAGATACTTATCACATTACGATGCCCTATCTGGTGGATGAAGAGCTGATAAAGAGAATAATTATTTAGAAATGAATATAACTCACCACAGATTACACGGATTCTCACAGATTAATAATTTATTTTACTGAGAGTTAAATTGAAATATCTGTGTTAATCCGTGTAATCTGTGGTGAACCCAAAACCGTATAGTTATGAATTGGAATAAAATCGTGGAATGCGTTCCCAACTTCAGTGAAGGGCGTGATCTTAAAAAAATAGATCGTATTGTTGCTCCGTTTCGTGCCCGTGCAGGAGTAAAGTTGCTCGACTATAGCAATGATGAAGATCATAACCGGCTGGTGGTGACTCTTGTCGGTGAACCGGAAGCCTTGCGGGATGCCGTTATCGAAGCTATCGGTGTTGCGGTGGAACTGATAGATCTCAATCATCACCAGGGACAGCACCCCCGTATGGGAGCAGTCGATGTAGTGCCTTTCATCCCTATTAAAAACGTGACGATGGATGAAGCCGTCTCTCTTTCCCGCGAGGTGGGGGAGAAAGTAGCCGGACTCTATCATCTTCCCGTTTTTCTATATGAAAAGTCGGCGACCGCTCCCCATCGTGAAAATCTCGCTGCCGTGCGTAAAGGTGAGTTCGAAGGAATGGCCGAGAAAATCAAACTTCCCGAGTGGCAGCCGGATTTTGGTCCGGCAGACCGGCATCCTACGGCCGGTACAGTTGCTATTGGTGCCCGTATGCCTCTGGTAGCCTATAATATCAACCTGAGTACCGATAATCTTGAGATAGCGACCAAGATTGCCAGGAACATCCGTCACATCAACGGTGGTCTGCGTTATGTCAAGGCGATGGGAGTGGAACTGAAAGAGCGGAACATTACCCAAGTGTCCATCAATATGACCGATTACACCCGTACGGCCCTCTATCGTGCCTTTGAGCTGGTGCGTATCGAGGCTCGCCGTTATGGGGTGACTATTATTGGAAGCGAGATTGTGGGGCTTGTCCCGATGGAAGCACTGATCGATACCGCCTCTTATTATCTCGGTTTGGAGAATTTTTCTATGCAGCAGGTGCTCGAATCACGTATAATGGAATAAAGGACCATGAGCGAAAACTTAATCATATTTAATGCCAAAGTAGTAACTCCTCTCGGCTTTTCAGCCCGGAAAGGAAAGGAGATGGCGGAACTCCAAATCTTGGAGAATGCGACAGTCGAAGTTGTGGATGGCACCATCACTTACGTCGGTCCCAACCGGGGAGAAATACGTGACGGGTATTATCATCACTTCTGGCACTACAATGCCCGCGGAAAATGTCTGCTGCCCGGTTTTGTCGATTCACATACCCATTTTGTCTTTGGGGGTGAGCGTGCCGAAGAGTTTTCTTGGCGTCTTAAAGGAGAGAGCTATATGTCTATCATGCAGCGGGGCGGTGGCATTGCCAGTACAGTGGAAGCTACCCGGAAACTCTCTTTCATCTACCTGCGTTCCAGGGCAGAGGGACTTTTGAGGAAGATGACCTCCATGGGGATTACCACCGTTGAAGGTAAAAGCGGGTACGGACTGAACCGTGAAACGGAATTGCTGCAACTCAAAGTGATGCGTAGCCTGAATAATGATGAATGTACGCGCGTGGATATTGTGCCTACCTTCCTGGGAGCACATGCGCTGCCTTCCGAATACAAAGATCGTCCCGATGACTATATCGACTTCCTGATCCGTGAACTGCTTCCCGTCATTCAGCGGGATTCATTGGCCGAGTTTTGCGATGTGTTTTGTGAAGAGGGTGTCTTTTCCGTTGAACAGTCACGTCATTTGCTGACAGCCGCCAGAGATTACGGGCTTTTACCGAAACTTCATGCCGACGAGATCGTTTCTTTAGGAGGGGCCGAACTGGCTGCTGAGTTAGGTGCCGTCTCTGCCGACCATTTGTTGCATGCTTCCGATGCAGGTATCGAAGCTATGGCCCGTAAGGGAGTGGTTGCCACGCTCCTTCCGCTCACTGCCTTCGCATTGAAGGAACCCTATGCCCGTGGACGGGATATGATCGATGCCGGATGTGCCGTGGCATTGGCTACAGATCTGAATCCGGGAAGTTGTTTCTCCGGCTCCATACCTCTGACGTTTGCCTTGGCTTGCATCCATATGCGGTTCACTGTAGAAGAGGCCATTACGGCTCTTACTCTGAATGGTGCGGCTGCCCTTAACCGTGCCGATTCCATTGGCAGCATCGAAGTGGGTAAAAAGGGCGATTTCGTAGTGCTCGATTCTGACGATTATAATATTCTACCTTATTATGTAGGGATGAATTGCGTAAATACGACTATCAAAGGCGGAGTGCTTTATCCGTCTGTCTGAAATATAAACCCGATAATATCAGAAGAACTATGTTAGCAGAATTAACCGTAAAAGAGTTTTTAGATAAAGTAGCCGGTAGCGATCCTGTACCCGGAGGTGGTAGTATAGCGGCTCTCAATGGTGCTGTGGCTTCGGCGCTGACTGCCATGGTAGCCGGACTGACCGTTGGAAAGAAAGGGTATGAGGAACATGAGGAGCTGATGAAGCATATATCCCGCCTGAGCATTGGACAGCAAGAGCTTTTTGTCGAATACATCGATCGTGATTCCGAGGCGTATGATCGTGTTTTCGGTTGTTTTAAATTGCCTAAGACCACGGATGAAGAGAAAGCTGCCCGGAGCGCTGCTATTCAGGAAGCCACACGTTTTGCGGCACTCATCCCGATGCAGGTGGCACGCAATGCCTGCGAGTTGATGGAGATTATAGCCGATGTAGCCCGTCTGGGTAACCGGAATGCCATTACCGATGCCTGTGTAGCCATGATGGCTGCCCGTTCGGCGGTATTGGGGGCTTTGCTGAATGTCCGCATCAATCTGGCTTCGCTCAAAGACACAGCCTTTGTCGACGAATTGAAGCGGGAAGCCTGTCGTCTGGAGCAATTGGCCTGTACGCGGGAGAAAGAATTACTTGAAGTTGTCAACCAAGAACTGAATCAATGAATAATGTCTATTACGTAGGCTCCGGTGAACTGACTTTCGGAATCATCGAACGCATTATTAACGAAAATCTGAAACTGGAACTGGCTCCGGAAGCCCAAAAGCGCATTCGGAAATGCCGTGACTATCTCGACCGGAAAATAGCTGCTTCCACTGAACCGTTGTATGGTATCACTACCGGATTCGGTTCGTTGTGCAGTAAAAGCATATCACCCGATGAACTCAGCACCTTGCAGGAGAACCTTGTGAAAAGCCATGCTTGCAGTGTAGGCGAGGAGATTCGTCCGGTTATAGTCAAGTTGATGCTGTTGCTCAAGGCACATGCCCTGTCTTTGGGGCATAGCGGAGTGCAAGTCATCACTGTGCAGCGCATTCTCGATTTCTTCAATAATGACGTGATGCCCATTGTCTATGACCGTGGCTCCTTAGGAGCTTCGGGCGATTTGGCACCGCTGGCCAATCTTTTCTTGCCTTTGATCGGGGTGGGCGATGTATATTATAAAGGTAAGAAGCGTGAAGCCATCAGTGTGCTCGACGAGTTTGGCTGGGAGCCTGTAAGGCTGATGAGCAAAGAGGGACTTGCCTTGCTGAATGGTACTCAGTTTATGAGTGCCAACGGAGTTTTTGCCTTGCTCAAAGCACAGCAGCTTTCAAAGAAAGCAGATATGATTGCCGCCCTTTCGCTTGAAGCTTTCGATGGGCGTATTGATTCCTTTATGGAATGTATTCAGCAGATCCGGCCCCATCCGGGACAGATTGAGACAGGAGAAATATTCCGCCGTTTGTTGCAGGGAAGCGAGCTGATAGCCCGTCCCAAAAAGCATGTGCAGGATCCGTACTCTTTTCGTTGTATCCCCCAGGTACACGGGGCAACGAAAGATGCCATCCGGTATGTCTCCTCTGTGTTGCTGACCGAAATTAATTCGGTGACGGACAACCCCACTATTTTTCCGGACGAAGATCAGATTATATCCGGTGGAAATTTCCACGGACAGCCATTGGCCATCTCTTTCGATTTCCTTGCCATTGCGATGGCCGAATTGGGCAATATCTCTGAGCGGCGTGTGGCACAATTAATCATGGGGCTGCGTGGGCTGCCGGAATTTTTGGTTGCCAATCCCGGACTTAATTCCGGCTTTATGATTCCCCAATATGCCGCCGCATCCATGGTCAGCCAGAATAAGATGTACTGCTATGCGGCTTCGAGCGATTCTATCGTTTCTTCCAACGGTCAGGAAGATCATGTCAGTATGGGAGCCAATGCCGCCACTAAACTTTTTCGGGTGATGGATAATCTGGAACACATTCTCGCCATCGAGTTGATGAATGCCGCACAAGGAATAGAGTTTCGACGTCCGGCAAAAACTTCACCTATACTTGAGCGATATCTGGCTGCATATCGTAAAGAAGTCCCGTTTGTGAAAGACGATATCGTGATGTACAAAGAAATTCATAAAACGGTCGCTTTCCTCAACCGGACAAGGTCTGAGTATTAAGTCCGTTTTCTACAAGCTGTCTATATCCCGCAGGCGATATAGATAGAGCACCCCTCTGAATGTCTGCCCTTCTCCCTGCACGGAAGAGGGGCGGGAGAGGGGTTTTCTTCTTCCCTATTCATCGGAATATATCCGTCGTTTATCGATTTTTCTCTTTCGGTGGGCGGGAATACCTTTCTGAAAGTATCTCTTAGCCTTATCTTTGCATCATTGATTTCTGTTAACACTTGTTTCGATTTTCGTTTGGAAAGTTATAATATTTATCAAATATGTATGCATAATTAGGAAACTGATTTATCCCGTCGAGTTTTCTGCTTATCTTTGTTCAGTTTTTCGTTTCTATTAGGCGAAAACGCTGATAATCGATAGTCTAACAACAAAAGAACGGGTTAATGATTGAGAATGTGAAAGAGAACTCACAAAGAGGGGAACTAAGAGACAGAATTATTGAGACAGCTTCGGAAGCTTTTACTGCACATGGTATCAAAAGTATTACGATGGACGACATTGCTGCGTCCTTAAGTATATCGAAACGTACACTTTATGAGGTCTTTCAAGATAAAGAGAGCTTGCTGACCGAGTGTATTTTAAAGCGTCAGGAGGAGATGAATACCTTCTTGGCGGAAACTTTGGCTAACTCGAAAAATGTTCTTGAAGTTATACTTGTATGCTATCAGCGGAGCATTGAGACATTCCATCGAACGAACAAACGTTTTTTCGAGGACATAAAGAAATATCCGAAAGTTCACAGCTTGCTGAAGAATTACCGGGAAAGAGACTCAGACAGTACGATCGAGTTTTTTAAGATGGGCATTAAACAGGGGATATTCAGAGATGATGTAAACTTTGCCATTGTCAACCTGTTGGTTCACGAGCAGCTCGACCTGTTGATGAATACGGATATTTGCAATAAATATTCTTTCCTCGAGGTTTACGAGGCGATTATGTTTACCTACATCCGTGGAATTTCCACAGAGAAAGGAGCACGGGTATTGGAAGATTTCATAACGGAATATAGAAAACAAAGAATACACTAAGATAGGGAAGCACAAAGAAGTTCCCAGGATAAACAACTAAAATTATTGTATGAACAAAATGAAATGTTTCTTAAGCAAAAAGATGCTTTTAGCGGTGGCTGTACTGCTCTCGGTGGGTTATGTGCAGGCACAGGAGGTTAAAGACACCTTGCAACTGACGCTTGACAAAGCACTGGAAATTGCGTTGAGTGAAAACCCCACAATGAAAGTGGCCGGCCAAGAGATTCAGCTGAAAAAAGAGGCTAAGAAGGAGGCATACGGAGGATTATTTCCGGAGATTTCGTTGACAGGTTCTTATTCGCGGACACTGAAAAAACAGACAATGGTGATGGACTTTGGCGGAGAATCGCAGACCATCCAGGTAGGTTCGGACAACTCGTATAACGGAGGACTGAATGTGAGTCTGCCCGTTTTTGCTCCGGCACTTTACAAGAGTATTAATCTGACTAAATCGGATGTAGAACTGGCTGTTGAGAAGGCACGCTCGTCAAAACTCGATCTGGTGAATCAAGTGACCAAGGCGTATTATCAACTGCTATTGGCACAGGACAGCTACGAGGTGCTTCTGCAGAGCTATGCACAGGCAGAGGCTAACTATGAAGTGGTGAAAGCCAAATACGAGCAAGGTACGGTTAGCGAGTACGATAAGATTCGCGCCGATGTACAGGTGCGCAGCCTGAAACCCTCGGTTGTTTCCGCCCGTAACGGGGTGAATCTTGCCCGTTTGCAGTTGCAGGTGCTGATGGGGATGGATACCGATGTAGCTATTGCCGCTGACGGTAACCTGAAGGATTATGAAATGGTGATGTTCCGTCGCCAGATGGAAAGCAACCAGCTGAACCTGAATAATAACAGCGATTTGAAGCAATTGGATTTAAATGCCGATTTGTTGAAGAAGACGCTGGCTGTTCAGCGGACTAACTTTATGCCGACGCTGGCTGCATCTTTCAACTATTCGTATACATCACTGAATAACGACTTTAAGATGTCACACTATAAGTGGTTTCCATATTCTACTGTCGGTTTGAGCCTGAGTATTCCTTTGTTTAAGGCAAGTAACTTTACGAAGGTGAAGCAGACCAAGATTCAGATGCAGCAATTGACCGAGAACCGTACCAACGTACAGCGTCAGTTGACTATGCAGGCCACCAGCTATCTGGACAATATGGCAGCAAGCACTGAACAGGTGGTCAGCAATAAAGAAGGAATCGTACAAGCAGAAAAGGGACGTCTCATTGCCCAGAAACGTTATGAAGTGGGAAAAGGGACTATCCTTGAACTGAACGATTCGGAAGTGGCGCTCACACAGGCCCAGTTGACCTACAATCAGTCTATTTACGACTATCTGGTTGCAAAGGCTGATCTTGATCAGGTATTGGGAAGAGAAGAGGTAACAGAGTAACTAAACACACAACAATTAAAATTTGAATATGAAAAGATGTTTCCAATTAGTAGCCCTGCTCGCCGTTGTGCTATTGGGCTCGTGCACTGGAGGAAAAGACAAAGGTGCCGCTGAAAAAACAGAAGAAAAGCCAAAAGTAAAATTGGCTGATGTAACAGCGCGCCCGGTAGAACAGATACAGGAATACACGGCAACTGTAGAAGCTGAAGTGAAGAATAACATTGCGCCTTCATCACCGGTGCGTATTGATAAAATCTTTGTAGAGGTAGGCGATCATGTATCCAAAGGACAGAGACTGGTACAGATGGATGCTGCCAACCTGAAACAGACTAAACTGCAACTGGACAACCAGGAAGTGGAGTTCAAGCGTATTGACGAACTTTATAAAGTGGGTGGTGCTTCCAAATCGGAATGGGATGCTGCGAAGATGGCCTATGACGTAAAGAAAACGGCTTACCAGAATTTGCTGGAGAATACTTCTTTGCTGAGTCCTATCAGCGGTGTGGTGACTGCCCGCAATTATGATAGCGGTGATATGTACAGCGGAGGCAATCCGGTGCTGACCGTCGAGAAGATCACTCCGGTTAAGCTGCTGATCAACGTATCCGAGGTTTACTTTACCAAAGTGAAAAAAGGTGCTCCTGTCGATGTGAAACTGGATGTTTATGGCGATGAGGCTTTCGAAGGCAAAATCAGCCTGATTTATCCGACAATCGATCCGACTACCCGTACATTCCAGGTAGAGATTCAGTTGCCTAATCAGAATCAGAAAGTACGTCCGGGAATGTTTGCCCGTGCCAGTCTGAACTTCGGTACGGAAGAGAATGTGGTTGTTCCCGATCTGGCGATTGTGAAACAGGCAGGTGCCGGTGACCGCTATGTGTATGTATACAAAGATGGAAAGGTGACATACAATAAGGTCGAACTGGGACGCCGCATGGGTGCTGAGTATGAGTTGAAGTCCGGTGTACCCAACAATTCTCAGGTAGTCATTGCCGGTCAAACCCGATTGATCAACGGCACTGAGGTAGAAGTAGAAAAATAATGAATCAATGTAACCGCATGCCGTGTGTTTCCTTATAACGTATGGGGCACCATTTACGGCATACCGGTACATTATCCACTTTTAATAATTAGGAAAAATGAGTTTATACGAAGGAGCGGTAAAAAAACCGATTATGACCTCCCTCTGCTTTCTTGCAGTGGTGATTTTTGGTCTCTTCTCTTTGTCCAAATTGCCTATCGACTTGTATCCGGATATCGATACGAATACGATCATGGTAATGACCGCCTATCCCGGAGCAAGTGCTTCGGATATAGAAAACAACGTGACTCGTCCGTTGGAGAATACGCTGAATGCTGTCAGCAACCTGAAGCATATCACTTCCCGTTCGTCCGAAAATATGTCTCTGATTACATTAGAGTTTGAATATGGTAACGATATCGATGTACTGACAAATGATGTACGCGATAAACTGGATATGGTCAGCTCTCAGCTGCCGGATGATGTGGAGAACCCCATCATCTTCAAGTTCAGTACCGACATGATTCCGATTGTACTGCTGTCGGTACAAGCTAATGAAAGCCAGTCGGCATTATATAAGATTCTGGACGACCGTGTTGTTAACCCGTTGGCACGTATCCCCGGTGTGGGTACGGTATCCATCAGTGGTGCGCCCCAACGTGAGATTCAGGTCTATTGTGACCCTAACAAACTGGAAGCCTATAATCTGACCATTGAAACAATCAGTTCGATTATTGGTGCCGAGAACAAAAATATCCCCGGTGGTAACTTCGATATCGGTAACGAGACTTATTCGTTGCGTGTTGAAGGAGAGTTTGACGATTCGCGCCAACTGGAAGATGTTGTAGTAGGTAGTTACAATGGGGCAAATATTTATTTGCGTGATGTGGCCCGGGTAGTCGATACGGTAGAAGAGCGCGCTCAGGAAACATATAATAATGGAGTGAAAGGTGCCATGATTGTCGTACAGAAGCAATCGGGAGCCAACTCCGTAGATATCTCCAAGAAAGTGGCCGAGGCCCTGCCTAAGTTGCAGAAGAATTTGCCGAGTGATGTGAAGCTGGGAGTGATTGTCGATACATCGGACAACATCCTCAACACCATCGACAGTTTGGCCGAGACCGTATTGTATGCCCTTTTATTCGTTGTCATCGTGGTGTTCCTTTTCCTGGGACGTTGGCGTGCGACATTGATTATATGTATCACTATTCCGCTTTCGCTGATTGCCTCGTTTATTTACCTGGCCGTCACCGGAAATACGATTAACATCATCTCACTTTCGTCTCTTTCTATTGCCATCGGTATGGTGGTGGACGATGCGATTGTGGTACTTGAAAATGTGACGACCCACATCGAACGTGGTTCCGATCCGAAACAGGCTGCGGTGCACGGAACCAATGAGGTGGCTATCTCCGTTATTGCTTCCACACTGACCATGATTGCGGTGTTCTTCCCGTTGACGATGGTAAGTGGTATGTCCGGAGTGATGTTTAAGCAGTTGGGATGGATGATGTGTGCCATCATGTTTATCTCTACTGTGGCTGCTTTGTCATTGACCCCGATGCTCTGTTCGCAGTTGTTGCGTTTACAGAAGAAGCAATCGAAGACCTTCAAGCTCCTTTTCGGCCCTATTGAGAAAGGACTGGATGCTTTGGATACAGGCTATGCCCATATGTTGAATTGGGCAGTTCGGCATCGTCCGATTGTTATCTTCGGTTGTATCGTGTTCTTTGTCGTCAGCCTGTTCTGTGCCAAGAGCATCGGTACTGAATTCTTCCCGGCGCAGGATAATGCCCGTATCGCAGTTCAGCTGGAGTTACCTATCGGAACACGCAAAGAGCTGGCACAGGAGATTTCGGAGAAACTGACTAACCAATGGCTGAACAAATATAAAGGTGTAATGACTGTATGTAACTATACGGTAGGACAGGCCGACTCAGACAATACCTGGGCCTCTATGCAGGATAACGGTTCGCACATTATATCGTTCAACATCAGTCTGGTCGATCCGGGTGATCGTGATATCAGCCTTGAACAAGTCTGTGACGAAATGCGTGAAGATCTGAAGAAATATCCGGAGTTCAGCAAAGCGCAGGTCATCCTGGGTGGTAGTAACACAGGTATGTCTGCTCAGGCAAGTGCCGATTTTGAGGTATATGGTTATAGTATGGAGGAAACCGATAGCGTAGCTGCACGTCTCAAACGTGAGTTGCTCAATGTGAAAGGTGTGTCGGAAGTCAACATCAGCCGTAGTGACTATCAGCCCGAGTATCAGGTAGACTTCGATCGTGAGAAACTGGCTTTGCACGGATTGAATCTGGCAACCGCCGGTAATTATCTGCGTAACCGTATCAATGGTGCCATTGCCTCTAAATACCGTGAGGATGGAGACGAATATGACATTAAAGTGCGTTATGCGCCGGAACACCGTACAAGTATTGAAAGCATCGAGAATATCCTTATTTATAACAGTCGTGGAGAAGCCGTACGCGTAAAAGAGCTTGGAAAGGTTGTCGAACGTTTTGCGCCACCTACCATCGAGCGTAAAGACCGTGAACGTATTGTGACCGTATCGGCGGTTATCTCCGGCGAAGCATTGGGTAACGTGGTGAATGCGGGTAACGCCATTATCGATAAGATGGATATTCCGTCGGATGTAACAATTCAGGTAGCCGGTTCATACGAAGACCAGCAAGATTCGTTCCGCGACTTGGGTACACTTGCTATCCTTATTGTCGTACTGGTATTTATTGTAATGGCAGCGCAGTTCGAATCATTGACTTATCCGTTTATCATTATGTTCTCATTGCCGTTTGCTTTCAGTGGGGTATTGATGGCCCTTTTCTTCACAAAGAGCACACTGAGTGTGATGAGTTTGTTGGGGGCCATCATGTTGATCGGTATCGTTGTAAAGAATGGTATTGTGCTTATCGACTACATCACCCTTTGCCGTGAGCGTGGATTGGCAGTGCTTAACTCCGTTGTAACAGCCGGCAAGAGCCGTCTTCGCCCGGTATTGATGACCACTGCTACTACTGTCCTCGGTATGATTCCGATGGCAATCGGTGGTGGACAGGGTTCGGAGATGTGGAGTCCGATGGCGATTGCCGTAATTGGCGGTTTGACGGTTTCTACCATTCTGACCTTGATTCTCATCCCTACTTTATACTGTGTGTTTGCCGGTACAGGTATCAAGCATCAGCGTAAAGTGTTGAGACGCAAACGTGAGCTGGAAGCTTACTTTGAAGAGCATAAAGATGAAATGATTAAGAAATAATAAAGAAGAAATCAAGATATGAAATCAGTATTAATCACATTCGATCAGGCTTATTTCGAACGTATCATTGCTTTGCTGGACCGTTTGAGTTGCCGTGGTTTCACCTATTTGGAACGGGTGCAGGGACGTGGCTCGAAGACAGGCGATCCCCACTTCGGCAGCCATGCCTGGCCCAGTATGTGTTCGGCCATCATCACGGTGGTGGACGACAAGAAGGTTGACCCGTTGCTGGATGCATTGCATAAGATGGACATGCAGACAGAGCAGCTTGGCCTGAGAGCTTTTGTCACCAACGTGGAGCGGAGCATTTAACGCCTGCCGACAGATAAGATCAGAGGAGAATCTCATTAATTTAATGTAGATTCTCCTCTCTTTTTATGGGTTTTATCTATCTTTGCAACTTCTTATTAAATTAAGAGCGTGCATGAAAAATTATTTGAAATATTCGTTGTGGCTGACATTGATTGTCTTGTTTGCATTGATCGGAATGCACTGGCTGCCGGCTATAACGATCGACGGACATACAATGAGACGGGTAGATTTGCTGAGCGATGTCCGTATGCCTGAACCTGATAAAGATGAAGCGGAAGCAGACAGCCTGCCTCCGGTCCCGGTAGTGAAACCTGCATTTGTAGATACGTGTCGCAGTGGGATGACCTGTATCGAAGATTATAGTGACTCTACGATGCGGGGAATGACTCCTTTTTATCGTGCCTTGGACGAGATTCAATCGAAAGGCCGGTTGGTGCGGATAGCAGTATTTGGCGATTCTTTTATTGAGGCAGATATCTTCACTGCCGATCTTCGTGAGATGTTGCAGAAACGTTTCGGTGGGTGTGGTGTCGGTTTTGTTACCATTACTTCGATGACCAGTGGATACCGTCCGACGGTACGTCATTCTTTTGGCGGATGGTCCAGTCATGCAGTGACCGATAGCGTTTATTTCGACAAAAAGAAGCAAGGAGTTTCCGGACACTACTTCGTTCCTCGTGAAGGGGCCTATGTCGAACTCCGGGGACAGAATAAATATGCTTCCCTGCTCGATACTTGCCAGACAGCTTCCATCTTTTTCTATAACAAAGGCGAAGTCAGCCTTTCCGTTCGTGTCAACCGTGGTGAGACTGATACACGGGAATTCCCTTCTACCGGCAGTTTGCAGCAGATGAAGGTAAACGGTCGCATCGGCTCGGTGCGCTGGGATATCAATCAGGCAGATTCTACTTTATTTTATGGATTGGCAATGGATGGTACGCAAGGGATTATTGTCGACAATTTCTCCTTGCGCGGCAGTTCGGGACTCTCGCTTCGCAGCATTCCGTCAAAGATGCTGCAAGAGTTTAATGCCCAGCGTCCCTACGACTTGATTATTCTGGAATATGGTCTGAATGTTGCGACCGAGCGGGGACGGAACTACGATCCTTATAAGAAAGGCCTTCTTACGGCCATAAACCACTTGAAAGAGTGTTTTCCACAATCCGGTTTTTTGTTGCTGAGTGTGGGTGACCGCGATTATAAGACCGATACCGGCGAATTACGCACGATGCCCGGTGTGAAAAACCTGATTCGCTATCAGCAAAGCATAGCAGCGGAAAGCGGAATTGCTTTCTGGAACATGTTTGAGGCTATGGGAGGTGACGGAAGTATGGCAGGGTTGGTACATGCCAAGCCTTCTTTGGCTAATTATGATTATACACACATCAACTTCCGGGGTGGACGTCACCTGGCAGGACTACTATACGAAACATTGATTTATGGAAAAGAACAGTATGAAAGGAGAAAGGCCTATGAGGCTGAATAGACGGTTGGGGGTGTTACTCCTTTTGTTTTCCGGAATTTTTTCGATTCAGGCACAAGATCTTTTGCCTGCCTGCCCGCGGATGGACAAGGGTACGAAAGCCTGCAAGCCGATGCGTGAACCGGGGTTGCTGGGAGATACTGTTTCTGTGAAAGTTACTTTTCCCATAGCCTTCAGAGGAGTGGGGAGAAATGAAATCATAGACAGCCTGGGAGTGTTGACTCCCATACTTGAGCGTTTACGGCTGGTGCAAAACGGAAGTTCGGAGGATACCGTACGTATTGTTCATATTGGTGACAGCCACATACGTGGACACATCTTTCCCCGTACTACCGGTGCCCGACTGACAGAAACATTTGGAGCGGTGTCCTATACGGATATGGGAGTCAATGGAGCTACTTGCCTGACGTTTACTCATCCTGAGCGTATTGCGGCTATTGCAGCCTTGAAACCCGAGCTGTTGATTCTTTCGTTTGGAACGAATGAAAGTCATAACCGGAAGTACAATTCGAATGTGCATTACCGGCAGATGGAGGAACTGCTCGGATTGTTGCGCGACAGTTTGCCAAATGTGCCTATCTTGCTGACTACTCCTCCGGGATCTTACGAGAGTTTCCGTCAACGTCGCCGGCGTCGTACTTATGCTGTCAATCCCCGTACGGTAACAGCAGTGAATACAATCCATGATTTTGCCCGCCGCCACAAGTTGGTGGTGTGGGATATGTACAATATCGTAGGCGGAAGCCTGCGTGCCTGCAAAAACTGGATGGATGCGGGACTGATGCGTCCGGATCATGTGCACTATCTTCCCGAAGGTTATACACTTCAGGGAGAATTATTATATGAAGCCATTATTAAAGCCTATAATGAGTATGTTTCCCATTGATATCGATTTTAGCCGCCTGTTGGAGGCCTTTAAATACAATCCGGATGCTCCGATGATATTCAGCAGTGGAATTTTCCTCTGGCTCTTCGCTGCGTTCATGGTAATCTATACACTGTTGCAGCACCGCAACACAGCGCGTATTTTATTTGTCGCTCTTTTCTCTTATTATTTTTATTATAAGAGTAGTGGTACTTATTTCTTCCTGCTCGCCATTGTCACCGTTACCGATTTTGTGATAGCTTGGCTGATGGATCGGACCGATGTCCGCTGGAAGCGTAAACTATGGGTAATACTCAGTGTATCGGTCAATTTAGGATTGCTCTGCTACTTCAAATACACTAATTTTCTTGGTGGTGTCATTGCTTCGCTGATGGGGGGAGAGTTCACCGCACTCGATATCTTTTTGCCTGTCGGCATCTCTTTCTTCACCTTCCAGTCGTTAAGTTATACTATCGATGTTTACCGGAGAGAGATCAAGCCCCTTACCAGTTTACTGGACTATGCCTTTTATGTTTCTTTCTTTCCTCAGTTGGTGGCAGGCCCTATCGTGCGGGCACGCGATTTTATTCCGCAAATTCGTAAACCGCTGTATGTGTCACAAGAGATGTTCGGTAGAGGCATTTTCCTGATTGTCGCCGGATTGTTCAAAAAAGCGGTTATTTCCGATTATATCAGTGTCAACTTTGTGGAGCGCATTTTTGACAATCCTACGCTTTATTCGGGAGTTGAGAATCTGATGGGACTTTATGGCTATGCCTTGCAGATTTATTGTGATTTTTCAGGATACAGTGATATGGCAATCGGTATCGCCCTTTTGCTTGGTTTTCATTTCAATCTGAATTTTAATTCTCCGTATAAGTCAGCCTCGATCACCGAGTTCTGGAGGCGTTGGCACATTTCGTTGTCGAGTTGGTTGCGCGATTATCTTTATATCTCCTTGGGGGGTAACCGACATGGAAAGTTCCGTCAGTATCTCAATCTGATTATTACCATGTTTCTCGGTGGATTGTGGCACGGGGCTTCCTGGAATTTTGTATTGTGGGGCACTTTTCATGGTGTGGCACTTGCTCTACACAAAGCGTGGATGTCTATTGCTGGAAGAAAGAAAGGGGAGACCAGTCACGGCATTCGGCGGGTATTGGGTGTCATTATTACCTTCCACTTTGTTTGTTTCTGCTGGATTTTCTTCCGTAACGCCGATTTTCATAATTCAATGGATATGTTGAACCAGATTTTTACGGCTTTTCGTCCCCAGCTTTTTCCGCAACTGATTGAGGGATATTGGCGGGTATTTGCACTGATGGTAGTCGGGTTTCTGCTTCATTTTGCTCCGGATAGTTGGGAAAATGCTGTTTGTCGTGGAGTTATCAAACTCCCTTTCCTTGGCAAGGCCCTTGTGATGGTGGCTATGATCTATCTGGTTATCCAAATGAAGAGTAGTGAAATTCAGCCGTTCATCTACTTCCAGTTCTGATACATTCTGTACCGGTTGGGGCAAGGGAGAGAAAAAGAAACCGGAAACCTCCTCACGGAGCTTTCCGGTGCAACACTAAAAGTACCGGACAGGCAGAGAACTAGGTAAAACTCCTGCCTGTGTGTTCCGGTATGTTTTCCCTAACCGATGCCGAGTGTTTTTCGTACTTCGGCCTGTTGCTTTTCGTTTAGTTTGTTTTGATAGGCTTTATATAAATACTTTCCTACAGGGCTGCTGGCGTGTTTCACAATCTGTTCCAACACAAATCCCGCAAAAGCTTCTTTAATTTCTTTTATCTCTTTCCCGGTGAAATCCCGGTCTTTGAACCGGTCGATGGCTACCAAGGTCTGCATCATCTCCTCGTTCAGTCCGGTGCCTTCCACCAGTACGATGTCTCCTACTTTTGTGTTGATCTCTCCCGGTTCCAGAACTATGGGTAGAGTGATGGGGAACCGGTCGCTGTCAGTTTCCTGAATAAAGAGTTCCCTCACTTCAGGAGCATTTATTTTTCCACTGAACACAAAGCGTCCTTCACTCACCGTAGCGCTGTCATATCTCACTGTGCCTTTGACAGCATCTTGCAGATAGATGGTTCTGCCTTCCAGTTTCTCGTTGGTCACTATTCCTCTGAGGTGGTAAGTCCCTTCTTGGGGTGCATGGTTGCAGGCTCCCATTATGAGGACTATCAACAAAATTCCTGTGAGTTCTCTTTTCATCTTCTTCTTATCTATCCTATGGTTTAGAAAAAATCACCCCATACATACCCGAAGGTAGAACGGGGTGATCTTTCGTAGTATTCTGGACTTATTTAAAATCTAAATCCTATTTTCAGGTTGGGCAGAGCAAACAAGTTGATGTTGTGATGTCCTACCTTATAGACGGGTGTTCCTTTCGGGATAATCTGAATCATGTCGTAGCGATAAGCTACCGGTTGAACTTCAAATCCCAGGATCAGTCCTTTGCTGAGGCTGTATTCGATACCCGCAACGGCTGCTGCGCGTAAACCGAATATCTGTCCGGCTTTGCTGTTGGGGATATAAACCTCCAGGGGAGTACCTGTGACGTCTCCATCGTCTACGACCGGACTATTGTCCTGTCCGCTCGGATCTTGACTCGGTTGTAAATTGGTATCATCTCCATCTGTGTCCATATCTTTATCATTTACCATGACTCCGGTATACGGAAGTGTGGTTTCTATTCTTCCCATTTGCCAGCCCAGCAGGCCACCTACATACAGATTGATGCGTTCGTTTTTTGTGTTGAAGTAATAGTTTGAGCCAATATTAACCGACCAGTTGTTTTTGATTCTGCCTTCCATATATTGAAGAGCCGGAATCTGCATATCGGTAACCGTCTTGTCTCCCTCGATATAATCCTTTTTGGGGGTTACACCGATGTTCATGCTGAACATCAGGTTGACATCCCAACGGTCTGTCAGGAAGTATTTTCCCTGTATACCGATGATATTGACCAAATTATTAGAATTCAAATCTCCCAGTTGAAGGTAAGTAGCCGGATCGGATGACTGGTGTCCGGATGTATTGCCTAATCCTACATTCGGAAAGCTATAGTTTTGTCCGTTCCAGTAGGTAGGCAACAGATAGTTCTCCGTATTGTTGTTGAACATCTGCGAACTACCCAGTATCATGGATACTTGCCACTGACCTTTTTTAGGAGCAAACGACGCATCATCGCTGCTGCTGTATTGCTGCGCCATCACAGGCGCAACAGTACATACAGACAGAAGGATTATGCATAGTTTCTTTATCATATATATTCTTCTTTAATTTTTTATTATTCAGCTGCGTAAGCGTCCAAGAGTTTCTTCAGAGTTGCGTTCAAGCCGTCAACTGCTGCTTGCTTTTCGTCTACTGTTCTTTGAGCCTTTTCGATATCTTGTTTAAGCAGGTCAAGATACTGTTCATTGCCTTCGTTACTGGTATATCCGAATTTCTCAAACAAAGCAATTTTGTTGTCAATAGCTTCTACAGCGTTCTTGGCTTTGGTAATAATTCCTTCTTGATATTCAAGTAAAGCTGCCAAAGTCTTAGCCTCTTCGCTTACCTTATAGGTGTGGCTGTCGGCATCATAATACGTATAGTAGAAGTATCCATCTTCCATAGCTCTTTCAACAAGGGCGATTTCAGCTTTAATCTTGGAATACTCAGTTACGACATTACCCAAAAGTGGTTTTTGTTCGTTAGAAGTATAGTAGTCTTTGTAAGGGTTACCTTCAGAGAAAATATTGTTTTGACGTTCCGACTTATTGTCTTTAATCAGGTAGCAAGCCAATTCTGCCTGCCACAATGCGGCGTTTTCATCTTTGATATGTGCTTCCAGTTTTTCTATGTTTTCGTTGATAGCTTCCACTTCCGCAAGTACAGGATCTGCTTCTGCCTTGATCTTGGCATACAAAGCCTGCCATTTGTCGAGGTTAGCCAGATAGTTAGATTCCTGGGCTAAATTGGAGTATTTAATGAATGAACCTGAATTTTCGTCGGGATCTTCAATCAACTGAGAAACATTTTTGGGCATATCATATTTATTTGCTGATACTTCTTTAGGTTCGATGCTCTTTTCAAGATTAAGCGTTGAACCACCGAACAGTGCTTGATTAGCCTCCAAGAAGGCAGAGAGTGTGCTACCTTCAGCTTTAGCATTGAATGATGTTGCAAGAGTTTCATTGCCGATTAATGAACTTATATCGTCACTTACTGCAGTTGCAATTGCTTCATTGAAAGTAGCCAGATTAGCGTCCGTTAAAGCGTCTTTATAAGTAGTAGCGAATTCTACGTTAAAACCGTCTACCGCTTTTCTCTTTCCAAGGTATCCCAATATGGAGGTACGCAGTGTGTTGGCTGTTTCCAACTTCTTGTCTTCAGCTTTTAAGCTGTTATAAGTTGTGATCTCTTTCTTAATCGCTTGATAAGTGTTGGCTCCTTTATAGTTATTATAAGCCTTCAGTGCTCCTACATAAGTAACGTATGCGTCGATCCATGTGATAGAATCAGCTTTGAACTGGGCGTAAGCCGGTTTCTTATCAATTTCTAAACGCTTAAGTTCATTCTCAAATTTAGCTTTGTATGCATCCAGTAATTTTCCGCTGGCATCGAATGCTTCGCTATTCTCTCCTTGATAATATGCCTTTATAGCATTGGCGATGGCTCCTATTTTAGTTGCTTTTTCATTGAGGCTAAGATCTTTAACCACTACATCTTTCTTCATGGTGTATTGGTATTTCAGCAATTCTGCGTCCCAAGCATCCTCAACAAAGATTTTATCAAGATCTTCAACGAGTGCGTCTTCACCCTCTTCGACTGACAATGCGCTGTATAATCCGCTCACCAAAGCAGGATCTACATCTGCCTTAGCCAAAGTATAAGCAGAGGATTGGGCGTCCAGCTTTATCTTTTCTTCAATAATTTGTTGATTAATAGGGAAGATCGGTTTTCTCATTTCTTCGATTTTGGTATAGGCTTCATCTTCTTTAGCGTCAAGAGCCTGCAGGTCTTCTTTATACCCTTTCAGCTTTTCTGCGAGAGCTTTGCTGTCTGTACCTGTTGCGTCCAGCGCTTTGTATTCTTCCAATAAATTTTGCTGGATTTCCAGTGTTTTAGTGGCGTGTGTTTTATCCAATTGCAATTCTTCCAGATAATATTTGTTTTGAGATAAGTAGTTAATCTCGGCAACTTCTGCTTTCATCAACTCTGATTTTGCATTCGCTAAATCAGCTAATGCACCATAGCTGGAATTTGTTGTAGTAGTTGTTTCTCCATTGGTGGTAGACTCGGATTTATATGTAAATCCAACTAATAAGTTCCGATACTTCCGGATTTCTTTGGTATACACATCATCCTTCATTGTCAGCAAAGCCACTTCGATTTCCATCAAGGCTTTTTTGTTGTTATACTCAGCTTGTGCGGTAAGTGTCTGTAGCTCGAACATCCTTGCTTTGAACTCTTCAGTTCTTTTTTGAGCTTCAGCTTCCCAATAAGCTTTTTGTTCTGCTGTTTTAGCTTGTTCTGCTTCTAAACTGCATTTTTTCAGTTCCAAGTCAACCTGATCTTTCTCAAGCTTAACTTTTTCCCGTTCTACCTTGACCAGTTGGATTTCGGTCAATGCACTTTCATAGGCGGCTTTTGCCTTAATGAATTCCGCTTTCGCTCCGCGAAGTTGTTCGATTCCTGCCGGTTCATCATTATCGATACATCCGGTGAATGTTGTAGTTGCCCCTCCCACTAAGAGCGCAGCTACGAGATAAGTCCATTTTCTCATACCTCTGTTTTTAAGTGTTAATAAAAAATGTTATGTAAGTAAATCAATGTTTCTCTCTTGCCAATTCCGGCTTTGCCTCTATCTGTATAATACCTCTATCTACCGTTACTTTATAGGTAACAGTAAATGAATCGTTTGGGACGTAAGAAGCGTCTTGTAGGGGAATCCAGGAGTTGGAAAGTGAATCTTATATGTAATAAGGTATAATAAAAGAGTGACTCTTTGCTTCCACAATAAGCAAAGAGGGGAAGAAGCATGCAATTCTTTGAGACAACTTCACAACAAACCGGAGCCTGTGGGAATCATTTTCTATCTATGAAGGAATTATTTTCTCTTTGTCTTGAAAAAAAATGTTTCTTAATTTGCTTTTTTGTGAAAAAAGGTATATGTTTGCCAAACACTTACAAAAGAGTTACCTATAAAGTAACAGAGCTGTTAATCAGTAATTTAATTTGGTATATGCCTCTCTCGCATATTTAATTATGCTCTTATTTGTTTCATCTAATTTCTTAATATTGAAAGGCTTCAAATAAGTCTCCGTCACTTTAATGGAGGAGTGTCCCATTGCTTCACTGATAATCCCCGGATGCACTTCCAGATAGTAGGCAAGTGTTGCCCATGTATGGCGTGCGGTGTACGAACTGATATTGCTGTTGAATCCAAGTAGATCCGCCAACTTTGCCAATTGATAATTGAATGTCCGTAATGCTTGCTGATATACTCTATAATTATCTTGACTTTTCTCGTTTTCTTCCAATATTGGAAATAGGTAAGTAGCGTCCGGATCTGTATTCTTCCATTCGTCGATGATATCCATGGCTTCTTTCGGCACAGTGACGGTGAGTGGACTGCCTGTTTTGTGACGGTGATAAGTGAGTGTATTTCCATCTAAGTCAGTTTTTTGCAGATAAGCCAGATCTACAAACGGAAGACCTCGCAATAAGAACATCAATACGAACAATTGATGGGTACGTCGCAAGGTTTCAGTCTGTTTCCGGGTAGACTGTGTATTGAGCAATCGTCCCATGTCTTCCGGCTTCAGTGCTCGTTTGATGTCTGTTCGAGTGCCGGTGTATACCTTTTTGAAGAGTCTGGGCATGTATGGTGCCAACTTTCGGTCTACAGCCCGATTATAAACTGCCCGCAGGACTCGCATATAGGTCGATACTGTATTCCAACTATTCCCTCGGCTTCTCAAGAAGTACTCAAAGCACTTCAGTAGTTCCGGTTTTATCTGTCGGAAATAGATTTCTTCTTTTCCCAGAAAAGTAATGAATGCATTTTTACTCGCTTGGTAAATGTGGGCTGTTCCCAGTGCATTGCCCGTTTTTAGATTTTCGATCATGGTATCCATGAATCGGGTAAAGTTCTTCTCTTTCATACGTAAGTGTTGCTTGGTTCCTAGTTTTTTCTTTGGAACAAGATAGGAATTTTTGTCGGAGGAAGAAAATGGAGTAGGGGATATGTGGCAATATTATCGCTATCCCTTCCTCTCTCTTCCTTTCTTGCTTGCTCTCTCTCTTTTTCAAATCCGTATATCTTTTTTTGATGTTTTTCTTCTGAACCGTTTCCTTGTCTGGCAAAAATCGGCTCCACAGCCCCCTGTACGCTCACTTTATTTGGTTTAAAACCAGCTCGCCTTTTGTTTTAAAGGTACTGCCCCCTCTGGTTTCCACTTCCCGTAGCATTTTTGAAAATCCCTTGCAGTCATACTTACCCGAATCGCAACTATCCCTTTCCGTCCGCCTTGTATCCCTTTTTTCGATAAATAATCCTTCTCCTCTCCATCTCCTTCATTTCCAATATTTTCCTGCCTTTATCCTCTTCCTTCTCCGTCGTTTGATTTAACGCTGTGTTAAATCAAGTCTTTTGTCTTCAAATAACAAACCTTTTAAATGTAAAAGCTTTGTTATTTCCGCTCTTAAAACAAATGTTCCCTCAATCGCATTAACAATGTTAACGCCAAAAGCCGCTGGATTTCCGATTTCTCTACTCAATCTTGTCGCAACCGGAGAGTACTGAAAAGACTGTATCCCGTGAAATCCTCCTCTTTTTTACAGATACTTCTGACAAGGATACAACCCTGCCAGCAATTTTTTATGTTTTCGCCTGATTCCTTACAGGTGTTTCTGAGAATAATAAAATCCCTTGACTAAGTTTCGTTTTTCCCTTTTTTCGTCTGTCCGTATCCCGCTTTTCCCCTTTTTGTCCTCCTGGTCTTCTTTCTTTCTTTCTTTCTTTCTTTCTTCTTTTCCCTCTATATTATAATAATGTGTCCCCCTTTTCCCTTTCCCTCCCTCTTCAAAAAATATGTTTAACAACAGCTCTATTCCTCAGTCACTTACAATAAAATTCACTTTTTATTCAAAAAAAGACCTTTAATAATTTGTCTTGTATTGGTAAATCCCGTACTTTTGCACCCGCTTTCCAAGAGAAGGAAAGTTTATTGAAATTGACATGTTGCAAAAGCGCTCGGATCCGCTTAAGAGATCTACCCGAAAAATATTTCCGAATTTATTTGGTTATATACTTAAAAAGTAGTTATCTTTGCCGTCCGATTCGCAAAGAAAAGGCAGTTTCTTTTCTTGGTTCTTTTCCTATCTATAGGATAGTTTAAGATTTTCCTCCGAAAGAAACATTTTAAAAAAAAACTTCCAGAAATATTTGGTGTTTTAAAATAAACCTTTTACCTTTGCACCCGCTTTTAAAACGAAGCGCAATCGAAAGAAGAGTTCTTTGAAAAATTGATAAACAATACAAGTAGTACAAGTAAATTTAGAACCGTCAATACTTATTATATAGGTATATGAAAAATGACCGTCAATAAATTTTCGACATCCTGAACAGAGCTAATATTGTCCCTTATTGGGATATATAACAATACTTTTACAATGAAGAGTTTGATCCTGGCTCAGGATGAACGCTAGCTACAGGCTTAACACATGCAAGTCGAGGGGCATCAGGAAGAAAGCTTGCTTTCTTTGCTGGCGACCG
>NZ_JAHKNF010000016.1:0-114419 GCF_018860125.1 Bacteroides sp. HF-4919
TTATGTCTGCCTTATTCAGGTGACTATAGCATCAGGGTTCCACCTCTTCCCATTCCGAACAGAGAAGTTAAGCCTGATCACGCCGATGGTACTGCGTAACAGTGGGAGAGTAGGTAGTCGCCGTTTTCAGAGAGTTCATCCCCTCGTGTCTTCTGACCCGAGGGGATGACTTGTTTTTGGGGTATAGGCTAAGAGGGACATGCGCTTGGAGAAGCGGGGATCACTTATTTGCATTATACCTTTTTTACTTTGATTAATCTTTTATATAAAAGAAAGAATCTTTTAGTTAAAACAAAAACCGGCTGTGAGTGTTTTAATGGTAGAGTTCGATTTTTAGCAATTAAAAGATGTGAAATATGGTGACACTATACAATAAGTTACTATTTTTGCCACGAAAATCGAAAAGAGAGTTTATCCATAAAAATAGAACGATGAAAACTTCTGTAAAATTCATATTGATGTTTGTTCTACTGATGCTATCATTTAGCATAAGTGGCAATGCATTGAATATTATGGAATGCTCTCATAACCCGGTTACTTCTTGCCAGGTTTCATCCTCTTCTTTGGATGCTAATTACTCTTATCGGTGTGGTAGCGATTTTGCCGGTTTTGATAAATCGCAAACTTTGTCTGTCTCCGATGTTGAATTAGGTTTCAAACCCGTTTCTGAAACATATTCTTCTACTAATAATCTTCGTCTTCGTCGAATTCTTGAGGATTCTGACCTTTTTAATGACACAATGCGTAAATTGTGCCTGTTGAGAGAGAATTTGTTGGTATTAGACCAAAGTAAATCTTATTATTCGGATAAGGATCCACATTATGCGTCCATAAGCTGTCAATACTACATCTTTGCTTTAAGACGTATCCTTATTTAATTCCCAATCTTATATACTCGCTGTGTTTGACAATGCAGCCTCATTTTTAGCATGAGGCTGTAGGGGTCGGACTGCGGTGTGTCTAATCGTATTTACTTTAATTCTTAATAACAAATTCTTTAACAAAAAAAACTTTATTATGGAAACTACTCAAAAAAAGTCGACTAAGATTGTAGGTATCAAGAATGCCGGATTGGTTATTATCTGCTGTTTCATTATAGCAGTGTGTATCTATCATTTCATTTTGGGAAATCCCACGAACTTTATGAACAATGATCCTAACAATCACCCACTTCCGGGAAACTTTATGGGGACCATTTACAAAGGTGGAGTGATTGTGCCTGTTATTCAAACTTTATTGCTGACCGTATTGGCATTGAGCATTGAACGTTATTTTGCTCTTCGCTCTGCTTTCGGTAGAGGTTCTTTGGTTAAATTCGTTTCTAACATCAAGGATGCCCTATCGGCAGGAGATCTTCGTAAGGCGCAGGAAGTTTGTGATAAACAGCGTGGTTCTGTAGCAAACGTCGTTACTTCTACATTGCGGAAGTACGAAGAAATGGAGAATGATTCTTCTCTTTCGAAAGATCAGAAACTGCTTGCTATCCAAAAAGAACTGGAAGAAGCTACTGCGCTTGAACTTCCGATGATGGAACAGAATCTTCCGATTATCGGTACGATCACCACATTGGGTACTTTGATGGGATTGCTTGGTACGGTTATTGGTATGATCCGTTCGTTTGCCGCTTTGGCTGCCGGTGGTTCTGCCGACTCAATGGCTCTTTCACAAGGTATCTCTGAAGCTTTGATTAATACAGCTTTCGGTATCCTTACCGGTGCGTTGGCAGTTATCTCTTATAACTACTATACAAACAAAATCGATAAGTTGACTTACAGCCTTGACGAGGTAGGCTTCTCTATTGTGCAGACTTTTGCAGCTACTCATAAATAATCTGGAATCCACTAAATTCTGACAATAATGGGCAGAGCGAAAATTAAAAAGAAAAGTACGTTCATCGACATGACGGCGATGAGTGACGTTACGGTACTGTTGCTTACCTTCTTTATGTTAACTTCTACATTTGTGAAGAAAGAGCCGGTACAAGTGACTACACCCGCCTCAGTTTCGGAAATTAAGATTCCGGAAAAGAATATCCTTCAGATATTGGTCGATCCGAACGGAAAGATATTTATGAGTATGGACAAGCAGTCCGACTTGAAAGCGGTATTGGAGAGCATGGGACAGGAATATGGCGTCACATTCACTCCGGAACAGGAAAAGAAATTCATGTTGGCATCCACTTTCGGAGTGCCGATGAAAAACATGAAAACTTATCTTGACTTGCCGACTGACAAGCAGGATGCAGTACTGAAGAACGAAGGTATTCCTTGCGATAGTCTTGATAATCAGTTTAAGTCATGGGTGCGTAATGCACGTGCTGTGAATTCTGATTTGCGTATTGCGATCAAGGCTGATGCGGATACTCCTTATTCTGTGATTAAAAATGTTATGAATTCACTTCAGGACCTCAGGGAGAATCGGTATAACCTGATTACTTCTCTGAAAACGACTTCTGAAAACTAAAAACGAACAACTATGAGTGCTGAAGTACAAGAAAGCGGTAAAAAGAAGGGGAATAGCAAACAGAAGAAGATGACGGTTCGCGTAGACTTTACGCCTATGGTGGATATGAATATGTTGTTGATCACTTTCTTTATGCTTTGTACCTCGTTGAGCAAACCTCAGACGATGGAGATAAGCATGCCGAGCAATGATAAAAACATCACTGAAGAACAGCAAAGCAAGGTGAAAGCTTCACAGGCAATCACGCTCTTGTTGGGACCCGATGACAAACTATATTATTATGAAGGAGAACCCAACTACAAGGATTATACTTCTCTGAAAGAGACGTCGTATAAACCGGATGGATTACGGGCAATACTTCTGAAGAAGAATGCTGCTGCTGTCAGACAGGTAAATGATCTGAAACAGAAGAAGCTGGAACTTAAGATATCAGACGATGAATTTACGAAGCAACTTTCCGAAATAAAGAGTGGAAAGGATACGCCTACAGTCATCATCAAGGCGATGGATAATGCATCGTATGCAAATCTGATTGATGCTCTCGATGAAATGCAGATATGTAATATTGGTAAGTATGTGATAACGGATATTGCCGAGGCTGACGAATTTCTGGTGAAGAATTTTGAAAGTAAGGGTGAGCTTTCACAGAATATTGCCGAATAAAATGTAACACCAAAAAATAGAAAATTAAAATGGCAAAAATAGATTTAACTTCTTTTGAATGGTGTGAGCTGATTTTTAAAGGCAAAAATAAAGCTTATGGTGCGTATAAAATGCGTGCTGATTCACCCAAACGTCACAATGTGGCAATGGTTATTGTGTTGATAATCGCCTTAGTGGGCTTTAGTCTTCCGACTTTAATCAAAATGGCCACTCCGAAGCAAAAAGAGGTAA
This sequence comes from Bacteroides sp. HF-4919, assembly GCF_018860125.1. Classification (NCBI taxonomy): domain Bacteria; kingdom Pseudomonadati; phylum Bacteroidota; class Bacteroidia; order Bacteroidales; family Bacteroidaceae; genus Bacteroides; species Bacteroides sp. HF-4919. The sequence goes on from NZ_JAHKNF010000016.1 coordinate 3,358, forward strand.
TGACGGAAGTCACCACCTTGTCGCAATTGGAGGAGCCTGAAATAAAGCAGGAAGAGATGAAGAGAGTAGAACCGGTGGCACCACCCCCACCTGCTTTGAAGAGTTCTATCAAGTTTACCGCTCCAGTCATTAAAAAAGATGAGGAGGTACATGAGGATGATGAGATTAAAAGCCAGGAAGAACTCACACAAACCAAAGTCGCTATATCCATTGCCGACGTGAAGGGTAACGATGAAGCAAACGGTAAGGATATTGCCGATTTGAAACAAGTGGTTACTCAGGCAGAGCCGGCCGAAGAAAAAGTTTTCGATATGGTAGAACAGATGCCTACATTCCCCGGTGGAACCACAGAATTGATGAGGTATATCGGTGAACATCTGAAATACCCTACCATTGCTGCCGAGAATGGTACACAAGGAAAGGTGATCTGTCGTTTTGTGGTTGGTAAGGATGGACAGGTGCGGGATGTAACTATCGCACGTTCATTGGATCCATATTGCGACAAGGAAGCCATACGTGTTATCAAATCGATGCCTAAATGGATTCCCGGAAAACAGAACGGTAAGGCCGTGGCAGTAAATTTCACAGTTCCTATTGTCTTTAAACTACAGTAATTATGACTAAGAAACAATTCTGGCTAATCAGTGCCTGGTCTTTGATTGTATTATCTGCTTGTAATTCAAAACCCAAGGACGGACTGACGGATACTTATACGTCGGGAGTAATAGCTATTACCGCTGACGAAAGTTTTCAACCCATTGTTCAAGAGGAAATCGATGTATTCGAGGGATTATTTCCTTTGGCCGGAATTGTTCCCCGTTATACTACTGAGGTAGACGCTATCAATCAGCTTCTGAAGGATAGTGTGCGTCTGGCTATTACGACTCGTACATTGACTCCCGAAGAGATGAATTCTTTCCACAGCCGGAAATTCTTCCCTCGGGAAATAAAGCTGGCTACTGACGGATTAGCCCTGATTGTCAACAGGCAAAATACAGATACCCTGATTTCGGTGCGTGATATCCGGCGTATTCTGACAGGAAGGGTACATGCATGGAAAGAGCTTTATCCTACCTCAGAGCTGGGTGATATCCAACTCGTATTTGATAATAAGAACTCAAGCACGGTACGTTTTGCAGTTGACTCCATCTGCAAAGGAGCTCCTTTATCCGATAAAGATGTAAAGGCTCTGAGGACAAATCAGCAAGTGATTGATTACGTAGCACGTACACCCGATGCTATCGGAGTGATTGGCGTCAATTGGCTTGGAAACCGGAGTGATACCACAAACTTGTCTTTCCGTGATGAGATTAGAGTGATGTCAGTAAGTGCAGACGATATAGCTACCCCGCAGAACAGTTACAAGCCCTATCAAGCTTATCTGTATTACGGAAACTATCCGTTAGCACGCCCTATTTATGTATTACTGAACGATCCCCGTAATGCACTGCCCTGGGGATTCGCTTCTTTTCTCACTTCTGATAGAGGGCAGCGGATTATATTAAAGTCCGGACTCGTTCCGGCTACCCAGCCGGTTCGTATTGTGGACGTGAAAGACGAATAATAACTAAAATTGAATTACAATGAAACGATTTCAACTGTTTTTAGTAGGAGCATTTGTAGCAGCCGGTCCGCTTTTTGCGCAATCGGCGGATGCTGATTGGCACAGCGAGGTTGCCAAAGTAAAAGAATTGATTCAGACCAACCCGGCGCAGGCTTCCGAAGAAGCCGCACAGTTGCTGAAAGGGAAAAATAAAAAAAATACCGATCTCCTGACTGCTATTGGTCAGGCATATCTGGAAGCTGGTAAAATTAGTGAAGCGGAAACTTATGCCGCTCTTGGACAAAAGGCTGACAGCAAATCGGCTGCGGTATCGGTGCTGCAAGGCGATATAGCCGTAGCTAAGAAAGATGCCGGAAAAGCTTGTCAGCTTTACGAACAGGCTATCTATTTCGATCCTAATTATAAAGAGGCCTATTTGAAATTCGCTGATGTGTATAAGGCTGCCAGTCCACAACTTGCCATAGAGAAACTGGAACAGCTGAAGAGCATTGATCCTTCGAGTGTTGCTGCCGACAAGAAATTGGCTGAAATTTATTATTTGAATAATAAGTTTGATAAAGCGGCTGAAGCTTATGCCCGATTCATCAATACTCCGGAAGCAACGGAAGATGATTTGACGAAGTACTCTTTTGCGCTTTTTTTGAACCATGATTTTGAGAAGTCGCTACAGATAGCTCTGATGGGATTGCAGAAGAATCCGCGTGATGCCGCGTTCAACCGTTTGGCTATGTATAACTATACCGACTTGAAACGCTATGATGAAGCTATGAAAGCAGCAGATGCTTTCTTTAAAGAGTCTGATAAGGCCGATTTTTCTTATCTTGACTATATGTATTTCGGTCATTTGCTTAATGCTGTAAAAAAGTATGATCAAGCGGTGGATGCTTATATGCAGGCAATCACACTCGATCCGAGTAAAACAGATTTGTGGCGTGAAGTCTCTTCTTCTTATGAATTGAACAATGAATTTACGAAGGCGATAGAAGCCTATAAAAAATATAGCGAATCGTTGAGTGCCGATAAACGTACCCCTGACGTACAGTTCCAGATTGGAAAGCTTTATTACGAAAAAGGTACGCAATCGGATACATTGACGGTTCCTTTAGATGAGCGGAGGGCTGCTCTTCTCTCTGCCGATTCTATTTTTACTGAAATTGCTACAGTGGCTCCGGATAGTTATTTGGGTAACTTCTGGAGGGCACGCACCAATTCTGCGTTAGACCCGGAAACCACTCAGGGATTGGCTAAACCTTATTATGAAGAGGTAGCCACATTCCTGGTTGACAAAAACGATCCGAGATATAACTCTGCACTGATTGAGTGTTACAGTTATCTGGGATATTATTATCTGGTGGCTAACAAACTTCCTGAATCTAAGGAGTATTGGAATAAAATTCTGGCTATAGACCCCGCTAATGCTACTGCTAAACGTGCATTGGATGGCATCAAATAGTAATAATTTTAGTTGTTTGTCGTGTGGGAGGAGTGGAGAGTGATTCTTAGCTCCTCCTTTTTTATAGTGCTTTCCGCTACCTTTGCTTAATTATAAGTCTGCTTGTTTTTCACCTTATTATATTTAGTGAGACATATGCTTCTCAGTTTTTGCGTTGATCTTATTCTCTTCTTTGTATATATAAAATGTGTTTCTTTATAGTGTTGATTATAAGAATTGTATAAGAAAGTTTGAAAAAATATTGCTGAATTTGTTGTAGTATCCATATATTTGTCTACTTTTGCAGTGTACTATTATACTAATACACATAAGCTCATAAATAAATGAAGATGATTACAGCAGAAAATCTTTCTTTTTTCTATCGTAAATCGAAGCGTGCCGTATTGCATGACTTCTCTCTATCACTTGAGAAGGGTAGAGTTTACGGATTGCTCGGCAAAAATGGTGCAGGTAAATCTACACTACTCTATCTCATGAGTGGCCTACTCACACCCAAAAGTGGCCGTGTGCTTTATCACGGTACTGATGTGCGCCGTCGCCTGCCGGTTACATTGCAGGATATGTTCCTGGTTCCTGAAGAGTTTGACCTTCCCCCTGTTTCGCTAATTAGCTATGTAGAGTTAAACAGTCCGTTTTACCCTCGTTTTAGTAAAGAGGATATGGTGAAATATCTGCACTATTTTGAGATGGATATCAATATTGATCTGGGGGCGCTCTCTATGGGGCAGAAGAAGAAAGTGTTCATGAGCTTTGCGCTTGCTACAAATACGTCTTTACTATTGATGGATGAGCCGACCAATGGACTGGACATTCCGGGTAAGAGCCAGTTCCGGAAGTTTATAGCTTCGGGTATGACAGATGATAAAACGATCTTGATTTCTACACATCAGGTGCGTGACATTGATAAGGTGTTGGACCATGTGCTGATTATGGACAATAGCCGGGTGCTACTGAACGAATCTGTAATGGGCATTTGTGATAAACTGCTTTTTACTGAGAGTGACGACCGGACATTGCTTCAATCTTCTTTATATTCCGCTCCGTCTATTCAAGGTAATTTCTTGCTTCTGCCTAATGAATCGGGCGATGATTCGGAGATCAATCTTGAATTACTTTTTAACGCTACCTTGGCAGTTCCCGAAAGGATATCTGCATTGTTCCACACTAAACAAACAGAATTATGATAAGAGATACTTTTTTCAGCCAAACACGTTTTATGAATCTCTGCCGTAAAGAGATGATCGAGAACTGGAAGTCAAATCTGCTCCGTGTCGCGTTGATGTATGGTGCCATGGCGGTGATAATGATATGGAATGGATATTTGAGTTATCGGGCCAGTCAGGATAGCGATATAACCTGGAGTTTTAATCTGATGATTTTTATATGGGGGCTTTGGGTGTTTGGTTGCCTGAGTGCTTCGTTTACGATGGAAAGGATGAAATCGAAAACAGGGCGGCTCTCTGTACTTATGACTCCTGCCACTTCGTTTGAAAAATTCTTTTCCCGCTGGCTGGTATTTACGGTTGTTTTCTTAATCGTTTTTCTGATTACCTATAAGCTGGCGGATTATACAAAGGTATTGGTGTATTCGTTAGCTTATCCGGAGAATGATGCGATTGCGGTTACTCCGCTGTCTCATTTGTTTGGTGATAATACAGGTTATTATACGGTGTTCAGGCATACCTATACGTTTGTATTGATGATAGCAGGCTATTTTTTCTTTCAGTCTTGTTTTGTATTAGGGAGTACTGTCTGGCCTAAGAATTCTTTTGTCAAAACATTTTCTGCAGGAATGATTGTTTTTATTGCCTATGTGTTAATTGTTGGCGGATTTGCTAAATTGATATGGTCGGATCACATAAATTTCAATCCGGATATTAGTGAGGAAGCAGCTTTTGATTGTCTTTCAGCAATAGTAATACTTTTTACACTGATCAATTGGACACTTTCGTATTTCCGTTTCAAGGAATCTGAGATTATTAATCGAATGTAACAAACTCTTACGTTTATGAATTTTAAAGAGAGTAAAGCCATTTATCTGCAAATAGCAGATCGAATCTGTGATGAGATACTTCTCGGGCAGTATCAGGAGGAGGAACGTATTCCTTCCGTAAGGGAGTATGCAGCTATAGTAGAGGTAAATGCCAATACGGCCATGCGCTCGTTCGACTATCTTCAGTCGCAGAATATCATTTACAATAAACGAGGTATCGGTTATTTTGTTTCTGCCGGTGCCAAAGATCTGATTCTTTCACTTCGCCGGGAGACCTTCTTGAAGGATGAACTTGAGCACGTATTTCGTCAACTCTACACACTGGGAGTTTCGGATGAAGAGCTGCTGGTTATGTATCGTAACTTTATGATGAAACAAAAATAAAAAAATAGAATCTTATGAAACGTACTACATATATATTTATTGGCATACTTGCTTCGGTACTCGTGATACTAATGGCAGGTGTCGTTTATATTTCTTTCCAAAAGTCTGATAGAGACTCATACATACTCACTTTTTCGGATAAGTTGCTTCAAACAGAGTTTTCCGGTGTTCGTGCCGTAAAAGTTTATGCAAGTGATACACGTCATGCGTGGCTGGAACAGGCTTGCGTGAATGTAGTGCCATCTACTGATGGGAAAACAAGATTATTTAGTCCGGAATCTGAATATCTGAAAATCAGTCAGGATGCGGATACTTTGGTGATTTGCCTGGATTTGACTAATTATGATCTTCCTGAACAGAAAAAGAAATATCTTATTCCAGGGTTGCAGGCTAAAGGATTACAGCTTACTATAGAAGCGGATGCTAATCTGGCTTTTCTGACCAATACCATTCGTGGATTGCGTACGAATATAAACGGGATAAAAACAGACTCTTTGGCTACGCATATCCAAAGTGGGGAAGTACGTTTAGATTCTTGTGAGATTCGCGCTCTCTATGTTGATGGTGATGGCGTGACATTTAATGCTCATCAATCGATAATTCCCTATCTTTATTTGGATCTGGATGGCGTCAGAAACTGGGGTGTCCATGAATGTACAATTGGTACTGAACACTTGACAGGTAGTGAGACTTATCATCGTAATGAGCTCCAGAAAGGGGAATGCAAGAAGATGATTTGGACTCCTAAGAAGGAGGATGCCGTGCTGCATGTGACGATGAAGGAAAAAGGGTGTTTAGTACTTCAAGACGAATAAAAAAGGCATTGCTTCTCGGGCTTTGAGAAGTTTGAGTGGATAGATTGTATATCAGGAAGAAAAGGATGTAGCAAAAGAACTGTTTAGTTTATTGTTGCATCTTTTTTTGTTATCAGAAGTGGAAAGCTATACTTTCTGTTACATACTTACCATTTATGCAGTAGACTATTATGGTGCTAAATGCGATAGTAATGGCGTGTTTTTGGAGTGGTAAGGCATTGGAGTATTTTGCCGTTTTGGAGAGATTTAATGAAACGAATGAAATGATCTTGTCCGATAGATGAGAAGAATGATTATATTTGCAATATTTGTTTTTGTTAATCTAAAAAATATCCTATATGACACGACATAAAAACTTATTGATATTGTTTTTTTGTAGCATGTGTATTTCTGTTGCAGGTCAGCCATGTGCAGTAAAAAGCCTTGTGCCCGATACTCCATCTAAAGCTCCGGATTACTTTTGTACGTGGAATTTGCAAGGCTATGTGGTCAGCTATAAAAGTACTGAACTAACCAGAGCCGCCATGACTGAAGACTATTTATTTGGAGATGGACCCTATCAGAATTGGGTAGATTGTTATCCTGCTATCCGGAAAGATCTTTATTTTGTAATGGACGATTCATGGGATATACCGAAAGGCGTTAATGATTCACCAAATCCTTATTTAGGAACTGTAGAACTTAGTCCGGATCGCTTCCCGTCTTTTGGTGGAGATGACGTGGAACGTTTAAGGCAGCTATCCTTAAAAATCAAAGGCAAAGGCTGGAAAGGTGTTGGTGGATGGATTTGTGCCCAGAAGGCAGAAAAGTATACCGATATTCCTGAGGAAGAATATTGGAAACGACGGATAAAGGTAGCTAATGAAGCAGGTTTTGATTATTGGAAAGTGGATTGGGGGAAAGAGGATAGGAATGGAGAATGGAGGAGAAGATTAACTTCTATGGGCAAACGATATGCTCCTCATTTATATATAGAACATGCTTTGCGAAATGAGTTTATTGAATTCAGCGATGTCTTTCGGACGTATGATGTAGAAAACATTATGGCGCAGCCGATTACTATTCAGCGTATTTGTGATCTATTACCTTATAAGACCGTTAATGGGGCAAAAGGAATTATCAACTGTGAAGATGAACCTTATATTGCAGTGGGGCTGGGTTGTGCTATTGGTGTGATGCGTCATTCGTTTGCAGGAACTTTGCCGGATGGGACACAGGATTTTGTATTTCCACCGACCGGGCGTGATATAAAGCGACGTTTGGATGAAGTAGTACGTGGAGTCAGATGGCATCGGATAGCAGTACCTTTCTCAGTAGGAAATACAGCTTATGCTATTGATAGCGTGAAGCTTACTGATCATTGGACGCTATGGGAGAACGAAACCTGGAATAAAGGACGTAAGGTTGGTACGGACGTGATAGCTGTAGCACCGGCACGGGTCGCCCGGGGAATGGGATTGCCGAAAGTTTCCGGGGCTCCTCTGGAAGTTCGTCCATTTGTGCTGGCGTCCCGTTATCCCAATGGTGCTGTAGCTGTTGTTACAATAGGGCGTAATTTGGGGCGTGAATATGTAACAGAAGAAGTTGCAGTGACCGTATCTATTGATCGTTGGGATGTGCCTGTCGGTTTACTGGGGTATTTCAAAGAGGTGACGATGGTATTTCCTTCCTCAATAGAAAAGGAGAATCGTACGGTATATGCACAGGATTTGGCAGGAGAAACTCCGGTGGATATTACTTCCAAAATTGTAATTAAGGGGAATCGTTTGACAATACCGGGGGATGTAATCCGACAAATAGGACTCATGAATGCTTCTGAGGGAGATTGTTCTGATCCGGGGATGGTACTAAGAATAATGTAGCTATTGGTGACTGTCTTAAAGTTGGTACTTAATGATAAAAACGGTAATCCCTAAGAATTTAGGTATGAATCCTCCATGATCCCTTTGGTTCTGATATAAAATCAAGAAAGGCTGATAATTTATTAATTATCAGCCTTTCTCTTCTATTTAGTTGCGGAGGCCTGACTTTCCTGTTTTAAAAAATAGATGGACTGCACTTTGAGAATCAGTTACTTACTCCTTCATAACTATGTTAGTAATCTTATTATTTGTCCGAGATTTGTCCTCAGAAAACATTTTAGAACTTCAATTTTTCTTTTATTATTGTTTTAAAAGAATTTGAATAGTTCTTTCTTTCTCTTCAAGCAGTTGTTTTAAGTGAGATAGTTCTTTCTGACATTCACTCAAGGCAATATCTCCAGATACATTATTTCCATTACCTTTAACATGATGTCCAATATTGATAGATGTATTATCTACCTCTCTATCAAAGAAGTAATCCATTGATACCTTAAAAAAATCAGCAATTTTCTCAAGGCTACCTACTCTTACATTGGCTCCTGCAATCATTTTATCTAATCCTGGAGCACTAATACCTAAAGTAGTGTATAATTTTACCTTAGTAATTCCTCTCTCTTCCAAAAGATTATTTATTCTCTCTCCTACAAACATAACTTCAGTTTATAATTAGTCTAAATAATGCAAACGATAGGTAGTTTTATATATTATAGTTTGTATTATATAAAACTATTGTTTATGTTTGCAGTATAAATATAGAACTAAAAATTGTATTGGCATGAAGAAAACTGAGGAATCTCAAAAAATGGTACTTAAAGACCATTATGATGCTTTATCTGAAGAAGACAAAATTGCATTGCGGAAAGAGTACATGGATGCTACAGGGATGGCATATACGACATTTTATATGAAGTTGCGTACTGATTCTTTTAGACCATTAGAACGGAACCTTTTTGAGAAACTGATATCAGATCACAAAGTTCCATCATTAGTAAAGGCATAATATTATGATATACCGAAACGTTGAATTCTATAATACACCTGATGGTGAGGTTATGATCAAGGAAGAAAATAAACCTGCACGTGTCTTTACGGAATCGGAACGTGAGCTTATAAATAATGTTCTTTCCCTTATTCGCGACAGGTACGTTGATGCTTACAATAAACTTCTTGAAATTTACTCAAAGAGTGATCGGAATAAGCTCTATTATGAATTTCGGATTGTGCATCGTTTTATCCGGTGTAATTTTGGAGAGTACGATCAATTTAATTACGATATCGATGCGTCTGGTAATTATGAATTTGAGGAAGTCAAATGCCCTCTCCGGGGCGAATGCTTATATGAAGGAGTAGTATGCAAGCCTAAACTTACTACAGAGTTGACTGATCGTGAGATGATGGTCTTCCGGCTGATTGTGGATAATATGCAAACGGAAGAGATCGCTAAAGAACTTGCCATATCTATACCTACTGTTAATCGACACCGGGAAAACATAAAATTTAAGATCGGTGTAAAAAGTGTCTCACAGATGGTCAATTACTGGCATCATAACAATATGAAATGAAAAAGAGAAGGAATAAAAAGCATAAACAGAGGAGATATCTTTCTCTGAAGGATATCATTAAATCCCGTCCACGGTTTGTATCAGGTGTTTGCCGATATTGCGGTTGCACGGACAATGATCCTTGTTATAATCCTAATTATGGAAATTGTTGGTGGGCTGATTCGGATCATACTGTATGCTCACACTGTGTAGACGAATTGATCTGTAATGATGAAGATACGATTCATTGTATCGTATCAAAGGACTTAGCTTAGAATACAATGCTCCGTGAGGAGTGCTAATTTATATATAATAATTAAAGATGCCGGCTGAAAGGACAGCCGTTGGGACAGCCCCAGTTAGGTTTTGTATTTTAGATATCACTTATAGACCGGGAAACTCCCGGTCTATTCTAAACAACCACCTGACTATAACTTGCCATGGAAACAAAAGTAAACTATCGTATAAATCACCAAAAGCTCTCAGGAGAGTGGATGCAGCATGTACGGCGTGACTGGCATAAAATTATATCGAAGAAACGACGTGCTTTTTTGAAGGAAGAGCAAAATAAATAGTTACTAACATAAAACTTATTAATCATGGAAAAGCAAAATCAAAAATGTAAAGTAACCATTGAAAATGAAGATGGGGAAAAAATAATAATCAATCTCTGTAATGACTTGAAGAAGGAAACTTTAGATATCAATATAACTGGTAGTCCTAATAACCTTAAAGAGCATAAGGGCTTTTATTGTACAATAGCATCTGTCTTAGTTGGTGCCTTACAAAGAGAAGGAGAGTCAGCTGATAAGATAGAGGTAAATTGATAATAACTAAATAAATATGAATGAAAAACAGACATCCTTTTTCTTTGAGCAACCAAAGGCTGTCGCTCAATTAGTACATGAATACACCAAATCAATTATCCCTGTTTTTAAACCCATGAATTGGCTGCAACGCAGAATGATGAAATGGTGTTTCGGATTTAGATATGAAAAGTTAAATTCTTAATAGTTTAAACATGAAAATACATTATTTCTACAAAAGAAATTATTCTCAAGGTTTTTACGACCTTGAGATTGTTGCCTGGCTGGAAGAAAAAGAAACATCCAGGCAGGGGATTGAGAGATTGAGTTTTACTCGACTGGAAAGGTTGAGAATCTTTCTGTCTAAAAGTGATCAATACCATGTCCATACTATTGACCATGATTTTGGTAGAGACAGCTGCCACGGACACTTTGCCCATACTCGTAAGGAATTAATTGAAGATATGAAGAAATGGGGTCTCCAACCTATCGATCGGAATAATTATGAAAGATTTCGGAAAGTAGCCCTTGCTCTTTATCATAAACAGTCCTTAGTTGATTTCTCAGATTTCAAAGGAAAGCAGAAATACAGCATTCGTCAGATTATTGGTGATTAAAATATAACGATATAGAAATGAATAAATACACTATAAGATATTATTACGGTTCATACTCCGGAATACGGGAAGTATATGCCGATGATGAGGAAACCGCTATTACCTATATGTGGCGGATGTTACGGAAAGATATGACATTGCCAGTGGCTTATCAGTCCGAAGAAATAATTGATGTAGAATATGATGCAGATTGATTAATAACTGATAATTTATGTACCCAACTAAAATATTTGAAGAAGCCATTAAAATATGTGGCTACACAATTAAGGAAATTAAATATACCGATAAATCGAGAGAGGTGCGGAAAGTTATCGGTACAGTTCCTATTTCCAAGAAAGTAACAATCGATGGCCAGCGAAAAACGGCAATTTATCATAAGAAAGTACGGTGGGACGCTACGGGCCATTGTTTTTCGCAGAGATCTAATGTACGTCAGCGAAATTATGACTTACCAATTCCAACAATACTACAATGGGAAAAACAAGCGAAAGAATTCAAGAACCTGGGATAACGCTTAGTCCAGATTGGGCTGAAGTAGCAGTTTTCAATATGGGCATAGATGGCTTTAATGAATATAAACAGCGCGTCTTTACTGCCTTGGATAAGCTACAGCTAAACCATTACTACGATATTGTAAGTTCAGTACCAGTTTATAGACGTGAAACGTTTCTTGGCATCTGCAGTTCCTACATCGATAGCCATCCGGATTATGAACTTACTGAAGATAATTGTCGAATTTATAATAGAACCAAAAGATGAATAACGGTAGATGGACTCCTGAAGAGGAAAAATATATCCGGGATAATGCCGGAAAACTCACCTTATCTGAGATGGCTGCATTCGTTGGCCGGTCCGAATTGGCGGTCCAGCTATTCATGCATCGGCGCAAAATCGTCATTCGCCAGGTCGTCAAACGGAACCTGGTACAAGAAATATTGAGTCTGAAGTTCAAACACCCGGAGAACTTCATGCCCAATCGCCCATTTTATAAAGAAGTCGGTATCAACCAGATGCGTTTCTGGGATTTATACTATGGGCGTAAATCCATCACAAATGAAGAATATCTCTCGCTCTGTGATTATTTCGGGATTACACTCCAGGAAGCCTTCGAAGCGCGCCAGTTGAATATATTTAATAATGATGAATTATGATTGATAAACAGACCATTGACCGGGTAAAGTCAGCTCTAAATATAGTTGATATCATCGGTGAATTTGTCTCTCTCAAGAAGGAGGGATCCGGTTATGTCGGAATCTGTCCCTTCCATCCTGATACACATCCCTCGATGAAAGTTAGTCCGGCCAGACAAACTTTTAAATGTTTTGCTTGTGGCAAAGGAGGAGATGTCATCGCTTTTATCGAGAAGCATGAAAATTTTTCATTCGCGGAAGCTGTTGAATGGTGTGCCAGGAAAGCTGGTATTCAAATAGAAAACAGAGAACTGACAGAAGAAGAAGTACAAAGAGCTAAGGATAAAGAAGCCATGCGGATTGCTCTCCAGGCTGCTGGGGTCTTCTTCCAAAAGCATCTTCCCGAGGCCCAGAATTATCTCGATCAACGTGGGTACAGGCTAACAGACAAAGTGGTTCAAAATTTTCAGATAGGCTATGCTCCTGAAGGGAATCTTGCACATAAAGAACTTATCCAAGCCGGTTATTCGGAGTCCATATTGAAGAAAGTTGGTGTGCTGGCTGAGAATGAACGGAAGTACACCTACGATGTATTTCGGGATAGAATCATGTTTCCCTTTATTGATTTGAATGGGAATATCACAGGTTTCTCCGGACGTTTTATCACACCGAAAGAAAATACAGGAAAGTATGTGAATACCGGTGATACTCCTGTTTTCAAAAAAGGAACACAGCTCTTCGGACTTTATCAAGCTAAACGCTCTATTGCCAGAATGAACTTCACTTACTTGGTTGAGGGACAATTCGATGTAATGTCGATGCATGCTGCTGGAGTTGAGAATACCATCGCCGGTTCCGGTACTGCTTTAACTCCGGAGCAGATAAGACTGATCAGTCGCTTCACACAATCTGTTACACTATTATACGATGCTGATCCGGCTGGTCTCAAAGCCTCTTTGAAGAATTGCGAACAACTATTACGTGCCGGATTCTTAGTAAATTGTGTTCGTCTTCCTGATGGAAAGGACCCGGATAACATAGCATTAGAGGAAAAGGAAAATACGGGTAGATGGTTACTTAATCGTAGAACAGATTTTCCTACTTATTTCGCTGATGTTTTTCTGGAACAGAACCTTTCTCCGGATCCGAACGAACAGGAAGAGATTCTCAATACAATATGTGGTCTTATCTCTTGTATCTCCTCGGAAACTTCACGGCTAAGTCATATACATGTCTTGGCCACCCGCTTCGAATTGAATACTGAGGTTCTTGAGCGTAAAATACGTGATATCCGCCGGAATATAAAGGAGGCTCCAAAACAAGAGGAATTGAAGCCTGGCGTTTATGGACTCGATTTAATCAAAGAACTGCGTAAGGAAGGCCAACCATGTATTCTGACCTCCGATTTCTCCGAGTTTCTGAATTTATATGGTGATTCTCCGGTTATTTTAATACATGGCGTTCCGTCGACAACGGATATTCAGGAAATCCGTCGTGAATGTACCTTTTTTACGACGAACCTTTTGGGGTTATCAGTTAACAAGGATGGCAATGAATCTGACTATCTTTCTGCTCTGGCTATGTTATATCGTGCCGGCATAACAAATATAACAGTTACTGTTCCTGCGAACGAACAAGAGCCGGAAGAAGAGGAAGATGATGAAGGGTATAAAAGAGAAGTACAGTCAACGGATAAGAGTTATACTTTCGTTAAATACTATGTGTATTTGTATGGCCAATTTTTAGTTGCTTATTATGGAGAGAAAACCCCTTTTATCGAACGTTGTGCCGACTTGATAAGTTATGCGGATGATTCAGTCCGGGTGGTTAATTTCAAATACTTCTATGATTCCCTTGATTTGAACAAGGGATCGCTTACGGAAATTTTAAAACCTTACTTGGCCAAGCGGAAATCACGCATGGCCATCGCTGCCCAGCGTACAGATGATGATGCAGATGAAGAATACAATCCGGAATGCCAGCCGAGTTATGTCGATGAAAATCCTGAGTATGCCGAGATGTACCGTCAATGTGGTTTCTATCCGAAGTTGAATAAAGAAGGTGAACCGGTGTGCTACATGTTCCGGCAAGAGAAGGGGGGACATTTACAAGTTGCCGATTTTTTCATGACTCCCCTTCTGCACATATACTCAGACGACAAAGATGCCAATAAACGAGTTTTGAAAATTAACCGCCGGTATTATAAGAATCCCCTTTATATTGAGGTTCCCTCCAGGTCACTTCTTAAGAAAGCCACCATCGAGGAAGAACTGATCCAGTTAGAAGCTGTCAACTTCACGTCCGGAGAAGAAAAACACTGGACAAAGATCAAGGAGTACATGTCCCGGCACTTTGTTACCTGCTCAGAGATATTGACCTATGGAAATCAGCAAACCGATGGATCATCCCGCCGGGAGGATAATATGTTTTTTGCCTTCTCCAATGGTATCTTTCATGTTGTCGACGAGCAGGCCCGTTTCGATCCGGTTAACGAGCTCGGAGTTGTCACTCACAATAACAAGAACTATTATCTTCCGGCATTCTCTACCATTTACGCCGGATCAGGTAGACAAACCGATAAATACGAGCTTATTTCCCAATTGGTCTATAAGGATATTCCTGCAGAAAAACAATGTAATTTCGAACGATGGGCCAGCTTGATGGACCAGGTTTATAAAATCAATGATAACGGTAAATGGGCTGTTCTCTTTGCCATCATGTGCGCCTTCCGTAGTAACATTCATAACATTGATCGCCTATTCACAGCTCCTTTCTTCATGGGTCCCATGTCCTCCGGAAAGACTCAGATCGCTATCTCAATCCGATCCTTGTTCATCTCTCCGAAGATACCGATCTTCAACTTGAATACCGGTACGCTGCCGGCATTATCTTCCCTGCTCTCTTCCTTCCGGGATGTTCCTGCCGTACTTGACGAATACAACAATAAGGATATACAGGATATCATGTTCCAGTACCTGAAGGGAGCTGTCTATGATGGTGATGGCCGACAAAAAAGGAAGGGCACTGTCGGCAAAGAAATCGAAGTTGAGAAAATATACGCACCGGTTATTATTTGTGGCCAGGAAACGCCCCAGCGCGACGACAATGCCCTGATGTCCCGTATTATTGTCTGCGAGGTTCCTAAACCTAAGAACCGTCTTCCGGAGGAGGTGCAACTATTTAATGAACTCAAGGAGATTGAGGATCCGGCCAAGATCGGATTGTCGAATGTACTTTTTGAGATTCTGAAGCTACGGCCAATAGTAATGGAGAATTTCCGGTCACTCAAGCAACAGTGTTACGATGAACTGAAGGAAGCACTTATTAATGCCGGAGAAATTGATCGGTTAATGAAAACAGCATCACTCTTCTTGGCCACTTGTCGGCTGGTTGAAGATTATACAGAGCTAAAGTTACCTTTCACTTACGACGACTTTTTCAAAATTGCTTGCAGCAAAATCAAGTTCCAGGTTGAACTGATCAGCAAGACCGATAAGTTGGCCACCTTCTTTAAGGCCATGGATGTCATGATCGACAGCAAGGCTGTGCGTGAAGGGCGCGACTTCACTATTGATACTCCAGACCGGGTCACGATCAAGTTACCGGGAGGCGAAAAGAAAGAGGTTGCTTTCGCTGCCGGCACACGTATTCTATTCTTACGGCTCAGTCCTGTTTACACTCAGTTTGCTCGTAGCTCCTACAACAGTGAGGATTCAACACAATCTACTATCGAGCAGAACCTTCGCTCGCATCCGAGTTACATCGGTCTGATTCATGCCCGGCGGTTCAACTGGTATGATGTAGTCGAAGTACCCAGGGGAGGTTTTGAAGAGGACTTGCCATTTGATCCAGCAGCCGGTACCTCTGTAGATAACACCATGGTCCGGAAGATGGAGAAGCAATCAACAAACTCCAGTTGTATTGCTCTCAATTACGATATCTTCCGTGAACTGTATGACATCGACCTTCAGCGAAAGCCTGACGATGAAAGCAAACAAGAACTTGATTTCTGATGTAAATTAATATAGACTATTTGAACATTACAATTATGGAAAAGAAAGAATTTAAGTATAACGGAGAAACTGTAGGTTTTGAAGTTGAAGATAAGAATGTGATGGTAAATGCAACCCAAATGGCGAAAATATTTGGTAAAAGTATTAACGGTTTCATGGAAAACGAATCAACGAAACGATTTGTTAAAGCATGTTTAAATAACCGGAATTCCGGTTATTTAAAGGTTTTTTCACAGTCTGATTTGTATCGTTCCAGTCAGAAAAGTGGTACATTTATGCACCGTGTGCTGGCTATCAAGTTTGCTGCCTGGCTCAACCCGGATTTTGAACTGTGGGTATATACCACCATTGACAACATTCTCTTCGGCTCATACCTTGATGACGAGAAGAACCTTAAAGAGATAGCTCGAATTCAAACTCAAATTTCTCAGAAGGAGCAGTTTCTTACCACTCACCCCATACAAAAGGAAATAGAAGAGCTGAAAAAAGCAGAGCAAAAACAAAAGAAATTACTCGAACTGCGCAAAAAAGAAAGAATCAACAATTTCAAAAGTATATTTTCTACTGAGGAAATGATAGGAGAAATAAAAGAAGTAACTAAAGAGTAAAATAATTCGGATAAATATTGTATAAGACGAAAATGATCAGTAAAATTGCAGTGATTATATAACAAATCTATTGGTGGAATTAAATATGTACTAATTTAGTTTCCACTAACGGGTATAAAATAACTAATAATGAGCCATTATTTACAGGGAGAATTCGATTTTATCGAAAGAACTAAATTAATTTTAGAGCAGTATGACAAGACTGATTTTTCTGAGGTACCAGAAGAAAAGTATGAAGTAACTTTGTGTATGAATTGTTTGATGGGACTTCTTGTGGTGCCCCAGCAAGTCTGGTATGGCAAGGTTCCGAAAAGTGATTTGGATGAAAATTGGGGTATTAAGAAGAAGCATATAGAGAAGATTGAGAAGGATCAATATAAGATTGATGAAGTTGTTAAGCACATTAGAAACTCTGTTGCACATGGAAGGGTAACTCCTATCAGTAAAGACCGTGGAACAAATAAAAAGATTACTCATCTTCGATTTAAAGACCTCTACGGAGAGCAATCAACTTTTGAAGCTGAAATACCAGTAGAAACATTGAAAAAGTTTGCACTGAAGTTTGCAGACACAATGTTGACAATAATGAGGGAAAACAAGGGCTAATTGAATTAGCGCATATTTAATTCCATCAATGGGTATAACAAACCCAATGTGGGTGGTCGGTTTTATTTACTGTGCACCTTTGTATCCAGACTATTAGTGTATCATATTTGGTATCCGTGTACCTCCGTGTGGGACTGTAATGGAATCACAGCATTTGGTTTGAATGTGTTAAGCAGCGGGAAAGACACGGATACTTTCATTTTAACAACTATTTGTTTATGCTTAACGAATCAAACCAATTCCACGGCTGTGCTGCTAACGACAGTTTCGGAACGTCCACCTACGAAACGCGTAGCAATTCACCCATTGCCCTTATTGGGAATCCTTACATTGACCTTTCTGCTTATGGTATCGATCTTCACGGATGTACTATTCGCTATCTGCGCAAACCGAACGTTAAAGGTAATATCATTACCGGAATCTTTAGTATCTCTGGTCGCATAGAAACTGCGGGAGCTACCAGTTATGAATCTCTGATTCTTTTTCTGGTTGACAAGCGTAAAGAGTACCACCGCTATGTTTCCGAATGTCGCCAGCTTAAACGTCAGCGAAATTACGAGTCTTGGCTTGCACGTCACCCGGAGTTTATATTCCATAATTGTAATGTAACCTTTGTCGGATAAGAGTTTTTCTAATCATAGAACCATAAAGCCCGCCCTCATCCGGTGGGCCTCTTTGTTTTTTCTTATTCCAAATATACGGACATTTTCCATTCCTATTAAAACCATACTATTATGATATATCACTTCAATCCCCCAGACCCCCTGAATAAAAAAAGAGAGAACAAAAGAGCGAGAGTTTTGAAAAGAAAACTTTTCAGAAAGTGCGTCCAACCGTCCAACCGTCCAACAAGAAAAAACATTTTAAAATATAAAAGCCTGTAGGATAGTAGTATATGTTTTTATTAAAGTATATATATATCCTACATATCTGTTGTTTTGTAGGACGCTGTTGGACGTGTTGGATTTACTGTTTTCAACCGTCCAACGTTGAAAATTTAGCTCCGTCCAACAAAATAGGTGTTTGTTGGACGTGTTGGACGTCCTCCAACACTAACTTTAGTTGGGTAAATTTGCGTAACTAAATAAATATCAGTAACTTTAGTTATGATTTAACCCCTATGTTGGACGGTTGGACAGTTGGACGTAAAAACTAATAAAAACTATTTCAAAATAATATTTAGAGAACATAGCAATGATTACAACGAGTATTCAAATCAAACCTTACTTAGCTGAGTATTTGCGCGGAAAATACAACAATGGTGCGGATGAACCTTTAAAAATCCCAGATAATACGGACTTATATCACATCGTTTGGACATTGATGGCAAAAAGACAATGCAATCAGTCTCCCGTTGATACTGGTAACCTGACCTTTGTGCTTCCTGAACGTCGTATTGGAAAGGATCCTAAAGTCTATAACTTCCTTTCTCCCAGATCAGCCAGGATCATTGAACAGGAAGTGGGACGTATGTTGAATTGGGAGTTACATTCAACACTTCTGGAGAATGACCAGAACGGGCATAAGTATAACAACATCGATGTTGTTCACAAATTCTTGTGTTCTTATAGCATTGACTCCATTTCAGAAGATGCTCTTATAAAGAACTTCTATAGATGGCGGGAGAACCTTAAAAAACGGGAAAAACGGCGAGAGTATAAAAAGAAGTTAAAAAACACCTGAAAAATCACCGACCGAACTACCTGTTTTGTCCATAAACAGGGGATAAAATGTCCGTTGTGTGGCGAACTTGTTGATTATCAATTTAATAAAATGTATATGAAAGAACTATCCATCAATATTTTAGTTACTCCTTGCATAAAAATGCGTAAAGAGAACTATCGGTTCATTGCAGATGAATTTTCATTGGCTCCTACCATCGAAAATTCATCTTCCGGCAGCCTATTTAATTGTAGTACGGATATCGTAATTGATAGACCGGATAGAGACACCCTTCAGGAGTTTGCTTCCGGACGAAAAGTGACAGTACAGCTCACTGATACTTCCAATGGGAAAGTTGTGTTGGGTAATAATGATCTGCCGGCAATCGTTTCCATCTGCCCATATCTTAATTCGGCCAAGTTGAAAATCGAGTGCAAAATGCTTCAATCCCCATTTTCTCGCTGAATACCGTCCTTCATAGCCTTCTGTTCATACCATATCTTCGCTGAAAAGATATGTAATGAACAGAACTTTCCTTCGACAAACTCTTCTTTCAAGTAAGTTATTCATCACCGCTGAGGGCTATAACTCTGCGATGATGGACTGTTTCCCTCTATTATCTAATGATGGTCCTGTTCCAGGATCACTGTTCATCGTGAAAGATCCACCTACTTATAAGGAGATCTCCACAAAAGTCCTGAATGTATTGAAGCAGGAACTTTCTGCCCATTCTGAATTGCAGGGTATCAATGTTACCGATGACTTTCATGCTGATGATCTTCCTGAAGGCAGTATTGCATATCATCGTGTTTGGGGATTTGTTACTGCTACTTCATGTTGGTACTTTTCTACTAAACAGTTTGAGCAGGATCTTCTTGTTGCGGAGTCCAATCCGGGCATTGCTTGTCATTTCCTGCATGTGAATACTCCGGGTGGAGAAGCCTGGTATCTTGACCGGCTTTCCGAAACCATGCGCTCTCTTCAGAAGCCTGTATTCGTTTTTATTGAGAATGTATGTGCTTCTGCCGGCTATTACATTGCCTGTCATGGCACAACTATCCATGCTCTAACCAGGAACGATCAGATTGGCTGTATCGGCACCATGCTCGAGTATCTTGATTTCCAGGGATACTATGAAAAGTTAGGCCTTAAAGTCGTTCGAGTTAAAGCGGATCAATCCGACCTCAAGAATAAAAAGGTAGAGGACCTGATTGATGGTCATCCGGAACAGTATCGTAAAGATGTACTTAATCCTCTCGCAGAGCAATTTATTTCAGAGGTAAGATCTTGCCGTTCGACGTTGACCGATCGTCCTGAAGACGATCCGGTCTTCCGTGGAGAAACATTTGATACGAATCACTCCATTGAGAATGGTCTAATTGATGGTACCTCTACATTTCCACAAGCTCTGGTTGCAGCTTACGAACTTGCTCAGGGATATCTCGCTAATGAAGCTTTGAAACAGCGTGCTCTCAATTTAATATAATTAATAATATCTATTCAGTATGAATGTAAAAGAAAAATTTAGGAAGGTACTTGAAGCATTAAATCTGGTTGATAAGGCAAAATCCAAGGAACTTACCAATGAAGATTGGAAAGCTATTGTCGATGCTTATCAAAAAGAATTTCAAGTAACCCTTCAGGATGACATGGCTGCTGACCAGGCTTCACATCAGAACCCGCTTGATCAGGAAGCGATGAATCAGGCTCAGGCCATTTTGGATTCTATTATCGTTCCTCTTAACAGTCATGATGATGATCAGGAACCGAAAGGCGAAAATGGCACTCCCACTAATGGCAAACCTCAGAATGTGGCTCCGGCATCTCCGGAAACAGTAGCTCAGTCTGCAGGGTTGGTTAAGGCTATTGTTGATGGTTTGAAAAATCAGGCGGCAGCCGATATCCCGGTATCAGTTGCTACAGCTTCCAATCTTCAGTTTAATGGACCGGGAAATACCGCTAAGTTCTTATTTGGCATAGAACACCCTATGTTCTCGATGAACAACCGATGGAATAAGATTGCTGCTAACCCTCGTATAGCTGCAGCTATGGAAGATCCGGAAGAGAACGAAGAAGGTGGCTCTTTCCGTAAAGAAGTTGTCAGTTACTCTGTTTCATTGAGGAAACGATACAACTATCTGCATCAAAACCACATGCTGGATGTAAAGAAGCTCGCAGCGGGTGAGTTCTCTACCAATTATGAAGGTGTTGATACAGCCGGAGTCGGTAACCAGCATGTCGTTTTGCGTCAGGATCAGTTGATTGCTCGGGTGTTAAGCAAACGTGACCTGACTCAGTACTTCCCGGTTCGCTATGGAATTCAGGATCATGACCTTGTGTTCAATGCATTCTTCACTGAAGTTTCTCAGGCTTATCAGCAGGGAGAAGTCTTCAAGGGTGACATGAAACTTGAAAACGAGATGGGCCATGTTGACGATGCAATGATCAAGATGAAGTTCGGTCCGATGAAGGACTTGGAACGTAAATACATTGCTTACCTCAATAAAGAAGGTTCCGATCCTATCAAATGGTCTATGATTGAGTTCTGTATATTGAATTCTTTGGAGACAGCTCAGGTTGAACAAAACAAACGCCGTATGCGTGGTATCTATGTTAAACCAGAAACTGGTATTGCCGGTTCTTATCTGAACTCTTCTACAGGTCTCCTTTATACCTTGATCCGTTATCATCATGAAAACAAGATCCTGTTGCATGACGATGCAGCATATCGCTCCTACACTCAAGCTAATATGTTGGATGCAGTTCAGGAATTCCATGCCGATGTTGTTGTATCATGTACCGAGGATATGGATCTGGATCAACACATTCTTTATCTGAATAAGACACACCAACCCTGGTGGATTAAGAATGTACGTGCCAAATATGGTAAGGATACCGATTTCACAGGTCCTAATAGCTATCTGTATGTGGTTCCCGATACGAGTCAGCGCATTATCTGGCTGCCTTATCTTGGACAGATGCCTTTCATGATGATGGATGTTCCCGGAAACCTTCAGTGCCTTGAGTATATTCCCGGTGAAATGTTATCTATCAAGGTCAAGGAAGATATGGAGCTTGTCAAGGCTTGGTCTACATGGAAAGAAGGCTTTGCTGCCGCATTCGTTGGGCGTCGATTCGATACCCGTGCAAAACTGGTTGCTAACAACTATGAATGGCAACAGATATTCATGAACAAGCCATCTGTCAATGTTGATGCTGATGCCACTACAATCACTGCATCGAAAGGATTCTGGCAAGAAACAGTCGAGAACTCTAAAGCCACGGCGATTACTGATATCACTGGAGCTAAAGCCGGAGTTGGATACATTATTGAGTGTGGATCTATAACCAATGCGTCTACCATTGCGAAAACCGGCAAGTTTGCTGAGATTTCGGAAGCATATACACCGACAGCAGTGGGGGATTACATTATGGTGGTACTGAATAAAGATGGTAACTTCCGGGAACTTGAACGTTGTGTCGGAGGTGTACGTAAGGTTAATGCAGACCTTCAGCCCAATCTTCCTGGAGTAAGATAATACTTTTTCATTTCTGTGTTTCAATAGGTTAGTTAGTTTTGGTTGGGGCGGGTGTAATGCCCGCCCTTTCTTTTTTAAATCACATTTAATTCAAAAATATGAAAGCAAGAAAAATTTCAAATCCAATGAAAGGATACCGGGCTGCCCGCAAGTTGCAAACCCGCTTCTTTCTCTCGCTAATGGTACTATTCGCTATTGCATTCGTTGCATGGCTCTTCTTGGATCCGGCAGCATCCGCACATATCTGTATGCCTGGTTTAGGTGGTACGACATTTGCCTCAATGATGTTAATTGGTAACGTTAATGACGTATCCGATCGTCAAACACATGGCTCTAACATTGCCTATAAAGTCTACTTGATAGAACTCTCTCAGATAAATGATAATGTGCGCTTTCCCAAAAAAAATGCCAATAGGGAGGTAAGTACTATTCCGATGAAAGCAGGACAATACATGCAATACTTTGAAGCCCACGATATTCCCACTTACACCGCAACTGGTGAGAAAGGGGATATCACTACCTCTGGGGAAAATAGCTTCGCAATAATTATGGGTGGTATGCGCGACCAGCTATTAGATTTTATAGAGCAGCACGCCGGGAGTAAGTTTGTCATCTTGTTTAAGGAAGTAGGTGAGGACCAGTGGTACATTATCGGTGAATATGATCGTCCGATGATTCTGCAATCTTTCGAAGCGAAGAATGACAAGGATGGTCGCTATGTAACCTTTACTTTCAAACGTACATCTATCGATCAGTATTGTAAATATGTCGGTGATATCGTTCGTGCCCCAGCAACTAATCATACAGTTGATGCTACGACACTTGCTATCAAACCGGAGAGCAACCGTTATGAAATACCGAACGGATCAGCAGCAACTTATGCTATCAATGCTATTTCTGGAGTGACTGCCAACGATAAAGGCCGGTATATAACGCTTGAGGGAACTGGTACCGATAAAGCGGCCACTATTGCCGATGGTGCTGCATTCGTCCTCGAGGATGGTGCAACATGGACTGCCCGTGCCGGCTCTCAGATTACGTTCCGGGTCATGGACACTACTACTCTTGTCGAGGTTCCCGGTAGCCGGATCCAGACAGCTTAATACTTACCTGGGCGGAGCGATCCGCCCATAAACTCAACCTATATGTATTCTTTCAAAGAAAAACAAAAACATTATACGGAACTTCGTAATCCGGATGCTGCAGAGCAGGATCTTGAGCTCCTGCGTAAGAAGCAACCCGAACTATCAACATTGAGTATGTTTTCACGTAATCCGAAGCGATATGCTGATGACATCCTATATGCGTTGTTGGATGTTGCAGAACGTGATGAAATCCGCAATAATCGGCGTACTGTTGAGCAAACTCCAGACCCTAATCCGGAACAACCTGATAAGGTGTCTGAGGTAACTAATCAAGTAGAAGAAGCCGAAGAGCGTACTGAGGAAGCGGAACTTCATACAGAAGAAGTTAAAGAGCGTGTTCAAGAAGCCGAAGAGCGTGCTGAGGATGCGGAACTTCGTACAGAAGAAGCTGAAGAACGTGCCGAAGAAGCGGAACTTCGTGCTGAGGAAGCTGAAGAACGAGCAGAAAGTGCTGAAGCTGCTCTTGAAGAGGAGAAAAAAAAAGCCGTTACTACACTAAAGATGGTAAAGTCCAAAAGCACGAAGAGTACCCCAAAATCGACTGGGACAACCTCTCGGACCCGCAAGTCCAAACGGCCACGATCCTCTACAACGACCGAATCGTAAGTTGGAAACAAATGAAGCAGCTCGACGAGCAGCTGGACAAGAACCCGACTGAAAGAGCTGTCACTGATATGGCAGAGCTCCGCATTCGGAATCTGCTGGCGTTCGAAGAGCTGCAGTCGTTCAACGACACTGGGAAGTTTAGGTACAAACATCCGTTAATCATCCGCCAGTCCGAGAGAGCACAACTGGAGGAACTCCTTCGGAAGAACCCGCAGGAATTCCTGCGATATCACAAGAATGTACTTGATAACATCCGTAGATACGAATCCTACCTGAAGCGTGCCGACCGTGAAAGTCGGCGTGCTCAGGACAAAGAAAACCTTCGCCGTCATCGAGAGCGGGAAGCCCTTTTCAAAGCAATTCTCGAATCAACAACAAATAAAGATTAATCATGGAAAAGCTAATAGAAGTATTTAATTTGGGTGGTCTTCCGACTGCCCCGCTGGATTCATTCTTAGAGCTTCAGGAAGACTTCAAGAAGTCGGATCCTGACAAGTTATCGAAGCTGCAGATGCTAATCATCACTCGTGGCTTCAAGTATGCATTTAAAGCCTGGAAGGATCCTGATGGAAAACTCTGGATTATCGATGCCCATCAACGGAGGAAAGCTCTGCTTGCTCTGCGTAAATCTGGTTTTACTATTCCGGAGATTCCGTATGAACCAATCTTCGCAGCGGATAAAAAAGAAGCAGTCGAGGAAATAGCTGCCTACAACTCTGAGTTCGCCACTAAGAACCCGGACACTTTACTCTTTAAAAAGTACAACATCGATACCGATACTCTTTCCCGGTTCAATCTTGGTTATGAAGTGAAAGCCATCGACTTCAGTCAAAATGCAGCTCCGTTATTCGGATCAGAGCATGAATCAACCGATATTCAGGAAGATGCCATTGATTTCACAGTTCCTACAGAAGACGATGCCAACTCCATTTTTGCGCAACCAGGAGATATCTGGTTACTTGGTAAGAACCGTTTAATGTGTGGTGATTGCCGTTCAAAATCGGATGTCACTGCGTTGATGGACGGACAGCATGCTGACTTGCTTGTCACCGATCCACCTTACAATGTTGCTTATCAGGGTGGGACTGAGGAGGAACTGACTATCCAAAACGATTCCATGGAGAACGATTTGTTTGCTACATTCCTGAAGCAAGTGTTCGCAGTTATGTTTTCTATATTGAAGCCTGGCGGATCCTATTATATTTTTCATGCAGACAGCGAAGGTGAGAACTTCCGGGCCTCTCTTCGGAAAGCAGGGTTCAAAATAGCCCAATGTTGCGTTTGGGTAAAGAACTCCATGGTTATGGGACGGCAGGACTATCAATGGCAGCATGAACCGTGCCTCTATGGATGGAAACCTGGTGCCGCTCACTACTGGAACTCCGATCGTAAGCAGACCACTGTTTGGAACTTCGATAAACCCCAACGCAATGCCATCCATCCGACAATGAAACCCATTGCTTTGATGGCTTATCCCATCTGTAATTCCAGTGCATCCAGTCAGATAGTTGCAGATTTCTTCTCCGGATCCGGTTCTACTCTGATGGCTTGCCAACAGACTGACCGTATATGTCATGCTATGGAAATAGATCCTCGCTATGTTTCAGGCACAGTTCATCGGTACCGGTCTATGTTCCCGGAACAGCCCGTCCGGGTAATTCGTTCTGGGGAACTTCTTACATCTGAGGAAACTTCAAAAATTATCGTATGAAATCAGAACTGACACCAACCTCCGATGTGGATAAAGCCATTTTAATTGGTGATGAATATGTATCTCAAGTGCGCACATTTGGCGCACTTGGTTACTCAGCAGAACGTATCTGTAACCTCCTTGGCTTACGGGGTAAAGAGAAAATTGCTCTTACAATTCGTATCGGTCTTCCTGGTGATGTTTACAACGATGCCTACAGCAATGGGCGTGCTTTGGGTGAGTATAATATTGATGCAGAATTGGCAAAACGTGCTGAAGCTGGCGAGATTGATGCTATCACTGCTTTGGAAACTCGCAAAAATGAACGTATAGAACTTGAACTTCGAAATAATTTATTCGGCGTATGACACAACTTGATATACTTGATAAGATACATCCGGACATGATATCTGCTTTCCTGGTTTCCGGGAAGAGCGATGGCATACCGGCTGATGTGCAACTCTTCCTCAAGCAGCTGCAGTGGGCTGCTGAAATATACGAATACGAACGGAACATTACCCGTGCTGCTAAATTACTAAAGCAGCGTATTAATGCCTTACAGCATCTTAATCTTGATGAACGTACCTGTAAAGCACGTATATATGCTGCCATCAACTACTTTTCGATTGATAATAATGTATCTATAAAAGTATGGGAGTCAAACTATGCGGATAAATACGAAGACCTGGCTAAACTCTCCGCTGTCCGTGGTGACTACAAAACTCAGAAACAGTGTTACGATGCTGCCGCCGAGTGTCGTCGCCGGGCATCGGAGATTGCTGAAGCCGATCGTGATCTTGGTGTTGTCTTTCTTATTTCCCCAGAGATCACTCCTGAAGAACTTGGATATTCTAAGAAGTCTCTTAAAGAAATTGCATCAAAACATAACGAAGGATTCTATTTGAATCTGATTAATAAACTTCCGATCGAGAAGGAAGAGAAAAAACGTCTCCTGCGTGATGCTGATATCCAGGAGGCTGAGTTTACTGAAGTCAATGAAGAATAACTATGTCGATAGAACTTTATTCTCAATCCCGGGACAGCCTTTCTTGTGGCGATAATACCTTCGATGCTACAGCTGAGTTCGAACGTTACTACATGAACTCCATGCAGATTCAGGTGAATGTGTTGGATCCTAACAATATATTTGTTGAAGGTGCCCGTGCAGTCGGCAAGACTGAAGGAGTTATGGGACCGCGTATTATCCGAGTTGCCAATGACATGCCCGGAGAACTTTCTTTCCTGGTGCACAAAACATATATTGCCCTGATGACAAACGTCTGGCCTAATATTCAGGCATATTTTTCTCGGCCGGTAACTGTTGCCGGACGTGTTCGTCCGATGTTGGAGTACGGGATAGACTATGTTGTTGGAGAGGCTAAGATACCTTCTCACTTCCGTCATCCACGCTATCCCATTGCGTACCCGAAACACAGCATCCTGTTTCGCGATGGTCATCATTTGCAGATGGTGAGTTCCGACCAGCCGGAGTCTGTTGCCGGTCGTTCAGGTGTACATGCCTTTATTGAAGAGATGAAGCACAACAAAGGTGAGAAACTGAAGACTCGACTCTTTCCGTCACTTCGTGGATCCTCTGCTGAGATTCGTATGTCGCAATACTATCAGGGTGTAACCGGTGTTTCCGATACAGCTCGTGTGGATCTTGGCGAAGATGACTGGTTCGAAGAGTATGAAAACAATATCGACCAAGCACTTCTTGAGGAAATAGCTACAGTTTCCCTTCACGTTAATGCAGCTATGTACAAGCGTTACAAGCTGTTTGCTCAACAAAAACAAACTACTAATCCGGTTATTCTTGAAGCCATCCGCCTCGAGCTTCAAAAAGTAGAACGTACACTCGCACTCTGGAAATCTCGTCTTGCCGATATGCGTCGTAACGCTACCTTGTACGTGCGGGCCAGTTCATTCTGTAACAAAGATATATTAGGGCCTAAATTCTTCAAGACTCAGATTGAAACCCTTGATATTGACGAGTTTCTGACTTCCATTTGTGCTATTCGCCACAAGGAAGTTGTAAACAAGTTTTTTGCTAATTTCAGGAAGGACTTACATCAGTTTGCCGATAGTTACATTTACGAGTCCATCCTGAAACTTGATCTCCGGGATCACTTCATCTTAACGGCACGTTACCTGAAGCACTATAATAAGCGTGACGAGCTGCTCGTCGGTTATGACCCCGGGCATTTCTCCAGCCTGACCGTTGGCCAGGAGAAGGAATACGGTTCGGAACTCAGGATACTGAAGGAGTTCTTCTGTTACTATCCGGACGAACAGCCGGAACTTGCCCGGCAGTTCTACGAGTTCTTCGGTCAGGATGCTGTCAATAAACACATCATTCTCTATCCTGACCGTGCCGGCAACAAGAAGAAAGAAGACCTGGAAAAGATAACCACCGACTCCCGCATTCTCAAGCGAGAGCTGGAGTCTTACGGCTTTACTGTCGAGCTGATGAACGAAGGTCAGGCAACTGTTTATCACTGGCAACAGTTCAAGCTCTTGCTTCTTATCTTTGGCAATCGCAGTAACGTATTGCCCCGCATCCTTATTGACGAAAACGAATGCAAGAACCTTTGTAGTGCCATCATGCTGTCGCCGCTCAAAAAAACAGATGGCCGTATTGAGTTGGATAAAACTTCTGAGGTAAAAGTACCGCTTAAACTTCAAGCGGGCCTCACAACGCAGATACCAAGTGCGCTTATTTACTTGCTGTTTGGACGTTACGGCGACCGTGTTCAGGCTGAATTATCTTCAATTCCGACTGATTTACCTGATAATTTCTCTATATAATAAGTTCGGTACACATGAAAAACTTTGTATTATCTATAAAAATTGTTCTGTTTGACATTGAAAAAGATACTAACTTATTGAAAATTAATCTTATCACGTTTCAAAAGTTTATTTCTTTTTTTTCGTCAGCTCCCTATCTCCACGCCCCGCTGATAATTCGATATGAGGTGCAGCCTTCGGTCTTTGGCTGGAAATATGAGGGTGTCATCCCGCCGGTCCTTTCTGGGAGGTTCAGAAACAGGTATTTTCGAGCATGGAAACGACAATGACAGGACCGCATGCACTGCAATGGGCAAAAGAGATATCGAAGTTGCCTGATGGGTGCTTTACGATTGCTTTCTTCCCTTACTCGAGGCAGAAGGGTGAAGCATCGGCCAAACTGGTGATTCGAGAGGGATGTAAGTTTCGGACTCAGTTACCACATGAAAGGTTTAGTATCGATGGAGAGAATCTATTCCTCTTCACTGATGGTGATGGAGAGCCAAAGATGTGTTACAGGATCCTGATTCGATATATGGGCTTTCCACAGGACAATTTTAAACTACATAAAATCGACTGGTTATGAGTGATGTAAAGATGTTAGGTGACTATGGTTGCTACATCGATGAAAGTAATGTGATATCATTTCAGGTTGGGGACAACCCCCGAACCGGTATGGATGATCCGGGTTTCTCTGTAGGAGACTATAATCCATTACCGGATATGCAGTGGCAATCTATTAATGGCTATCAAGTGTGTAGCCGTGGCTATAACAACATGAAGTGTGAGGAGGTGGCAGCTGATCTCAAGAAGAATCGTCTGCTACCTCGGCTTATCACTAAACAGGCCAATATGCTGTACGGAAAGGGACCGGCAGTGTACCAGACTGTGTTTGCCGATGGCAAGTTTAAGCGTGAATGGGTTGAGTGCCCGGAGATCATGAATTGGTTGGATAGTTGGAAGGACCGTGGACTTGAAAGCGATTATAAGGAGGTGGCTAAAGCTCTTATTAAAGACTTCTATTATTTTCGTGACTACTTTGTGAAATGGCGATTCTCCGTAGGCCGAAATTTAGGGGCACTGCCTGTTGCCGGTATTGAGACAATGGAGAATAGAAATTGTAGGCTGGCCACGACAAAAAAGGATGTCGCTACCGATCTGGTGTACTATCGTGATTTCCGCTTTATCGCTGTTGGACGTTGGAACTATGGGATATCCAACTTCAAGATTTACCCCAAATTTAACCTGGCAGAAGTTGCCAATTATAAGTATGCTGCCATCTCGCATCACCGGGAGAAGTCAGTCGATGAGTTCTATGGTGTAAATGAAACGCATGAAGGCACTAAGGAATATATCAGAGGTTCTAATGCGACAGCGCGGTATATTAACTCCTTCTTACGTAATAGCCTGGCAGCCAAAATACACATCATCATCCCTAATGCCTGGATAAACGCCAAGCGCACTCAGATACAGAAGCTTTGCGATGAGAACAAGAAACGGGATAAAGACGGAGTGAAGCTATATGTGTTTAATGGTATCGATATAGGTACCGAATTCAAAGAGTCTACACTGATCAAGTATATCCAGTCCGAGCTCCGCAAGATTTCACAATATCTCTCCGGAGCCGATAACCAGGGAAAGGCTTATGCAACAATCAGTTTTAAAAGCAGTAGTAATGAAGAAGAACGCTGGAGAATCGAAACTGTCGACCTGAAATACAAAGAGTATATTGAGTCGTTGATTTCTTATGATAAGCGTGCTGATGAAGTGTTGTTATCAAGTGTCGGACTCGACTCCTCTATCTCCAGTGTTGGAAAAGATGGCGTGATATCCAAGTCCGGATCCGATGCGTACTACAACTATCTAATCTACCTGATGTCTCTCACTCCAGACGAAGAAATCTGCTGTGAGCCTTTTAACTGGGCTATTCAAATCAACTTCCCGGCACTGTATAAGCAAGGTTATAGGCTTGGATTTTACCGGGAAATTCCAAGCCGTCAAGAAGATGTTAAACCAAACGAACGATTAAATCAGCAAGAATCATGATCATTTTAGAAGAACTATTTAAAAACCTGACTGAGTTCCGCCATTATGCACCCTATTCAGAGACAAACATTGAGTTTAAAGACCTCAATAGTTCGGCATCTTCTGCCCGGAAGCAGATATGCATTATACTTTCTAAAGAAGTCTATGACATAGTTCTCAAGAGGGATGGAGAAATACATGATGCTTTGCTGACTGCAATGGCCAACTTAACACTTGCCAAACAGTTAGTGTTTGATGTTGTCAAACAACGAAAATCCGATGTTGACATCTACAAGTATGAGATGGAAGCCATGCGTCGATCCTATATTGAGAACTACTTCAGTGGCATGGATACTCTGATTCAGTTGCTCGATAAGGAGGAAAGTCTGGAAGAATGGAAGAATTCCCGTTATTGCAAGTTACTTTCTTCTCTTCGGATTCAGACTGCAGAGGACTTTGATTTCCTATATTCGATTGACCTTTCTTATCTCTTTTTCTTCCGGATTATTCCACTTCAGAAAGAAGTGTTGGATGAAGGAATGACCAGTTACTTTGAACGTGTCGTTGATAATCAGGAGATGAAGGATTTACTACTGCATGCTCTTGCAAAAAGTACGATTGCTCTTGCCTTGCGTCGATTGGATATTCTTGAGTTTCCATCTACCATTCGTAATCTCTTCGATGACTCTAAAACCACTCGATCCGGAAAGGATGAACAGGAACGTATGTTGGCACTTGCTGAACAGCTAACTGGCGAAGCTCAATCACTACTCAAGAACATCGATCTTATGTTGTCTAACAACGATTCCGGTATAGTAGATACAGAAACATCATTTAATACTCCGGACGACAAAATCATAATGATGCCATGAAAGACAAAATAGAGTTTATGGTCCATGGGAATACGTATTATATTCCCAATTCCTGGGACCAACTAAATAGTTATTTATTCATTAGTCTGATCCGTGACTTTAATCGCATGGTGAAGGGAGAACTTTCACCGGCCATGGTGAGAGTAAACTACGTGTGTAATGTTATGGGGTGGAAGCCAAAGAAGATCCGGGGAGAAGAATCATTCCAGAACCTGGCTTTCCTGGCAGAACAGGTTACCTTTCCATTCGTCATTATGTATCCGGACAACGATATGGCTTTAAGCGAAATGGATCCTGAAACCAGAAAACTTTGCAAAAAGACTCCTCCGGAAAGACTAACTTGTCTCCCCATCGCACGCTATCTCTCACGCTTGGACTATAAATTTGCCTTTGATTGTTGCTTTTGCAAGCAGCTGGTTCCGGCAGTGGTTATTGATGACGATATTTATTCAGCATATTCCATCGATACCAATTTCAATGTCCTGACCTGCTCGTTAACGGCATTGCAATACATCGAGGCCCGTGCCCTGATAGGTAAGTCTGTAGACATGCTTCCATTATTAGCAGCGATCCTGTATTATCCAGGTACATACACTTCAGAAGGAGCTCACCGGTTGGCTACAGTATTCGCAAAACTTCCAGAGGACGAATTACAGGCCATTGCCTTCAATTTCCAGGCTTTCAACAACTACCTGTTTACTCAAACAGACTTTCGGTTACTGACTGCTGCTAAAGAGGGCAAATGTAGTGCTATCAGTACCGGTGCTTTGGAGTCACTGTATAATCTAAGCAATGATGGACTTGGTGACATTACAGCCATCGAGCAGATGAACGTCATCAAGTACCTGACTATCCTCCGGAAGAAGATCATTGAAACCGTTCGGAGCATGAGTGCAATGAAAATGGAAAAGATGGACATTGAGAAGGAAACAGGCTTACCACTCCATATCATTAACCAAATATTATGATACTTGATTTATTCTCTTACTTCGCAAAGTATCCCTCAAGAGAGGGCGTGCTTTCCATCTTTAACAATGGTAGTAGTTCACATGCGCAATATGCCGAATTGCAAGAAACCATTTTAGCTATGCCGGATCCGCTGATCCCTACAATTCAGTCGTATGTTTTTGGACAGTCTTTTGAGTCGGTTAAAGCCCGCATTGATACTCTGGTGGGTACTTATCTCTTTATTGATTATGGTGAGTTTTCTTCCAGGAGTGACAACAGGAACTCAATAGAAGATACCCAGAAGCTGGCGGCCACAATCGCAATGAAACTATCAGACTCCTCGGATCTTGTCGAGGAAGCCATTGCTTCAGACACTTGCCTTGAATACCTGAACACTCTGCGTGCCCATCTTCTGTTTGATGCAGAAAGTGGGAAGATATCCTGGCTAAATCGATCGAACATAAAGATCCTTGATATCATCCCGTTCGTGGCCAAAGAGCTAAAGTCTATCGGATGGACTATGATGTTTGAAGCAGATGGTTCCGATCTGTTCAATGTCAAAGGAAGAGTTACGTCCTTTCGGTAATGTCATTTTAGATATAAATTTGGTATATAATTCAATGAATGATGAAAAAGGAATCAAAAGAAAATCTACAACTATTTAGTGCAGTGGGTATGCTGATGGTCGGTACAGGATTAGCAATTGCTGGTTTTCTGGCCGATCCGGTAGGGGAAATACACGACAGTGTTCTATGGATATTTGCGCAATGTCTGATTTATGCTGGGTCTATCTTTGGTGTCGGCATATATATAAATGGAAAGTTTAATCACTTGCAGAATAAATTATTAAATAAGGAGGAACAGAAATGAAAGTATTGATTGATAATGGCCACGGCGAGAATACGCCGGGCAAGTGCTCACCGGATAAACAACTGATGGAATGGGCATACACAAGAGAGATTGCCGATATGGTAGCAATGGGATTGCGCAGGTTGGGAGTTGATGTAGACCGCATTGTTAGGGAGAATATAGATGTTTCTTTGTCTGAACGATGTCGGCGAGCTAATGAAATCTATAAAGAGACAGGTAAGAAGGCGATTCTTGTTTCTATTCATTGCAATGCTGCCGGCAGTGGTGCTGCTTGGATGGGAGCAAAGGGTTGGAGTGTTTTTGTGAGTAATAATGCTTCGGAAAACAGTAAGCGTCTGGCTACATGCTTAGGCAATGCAGCATCATCTCAAGGAGTTGCCATTCGTAGACAGACACCAAATCTTATGTACTGGGCACAGAACCTTGCCATGTGCCGAGACACTAATTGTCCGGCAGTGCTGACAGAGAACTTCTTCCAAGACAACAAAGAGGATGTAGAGTATCTTTTGTCTTCAGTCGGTAAGAAGACGGTAGCACAAATTCATATTGACGGGATTATGGAGTATTTGAAAAGTGGTACATCATGAAAAAGTACCTGATTATTGCAATAGTATTTATTGTACTGTTTGGAGGAGTTGGTGCCTTGGTTCAGCAGAACCGGAAGTTGCGAGCAGAACGTGACCGACAGTTTGCGAATGTGGAAACGCTTATGGACACTGTCAAGCAGTACAAAGTGCGTGATAGTTTGAATGTTGCTTCAGTAGGCAGTCTTCGATTGACTGTCGATGAACTGAAAAAGTACCGGACAGAAGATGCCAAACTTATCAAAGAACTAAAGCTGCGACCAAAGGATGTAGAGTATATTGCTAATACGACGATAGAAACCAAAGATAGTCTTATATACAAGATTGATACAGTTGGGTGTTTTCATTATTTGGATAAGTGGCTGAGAGTGGATGCCTGCATCAATGACAGTTTAATGCTGATTGAAAGCCGGGATAGTATTACACAAATCGTTCATGCTATTTATAAACATAAATTTTTGTGGTGGCGTTGGAAGGTGGTTGGTTTCCGTCAGGAAGTAATGAACTTCAATCCACGATCGAAGATTAAGTATAGTGAGATCGTGAAAATCGGAAATAAATGATACATTTGTCAAATAAGAGTTTCTTCATATTTAGTTATGGAGAAAAAGGAATGCCCTGAGTCGTGAGATTCGGGGCTTTCTGTATCCTTTTTTAGCTTCAGCTAAACAAATCTAACTTGCTGATAATAAAGGAGTAACTGCTGCGATGTCCGTACTTATAGTGTTATCTTAGCTGTATAATAATAAAATAAACAACGTTATGACAGTAGAAGAATTAATCATTGAATTACAGGGAATGAATCCCGAAGCAGAAGTTTATATTGCATATCAGCCCAAGTTTCCATTAGAAAAGAAAGCCGGTGAAGAATTGGCACAAAGTGAAGATGGCAATAGAGTTTATATAGCCACTTGTTTATATGGAAATGACTATTTACCACAAGATATTGTGGACCAACTCAACTGGTAATTGTTTTTTGAAGGTCCGGAACCATACATTCTGGACCTTTTTCTATCCTTTTTTAGCTTCAGCTAAACAAAGCTAACTGCTTGATAATAAAGGAGTAATTGCTACGACGTCCGCACTTATAGTGTTATCTTAGCTGTATAATAATAAAGGATAAAGCATTATGAACGAGCAGATTACCAACATTCTTAACCAAAGAATAACGAAGACAAGCAAGATACAGCAATTGCTTCTTTTAGGCTTAACTCGCCGCCAGGTTGCCGACCTGGTAACCAACGGAAACTACGGTTTTGTTCAAAACGTCTACAAGCGGATGATTGAAGCCGGAACCTTCCAGCCTGGCAACCAAGTAGTACCAAATAACCTTCCGGAGATTGATTATACTTTCAACCGTCGCTTCGGAGTTGAGATTGAAGCCTATAACTGCACCCGCGAACGCCTCGCTCGAGAACTTAGGGAAGCCGGCATAAGCGTAGCAGTCGAGGGATACAACCACGATACCCGCAATCATTGGAAACTGGTAACAGACGGCAGCCTTTCGGGATCGAATACTTTTGAACTTGTAAGCCCGATACTTGAGGGAGAGGCTGGCCTTCGGGAGCTACAGAAAGTTTGCTGGGTGCTTGACTATTGCGAGATAAAGGTAAACGACTCCTGCGGGCTTCACATCCATATGGACGCTGCCAACTTTACCCTTAGCACCTGGAAGAACCTTATACTTACCTACCGGAGAGTTGAACGTATAATTGACGCTTTTATGCCTCCATCTCGACGCAATAACCACTATTGCAGAGGGCTACAATCCATAACAGAACAGCGGATTCAGGATGCCGGCAGCCTTAGAGATTTACAGAACGCTTTCGGAGGTGACCGCTACCACAAACTGAACCTTGAGTCCTACTCACGCCACCGCACGGTTGAGTTTCGCCAGCATGGAGGTACGACAAATTTCATAAAAATGGAAAATTGGATACGCTTTATCGCCAACATGATTACCTTTGCTCAGCAGACCAATATCGCAACCGGAACGGCCTTGGCAAATTTGCCTTTCCTGACCGGCGATCAAAAAACGTATTTCAAACTTAGAACAAAAAAACTTAGCAGATAATGAATAAGACCTACACATTGCAGGACGGCGGTACAATTACCGCCACCTGCGCCACCGATTTTGTTACCAAACTCCGTCAGAGTAGCCGTTTTGACTCCGAGTGTACCGACCAGGAGTATATGTATCATTTTGCCGATCGATACCATGACCAGTCTGGGAACACCGTACGTGCTGATTCTTCCGAGCACTTTTTATCCGATTTGCTTCAGGCTGGATTTATTTCAGAAATAGATTAAAAAAAAGTTCCAGAAAACTTGTGTAATAACCAAAAGGTTATTATCTTTGTGGTGTCAGAAAGAATCGCGATCTTTAAATGACTGATGAAGAAGAGCTAAAGGCTCGGATTGAAGCTGCAAAGAAAGATCTTAGCTTCTTTTCCCTCAACTCTGACGCAATCCTCGCAGAAGGATTTGCGACAGAGGAGGAGCTTGAGGAAAGTATCAATGAAACCTTAGATGATTTAATTGATGCAAGAAACAAGCTGAATGAAAGGTAACCCTCGAAAGGGGGTTACTCTTTCATTTCACTTTTAAAATATTAGGTCGTATGGATGTACAAAAGGAATTAGAGAAATGGAAAGCGGACTATCTGGTTGCTGATACACCAGAAAAACGTGCTGATCATCAGAAGCGTTTCAAAGCCTTCGTCAGTGCTTTGTCTCCGGAAGATAAAAAGGCTTTTGCAGCAGCTTTCCAAGCTGGAGCAAAGCAAGCTATTGCCGAAGCTGAAGATGTAATTAAAATCGTTTCTGTAAAGAAGGAACTGGAGAAAGTGCAGGACTTTGTTTCAATATCCTACATTGCAAAACATTATTTTGGAAAAACGCGCCAGTGGCTGTACCAACGCATCAATGGCAATATGGTGAATGGAAAGCCGGTCGGATTTACTTCCGATGAATTGAACACATTATCCTCGGCTCTTTCAGAACTTGGAGCCAGGCTGAACGATACTTCTCGGTCGATCGCGAGACCTTGATGACAGTGGGAGAAGGTATTCTAATATCTTCTTTCAAAAGCAAAGGAGCTTTCACGAGTTGGAAGCTCCTTTTTTGTATGTGATTCTTTTTAGTGTAGTTTTTATACTGTAAGATGAATTAATGCTTAACTTTGGAGTCGATTATTGTTTTATTATCAAGATGTAGGAAGATGGAAACACCTGTGATTTTAGAAAAGAGGAGGCAAGCTATTATGGATGAGATAGCAAAGGAAGTTATACCTCGATACGTGTATAAATATATGAGTTGTCGTTCTATTTTTCAAGTATTAGCGAATGATTCAATTAAGTTTAGTAATAGTACGGATTTTAATGACCCTTTTGATGGTAAAGCTTATATTGAATATGATTTTCCAGATGATTGGATTATAGATTATTTTAAATTACATAGCTTGTCTGACTCGCAGAAGGAAATAGTGATAAATAAGAAAAGATCAGATAGTGATGAAATGCAAAAGTTATCAGATTATTTTTTTAGAAAGTGTGATCGTAGTATAGCTATTTCTTGTTTTTCCAAAACTGGTGATAACGTACCAATGTGGGCTCATTACTCTGATAATAATAGAGGGGTATGTCTCAAGTTTGATATAACGAAAGATGTAAAATTCTTTCATAGTGTATATCCAGTTGATTATCAAGAAAAAAGTGTTTCTTATCGCTTTTCAGCAGCCGAGGATCATATTCTAAAACAATACACAACGAAGGGCAAGTGTTGGGAATCTGAACAAGAAATTAGGGTTATTAAAAGTCATACTCAAGCGGGGCTTATTAAGTTTAATAAAGCCTCATTAATTGAAATAGCTTTCGGCTGTTGTTGTACAGAAGAAAATAAAAAGTCCCTAAAACAACGTTTAAGACAATATAAATATGAGAATGTAAAATTGAGCTCTGTTGTGATTGCTAAAGATTATCAGCTTAATTGGGTAGATGAAAGATAACTGAACGTAGTGTATAGAGAAAAGTTAGTTTCTATGGTTGATGCTCTCAATTATATGTCTCAGTTTGGGTGGCGATTTGAGCAAGCATACGTGGTAACAGAGAATTCCAGTGTGTCCAAACAAAATGTTTATCATTACTTGTTAAATAAGGAACTCGGTGGAGATACTGAGATGGATTCTGGTATATATACTCGTAGAGATTTTAAAGATGATCAATCTAAAAAGGAAAAAAAACGCAAAGAAAGGGTGAGAGATGAAAAAGGAAGTGACGACCTTTACTACTAATTGCTTGTTTATGATATGGTTGAAAACAAAATTTTAAATATAACATCGGATGATGTACTCAAACAAACCGATATAACAATATTATTGGATTGGAGAAGAACCTTACTTCAGGCTGCAAGGGAAATGAAGGATCGGTTGCGTGTTTTGCACGCAGATTTAGATAAAAACCACTCAGAAGAATTGAAGTCAAAATACATCAGAACCTCTGATGCTCGGAGTTACAATCTTGCTTTTGTTGATATCATAAATCAGCAAATACGCCAGATTAGGGGGACAATAATTAAAAAAGATATTCCAACTAAGTATAAGGCTAAGGAGTATATAAAATATCTAAAGACTTTCCGGACACTTGTGAAAGAAAGTATTGACGAAGAATTGTTTCAGTCTTTGGATAATCAAGCAAAAGAACTATCTAATTGGAATGATATGGAAAAATAGTCATATTCTTTTTGCCTTTTCAGATATTATTCCCATATTGCATTGCCCAATAAAAGTTTTGTTTAGGTCTTCTGCCAGCGTGTAATCTGCATTTAATCAGATTCTGGAGTAACTTCCAGTGGGCGCACGCTGGCAGAGGATTTTTAATTATCTCATACTATGGATTTTAAAGACAGTATTAAGCAACTATCTGATAGAGTTTTAAAACTCAAAGATAGTATACAAACAGAAGAAGCTACTAAAAATGCATTTATTATGCCTTTTATAAATGCACTTGGTTACGATGTGTTTAACCCTTTGGAAGTCGTTCCTGAAATGACTTGTGATATTGCGATGAAGAAAGGTGAGAAGATTGATTATGCTGTTATGAAGGATGGAACGCCAATATTGCTGATTGAATGTAAGCATTGGGCACAAGATCTTAGCTTGCATGATAATCAATTGATTCGATACTTTAATGTTTCAGAAGCAAAGTTTGGACTATTGACAAATGGTATAATCTACCGTTTTTATACCGATTTAATAGAACCTAATAAGATGGATAGTAAACCTTTCCTTGAGGTTGATATAACAGACATAAAGGATGCTCAGATTGAAGAATTGAAGAAGTTTCACAAATCTTATTTTGACGTAGAAAATGTATTAAGTTCTGCCAGTGAGTTGAAGTATACTGGGGAACTGAAAGCTATTATTGCGAATGAATTTGCGAATCCATCTGCTGATTTTGTAAAATTCTTCGCAAAGCAGGTTTATGATGGAATGATCACGTCTAAACTGCTTGAACAGTTTACTATGCTTACAAAAAAGTCAATAAGTACTTATATTAATGATCTTATATCCGACCGTTTAAAATCTGCTCTTAAAACTGAGGTAGCTCAAGAACAGCAAGAAATGCATTCTGAGACTGAGCCATCTACGGTGGAGAGCAAAGATGACAAAATAGTTACTACAGAAGAAGAAATAGAAAGTTATTTAGTAGTTAAATCTATTCTGCGACCTTTAGTTGATATATCAAGGATCGTTTATAGAGATGCACAAACGTACTTCGCTATCTTGTTGGATGATAACAACCGAAAACCTATTTGCCGTATGTATTTTAATGGTATCTCAAAAAAATATATCTCTACGTTTGATGAAAATAAAAAAGAGACTAAACATGAAATCACTTCGTTAAATGATATATATAATTTCTCTAAAGAATTGGCAGATATTATTAATGTATATGATGGAAAATGAATTTCTTGAGCGGGGTTTAAAAAACTCCGCTTTTCTTTTTGTATTCTCAAATATTCTTTCCATATTTGCAGTGCTAAACAATCAGTGATGATTAATCACCAAGGGCGGTGTAAGACGCTCAACGAATAACGATGGGCTTTTTTTATGCCCGGATTTAAATATTGGCGGCTGCCTTTCCCCTGTAATTTTGCTCTTGGAGTAATCTTACTGATTGTTTAGCGACACGGGAGATGGCAGCCGTTTCTGCGTCTCGATGGTTGAGCGGTTCTCAGCTAAAATGCTAAACAATCAGTAAGGATGAAAACAAAAAAGCAATCCGGCAAAGTTCCGGTATCTAAACTCCAAACGTTCTTAAGTGAGCTTTCAGGTATGCTATCTCAAGAAGGTAGCGAGTTTTTCGTTAACCGTTCCAATGACGGTACCACCTCCATCCGCCTCGCTCGAGGTCAGTATTTAACCATTTCCATGCAGAAAGGAGGTCAGTCATGATGTACTTTACAAACAGTCTTTCCACCATCTCACCTAAAAACCGGGCTTGGAAGAAACTCGTTGACTGGATCCGGCGGTTCGAACACGTTCTTATCCTGGATGAATGTTCTCTCGATGCCTTGAAAATGGAAATTGAAGCTAAGGTAAATGAAATTAATGCTGAACATCCTAAACTTAAACCAATCATTTTCAGTGGTGATAACAGTAAGATTTCCGGTTGCATCTCTGCGAGGGTAATGTCGTGTGGATGTCCTGATACTGTATTTAATCTCAATTATTGCGTCGTAAAAAGCACATACGCATTTTCAGAAGATAATTCTAAGGAGACCATTTTACTTGATAGTCTGAAAGGAGGTCAATCATGACTTCAGGCAAGGAATTAGCTGTCGATAAGATTGAAACCTATCGGATCAATGGTAAATCTGAATCATTTTTAATCAAAATTGATGGAAACGAAATTGTAGCGTTCAATCGTGAAGAATCTGAAGAAGTGGTATTTCTATTACAGGGTGCACTTAAAAAAGAAAAGGAGGCTGACCATGAACACTAATGTTGATGGAGCAATTATAACTCCCGAAGCCATTCAAACCATTAAGTTTCTTCAGCAAGAAAACTATGTTGATGAAACAGTGAAGCAAATTAACGAGGTTATAGATATCGTCATCGCCGAAGATATTCCAGCCGTTTTAGATTCAGATAAGGATTGTCTCCGTATTGTACGTAACCTTCGTTATCTTGCACAACATATATCATCTTTTAAAAAACCTATTAATCATGGATAATCAAGAACAGAAAATCACCAATATCAGCATCTATATTGCTGGATTGCAAGCAACCTATCGTCCTGCTCCAGACGCTCGTCATACCACCCATTGGTTCTCTACCGATGAAGTTTATACCGCTATCAAACGTCTGGATCCATCTGCCGATATTACGAAGGAGCAACTCTTCCAGGCAATGACTGCTGCCGGCTTTAAGTTCCAAAACCGTCCGGGGGCATCCGGATGCGATTTTCGCTGGATGCTTCAGGAACGTAGTAATAAATAGAAGAAGCCTGGGAACTACCATCGTTTGAGTTCTGTTACACAAAAGATTAGCCGGTCGGTAGTTCCCGGCTTTTTTGTGTCCTTTCCTTCCTTGCATTCCCTTCCTACATTCGCTGAAAAATAACTTCAGCGCACTATGATTACTGACGATTTAATCAGAAAACGTTTTATTCGTGACACCATTTCCAAAGGTATAAACCAAATTTACGCCATTCAGGAAAATGTTGTCCAGGCCAACCTGAAAACTCAATCCGGACAGCTCAAAGCACATCTCAGCCGACGGCCTTTTAGTTTTACTGAGTCCGATTCCAGGGAAGAGTTTTTCATTCGTATCTTCCCATACCTTCGTTTCCTTGATATTAATTATCGTCGTGGTTCCGATCGTATCTCTCGTCACATTCGCAGTAACCTGGCTCTCTACAATCGTGCTATCTGGGGAGTTCTTTATCACGAGACTTTTCCGCAACTCCGATACGGTTTCAATGACGAGATCCGGAGCTCTATCCGCCAGGAACTGGAGCAGGCACTTCAATATGAAACATCTA
Organism: Bacteroides sp. HF-4919; assembly: GCF_018860125.1. Taxonomy (NCBI): domain Bacteria; kingdom Pseudomonadati; phylum Bacteroidota; class Bacteroidia; order Bacteroidales; family Bacteroidaceae; genus Bacteroides; species Bacteroides sp. HF-4919. The sequence continues at coordinate 45,522 of NZ_JAHKNF010000016.1, forward strand.
ACAGTTAATTCCCATGGCTAAGAAACATTTATCAGAAGACGAAATAAAATATATTGTATCAGCTGATTCGTCGACAGCTCAAAAAGAAATTCATGCGTTAACCCAAGAAACAAAGGAACTCAAAAAGGAAGAACGGGAGCGTCGGAAAACGATGGTTGAACTTGAAGCTCAAGGGAAAAAGAACACTGATGAATATCGTCGTTTAAAGAAGGAAGTTAAGTCTTACACCGAACAGATTTCTAAGAATAATGATAAAATTAGTCGGCTCACTCGGCAAATTGATGTCAATGCTATGTCAATGCGTCAATTAAAGAAAATAGCTAAGGAACTCACCGCTGAACTTGAAGATATGTCTGAGGCCGCTAATCCGGAAGCTTATGCGGAACTAAGCAATCAGCTTGGTTCAGTTCGACGGCGCATGGATGATCTCAAAAATAAAGGTAAAAATATTAGCTCGGAGTTCGGTTCGGCCGGATCTATGCTTTCTAAGTGGAAAATGGCAATAAAGGGCTTTATTGCTGTAAAACTCGTGGGATATCTTGTTCAACTGAATTCTGCAGTTTACAGTACTCGTAAAGAGTTTGCAAAATATGAAGCGGTCCTACGTAATACTTTTCAATCACAAGAGAAGGCTGCCCGGTCGATGAAGATGTTACAGCAATTGGCTGCCGATACTCCTGCTTCTTTAAAAGAATGGACTGAGGCTTATATCAAACTTGTTAATCGTGGTATCAAACCTACCAATGACGAACTCACTAACATGGGGGATCTTGCTGCATCTCAAGGTAAAAGCGTGGATCAGTTAATTGAAGCTATTCTTGACGCTATGACCGGTGAAAACGAACGGCTGAAAGAGTTTGGCATAAAAGCAGCCAAAAGTGGTGAAACTACTAAGTTCACTTTTCGTGGGGTGACTACAGAGGTGAAAAATTCAGAGCAGGCTATTAAGGACTACTTGCTTTCATTGGGACAATTAGAAGGTGTGGCCGGTTCCATGGCCGTACAAATGCAAGAGCTGGAGGGCTTGCAGTCTAATTTTGGTGATACGGTGGATTCTATTCTTAACCGGATCGGTAAAAAGCTGGAACCTTTCTATAAGGGACTTTTACGTAGGGGAATTGATTTCTTCTCTACGATTGATAAACTATTTACTTCGCATACAGAGGTATATGAAAATCATTTGGATCAGTTAGTCAAGTTGGAATCCACTGTACCACAATTGATGCTCCGTTATGAGGATTTGCGTTCAAAGACAGATCTAAATAATGCAGAACAAAAGGAGTTGGCTAATATTATATCTCAAATAACATCTTTAATTCCAGGGGCGGCGTCTGCTTTTGACGACTATGGTCATGCAATTGCTCTTTCCGGAGATAAGGTAGACGAGTTCCTTAAGAAGCAGAAGGCTTTGTTACTGTTCGAAAATAAGAAAGCTATTTCTGAATTAGAGAAGCAAAAAGAAGATTATAAGAGAATATATGAAGATTTGCAGAAGCAGCATGCTCAAGGTGGGAAGACTGTTTTGCAAAGCAATGGTATGTTTGGTGGCTATACATCTTACATTGATAAAAGTGTTGAAACAGTAGCGCAGATAGACGCTGATTTGGAAAAGTACGGTGATCTTATTTTAGGAGTTGAAGAAAAACTGAAAAAAATAAATGGGCAAACTTTGGAAGATGCTGTTCAACAACAAAAAGATATGGCAGACGCTAAGCAGCGCTTTACGAAAATGAATAAATCCATGCTGTCAGCCTGGCTCAAAGACGAAAAGAATGCCGCCGACCAATATAGGGAAATAGCCCAAGAGGTTTACGATGCCCGCTTTCCTAAAGTCAATGTTACAGAAGACAAGTCAGATCCGAACGCAGTCGCCCTCAAGAACCTCGAGTCAACTCACAATGCTGAAATCAACCAGATCCGGTTAGCCGGTCAAGAGAAGCAACAGGCAGAAAGTGAAATTAACCTGGCCATATTAAAATCAGATCAGGAATACTACGAGAAGCGTATCGCAGTTCTCGAAAAATTTAAAAAGAACGAGAAGAAGTCTTCTAAACAGGCTGAATACCAGAACCAGATCGTTACTGCCAAATCTAAACTGTTGGATATCGAGGTTAATATGGAGAAGCAGGCCATTGCTTCTATTGAGAAACTCCGCTCTGATGATCTAACCAGGGAAAAAGAGACTACTGATGCTTACAAGCTCTATTATACCAAAGCTCTGTCCGAGAAGAAGCTGTCGAAAGAGCAATATGATATGCTTATATCTTCTCTCGATGTTGCCAGTACTGAAACCCGGTTAGCTATCGAGCAGCGTTATCTCAGCGATGTCAATGACCTGGAACTGAAGAATGGCCAACTCAAAGCCGATGCTGTCAAGAAGGCAAATGAAGCGGTGATGACCGCTGATCAGAATGCTGCCAATGCTCGTGCAGCTCAACAACAGAAACTTGATGACCTGGTTAAAGACTTCAAGTCTCAGTTTAAGCTGACCACTGTTGACGAGGACTTTGAAGCTCAGAAAAAAGTGCTTGATGCCACTTACCAGGCTCGTAAGGAGATGGCCGAAAAGAACCACCTTGATACTACAGAACTTGATAAGTCTTACTATCGGGCTTCGGAACAACTGGAAATGGATCACCAGGTACGTATCCAGGCAATTCGTGATCAGTATGGCATTTCCACTCAGCAGGAGCGTTTCGATGCCGAACTTGCCCAATTGAAGAGTGCCCACGAACAGGGTTATCTGGAAGAAGAAGAATATCAGAAGGCTATTCAGAATCTGAAGCGTGATTCATTTAAGAAACAATTCGACTACTACTACAATCTCTTCTCCGGGGCGGTCCAGGCACTTCAGCAAGCAGAAATGGATAATGTCGATGCTCAGTACGATGCTGAAATCGAAGCAGCTCAGGGCAATTCAAAGGAAGTGGAGCGTCTCGAGAAAGAGAAAGCTCAGAAGAAGCTCGACATCCAGAAGAAGTATGCCGATATCAACTTTGCTATTAAAGTCTCTCAGATCATTGCGGATACCTCGGTCTCTATAATGAAAGCCTTTGCCGATCTTGGTCCCATTGCCGGTGCGATAGCTGCTGCCCTGATGGGGGTTACCGGTGCAGCTCAGATAGCATCTGCCAATGCCGAACGTCAGAAGGTTAAGAACATGACCTTATCCGGATCCTCTTCCTCCAGTAAGGGTGGAGCTCGCGTTGCAACTGGTCGCCAGGAAGGTGGTAAAATTGATGTCCGTCGTGCCCAGGATGGTAAACTCTTTCCGGGTGCTGATTACGATCCTGATGCCCGAGGCTTCATAGATCGTCCCACGGTAATAGTAGGAGAGGGACCGGTCGGTCAGTCTCGGGAGTGGGTGGCAAGTAATGCTGCAGTCGAGAATCCCACGGTTGCTCCTATACTCAATCTACTCGATCAGGCCCAGCAAGCCGGTACTATCCGTACACTTGATCTTAATCAGGTGATTCGGGCACGGATGGCCGGTTGCTCCTCGGGTGGATCTGTCGATAAGTCGCTTTCGGTTCCTCCTGATAACTCTAATCCGGATATTGGTGTTACCCTTCCACCTGAATTAATGCGGAGATTGGCCATGGCTGTTATCTCAATTGAAGAAAATGGAGTGTCTGCTCCAATTGTTCTTTCCGAGATTGATAAGAAGCGGGCGCTTCTTGAACGCTCTCGTTCCATTGGTTCAAAAAACGATTAACTTTTAGAATATGAAAATTATTAATACGGCCTCTGGTCTGGCCTATCAGCTAACTTCTGGTACACAACTTAAAGTTGAACGTCCTAATCTGTTCTTTAATGAGTATGGTGAGCAGACATTTCCTTTAGATTTACCGGATACAGATCTTAACCGTAAACTTACCGGTTACTCTGACATGCTTGCCAATCGCAAGAAACCTTTTGCTAACATTCAGGCGACTATTCAGGATGGAGAGTATTTTATGCCTTGTAGACAGGCTATTTTAGGTGCTCAACGAAAAAAGAGTATATCCACCTCCTTTTACATGAACGAGGGATCCTTTCTGTCCAGGATATCGAAGACTTCTTTGGCAGAAGTGTTTGGAACTGAGACAATACCAGGGGTATCGACTGTCACTCAAGGGATTTCATTTTGTAAGTCACTACTTGATAACTCTAATCCGCATTTTGCTATTTTTCCTATCTTGGTTGAACTCGATGGGCAGCGTCGATTTTGTAACCGGATGAACTACATGGATGTAAATGGAAAAGTAGTGACTTCTACATCCGGAGTTTTGGGCTTTTATAATGAATTTCCACGTTCTGAGACAGTTAATAACAGTCCTGTTAAGTTGGAACCGGGTTATTATATGACTCCTTTTATTCGTTCCTCTTATCTTCTTCAGCGCATCATGTCGTATTTTGGGTATACTCTCCAAGAGAATTTTTTCACTCGAACTGAGCCGTTCAAAGATATGGTCTTTGTAAATAATACGATTGATTCTTTGGTGAATGGTTCAATCTTGCTTGCTCACTTAGTTCCTGATTGTCTGTGTAGTACAATTCTGAATGTGTATCGAAAGAAGTTTTGCTGTGAATTTGTATCGGATGAATCGAATATGACAGTAAGTATTGAACTCTTTAATGAAATCATGTCCTCCAAAGCAGAGTACGATCTTAGTTCTATGCTTACGGCGTATCCAATAGTTGATGTACCTGAGTATAAACAGATAAAACTCTCTTCTGAGAAGGTCATTCAGGATGGAGACTCATTTGATTCTATAATTGATTTGAAGGCTAAGTATCCGGAAGCATTTTATGATCCGGATGATGGCGCTTTTTACAGATGGGGATATGACAGTACTGATAGAATTCTGCAGAAGGTTGCATCTGCTACGATCCCTTATTACATCGGAGGTAGTTTAAAGACTAAAGAAATTACTTGTCCGGATTGTGCCTATTCTATTGTTTACGGTGCATATGATGATATTACTGCTCAGGACTATCGTAGGGGAGTGGAGCGTGGTACTTTGGCACCCTATATTGGAGACGGGCGCTGTCTGAATTCTACACTAAGACTTCCTGCTGCCAACGATGAAGGAGAGCCTCAAACTCCTATTACGACATCAGATGACGGACAAGCACCTATTCTCGTATTTGTTTGTAAGGATGGAGAATCTTGTAAGGGGACAAATCATACCAATAATGGTAAATGGAAATATTCCTTATTGTATCCTGGACCTGATGGAATATTTGAACGCTTTTATAGGACATTGGATGATTTACTACGTAATTCGTTGATGCCTGTTAAGGCGGAACTTCTTTTATCTGATTCTCTGAAAAATCGTATAAATGCTCATCATAAAGTTCTCCTTCAGGGGCAGGAACTTCTTGTCAATAAGCTCTGCTATCATTTGGGAGGGGATAATGCTCCGGTAGAGTCCGAGTTTCTTACTACACACTTATATGAGCCTGTCCAAAGTGCTGTTTCTGAGTCAGATATTCTTGTTGAGAATAAGACGTATAAATGGAAGATTCTTCGTTCGACTACGATTATTACAGAGCAGGAGTATAATGATTCTCCTGTTCAAATTGGACAGTTCGATCCTCGGGGAGCATCCCCTCTTCCTGCTATTTATCCAATGCCGCCAACTGAGGTGCAATATAATCAAGGAGGTAATTATTATCATCGGGAATATGCACACTATTACGTAGAGCGAGGTTCGAATTCTAAAGTATATTATAAAGTTGACTGGTATCTTACTCCTGTATTATATTCAACTCCTGACTCGGATCATTCTCGTCCGACTTGAGAATTTTTTGTCCTTTTCATTTTTGTTTCTCACTCTTATTTTTGTTACATAAAATATTTGCTATGACGATTCTTCAACAACCTGATGTGCTTTCTTTGAGTGGTAATATTGCTCCGTTTCGTATAAATTCAGCAAGCCCGGTCTTATTTACGTTAAGACAAGGCTCTGAGGAGATATTATCACATCGTTATGCTCCTGGACAGGATGGGTATATTACTATTGATATTCGTGATATTGTTCATGCCCGTCTTTCTTTCTTGCTTCAAGAGTCTTCAACGGTTTATGTCCAACCTTCTTTAGCGGCCACCTTTACAGCTGTTATTGATGGTACAGAGGTCAATTTTCGTGTTGTTCGTGCTGGAGTCGATAGGCTTACGGATACCACTTCTAATTTTCTCACACAAAACTTCCTTTCTTGGCAACCTTCGGTTAAGCCAGTTACATATTATTCCCCGGAATTTCTTACTTACTATGCAATCCTCCCTTGCAAAGCAAAACTCCGTGCCTATTTTACTGATAGCTCTGGAAATATGATCTCACAGCAAGATCTTGAACTATACACCTTTGCTTCCGGTAATGCCTATACTATTCCATTGCAATATGCGATAGTTGCAGGTCGGTTGGGGCATAAACTACCTGCCTATTATGATGTTTGGATAGAAAACAACTCTTCAGAGCGTTTAACATATATACAACGGTATTATGCATCCGATATGCGCTCGGAGCAAGAGCAATGGATTCTATTCGAAAACTCACTTGGAGGAATTGATACTTTTCGTGCTTATGGTACAACTGATTTTATAGGTGAACACACACATAATATTGCGGAAGTTGAAGATATAGCTTTTGAGTATCGGGTAGACACAGAGCGGAAATTTCAAAAAAATACAGGGCATCTTAATCGGAAAGAACGGCAGTGGTTACTTGATTTCTTTCCTTCTGAGGTGAAGTATATTTATTCAGGTTCTGCTTTGCGACGCATAGTTGTCGTAGAAAGTAATGTTACTTATACTGACCGAGAACTTCCGAGTCATTACACGTTTACTTATCGTTATGCAGACGCTCGTCCATTATTGAATCTTCCCAGAACTGATATTCCTACTGAAGTACTTAATATTACAGTACCCGAAGTCGGTTCTTTTACGGTGCCCCCTCGACTTGTTGAATTTTCTCGCTTATCACTAACTGAGGGGGCACTATTTCCTGTCCAGCAACCTTATTCAGAAGAATGGAATACTACCACAGCAGGTGCTTTGGAAGAATATATTTCAAATAGAATTTACGCAAAATACAATGCTGCTTGGAGTAAGCAGATATACTTAATAAGAAGGAATGATAAGACTCCTCCAACTGAAGAAAATGCTTACTCTGCCTTGGAAGCTGATAATAGGTTTCTTACTAAGGAAGAAGTTCCTGACTCCTACTTCACGAAGAAAAGATCTCCTGATGGACAAGAGTACTTGCATACGAATTATCCACTTGTACTTGAAAGGTATGCTGTTTTTGGGCATGGTGATACTCCTTATCTTCCTTCCATGTTTGAAGAGATTCCTTTGGATCAGCAGACTTTGGGCTGGAAGGATGGGGTAATTACTGTGTTAGGAGGTGGAGGTTCTGACTTCGATGAATTGGCCATGTGGGGTATCCTCGGTAAAGAAGGTGTTCAGCAGATCGACAAGTCACATTTGTCCGGTGCTCTTGCCGGATATGCGACAGAGAAATTTGTCACAGATAAAGGCTATATCACTTCCTCCGCTCTTACCGGCTACGCTACGGAGACCTTCGTCAGAGAGAACTTTGTAACCCTTGCCGGTGCCCAGGAGATTACCGGTGAAAAAGATTTCACCGGCGGACTGAAAGTAAACGGTGGCCTGCTCGATTACGATCCGACCGAAAGAGTTTGGAAACTGAACGGTAATATGCTGATCTCAGGTAACATCACTTTCGGCTGGGACAATGGAACATACACAGCTCCGACCCTTCTTGATCTGTTGCCTTATGATCCGGCTACCCTGTCAAAAGAGGGCGGCCGGCTGTCAGTAATCGGCAGTGCCGGTTCAAGCTTCGACGAATCCGCCATGTGGACCGCACTCTTGAAAAGTGGTTCTCAACAGATCGACAAATCACATCTGGGTACAGCTCTTGCCGGATATGCAACAGAGAACTTTGTAAATACGAACCTTAATGCCCTGAAAGGAGCCGGTCTTCCAACTACGGAAGGATATCGCAATGTTACAGAGATAGCCAATACCCTGCTTACCTTTCTCACCGGATCAGATACCGACTCGACAATCAACAAATGGAAGGAACTTGAAGCGTTCCTGGCCGGATTCTCCGAAACGGATACCCTTGCTACTGCTCTATCTGTCAAAGCGGATAAAACCCGTAGCATTATTGCCGGCACCGGTCTTTCCGGGGGTGGTGATTTGTCTGCGGATCGTACCTTGTCCCTTTCTCCTTCCGGAATAAAGGCCGGTACATACACTAAACTCACCGTTGACGCTTATGGTCGCGCAACGTCCGCATCAGGGTTGATAGCCTCTGATATCCCCACTTTAGAGATTAGCAAAATCAATGGTTTGCAGAATCGTTTGAATACCTTCGTCACCCTTGCCGGTGCTCAGGAGATTACCGGTGAAAAGAATTTCACCGGCGGACTGAAAGTAAACGGTGGCCTGCTCGATTACGATCCGACACATAAAGTCTGGAAACTGGATGGTAACCTGTTAATCACAGGTAGCACAACCTGGAATGCGGTGGGCGATTATACTGCTCCGACCCTTCTCGACCTGCTACCTTACGACCCGGCCACTCTGTCGAAAGAAGGTGGCAAACTTTCCGTTATCGGTGGCGGTGGAAGTATCGGTGGTGGCAACATTATGTTGAACGGCACACTCTATGAAGCGGCTAACGGAGTCATCACACTGCCTGATTTATATCAGAAAACACCTAATGGAACCGCATCACAATTTCTCAAGGCCAATGGTAGTGTGGATTCCAACCTTTATGCATTAGCGTATGGTGGTGACCAAAACAGTATTCAGTATTCAAGTAAATCTAATTACTTAAGAGTTATTGATAGAAGAAATGACACAATACTTCCAACCTCTTATGATAATTATAATATTAGTGGCTTATTTCATATGTCCGGCATGCCATCCTCTAACTGGTGGTCAGGTATTCATGTGAAAGGTTGGGGAGAAGGTTATGCTACCTGGGAACTTGTTGGCCCTTCTTCAACAGATAACACTAATAATAGATTATATTATAGAGATGGCAAAGGTTCTTCTTGGGCTACTGATTGGAAAGGTATAGCTTTTCTCGAAGATTGTAATAAAGTTGCAACTCCTTACTTTGAGGGACAAAATATATATTCAGACTATGGGTGGTGGGTAGTTGCTTTATGTAAACTTAGTCCTGCTGATTCTGAATATAATTATGCAAGCGGTACCATGTTTTACAGAAGAGGAAATGGTATATATGGCAATGGCTCTGTAAACTTTAGTGTTATGAAGAAATATAGTACTACTAATGTTTATGCAGGAGTTATATATAATGGATTTGGAGTATCTACAGATGAAGATGCTCCTAAACTATGTACTTTTACTTATGGTGGAGTTAAATATTGTGGTCTTAAATGGACAGGAGCAGCAAGTTTAGATAATATCAAAACTCTTATATATGATATAAGTTCTACAGGATTACCGTTTTATGTCAAGTATTTCAATTCTCAGAGTGGAGAAGTATTTAACGCTGAAATAAAAAATTCTATTGTTGAACTTGGAAGTGATATTATATTATATAATACCAGTACACCTTGTGGATTATTTACATCTGCTAATAAAGGTTTAGAGATTAAAGCTAAAGACAACGCTTGGGCATTTACAAGATATAATACTAATGGTAGAATAGTCGATACTGGTTTATCTGGTACTACTGCTGGTTTAGCAGGACAAGCAGGTAATTATGAAATTAGACCTGGAGCAAATAATAATGAAGGAGTATTTGTTAGATATAGTGGAAGTTCTTATGGCAAATTTGCTGTAGTTAATAGAAGTGGTTCAGAATGTTCTATTGGATATTATAATAACGTCAACCCTACAGGGGATAAACCTGTTTGGACAGTAGGCGCTGGTATTAGGAATCAATGGTCATTTGATTGGTGGTATTCAGATGCTGGTATTAAAATGACTATGGATAGTGATGGTAAACTATTTGTTAATAGAAAAAGTGGAGATGCACCAAGTATTTCACTTGCTATTGGGGACAATGATTCCGGTTTACATCAGATAGAAGATGGAAGAATTAGATGTTATTCTAATAATAAGGATGTTGGTAACTGGGGCTATACTGATGCCCGTTTTCATAATGTAACATTCAGAGAAGCAAGCAACAACGACTATAATGGCTTGGGTCTTATGGTTAATGGAAATGGAACAGCTAATACAGTTAAGCCTGGTATTGGTTTCCATCAGCCGGGAGTATATGCCGGAAGTCTTAGGCTTGATGGTGCAGGAGGTTGGACATTTGCAGTTCAAGGAGGGAGTACCGGCGGTACTGTCAGCGCAGGTTCTTTTTATGCCAATGGAGGCTGGTTATACAGTAATGTTAATGGTTGCGAGATAAGAATAGGTAGTCAAAATACAAGCTATGTTCATATAACGAACAATGCTAACAGACCGTATTATATTGATAATACTATTAATATATCCGGCACTATATCTCCTTATTCAGACAACACTTATGATTTAGGCAGAAGTGCAAGTAAATGGAATTATATATGGGGTAATCACTTTATGGGTAATTCTGCATCTGCCACATTTATACTTCCGAACTATGTCGGCGGACAACAGGCGAATCCTCAAACCTATTTCAATAATAGTATGGGGGTCAAAGTAGCTATGACAGGCGTTAATCCTGATTCATATTGGGGCGATACTTTATGGATTAATGGATATGGGGGTACTGATGTCCCGGATATGTGTGCTTTGCATTTCTCAAGGGGCGGTGCTCCTCTTATTTATATAAGCAGTCAAAAATATCACGCTACGAGTTATGGCACAATGTACCACATATGGACCGGCTATAATTCAAACCATTCTTCTGCTGCCTGGACTTGCAGTACCTTAAATGCAAACGGAAGGATTAGCACTACCTCTGATATATATTCTGCCGGTTGGGTCAGGGCCGGCGGAAGTAACGGATTCTATTGCGAATCCTATGGCGGTGGCATTCACATGACAGATTCGACCTGGGTACGTGTCTATAATGGTAAACAGTTCTATGTAGGCAGCACCTCTTCCGATGCCATCCATACCGCCGGAGGTATTAACGCAAGTGGCAGGATTTATGCCGGTGGTCACCTGAGTACTAATGGCGGTCTTGCTGTAAGTGGTATCTATGGCGGCTCAGGCGCATCAGGTTTTAATGTGTATGCTGTATTCCAGGGCAGGTCAGACCATGGAGGGATAGAAGTGAGGGCTTCTGACAATACCTTTGGTATCGGTGTACACTCCAATGATCACATGTACTGGTGGTGGGGAACATCAACCTCAACCAATTCCAGTTCTGGAAAATCCTATATCATGGACTATGGCGGCGGTAACTGGAGTTTCACCGGTAACCACTATGTCTCCGGTTATTCAACCTGGGGTTCCGACTCACGTTATAAAACCTATCTGGGTGAAGTAACCCTGCAATTGGATCAGATCGCAGACTCACCCACTATCTACTACCGCTGGAACAGCAAGAAGAGAGATCGTGACGGGCTTCTCCATGTGGGTGGTTATGCTCAGTACACCGAGCAGATCCTTCCGGAACTGACCCATGAGACAAGTAACTTTAAAACGATGGACTATGCTGTATGCGCTTATGTATACGCAGTACATGCAGCCCGGTTCCTCCGGGATCATCTCCTTTCAGACTATGAATGGAAGTCGGACACGGAGTTGAGAATGGATGCTTTGGAAAAGGAAAATATCAAATTGAGAAACAGAATTGAACAATTAGAAAGGAGGGCTGCTTAATGGCGGTATATAATCGAATCCCTGAGCGGTTTACTAACCTGGATATCCGCGATACCCTGAACGCTTATGGTGGAAGTGTGGGCGATAACTCGCTTAACTATTTCTCTGCTGCTGCACGCATTAACATGTGGAGCAAACGTAAACCGGTGAAAAGAAATATCATGTTTAATACGGAGGACCCGAACTGGTTCCGTGCCGATTCCGGAAACTACGGTATCAATGTCCCCCATGCAGCGGATATTGCGCTACTGACCGGAACTTACACCTATGATATACCTGTTCAGGGATCGTACAACCTGCGTGTCGGTGATTTTGCCGGATACAATCCGGAAGCTACCGTACCATTCACTACCATGCTTCCCTCCGGACTTATCCTTGCCTCCGGCAGTGCCACTGTTGTGAAGTTGATGCTGAAATCACTTGATTCAACATACAATGTTGTCCCGGCCGATATATTCCCATCTAATTCATATTTGGGATGTGCTGTCACATACGGAGCCCGGACGCTTATTAAAACGCTTTCGGTTACAATCTTCAATGGAGGGGTAACTCTGAACATATCCGATTGCGAGCTCTTGAAATCAGATAAGACGGGAGTCAGGATAAAGGTATTCATCTGTACATCGCAGGTTCCATCCTGGCAGGGTGAAACGACACAATCCTATTACAGCTTGAATGCAGAGGACGGCTTTGATGAATCGACCGTTGATATCGTCACCCCGCATGCCGATGTTTACTCGTTCGGCATCCTTGGACTCAGCATTATCGAAGCGAGAAAGATATCTTTAATCGGTACGGCGATTATCAACTCCGGAAGTCTCTTTCAAGAGGGCCGCTTAATAAGCAGACTGGACAATAATTACTATTTAAAGTCGGTAAAAGTCGTTGCGACCCGTGCAAGTGACGGTGTTACTGTTGCCGAGAAAGCACAAAGCATAACATCTTCCACTACACCGACACGCTTAGGAAACGACTGGATGGCAGGTGAGTCCGTCAACTTCAGAACACCGGTCTCTATGCCGGATGTTCCGGCCCTTCCTGCTAATGATTATTATCATTTTACATGCTATTTTAGATTTGAATGATATGGAAAGAGTAAAACTATTTATTGAAGGTAACCTTATTGTAAAATATGGTTACAAAATGGGGGGGGGGTAAAATCTTCTTACAACAAAAGAAAGAGGATTTTGAGTATGAAAAACTAATTGAAGGTGATTATGTCTATAACGGTGAAACTGGCGATATCGCTTTGTCTGGCAGTGTTACTTTCCTTCGGAAAGGAGGTGAGGATGGCTGTTTATAATGTTATTCCTGACCGTTTCACGAATCTTGATGTTCGTGATACCCTGAACGCAAACGGTGGCAGCGTCGGGGATAACTCAAGCGATTATTTTGGGGTTCGGGCGAATGTGAACATCTTCTCTTTGAAGAAGCCCGTTAAATTCAACAAACAGTTTGTAACGGATGCCGATGCGTGGTGGAAAGCTGATAATGGGAATTTCGGTATCATCCTTCCTCCGACCGGCTCTCTTCCGGCTGTGGGTTCCCCCATGTCTCCTTGGTCATGGGATTTTCCCGGCGGTAGCGGCAGTCCGTTGAGAATTTCAGATTATGCAGGCTATAATCCTAAAGCCCCACACCTGTTTTCGATGCATCCGGACCCCGGCCTGTATCCCAATTCGCAATTCAGATGCTCCATCCTGCTAAGGCAGAATGCTGAGATATCAATTAATAGTATAGCTGATATCAGCAGGGCTTATATGGGTGTGGTGGTAAGGCATCAGGCAAACGGAGAACTTCGATTCCGTACACTGAACAGGTCCGTTATGGAGATGCAGCAACAAGAATATGCAGTGGTACTGGATGTTCCGAATTGGCCGGACGGTAAAGTGGATGTTTATATGGTTGCTTCCTACGCTGAAGCTTCAGAGCAGTCTTACAGTAGTATAAATGTGACTCTGTTTTCAATGAATCAGGGTCCTTTAGAGACAGCTTACATGGTCAAGACCCTTGCCAAGCCTGTACCGAACAGCTTTAAATTTGATTATAAGGTCGTTAATGACTTTGCGAATGAATATCATTTGGAATGTACATTTACGTCTATTAAAGGAGCATGGGAGAAAGCCCGATTCTCAGTATTCCTTGAGTCTGATCCGATTGGTGCTTTCCTCGGTGGTATGGGTGAGTCTTTATCTCCTGCTCCGATTGGAGAAATGCTGTCACAGGGAGAGTCGTATACATTCAACTCTCAATCATTTACTCGTGTACAGACTTCTCAAAATAACTATGTAAACTATACAGCGAGATACTTAGGAGACAATTATCAATCCGGCTCTATCTTCTTTAGAGCCAAATAAATTAGAATAATGGAAAATCAAGAAACAAAAATCAGCAATGTAACCACTTCAATGAAAGTGGAGAAAGAGATCAACGGATTTAAAGTATCCGGAACGGTCGAAGTCTATAACGACAGTAAACGGATCAAGCGCATTGACGCTTCCGTACAAAAAACAGATTCGAACGCTATGGCACCTTTCAAGTATTCCTTTACGGTTACCCGTGGACTGAACGATATGGTCAATCCATCTGAGGAGAATGAACCGGAACGGGACCAGGCTCTGACAGCCGGCATCGAATTTGAGAAAGCTGTTGAACAGGCCGTATCCGGTATGATATTTAACACTATCGTAGAATAACATTAAAACAGAATCAATGGAAAATCAAGAAACAAAAACAGAAAAGAAAATCGTGAAAGTGAAACTCAGTGATGCAATTAAGAAGGCATCTATCCTGAAAGCCGTTCTTCTTGCTTATAAAGATAAGGAACTGCCGGCAGAGCTCAAATCTAAAGTGATGATGACCCGTATTTATTACGGCAAATTTCGCAAACAGTTTGAAGAGGATGTAAAAGAAGCCCGTGAAGGACTGAAGCCGGAAGGTTATGATAAACAACTTCAGGAAATCGACGAACTGGAAAACAAGGCTCGTGGAGATAAGGACATTCGTAACCTTACTCCTGAAATGCTAAAATCTGCTCTCACCCAAGAGGAATACGACAAGCATGAAGCTTTCATGCCAATTTTCAACAAGTATATGGAAGAGGTCACTAACTTCAAATCTGAGAAGTTGGATGAAGAGGTGGAGATGGAAGAAAAGAAATTCACTCAGAAAGAGTTCGATGAAATTCTGAATGTCAATACCGCTGAGAGCTATAATCTTGACCTGTGTATGCCCTATAACGGTAAGAATATGATCTTTCCCGGATCAATGAAAAGTGCCGATCTTATGGAGGTACTGTATGAAGAATTGGTAGGGTAAATGTAATTCCGCCCAACCTTCTCAGGCTGGGCGGAATGTACGGTATGAAAGAGGAATGGATAATTGGTTTATA
Organism: Bacteroides sp. HF-4919; assembly: GCF_018860125.1. NCBI lineage: Bacteria > Pseudomonadati > Bacteroidota > Bacteroidia > Bacteroidales > Bacteroidaceae > Bacteroides > Bacteroides sp. HF-4919. The sequence continues at coordinate 60,725 of NZ_JAHKNF010000016.1, forward strand.
CTCATACCGTATAGTTGGTAATGCGTATTTAAGATTTATACTAATATAACAATTAGATCGAAAAAAAGTTGAAAAACGATCTTGCTTGTTATGTAGGACGGTAGGACAGTAGTTTATAAATAATAGCATGTACAATATTTCCATGTAGATTTTAGATGGAACCATTGAAATGCTTGGTTTCCTCATGCACAGCTAAGTTATTACCTTTCAGATATTGGTTGGTAGTCGATATGTCTGAATGTCGTGCTTGATCTCTTGCAATAACAATTCCTTCAGCGTTGGCCAGGTCGCGGATTCCAGAATCCTTTAATGAATAAAATTGATAATTCTTCGGAAAGCTTAAAAGGGCTCGTATCTTGGCAAAGTATTCTCGGAAAATTCTGGCATCTGCTTTCTTCTCCGCTGGTTTAAAATCTCGACCAAACAAAAAATAGTGGGAAGGATTATCAAATGTACCAAGCTCAATCATCAGTTTTATTAGTTCGTCGTTAAGTCCTACCATTCCATCTCTACGGTTCTTTGATATCGATGATGCAATGAATACTCGCTGCTCTTTGATATTGATATCCTGTAGGCGAATGTTTGTTAGTTCATCGGGGCGTATAAAAGTGTAATACTCCATTCTACATGCGAGTAAATAGAATTTGTTTGTTTCTTCAAGGTAATCCTTCATTCGAAGCAGGTCCTCTTTGCTTAAGGCTGATCGGAATTTTATTTCTTCTGCTAAACTCTTAATCTTTTCCACCGGATTATTTTCTAAATATTGTTTCTCAATTAGCCAACTGCAAAATGCTGAAGCCCATACTCGGTAGTTGTTACGGGTCCGGGGGGATGCATCTCGATCCAATAATATGTAATCGAGGAAGTCACTAATGTATGCTTGATTGAATTGGTAGATATATATAATAGGTATGGCTAAGCTGGAATTGTAATCCATTAACATGTTTAGTCGCGATTGATAGTCAATGTTTGTTTTTGCTTTCAGTGCTGAAGTGCTGGTCAATTTATTAAGGTATTTACGGTAGAGTTCGCATACTTTATAGAACTCGGCATATTGGCGTGAGTTTGATGCTTCAGCCCATGGATTCCATCCTGATCGGAGACGATTGGTACAGTTGGTTATAATTTCGGCAGCTTGTTTTTTGCGTGCTGATTGTGATTTTATAGAATCAAGCATGTACTTTTTGCGTCGCATTTTACCTGCTACCGGGTCGTAGCATAGAAAATCGACATACCAATTTTTTCCTGTGTGTAACTTGGGTAACGTGTAGTTGATAACTTCGTGTAAGGAAGCTCCTTTTCTTGTTTTAGGGCACATTTTTTTTACATTCTTTCGATTGAGAAGAATGTAAGCGGTTAATTCTCTATTATTTTTTTAGTCCGACATTTGTCCGACCTATCTTTAAAAAAGAAAGGCAAATAACTATTTTACAGTCATTTACCTTTTATTTAGTTGCGGAGGCCTGACTCGAACAGACGACCTTTGGGTTATGAGCCCAACGAGCTACCAACTGCTCCACTCCGCGATGTTTCTGTTTTGTGAGTGCAAAGGTACGGCTTTTATTTGAACTACCAAATATTTCGATATTTATTTTTCGATAAAAATGTTGTTTTTATGCTATGTTGCTGGAAATCAGCGATGACCTGTTTTACTTTTTTTCATAGTGCTTTCAGGTACAATTGTTAATAATTTATTTATTTTCTTGTGTGGACGAAAGAAAAGAATTACTTTTGCACAAATAATTCAGCAATGTGCAATTAACCTATGACCGTATCAAAAACAAAAGCCAAGTTAGTAGACGTTGCCCGTCAGCTTTTCGCCAAGATGGGCGTGGAGAATACTACAATGAATGATATCGCTCTTGCTTCTAAAAAGGGTAGGCGTACGCTCTATACCTATTTTAAAAGTAAGGATGAAATCTATTTGGCTGTTGTAGAGTCTGAACTGGATATTCTGTCGGATATGATGAAGCGTGTGGCAGATAAAGATATCTCTCCTGATAAAAAAATTATAGAGATGATCTACACGCGACTGGATGCAGTAAAAGAGGTGGTTTATCGTAACGGAACACTCCGTGCCAACTTCTTCAGAGATATTTGGCGGGTGGAGAAAGTCCGCAAAAGGTTTGATGCAAAAGAAATGCAACTTTTCAAAAGTGTGCTGAAGGAAGGACAAGACAAAGGGGTGTTCCATATAGACGATGTGGAAATGACCGCTGCGTTGGTACATTACTGCGTAAAAGGCATCGAGGTGCCATATATTCGAGGACATATCGGGGCGAACCTGGATATGGAAACCCGAAAAAGATATGTTGCCAACATCGTGTTTGGTGCACTACATAGAACAAAAATTAATCAATAATTTAAATTTAGTATGGGATTATTAGATGGAAAAACAGCCATTGTGACCGGTGCGGCTCGTGGTATTGGTAAAGCTATTGCTTTGAAGTTCGCTTCTGAAGGAGCAAATATCGCATTTACAGATCTTGTTATCGACGAAAATGCACAGAACACAGCGAGAGAAATCGAGGCAATGGGTGTAAAAGCTAAAGGATATGCTTCGAATGCTGCCAATTTTGAAGATACTGCAAAGGTGGTAGAAGAGATTCATAAAGATTTTGGACGTATTGATATTCTGGTTAACAATGCAGGCATTACTCGTGACGGATTGATGATGCGTATGAGTGAACAGCAGTGGGATATGGTTATCAACGTAAACCTGAAGTCTGCTTTCAACTTTGTCCATGCTTGTACACCGATTATGATGCGTCAGAAAGCAGGAAGCATTATTAACATGGCGTCAGTGGTAGGAGTTCATGGTAATGCGGGACAGTCTAACTATTCAGCTTCAAAAGCCGGTATGATTGGTTTGGCTAAATCTATCGCACAGGAGCTTGGCTCTCGTGGTATTCGTGCCAATGCCATTGCTCCCGGATTTATAATCACTGATATGACAGCTGGCCTTTCAGAAGAAGTGAAAACTGAATGGGCTAAGAAAATTCCATTGCGCCGTGGCGGTACTCCTGAAGATGTGGCCAATGTGGCTACTTTCCTTGCTTCTGATATGTCTTCTTATGTATCAGGACAGGTGATCCAGGTTGATGGTGGTATGAATATGTAATATTCGGTATGACCGTTGTATACGAAGACAATCATATTATAGTAGTTAACAAGACCGCTTCCGAAATCGTTCAGGGAGACAAAACGGGGGATACTCCTCTTTCAGAAACAGTTAAGCAATATCTGAAAGATAAATATCAGAAGCCCGGAAATGTCTTTATCGGTGTAACCCATCGGCTGGACCGCCCCGTGAGCGGTCTTGTTATTTTTGCGAAAACCAGTAAGGCCTTATCCCGGCTGAATGAGATGTTCAAGAACAGTGAGGTCAGAAAGACCTATTGGGCTGTTGTGAAAAATTGCCCGAAGCAACCTGAAGGTGAACTGATACATTATCTGGTACGTAACGAAAAACAGAATAAGAGCTATGCTTATGATAAGGAGGTTCCCAATAGTAAGAAAGCAATTCTGAGCTATAAGCTTATCGGCCGTTCGGATAATTACTTCCTGCTTGAGGTTGACCTTAAGACCGGACGTCATCATCAGATCCGTTGCCAACTGGCAAAGATGGGATGCCCTATTAAAGGTGATTTGAAGTATGGCTCTCCACGTTCCAATCCGGATGGTAGTATCTGTCTGCATGCCAGGTATGTACGTTTTGTTCATCCGGTATCCAAAGAATTGATAGAACTCGATGCTCCTGTGCCGGATAGTAATTTGTGGCATGGGTTTGAAATAGATATATAGCAAAAAAGCCATTCCCTGAATAGACGAAGTAGGAATGGCTTTTTTGTTGTAGTGTGCTTACTATTATTCGGCAAACTGTGCAAATGCTCCTGGTGCTGCGAACGTTGTAGCAGTTGTATCAGCTACTTCTTTTTTAGGCTCGGTTTTCACAGTGTCTTTGACCTCTTTCTTTTGATCTTTTTTCACCGGATCCTGTGCCATGGCAAAGAATGATCCACAAGCAAACATAAACATAGCTACTACTAAAACTAACTTTTTCATAATTATTGCTTTTTAAAAGTTTTGATTGTCTGTTTTTTTAATTTCATGTTAAGGTCTAGGTTAAAAACCATCACAAACAAACATAAACATTGCTACTACTATAAAACTAACTCCTTAGTTTTATTTTCATTTGGTTAAACACTTGTACAGAGTATTTCCCAAATGCTGTGCCAGAAAGGAAGGCCTGATGTAACCGGTTGATTTGCAGTATGCTAAAAGAAAGATAAAGATGAAGGATAGTGTAGAACACTGTGGAAAGTGTGGAATGGGGTGTGGAAATATTCCACACCTTGCTGTTCGTTAAAGATCGATTCCGTATAGTTTCAATTTATTATATAATGTTTTGCGGTCAATGTCAAGTAATTGCGCGGCGCGACTTTTATTGTTGCCTGTCTGTCGCAACGCCTCCATTATATGCTCTTTTTCGGTATCTTCATCCCGCAATGCCATTTTGGGAGTTGAGGGTTGCGTCTCCTGTATCTCATTTCCCAGTTCTGTGAGACCAATAAAACTACCTTGTGCGAGCAGTGTGGCACGTTTGATTATATTCTTCATCTGTCTCAGGTTGCCGGGCCAGTGATATTCAAGAAGTGCTTTTGAAGCGTTGGCATCGAAGCCGATAAGTTGCTTGTCAAGTTCTTTATTAGCTTGGTCGAGGAAGAAGTTGGCAAAAAGAAGGATATCTTCTCCACGTTCTTTCAGCGTAGGCATTCGCAAAGTGAATTCATTAATCCGATGATATAGATCTTCACGGAATGTTCCTTTTTCGATAGCTTGTTCCAAATTCTCATTGGTTGCAGATACCAGACGGATATCGACTGTTATTTCTGTATTTGAACCAACAGGACGTATTTTACGTTCCTGTAATGCACGAAGAAGTTGAATTTGTATTTCGTAGCTGAGGTTACCTATTTCATCAAGAAAAATGGTACCTCCGTTTGCTGCTACAAATGCACCGGTTTTGTCAGAGAGTGCTCCGGTAAAAGAGCCTTTGATGTGTCCGAAAAACTCAGAAGCAGCCAATTCCTTGGGGATGGAGCCACAATCGATAGCGATAAACGGTTTGTCGCAACGTTTGCTTAACCGATGAATACGGTGAGCTACATATTCCTTACCGGTTCCGCTGGCACCGTTGATCAGGACTGACATGTTAGTGGGAGCTACCAGGCTGACATAATTATAAAGTTGTTTGGCTGCATCGCTTTCTCCCTCCAGATAGGAATGGGATTCCTGTTTGGTTTTGGGACTTTTACCATGTGGGGCTACCTGTGGAAGAGGGGATTCTTTAACTTGAAGGGCTTCAGTTATTTTTTTGAGTAGCTCTTCAGGATTAACCGGTTTGGCAATATAATCTTGCGCGCCCAATTTCATGGCTTGTACTGCTGATTGGATGTCTGCATATCCTGTCATGATAATCAATGGGATATGAAGTTCTTTCTCACCCATCCATTTCAATAGATGGATGCCATCGTGGTCGGGAAGTCGTAAGTCGGAAAGAATCAGATCTGTCGGTTGTGCATCGATGTGCTTTTGCGCACGTGCAATGTTACTTACCGATGATACATTAAACCCTTTTTTGCCTAACCAGGTTTTTAGCATCATTCCGAACGTAATATCATCTTCAACTATCAGTATGGATCTCATGATGTTAGCTTTTGCCTCTTTTTGTGAGCTACAAAGGTAAGAGGTTTTGAGGTAAAGTCGTATATTTGCAGACTTAAATTAAATAAAAGCGTTATGAGAAAGAATTTTTGGATATTATTAATTATACTGGTTTGCGGTGCAGTAGCTTGTAAACCGGGACAAAAGAAAAATGGAAACATGGAAAAAGAAACTGTATTGAAAATTGAGACCTCTTTAGGAGATATCAAAGTGAAATTGTATAATGAGACTCCAAAACACAGAGATAATTTTATTAAATTGGCTGAAGACGGAACATATAATGGGACGCTGTTTCATCGCGTAATAAAAGACTTTATGGTGCAAGCCGGTGATCCGGAATCGAAAAATGCTCCGAAGGGTAAGATGTTAGGTTCGGGTGATGTCGGCTATACAGTTCCGGCAGAGTTTGTATATCCTAAATATTTCCATAAGAAAGGTGCCTTGTCTGCTGCTCGTCAGGGCGATGAGGTAAATCCTAATAAGGAGTCATCCGGCTGTCAGTTCTATATTGTTACCGGAAAAGTGTTCAGTGATTCGACTCTTCTGAATATGGAACAGCAGAAGAATCAGAATAAAGTGACTGAGGCTTTTAATGCTTTGGCACAGAAACATATGAAGGAAATCTATAAAATGCGTAAGGCTAACGATCAGGATGGACTTTTCGCTTTACAAGATACTTTGTTTATACAGGCTGAGGCTGAAGCTGCCAAACAACCGGATTTTCATTTTACTCCTGAGCAGATAAAAGCTTATACTACCGTCGGAGGTACTCCGCATTTGGATGGTGAATATACGGTTTTTGGAGAAGTTATAGAAGGTATGGATGTTGTTGATAAAATTCAGCAGGTAAAAACGGACCGCAGTGACCGTCCGGAAGAAGATGTGAAGATTATCAACGTTTCTGTTATCGAATAAATATGCTGCAGATCAACAGGCATATTCTGAGCAATGGCTTGAGGCTGGTTCACTCACAGGATGCCAGCACGCAGATGGTTGCACTCAACGTTCTTTATAATGTGGGAGCCAGGGATGAAAACCCGGAACATACCGGGTTTGCTCACCTTTTTGAGCATCTGATGTTTGGGGGCTCGGTGAATATACCCGATTATGATGCACCGCTTCAATTAGCGGGAGGAGAAAATAATGCCTGGACCAATAATGATATTACCAACTATTATCTCACTGTACCCCGGCAGAATGTAGAAACTGGATTTTGGCTTGAATCTGATAGGATGCTGAGTCTTGATTTTAGTGAGCGCAGCCTGGAAGTGCAACGTGGAGTGGTAATGGAAGAGTTCAAGCAACGCTGTCTCAATCAGCCATATGGTGATGTCGGGCATTTGTTGCGCCCTTTGGCATATCGGGTTCATCCCTATCAGTGGCCTACCATTGGTAAAGAATTGTCCCACATAGCCAATGCAACATTGGAAGAGGTCAAAGATTTCTTTTTTCGTTTTTATGCGCCCAATAATGCTGTGCTTGCTGTCACCGGAAATATATCATTTGAAGAGGCCGTAAGTCTTACGGAAAAGTGGTTCGGCCCCATTCCCCGTCGGGAGGTTCCTTTACGACAGTTGCCCAAGGAGCCTGTCCAGACAGGAGAGCGCCGCCAAGTAGTCGAGCGAAATGTACCGCTTGATTCGCTTTTTATGGCTTATCACATGTGTGACCGTTTGGATGCCGATTATTATGCATTTGATATTTTATCGGATATTTTAAGTAACGGACGTTCCAGTCGCCTGAATCAGCATCTTGTACAAGAAAAACAATTGTTTTCGAGTATTGATGCCTATATATCAGGAACGATTGATGCCGGTTTGTTTCATATCAGTGGTAAACCGGCTGCCGGTGTATCATTGGAAGAGGCCGAGGCAGCCGTACGTGAAGAGTTGAACGAGTTGCAAACTGCTTTGGTACAGGAACATGAACTTGAGAAAGTGAAGAATAAATTTGAGTCTACCCAGATATTTGGAAATATCAATTATCTGAATGTAGCGACGAATCTTGCATGGTTTGAGTTGAACGGACAAGCAGAAGATATGGAGAAGGAAGTAGAACGTTATCGTGCTGTAACTGCCGACCGTCTGAAAGCAGTGGCACAAACCGCATTCCGTGAAGAAAATGGAGTGGTACTTTACTATAAGAGTAGCAAGGGAGAGCAGGAATGAGACTTATATATAAGAATCATTATAAAGCACTATTTTTTCTTGGCCTTCCTATTGTCATCGGGCAGGTGGGAGTGATTGTACTTGGTTTTGCCGATACCTTGATGATTGGGCATCACAGTACCAATGAACTGGGGGCGGCTTCCTTCGTCAATAATATGTTTACGTTGGCTATCATCTTCAGCACCGGATTCTCGTATGGGCTTACACCCATTGTTGGCGGTTTTTATGGTGTGCGTAAATTTGCTGCTGCAGGACAAGCTTTGCGTTGTAGTTTGCTTGCCAATCTTTTGGTGGGCATTTTGCTAACCGGAATTATGGCGATTCTTTATCTGAATGTGGAAAGGTTAGGGCAGCCGGAAGAATTGCTCTCTCTGATCAAACCCTACTATCTGATATTGCTTGCTTCATTAATTTTTGTGCTGTTATTTAACGGATTCAAACAGTTTACTGACGGAATAACCGATACCAAGACAGCTATGTGGATACTTCTGGGTGGTAATGTGCTGAATATTGTAGGAAATTATATACTGATTAATGGTAAACTGGGATTTCCTGAGTTGGGACTATTAGGAGCCGGGATCAGCACATTGTTTTCGCGCATTGTCATGGTGTTGGTTTTTGTATTGGTCTTTTTTGGTAGCCGTCGTTTTTTGCGTTATAAACTGGGATTTATCCGTTTAGGATGGTCACGCGCGTTGTTTCGGCAGTTAAATGCTTTGGGGTGGCCTGTCGCTTTTCAGATGGGGATGGAGACTGCTTCATTTAGTTTGAGTACGGTGATGGTAGGATGGTTGGGCACTATTGCTCTGGCTTCCCATCAGGTGATGCTCACTATCTCACAGTTTACTTTTATGATGTTCTATGGGATGGGAGCGGCAGTGGCTGTACGGGTCAGCAATTTCAAAGGTCAAAACGATATCGTTAATGTGCGACGTACGGCTTATGCCGGTGCACATATCATATTGGCTATGGGAATCGTATTGTTATCCATTGTTTTCTTTTTCCGATATCAGGTGGGAGGATGGTTTACTGACAATACGGAAGTGTCAGCGATGGTAGTCGTTCTGATGGTGCCTTTTCTGGCTTATCAGTTTGGAGACGGAATGCAAATCAACTTTGCCAATGCACTGCGTGGCATTTCGGATGTAAAGCCTATGATGCTGATTGCTTTCATTGCCTATTTTATTATTTCTCTCCCGGCCGGGTATTTCTTTGGTTTTGTCATGGGGTGGGGATTGTTCGGAGTCTGGATGGCTTTCCCTTTCGGACTAAGTAGTGCGGCAATCATGTTATGGTTACGTTTCAGGTATAAAACAAGATAAGTTATGGCTATTCCTTCCCGTTTCACAAAAGTAAAGATCGCGGCGGGGTATACTTTGTTGCTGGTCGTGTTATTGTTCTCTCTGTTGTTCGTACATAGGGAGATGGAGAAATTGTCTGATACGGATGATGTACAAAGTTTACAGACGGACAGTTTACTTCTTCTGTTGAAAGAAAAGGATGAAAATACCATCCGGATGCTTCAGATCATCAATGAAGCGAATGAAAGCATGATTACTCCGGTTGAGTTGGATTCCATTATTGCCGAGCAGGATACGGTGATCACCCAGCAGCGTGTGCAGCACCGTATCATTACCAAACGCGATTCTGTTATTACCAAGCGAAAAAAGAAGGGTTTTTTTAGGAGGCTTGGTGAGGTTTTTGTGCCTTCAAAGGAAGATACTGCTGTATTGGTCAATACAGCAGTAGAGTTTGCCACGGACACTATTCTTGAATCTTATAACCCGATTGACTCGTTACATCAGCGTATACGTACGGTAACCAAGCGGAAGGCAAAGCCGGCAGTACGCCCTAATTATAATGCCCGCCTCCGTCGGATGAACAGGGAACTGACCACTCGCATAGACAGTATGATTACAACTTATGAACAGGTAGTCACCCGGCGTGCTGTGGATAATGCGTCCGAACAGCAAGAGCTTCGCAATAGATCCACTCGAACTATCGGAGGAATTGCCGTTGCTGCTGTATTGTTGTCTGCTTGTTTCTTGATTATGATCTGGCGGGATATTACCCGTAGCAATCGTTACCGTAGAGAATTGGAAGAGGCCAATAAACGTGCAGAAGCGTTACTTGAGGCCCGCGAAAAGTTAATGCTTGCCATTACTCATGACTTTAAAGCTCCTCTGGGTTCTATTATCGGATATACGGATTTGCTTTCAGGGTTGACAACGGACGAAAGGCAACGATTCTACCTGGACAATATGAAAAGTTCTTCGCAACATTTGCTTAAACTGGTAAGTGATTTGCTTGATTTCCATCGGTTGGATCTGAATAAAGCAGAAGTCAACCGGGTTACATTCAATCCGGCACAACTGTTCGAAGAGATTCGTGTAAGTTTCAAACCACTGACCGATGCCAAACACTTAGCTTTGGACTACAGTATAGATTCTGAGTTGGATGGACGTTTTATCAGCGATCCTTTACGCATCCGGCAAATTGTGAATAATTTGCTTTCGAATGCTGTGAAATTTACAGTAAAGGGCAATATCGCATTGAATGTCACCTACCATTCATCCAGTGTCCGCATTGAGGTTGCGGATACGGGTAAAGGAATGGCGCCCGGCGATCGTGAGAAGATTTTTCAGGAGTTTACCCGATTACCCGGAGCACAGGGGGAGGAAGGATTTGGGTTGGGACTTTCTATCGTTCACAAACTTGTGACGTTACTTGAAGGCTCGATTAGCGTGCAAAGTACGCTGGGGGAAGGAAGCCGTTTTATTGTCATTTTGCCACTGTATCCGGTAGGGCCTGTTGTCGGGGAGAAGCAGGAGGAGGCAGTTGTTTCAACCTCAGCTCCAGACCAGGCTGGTGATAGAGAAGAAATATCCTCCCAAAAGCTAAATCATGTTTTATTGATTGATGATGACCGGATTCAATTGGCACTGACCGCGGCTATGCTTGAGCAGCAGAATATTCGAGCTACTTGCTGTCAGCAGCCGGACGAGTTGATAGAACAACTTCGTACTTCTTCATTTGACGTATTGCTGACTGACGTTCAGATGCCTGCCATTAACGGGTTCGATTTGCTGAAGTTATTGCGTGCATCCAATATTCCTCAGGCACGTGCTATCCCGGTTATTGCTGTTACTGCACGTAGTGAGATGGGCGAACAGGATTTCCGGGAATATGGGTTTGCGGGATGTCTGCACAAACCTTTTACGGTGAAGGAATTGTTAGCGATGATAACGGGTGAAGTCCTTGAAAATTCGCCAATCAGGCCGACGGAGACCTCTCTTGATTTTCGGGCGTTGACGGCTTTTTCCGAGGATGACTCGGAAGCAGCTTCAGCTATTATTCAAACTTTTATTGAAGAAACGGAGAAAAACCGGAGTCGGATGGAAGAATCTGTCCGGACCATGGATGTGGATGGGATAGCAGGGATGGCACATAAGCTGCTACCTCTGTTTACTTTACTTGGGGCTTCAGGAGTACTTCCCTTACTTTCGTGGTTGGAGCAGCGCCGTGGAGAAGCTATTTCGGACGAAATTGTACGAAAAGCAAAAGAAGCCCTTCAGCAAGTAGATATCGTGCTGACAGAAGCGCGCCGGTATGCGTCAGAGGATCAGTCCCGGTGATTGTTGTGAGTCTACTCATATATAAAATCATCGTCACTTTAATCTTTTTCCGGATAATTTTGTTTTCTTTGTATCACTTTTTACATTGAGATACAAGCTTCATGAAACGAAAATGGATCAAATGGGTAAGCTGGATTTTGCTTACTCCTGTCATACTCTTTGTGATACTGATGGTATTACTCTATATTCCTCCCGTACAGAATTTTCTGAGAAAGGAGGCTGCTGCTTATGCTTCCAAAGCGACCGGTATGCAGATTAATGTCCGGCGTATCGATTTGCGGTTTCCTTTAAATTTGCTGGTAAGAGGGGTTGAGGTCATTCAGACTCCCGATACATTATTATCACTTGAAAGTTTCAATGTGCATGTGCAGGCACTTCCGCTTTTTCGTGGAAAAGTAGAAGTGGATGATATCACTCTTCGTCAGGTGACTGTTAACTCTGCTGACCTGATAGATGGTATGCGTCTGAAAGGTGTCTTAGGCAGCTTTAAACTCGAAAGCCATGGGGTGGATTTACCCAATGAAGTAGCTGTTATTAATCGGGCCGAATTATCCGATACCCATGTTCAGTTACTTCTGAATGATACTACTGCTACACCGAAAGATACTGCTCAGAGTGAGGTTCGTTGGAAAGTTGATTTACGCCATTTGAAATTAAAGAATGTTTCCTTCAGCATGCAGTTACCGGCAGACAGTATGCGTTTGGCAGCCCATGTGGGAGACGCACAAATCAATGAAGCCGAAGCCGATTTGAAGAATCTGCGTTACGGGCTTCGCAGCTTTTTGTTGTCGGGTACTTCTGTGAATTATGATGTGGGTTCGATGGAACCAGCCGAAGGCTTTGATCCGTCACATATTGCTTTGCGTGATATACGTATCGGGCTCGATTCGATGTATTATCGCGGGCGTAATATGAATGCTGTCATCCGTGAGTTTTCGATGAACGACCGGTCCGGGTTAAGTGTCACTTCACTTACCGGGCGTGTGTTTGCCAATGATACTGTCATCCGGGTGCCGGACTTGAAACTGTTGACACCCCATTCTGAAATAAATTTTACGGCACAGACCTATTGGGAGTTGGTGAATATTCCTACGACCGGACGGCTGACCGCACGCTTTAATGCGATGATCGGGAAGCAGGATGTTCTGCTTCTTGCCGGTGGGTTGCCTGATAGCTTCAAGGAGGCCTATCCTTTCCGCCCTTTGGTGATACGTGCCGGTACGGAGGGCAATCTGAAAGAGATGCAGATCACTCGTTTCAGCGCTGAGCTACCCGGAGCTTTCTCACTTTCGGGAGGTGGGGAGTTGCTGAACCTGACTGATAGCGTGGAGCGGTCGGCTGTTATCGACCTGAGAATGCAGACCCAGAATCTTAATTTCCTGACAACTCTGGGTGGAACAAGGGCGGACAGTTCTCTTGTCATTCCCAATCAGATGTCGCTTGTCGCAAAAGCCCGGATGAAAGGTCCGCAATATATGGCGCAACTCTTGCTGAAAGAGGGTGAGGGATCACTGAATGTAGATGCGGCTTACAATGGAAGTACCGAGGCTTATCGGGCCGATCTGAAGGTGGAAGCCTTGCAACTCCATCATTTCCTGCCTAAAGATTCGATTTATGAACTGACTACATCGGTAGCAGCAGTAGGCAGGGGAACGGACTTTACTTCTTATCGTACAGTTGCTTCACTGAAAGCCTCGTTGGAGTCACTCCATTACGGACGTTACCGTATTTCGGGAATTGAAGTGACCGGTGATGTTAAGAATGCACTTGCCACAGCCCATGTGGTTAGTGACAACCGGTTGTTGAAGATGAACGCCAATGCCGAATATCATCTTGCCAAACCCTACATGGACGGAAAGGCTGATTTGGATGTTACCCAACTCGACTTGTACGAACTGGGTATTGCTCCCAAACCCTTGAAGCATCCTTTAGCTTTTAATTTTACAGCAGAGGCCCGTCGTGACCGTATTTTCACCCATCTTACGGCTGGTGATATGAAACTTAACCTTTCGGCACGTTCCAGTCTGGACAAGTTGATTGAACAATCTACTCACTTTGCCGATGTGCTGATTGAGCAGATTGATAAAAAAGAGCTTGATCATGGAGAATTGCGTAAGGCGTTGCCTACTGCCATTTTTTCGATGTCTGCCGGTAAAGAAAATCCTCTGGCATATTATCTGGCAACAAAAGATATTGCTTTTCATGATATGGGTGTGAAGTTTGGCACCGCTCCCGATTGGGGTATCAACGGAAAAGCTGCTATTCACGCATTGAAGATGGATACCCTGCAATTGGATACGATTTACTTTACTGTCAAACAAGATACGACTCGCATGAGTTTGCATGGAGGAGTCATCAACGGACCCAAGAATCCGCAGATTGTATTTAAATCGAGTATTGCCGGAGAAATACGCAACGATGATGCAGAACTCACGTTGCGCTATGAAAATGATAAAGGAGAAACCGGTGTACTTTTCGGTGTGAATGTCCGTCCATTGGTTGAGGGAAGTGGAAAAGGGGAGGGACTTGCTTTCACGCTGATACCGGAGAACCCCATTATCGCTTTTCGGAAGTTCCACTTCGTAGACCGGCACAACTGGATATATCTTCATAAAAACATGCGTCTGTATGCCAATGTCGATATGGTAGATGATGAAGATATGGGATTCCGAATGAAATCAAACCAGAGTGACACCGTGTCATTGCAGAATATTGACGTGGAGTTGCAACGCATCCGGTTGGCTGAGATCAGTAAGGTACTTCCTTACCTTCCTGATTTGTCCGGTCTCTTCTCGGCTGAGGCCAATTATGTGCAGACAGCTACTTCTTTGCAGGTATCTGCCGAGGCCACTATCGATGAACTGACTTATGAGCGCCAACGTATCGGAGACGTTGCACTTGGGGTAACGTGGCTTCCGGGTGAAAGAGGGAAACATTACATCAGTACTTATCTGACCCATGAGGGTGAGGAAATTCTGATGGCCGACGGTTCGCTTCATCCCTCGGTAACCGGTAAGGACAGTATCGAGGTAAATGCCACAATGGAGCATTTCCCGCTAAAGATAGCCAATGCTTTTGTACCGGATCAGGTTGTTAACCTTTCGGGTGATATGGATGGTGGACTGCACATAACCGGAGATACGGATCAGCCATTGGTCAATGGTGACCTGATTCTGGACAGCGTGTCGGTCTTCGCCCGTCAGGCGGGAGCAAGGTTTACGTTCGACAACCGTCCCGTACAGATTAAGAACAGTCGTTTGATGTTCGACAAATTTGCTATTTTTACCACCAGTAAGAATCCTTTCACGATTGATGGTACAGTCGATTTTCGCGATTTGAGCAGTCCTAAAGTGAATCTGTCGATGTTGGCGGAAAACTACATGCTGCTCAACGCTCCCCGTACTAAAGAGAGTCTGGTATATGGAAAAGTGTTTGTGGACTTTAATGCAACTTTGCGTGGTCCGGTGGATGCGTTGGTGATGCGTGGCAATATGAACCTGCTGGGCAATACGGATGTCACCTATGTCTTGATGGATTCGCCGCTCACTGTGCAAGACCGGTTGGGGGACTTGGTTACTTTTACTTCTTTCAGTGATACGACCACCGTACAGAAAGAAGAAGCTCCTGTCGTGTCACTTGGCGGACTCGATATGATTATGACTGTGCAGATTGATCCCGGAGTCCGGTTGAAAGCGGATTTGAGTGCTGACCGCAGCAGCCGGGTCGAATTGCAGGGAGGAGGTAATCTGAGCATGCAATATACTCCACAAGGAGACTTATCTCTTTCAGGACGATATACCCTTACGGGGGGAATGATGAAATATGCCCTTCCTGTGATTCCGTTGAAAGAATTCAATATAAACAATGGCAGCTATGTAGAATGGACGGGAAACCCGATGGACCCGATGCTAAACCTGAAAGCCACCGAGCGCCTTCGTGCTTCGGTAGGCAGCGAAAGCGGACAGTCGCGTATGGTTAACTTTGACGTGTCGATTGTCGTGAAGAATCGTTTGGATAACCTTTCGCTGGCTTTTGAAATTGATGCACCCGATGATGCAGAAGTGCAGAATCAGTTGGCTTCTATGAGTGCTGACGAACGTGGGAAGCAAGCCATTGCCATGCTAGCTACCGGACTCTATCTTGCAAATTCCGGAAGTTCCGGAGGTGGCGGACTGAATATGGGATCGGCACTAAACAGTATACTTTCCAGTCAGATCAACGCATTGGCGGGTAATTTGAAGAATGCCAGTTTTTCGATGGGGGTAGAAGACCATGATGCTGCCGATGCAGGCGGAAAGCGTACCGACTATAGTTTCCGTTATTCACAGCGTTTCTTCAACGATCGTTTCCAGATAGTGCTTGGCGGCAAGGTATCTACCGGTGCACAAGCTACAAATGATGTTGAATCGTTTATCGATAATATTTCTTTGGAATATCGTCTCGATACATCCGGAACCCGTTACATCCGTCTTTTCCATAATAAGAATTATGAAAGTGTGCTTGAAGGAGAAATTACGGAGACCGGTATCGGTCTGGTACTGCGTAAGCGTATCGACAGATTAAGTGAGTTGTTTATTTTCCGTAAAAAGAAGAAGACGTCTCCTGATACACAGAAGGCTTCATCAACCGGTGAAGCACATCAGTAATTGATTAATAAAAGAGATTAAAATAGGATGATACGTAAAAAGATATTTCATATATTTCTTGGCACCATACAAGCCGGTTTGGTAATGCTGCTTTTGGGAGCTTGTTCTACGACCAAACATTTGCCCGAAGGAGAAGTGCTTTATACCGGATCGAAAACTATTATTGAAAACCGTCCGCAGGCACCTTTGACGGACGATGCCCTGACAGAACTGGATGCTGCGCTCGAAAAGGCTCCCAGTACAAAGGTGTTGGGATTCATTCCTATCCCTTTTAAAATGTGGGCTTACAACAGTCTGGTTCATTATAAGAAAGGATTCGGGCGCTGGCTCTTTAATCGATTTGCCGCCAATCCTCCCGTATTCATTTCTACTGTTAATCCGGAGATACGTGCCAAGGTGGGTACTAATTTGCTGCACGATTATGGATACTTTAATGGTACGGTCCGTTATCAGACTCTGCCGGACAAGAAAGACAGCCTGAAAGCAAGCATACGTTATACGGTTGACATGAAAGACCCTTATTATATTGATACGGTTTATTACACTCGTTTCAATCCGCGTACGTTGAGAATCATGGAGAGAGGGCGACGAGGTTCGCTGTTGACACCGGGCGAACAGTTCAATGTCAGTGATCTTGACGAAGAACGTAGCCGTATCAGCGCTTTGCTGCGTAACCGGGGATATTTCTATTTTCGTCCGGATTACATGAAATATCAGGCGGATACTCTGTTGAATCCCGGACATGTCAGTCTCCGGCTGATACCTGTACCCGGGCTTCCGGAAGCAGCCCAACGCCCATACTATGTAGGGAAGACATCGGTTTATCTGTATGGAAAGGGTGGAGAAGTGCCTAACAGCACACTTGAATACCGTGGACTTGACATTCATTATTATAAGAAAATGCAGGTGCGTCCGAATATGCTTTACCGTTGGCTGAATTATCAGGCATATGTCCGCAATGATTCTTTACGTAACTCCGCCCATAGCCGCTTGTATAGCCAATACCGGCAGACACGTATTCAGGAACGTCTTTCACAATTGAGTATTTTTCGTTATCTCGATCTGCAATATATACCTCAGGACTCTACGGCAACATGTGACACACTGAACGTACGTTTACAGGCTACATTTGATAAACCGTATGATGCCGAACTGGAATTTAACCTGACGACCAAGAGTAACAACCAGACCGGGCCGGGGGCATCTTTCGGGCTGACTCGTTACAATGTATTCGGTGGGGGAGAAACGTGGAATGTAAAATTGAAAGGTTCTTATGAATGGCAGACCGGGCAGAATAAAGGAAGTTCATTGATGAATAGCTGGGAGATGGGAGTGTCTACGGCTTTGACTTTCCCCCGGGTGGTATTTCCTTCTTTCGGAGGACGTGAATATGACTTCCCGGCAACAACTACTTTCCGTTTGTATATCGACCAGCTGAACCGTGCCAAATATTATAAACTATTGGCGTTCGGGGGGAATGCCACTTATGATTTTCAGCCGACTCGTACCAGCCGTCACAGCCTGACACCCCTCCGGGTGACTTTCAATGTGCTGCAACATACAACAAAAGCTTTTGAAGAGATAGCCGAACAAAATAAGGCATTGTACCGCAGTTTACAGAATCAGTTTATTCCGGCCATGGAATATACTTATACGTTTGATAACGCAGCTTTGCGCGGGGTGCGTAATCCTATTTGGTGGCAGACTACGTTTACTTCTGCCGGAAATATCACTTCCGGCATTTACCGTATTTTCGGACGGAAGTTTAGCCAGAAAGACAAAAAGTTGTTTGGTGTTCCTTTTGCTCAATTTTTAAAGGTGAACAGTGATTTCCGTTATACTTGGAAGATCGACAAGAATCAGTCCATAGCCAGTCGTGTTGCAGGAGGAATTATCTGGGCTTATGGCAATACTAATACGGCCCCTTACAGCGAGCAGTTCTATATCGGAGGTGCCAATAGTGTACGTGCTTTTACTGCACGGAGCATTGGTCCGGGTGGATTTCGTCCCACGAAAACATCCAAGGGGCTTTATCTGGACCAGACCGGAGACATCCGTATGGAGGCTAATGTAGAATATCGTTTCCGCATTTATGGTGACTTGCATGGTGCTGTCTTTTTGGATGCAGGTAACGTCTGGATGTTGCGTAAAGATGATGAGGCGCCGGAGAAGCAATTGCGCTGGAAGACTTTCGGTAAACAGATTGCTTTGGGAACGGGTACCGGTTTGCGCTATGATCTCGATTTCCTTATTTTACGTCTGGATTGTGGCGTACCTTTGCATGACCCATACGATACGGGAAAGAAGGGATATTACAATGTGACCGGTTCTTTCTGGAAAGGGCTGGGGGTACACTTTGCTGTAGGTTATCCGTTCTAAAATAGTCGATGGCGATGAACGGAGTAAGAAAATTCTTCATACTTCGTTCTTCATTCTTCATTCTATTTTGTACTTTTGCAACGATATCTGATGAGACACATCACTAACCTTTTAATATTCACAGTTATGAAACCAACATTATTTGTGCTTGCTGCCGGCATGGGCAGTCGTTACGGAGGATTGAAACAATTGGACGGACTGGGTCCTAACGGCGAAACTATTATGGATTACTCTATCTACGATGCTATTCGTGGTGGATTTGGTAAAGTTGTATTCGTTATCCGTAAAGATTTTGAGCAGGATTTCCGTGATAAGATTCTGAGCAAATACGAAAATCATATTCCGGTGGAACTTGTGTTCCAGGCATTGGATAACCTGCCCGAAGGCTTCACTTGTCCTGCCGACCGTGTAAAACCCTGGGGTACTAACCATGCTGTCCTGATGGGTAAAGATGTTATCAAGGAACCATTTGCCGTTATCAATGCCGATGACTTCTACGGACGTGATAGCTTTGCTGTATTGGGTGCCGAACTGTCTAAGATGGACGGTAAAAAGAACGACTACTGCATGGTAGGTTACCGTGTAGGAAATACGCTTTCAGAAAGCGGATCTGTAGCCCGTGGCGTTTGCGAGACAAATCCGGAAGGTTATCTGACTACTGTGGTAGAGCGTACTGCCATCGAACGTATCGACGGTAAAGTATCATTTAAGGACGAAAACGGTGAAATGCAGACAATCGGTGATAACACTCCGGTTTCAATGAATATGTGGGGATTCACTCCCGACTATTTTGCTTATTCGGAAGAGTACTTCAAAGAATTCCTGAAAGAAAACGAAGGAAACCTGAAATCAGAATATTTCATTCCGTTGATGGTAAACAAGTTGGTGAACGAAGGCACTGCCCGCGTAAAGGTTCTGGATACTACAAGCAAATGGTTCGGCGTGACTTATGCTGCCGACCGTCAGGGTGTAGTAGATAAGATTCAGGCATTGGTAGATGCAGGCGAATATCCTAACAAACTGTTCTAAAGCTAATTTGCTTATTTCTATAATGTAGATTTTGAAAGGGACGTCTTTGTGAAGATGTCCCTTTTTAATATCAAGCCAGATCACACCTCTTCTGTGCCAAAAGCCCGGATTTCCTGTAGAAAAAGCTTTTTACTGTGCTCTGTTTCTTCTGCTTTCACCCGAATATGAAAAGGGCTTGTAAGTGAATTCTGCGATTCAGTGTCTTTTTGGTGTCTATGTTTGCAAATGGGTGTCAATTCTTTATAAGGAAATAAAGTGTATGAAGCTCCGGAACGAATGAAAAAGGATGAATATTCAAGATGTGCCACATATTTACACTCTTTTCGTTGTTTTTTCAAAATATGTGTTTATATTTGAAATATCCCTTGATACTTAATCTTGATTATATATGAAAGAACTCCTTATTCTGATTGCCCTTCTTTTCTCTTTTATTCGGCTGTCTGCCCAGTCCGATTCTATCTGGCCTCATGAGAAACTTTATGTTCATACGGACCGTGCCAATTATGAGCGCGGCGATACGGTCCGTTTCCGTGCTTACCTGATGGATACTCGCCGCGAGGCAACGGCTTACAGCCGCTACGTTTATGCCGAACTGCTGGTTGACAGTCAGGTCATCTCCCGTGAGATGGTCAAGGATGATCACGGTGTCTTTTCCGGTTACCTCTCTTTGGGCGATACGCTTCGTTCCGGCAATTATACGCTTCGTTTCTATACCCGTCATCTTTCTTCCTTGCCCCATCCCCGTTACTTCTATCGTCAGATCATTGTCGGCGGGCGTCCCTTTCAGGATTACCGCAAGGAGAGTGTGACTCGTATGGCGGCTTCCTATCATGTCTCTTTTTTTCCCGAAGGCGGACATCTTCCCTCAGGTTGTGTCAGTCGTGTCGCTTTCAAGGCTTTGAGTTCTGACGGTTTGGGGACAGATGTTCAAGGCTTTGTGCTCAATCAGCGTGGAGATACCGTCACTACACTGAGTTCGGTTCATCGGGGTATGGGCTTTTTCAATCTTGAACCGATTCCCGATGATAGTTATACAGCGGTATGTCGTAATCGTGAGGGTAAAGAGTTACGTTTCGCCCTTCCGAAGGTTGAACCGGCTTCTGCGGTAGCCCTCCGTGTCGATATTCGTAAGGATGACTTTTGGGTGCGTCTGAATTCAGGTACTGTCGTGTCTTCGAGTTATTCCCTTCGTGTCGAATATCGGGATAGTGTTCTTTTACATGCGGCTTTTTCCGGTTCCACCCCTTTGCGTGTACCTCGCTCTCCGCTGCCTCCGGGTGTACTCCGTTTTGTTTTGTTGGATGGTTCGGGTGTCCCCTTAAGCGGCCGTACCGCTTTCAATTGGAACCCTTCCGTGCGTGCTGATGTTGATTTCTCCGCTTGCCTAAAAGAGGATAAGGGACGTTCATTTTGGGATATTACTTTGGGTCTTCGTGATACTTTCGGTGAGCCGTTGAGCGGTACACTCTCTGTTTCAGTTACCGACGACCGTTATGCTCTTCAAGATACCACGGTCAATATTTTTTCCTCTTTTCTTCTGAGTTCGGACCTTCGCGGCTATGTTGAGGATTCCTCTTTCTACTTTTCCAGTGATGATTCCCGTACCTCGTATCTGTTGGACTTGTTGATGCTGACTCAGGGTTGGGTGAGATACAGCCTTGTTCCGTCCCGCAGTACCTTTTTGGTAGAGAGTAGTCAGTGCATTAGTGGCAAGGTGGTTTCCGAATATTCCGAGAAGAAGTGCATCCCTGATGCGGTTGTCACCTTATTCTCTTTCGATAAAACGGTTATGCTTCAGACGAGGAGTGACGCTTCGGGCTGTTTCCGTTTCGGCAGCCTCTCTTTTCCTCAAGGTACGCATTTCATTCTTCAGGCGCGTAAGGAAAAAGGGGGTACGGGTGTGGCGCTGTTAGTCGACCGGGATTCCATTCCGCCTGTGCATTCTTCTCTTCCCGTTTATGCGGATTGGTTTCGTGCGGAGATGGACGAGCCGATTGTAGCTGAGCAATCCGGTGATGATCCTTCTCCGGCAAGCGAGGATGTGTTTCAGCGGTCTTCTACCGACTCTTTTTTCATGGAGCAATATATAGACGAAGTTGTTGTTTCCACCAAAAGGATTGAGAAAAAGAAACGGTATGCAATCGAGTCTTCAATGGCTCACTCCGATTGGAATAAGACTTATCATGTGGACGAAATGACTCTTTCGCCCTATTCATCCACTAAAGATTTGTTGATTAATACTCCCGGGGTAGGGCAGGCAGTTGATTCGAATATGGGAGAATTTTTTATATAACACGTATACGCACAGGGATGAGTTCTACTCCTTTCCCAGCTCTATTGATGGTAGATGGATTAGAAACTTCTTATTCTGAACTTGTCGGTATCCCTGTATCTATAGTCGAATCCGTCGAGTTGGTAAAAGATGCTGCCCAAATGGCATATATTGGATCTAAAGCATCGAATGGTGCTATTCTGATCAGTACAAAATCAGGTTTAGGCACTGTTAGTAAGAAAGCATCCAATTTTAGGATGATTCGTCCCATGGGGTATCAGTTGAAACGTGAGTTTTATTCGCCTTCTTATCCGGTTGTTCACGGTGCAATAAGTAATAGTGAAAATAGTTACAAAACAATATATTGGTCTCCTGTTCTCCAGCTAAATAATGCTGTCTCTCATTTGAAATTCAGTAATCCGGAACAGAGTCAACTGACTCTTGTTGTTCAGGGGGTTGCGTCGAATGGTAAGTTGATAAACTTAATTCAAACTTTAAGTAAAGAATAGAATAATATGGTAATACTTAAGAAAATTAATGCCAAAGGCAAGCAAAGACACATTAAAGCGTTGAGTGATGATGAAATGAAGAATCTTTTTGGAGGCTATAGCTTTCCTGTGGATTCTGACTCTTGTAGTTCGAGTGATGGTATTCAGGATTGTAGTGGTATCTGTCCTCCTCATTCCTATTTTGATGGTATAGGAATAAGAACTTTAGAGCGCACTTGTGTCTTTTTAGGACATCCTGATGGTCAACATAAAGGCTGTATTTGTGCCGTACTGGATGAATATGACCGATGATTTCTGTTTTCTGAATTGGAAAGTTTTTTTATATCTTATGTGTCTTATAAAGGCATCTTAATTATGGTATAAATTGTTTTTGTGACTTGTGTGAGATGTTTTGTTTGATTTTGTGCTTATTCTAAAATATTTGCTTATATTTGACTCGTTGCCAGGACTTAACTCTAACAGCTTATGAAAAAAATCTTTATTTTAATTTTCTTTCTTTTGCATAGTGTTGTTTGGCTATCTGCCCAGTCTGATCATATCTGTCCTCACGAGAAACTTTATGTCCATACGGACCGTGCCAATTATGAGCGTAGTGATACGGTCCGTTTCCGTGCTTATCTGATGGATACTCGCCGCGAGGCAACGGCTTACAGCCGCTACGTTTATGCCGAACTGCTGGCTGACAGTCAGGTCATCTCCCGTGAGATGGTCAAGGATGATCACGGTGTCTTTTCCGGTTACCTCTCTTTGGGCGATACACTTCGTTCCGGCAATTATACGCTTCGTTTCTATACCCGTCATCTTTCTTCTTTGCCCGCTCCCCGTTACTTCTATCGTCAGATCATTGTCGGCGGGCGTCCCTTTCAGGATTACCGCAAGGAGAGCGTGACTCGTATGGCGGCTTCCTACCATGTCTCTTTCTTTCCGGAAGGGGGACGTCTCCCTTCGGGTTGTGTCAGCCGTGTCGCTTTCAAGGCTTTGAGTCCCGATGGTTTGGGAACAGATGTGCAGGGCTTTGTGGTCAATCAGCGTGGAGATACCGTCACCACGTTGCGTTCCGTCCATCGGGGGATGGGCTTCTTCAATCTTGAACCTGTTTCGGGTGACAGCTATACGGCGGTGTGCCGTAATCGTGAGGGGATGGAGCTTCGCTTTCCATTACCTCCGGCGGATCCTTCTGCCGTCAGCCTCCGTGTCGATGTCCGTAAGGATGACTTTCTGGTGCGTTTGAATTCAGGTGTTTCCCTGTCTCCGGGTCATTCCCTTCGTGTGGAATATCGGGATAGTATTCTTTTGCATGCGGCTTTCTCCGGTTCCAGGCCTTTGCGGCTTCCCCGTTCTCCGCTGCCTCCGGGTGTACTCCGTTTTGTTTTGTTGGATGGTTCGGGCGTTCCTATAAGTGGTCGTACCGCTTTCAATCAGAGTCCTTCCGTGCGTGCCGACGTTGATTTCTCGGCTCGCTTGAAAGAAGAGAAGGGACGTTCGTTTTGGGATGTCAGCTTGGGGCTTCGTGATTCCTCGGGTGAGCCGTTGGGCGGTACCCTTTCTGTTTCGGTCACCGACGACCGCTATGCTCTTCAGGATACCACGGTAAATATCCTTTCTTCTTTTCTTCTGAGTTCTGACCTTCAGGGCTATGTTGAGGCTCCCTCTTTCTATTTTTCCGGTGATGACTCCCGTACCTCGTATCTGTTGGACTTGTTGATGCTGACTCAGGGCTGGGTGAAATACAGCCTTGTTCCGGATCGGGGTTCTTTTCCGGTGGAGGGTAGTCAGTGTGTCAGTGGCAAGGTGGTTTCCGAATATTCGGAAAAGAAGTGTATCGCTGATGCGGTTGTCACTTTATTCTCTTTCGATAAAAAGATTATGCGTCAGACGACGAGTGATGCTTCGGGCTGTTTCCGTTTCGACAGTCTTTCCTTCCCCCGGGGTACGCATTTCATTCTTCAGGCGCGTAAGAAAAAGGGAGGTACAGATGTGGCGCTGTTGGTCGATCGGGATTCCGTTCCTTCTGTACATTCTTCTCTTCCCGTTTATGCGGATTGGTTTCGTGCAGAGATGGATGAACCGGTTGTTTCCGAACAATCCGACAATGATCCTTCTCCGACCAGTGCGAATGTGTTTCAACGACCTTCTACCGCCCCTTTTTCCATGGAGCAATATTTAGACGAAGTTGTTGTTTCCACTAAAAAGATTGAGAAAAAGAAACGGTATGCAATCGAATCTTTAATGGCTCACTCCGATTGGAATAAGACTTATCATGTGGACGAAATGACTCTTTCGCCTTATTCATCTACTAAAGATTTGTTGATTAATACTCCCGGAGTAGGGTGGGCAGTCGATTCGAATTCAGGAGAAGAGTTCTTTTATATATCGAGGCTTGGAGGACAGGCCTTATTAATGATAGATGGATTTCAGGCTACATATTCTGAATTGGTCGGAATGCCAGTATCTTTGGTTGAATCTGTAGAATTAATTAAAGATGTTGCTCAAATGTCCCTTTTGGGTGGAAAAGCATTGAATGGAGTCATTATGATAAGTACAAAATCAGATTGGACTTCGGTTAACAGGGTATCTAATTTTAGAGTGGTCCAGCCTAAGGGATATCAGGTGAAACGTGAATTCTATTCACCTTTTTATTCATTTGCTAATAATAAAAGAGCAAATGGTTGCAAAACAATATATTGGTCACCGGATCTTCTGCTTGATAAAGCGGCTTCTCATTTGGAATTTGGTGCTCCCCTAATCTCTTTAACGATTGTGATACAGGGAATTACATCAAGTGGCGAATTAGTTAATTTTATTAGGATATTAAAAAATGAACAATAACATGGTTATATAAAAAAAAATAATGCAAAAAACAAGCAAGAACAGAATGTAAGGATTTTAAGTGATGATGAAATGAAAAATATTTTTGGAGGATATAGCTATCCTTTTGTTGGTGGTTCTTGTGTTACAAATCAAGGTAGTAGCTGTAGTGGTGAATGCCCTCCAGCAGTATTATATGAAAATCCATCTTGGCATGATCTAAATCATCCAATTTTATTAGACCGCACATGTATAACTTCTTCTTTCTTTCCCAATGAACAGCCAATGAATTGTATTTGTGTTGTTCTGGATGAATATGATGGGAGGTGATTTATATATTGTTTTTAACCATTTGTAATTGCTATGAAAGACGAATTAAATTCTCAATTATTAACTCTTGCTAATCATCAAATATTGCAAGATACTTTTACGTCGGATATTGGCCTGTTTTCTGGAAAGATGGGTAGAGCCTTATGTTCTTTCTTATAATAGTTTGTTAAAATTTATCCAAGCTTAAGCAGCTTTGGCTGTAAATAAAATGAGTCCTTTGAAAATTTTGTCAATAACTTGTATGTCTGGGTTAATCCCAAACACGCAAATAAATTGTTCAAGCATATAAGCATTGTGTATTACTGACTTGCAAGATGATATGGAATATGTTGTTCCGAGCCTTTTACATGCCGCTTTGGTCAAGTTGACAGCAGCGAACGATGCATTGAAGTGAAAATCCAGCTTTCTGAAGTCTGTTGACTGATAATTGGTGATTCCAGCATGCTGCTTGCCATCTCTAAAGCAAAATTCCAG
Organism: Bacteroides sp. HF-4919; assembly: GCF_018860125.1. Classification (NCBI taxonomy): domain Bacteria; kingdom Pseudomonadati; phylum Bacteroidota; class Bacteroidia; order Bacteroidales; family Bacteroidaceae; genus Bacteroides; species Bacteroides sp. HF-4919. The sequence goes on from NZ_JAHKNF010000016.1 coordinate 86,702, forward strand.
TTGGAATCTTGTTCTGTAATAATCCAGCACTTCGCGTCCATCCATAGAATCGTCTGTAGAGAAATAAAGCTGCCACTTGTCTGTCCTTCCGTCCATCGGATACCAGAAGGATAAGGAAACGTACCTTTTGAGAGCTTTTGCATATACCCTCAATTCATACAGTTTTCCTTTATTCACTTCGTATTCCTTACATCGGGTCAGATCCAGATTGGCAAAGTCAATCTTGCCGTCAAACCATTTAGGATGACCTCGTTTTCCTGTTTTCTTTTCCAATGTTGGATAGTAGAGGATTGCATCATTCCTCAAGCGGCTAATGACATGGAAGTTATTCTCACACATAGGCGTTATGAAAGTTTCCTTGGAAAAGAATACGTCCGCAACCACCGTTCTGGATATTCTCCGTATCTTGTCTTTTTTACTGATAAGATAACTGCTATACCAATCAACGAGGTTTTTACCCATACTATCATTCTCAAAAAGGTTACGGTATGTCTGCTCCGAAAAGCAACCATACCTACCCAATTGAAGGAAATTTATACGATCCGGTATAGCCATGAATAATTTCATAGTATCCATGAAGGCCTTTTCAAAAGGTTTGCTTATATTTACGACTTATTTGAGAGCCGACAGGCACTCAGATTGGTATTGCATAAGGAGTGTTTCTTTAGTCATAATCAGAAGATTTCGAAGACTTCCAATTTTCTAAATATCAACGACTTATGTAATACTTTTTCTTCTTTGTTATCAGTTGTTTATCTACTTTTTCATCTACAATTCTTATTGCTTGACCATCCGTTTTGGACAATGTTTCAATGATCTCTTATATGTGTATTGAGCCAGTTTTAGTCGGTTCATGTTTAACTTTTAAAATCTCGGTAAAAATTTACCGAAGCATTATTTACGTATGAACTATGCAGAAAATTGCTCAATGAGATTTGTGAAAACATGACAACTTCACAATGGCTATGAACAACGACTAAGATTACAAGTCGTTCACCACAAGAATATGCCGAAGTGGAATTACCTTGTAAAGCCGGGGAGTATACACCAGATTGCTCTCAACGCCCCATAACTGTTAAATAGTTAAAAGTTAATGAATCTTTTTATCTGTTTTGTTCTTTTTCCTAATTTATCTGTTTATCTTTCGATAGACGTTTTAACCTTGATATATAGATATGAACAAACTCCTTACTTTCATATTCTTCCTTCTGTATGGCTTCGTTGGGTCATCTGCCCAATCCTGTCATATCGGGTCTCACGAGAAACTTTACGTCCATACGGATCGTGCCAATTACGAGCGTGGTGATACGGTCCGTTTCCGTGCCTACCTGCTGGATACCCGCCCGGAGGCAACGGCTTACAGCCGCTACGTTTATGCTGAATTGCTGGCCGACAGCCAGGTCATCTCCCGTGAGATGGTGAAGGATGATCACGGTGTTTTTTCCGGTTACCTCTCTTTGGGCGACACGTTGCGCTCGGGCAATTACACGCTTCGTTTCTATACCCGTTATCTTTCCTCTTTGCCCGATCCCCGTTACTTCTACCGTCAGATCATTGTCGGCGGGCGTCCCTTTCAGGACTACCGCAAGGAGAGCGTGACTCGCATGGCGGCCTCCTACCACGTCTCTTTCTTTCCCGAGGGAGGACGTCTCCCTTCGGGCTGCGTCAGCCGCGTCGCTTTCAAGGCGTTGAGTCCCGACGGTTTGGGAACGGATGTTCAGGGCTTTGTGGTCAATCAGCGTGGAGATACCGTCACTGCGTTGCGTTCCGTCCATCGGGGTATGGGCTTCTTCAACCTCGAGCCTGTTTCGGGCGACCGTTATACGGCAGTCTGCCGCAATCGCGAGGGGATGGAGCTTCGCTTCGCCCTTCCGGAAGTTGATCCGGCTTCTGCGGTGGGCCTCCGTGTCGATGTCCGTAAGGACGATTTTCTGGTACGTTTAAATTCGGGCGTTTCCCCGTTTTCCGGTTATTCCCTTCGCGTCGAATATCGGGATAGTATTCTTTTGCATGCGTCTTTCTCCGGTTCCGGGCTTTTGCGTCTTCCCCGCTCTCCGCTGCCTCCGGGTGTGCTCCGTTTTGTTTTGTTGGACGGCTCGGGCGTTCCCTTAAGCGGCCGTACCGCTTTCAATTGGAATCCTTCCGTGCGTGCCGACGTTGATTTCTCGGCTCGCTTGAAAGAAGAGAAGGGACGTTCGTTTTGGGATGTCAGTTTGGGCCTTCGCGATTCCTCGGGTGAGCCGTTGGGCGGTACACTTTCTGTTTCGGTCACCGACGACCGTTATGCTCTTCAGGATACCACGGTAAATATCCTTTCTTCTTTTCTTCTGAGTTCTGACCTTCAGGGCTATGTTGAGGCTCCCTCTTTCTATTTTTCCAGAGATGACTCCCGCACCTCATATCTGCTGGACTTGCTGATGCTGACTCAGGGTTGGGTGAAATACAGCCTTGTTCCGGATCGGGGTTTCTTTCCGGTAGAGAGCAGCCGGTGCATCAGTGGCAAGGTGGTTTCCGAATATTCCCAAAAGAAGTGTATCGCTGATGCGGTTGTCACTTTATTCTCTTTCGATAAAAAGATTATGCGTCAGACGACGAGCGATGCTTCGGGCCGTTTCCGTTTCGACGATCTTTCTTTCCCTCAGGGCACGCATCTTATTCTTCAGGCCCGCAAGGAGAAAGGGGGCACAAGCGTGGCGCTGTTAGTCGACCGTGATTCCGTTCCCCCTGTGCATTCTTCTCTTCCCGTTTATGCGGATTGGTTTCGTGCAGAGATGGATGCGCCGGTTGTTGCCGAACAATCCGGCGAGGATTCTTCCCCAACCGGCAAGGATGTGTTCCGGCACTCTTCTACCGATCCTTTTTCCATGGAGCAATATTTAGACGAAGTTGTGATCTCCACCAAAAGAATCGAGAAAAAGAAACGGTATTCCATCGAGTCTTCAATGGTCCATTCCGATTGGAACAAGACCTACCATGTGGACGAAATGACTCTTTCGCCTTATTCATCGGTCAAGGAACTATTGATAAATACTCCAGGGGTAGGGCAGGCGGTTGATTCGAATACGGGAGAATTTTTTTATATAACACGTATACGTTTAGGGATGAGTTCTACTCCTTTTCCAGCTCTATTGATGGTAGATGGACTGGAAACTTCTTATTCTGAACTTGTCGGTATCCCTGTATCTATAGTAGAATCGGTTGAGTTGATAAAAGATGCTGCTCAGATGGCATACATTGGATCTAAAGCATCGAATGGCGCTATTCTGATTAGTACAAAATCAGGTTTAGGCACTGTTGGCAAGAAAGCATCCAATTTTAGGATGATTCGTCCCATGGGGTATCAGCTGAAACGTGAGTTTTATTCGCCTTTTTATCCGGTTGTTCACGGTGCAATAAGTAATAGTGAAAATAGTTACAAAACAATATATTGGTCTCCTGTTCTCCAGCTAAATAATGCTGTCTCTCATTTGAAATTCAGTGATCCGGGACAAAGTCAATTGACTCTTGTTGTTCAAGGAATCACATCGAATGGAAAGTTGATAAATTTAATTCAAACTCTAAGTAATAAATAGAATGATATGGTGATACTTCAGAAAATTAATGCCAAAGGCAAACAAAAATATATTAAAGCATTAAGTGATGACGAAATGAAGAATATTTTTGGAGGTTATAGTTATCCTATAGATGCTGATTCTTGTAATACTGGGGGCGGCTCTCAGTCTTGTGGTGGAACGTGTCCTTCCTATTCCTACTATGATGGTATAGGAATGAGAACTCTAGAACGTACTTGTGTTAATCTGGGATATGTAGATGGACAGCCCAGAAGTTGTATTTGTGTCGTTTTAGATGAATATGATCGGTGATCAATAAATTTGTTTTGTAACTATTTGTGTTTTTTATGAAGGCTGAATTGTGTTTTGACTTGTCAAATCTTGCCAATTATCAGATATTGCAAGATGTTTTTAGATCTGACATTGGATTATTTTCTGGTAAAACAGGTAGTCTTATTTTTTTCTTTCATTATTCTGCATATACAAGAAGTCGTCTTTATGAAAGATATGCAGAAAAGTTACTTAATGAGATTTGTGAAAACATAACAACAGATCTGAAATTTCATTTTTCGAATGGGCTTTGTGGTATAGGATGGGTTATTGAATATTTGATAACACAGCATTATGTAGAAGGTAATTCGGATATAGTTTTATCCGATATTGACCACTTAACCATGCAGTATGATCCGGTTTATATTACAGATTATTCATTAGAAAATGGTTTGGAAGGAGTTGTTTATTATGTAATGTCTCGATTGTGTTCTAAAAGGACTAATAAGGACTATATACCTTTTGGACCAGAATACTTGGAGAGGTTACGTTCAGCCTGTTTAATGATTCCTGTTGAGAATAGGACGGAAATTGTATGTTCGTATATTAATTGTGAATTGAATATGCCATATAAAGAGTGTCTTTTGAAGATTTTAAGTATGATAAAAAAAAATCTGGAGAATGAGAGTATAAGTTGGAGCACTGGTCTTAAAATGTTATTAGAATGAAACATCTTTATATTTTTAATAATCTTTCTCGTGGATTGCAATATGGGGTAGGAAGCTACTTGGAGCAGTTGATAAAGAGTCTGGATGACCTTGATCAAATACGTATAACTTGTGTTAATTCCATGTCAACAGAAAAGTCTATTCGTATACTAGAAATAGACAAAATCAGATATATACGAATTCCAATCCAACCGTCTGCTACGTTGGAACAGTTAGAACGCTATGATGAAGCGATTATTTATATTTTAGCCTCTTATATTGATGAAAATGAAAAAAACATGTTTCTGCTTAATTTTTGGCTTAATAGTAATGTCTTTTCCTTATTGAAAGAGTTGTATCCGTCTGCATCGATATATTTAGTTATACATTATTTCAAGTGGTGTTTTGCCCTTCAAGGAGACGAAGAAAAATTTCAGCAAATTTTGATAAAAAAAGCGAAAGAAGAACAGGAATAGAACATTCTTTGGCACGTTGTTATCAGGAAGAAAAACGAATTTTAAATTTATCAGATAAGGTTATCTGCTTATGCTATTATACTCAAAGGTTACTTCAAAACTTGTATCATATTACTGTAAAGAAAATAGTCTTAATACATAATGGTTTGGTTGACGCTTTTGAAAAGGAAAGATGTTCTAAAAAGAAACTCTTTTTAAACCATGGAGAAAAGATAATTCTTTTTGTAGGACGTTTGGATTTTGTTAAAGGATTAGATATTCTTATTAAGGCTATTGAGGGTGTTTTACCATTAGAGTCTGATATACGTCTTCTTGTAGTTGGGGATGGAAATTTTGAGTATTATATCAATCAGGGTTCTGATATATCCGCTAAAATAACTTATGTTGGTAAAATCAGTAAAGAGCGCTTGTATAGCTATTATCAGGTTGCGGATATAGGGGTTATACCTTCTTTTCATGAGCAATGTAGTTATGTTGCTATTGAGATGATGATGTTTGGTTTACCTATTATTGGGACTGATTCAACAGGCTTAAATGAAATGATTTTGGATGAATGTAAGCTTTATATCAAGGACAAAGAGCCATTGGTAAACCAGTTGTCTAATCGATTGACTTTTTTGTTGGGCGATGAAAAAGTCCGAAAAAGAATAGGCGTTGCTTATCGGAAAAAATATGAAGAAGAATATTCTTTTGAAAAAATGTGTATGAATTATAAGTCTTTGTTGGATAATAGTAAATGCAATGAATAGAAACATATTAAGTATTTTATTTGATGAACTTCATGTTAAATACACAAAAAAATATTTGAGTGAATTAATTGAGGGACATCCTTATAAATATAATTTATATGGCTTCTCCCAAATTCTCACTATGTATCATGTCGAGAATAAGGGAGTTCAAATATCAAAAGATGATATAGAATTATTAGATGCTCCGTTTATAGCTTATGCGGGACACGATATCGTTGTAGTAAAGAATTTAACAAGGGAGAAAATAGAATATTATTGGCAAAGAAGATGGATACAATCTTCGCTAGAAGCGTTTTGTGAAATATGGGATGGAATTGTATTATTGACAGAAACATCATCTAAATCAATAGAGCCTGATTACAAACAGCATAAATGGCAGGAGTTGGTTTCTAAAATAAAGAAGGGAGCGATAAGTGTGCTTTTGTTCATATTGTTGTTTTTGTGTATGCCTTCTCTTTGGGTAGGGACTACGTACTCTTGGATGTATTTGATTATAAATTTTATGGGTATGGGAGTTTCTTATTTGTTATTGCAGAAACAACTGCATGCCCAAAGTCTGTATGGAGATAAGATATGTACTCTATTTCATCAAAAAGATTGTAATACTGTTTTGGAGTCCGATGCCGCTAATTTTATGGGGCTTTTTAGTTGGAGTGAGATTGGGTTTGGCTATTTCATGTCTAATATAATTGGTATTCTTTTTTCCCCAGAATTAATTTTTTATATGGTTTGGGTCAATATTTTAGCTTTACCTTATACTATTTGGAGTGTTTGGTATCAATCCAACATAGCACGCCAATGGTGTGTGCTGTGTTTGATCGTGCAATGTTTGTTATGGTGTTTGTTTTTTGTTGATTTGGGATTCCATATGATAGCGATACCGGTTTGGAACTGGAGAAGTTTATTGCTTGTTATGTGTATGTATTTATTTTCAATTCTATTAATGAATCAAATAGTACAAGTATTAACTAAGTTGAGGCAATATCGTATGGCCGCCTATGAATTGGCTAGTATTAAAGTGGTGGAAGAGGTTTTTGTTTCTTTGCTCAAAAAAGAACCTCATTACTATATTGACAGAACAGTTTCTAAAATGATATTGGGAAATTCAGATGCATCATTATGCGTTACGGTATTAACCAATCCACATTGCGAGCCATGCGGTAAGATGCATCGTAAAATAGAGAATTTATTGATGGATGTTGGTGATAGAATGTGTGTACAGTACATATTCTCTGCTTTTAATGATGAACTCTTGATTAGTAATCAGTTCTTAATTGCAGTATATTTGCAATATGGTGAGGAAAAGGGCAGGAGGATTTATGAAGAGTGGTTTACTAGAGGAAAATATACGGCAAAAGATTATATAAAGAAATTCAATCTGGATATAAATAGTGCTGACGTTTTAAGTGAATTGGAGCATCATCAAAGATGGAAAATTGGTAATCACTTATCAGCGACACCTACAATATTAGTAAATGGATATAAATTGCCCAAAAGATATCAAATAGAAGATTTGGTTTATTTGGCTAATTCCAAACTTGCAGAATTGTTATTAAGATAGTTACCTTTTGATAATAAGGATATGAAACATGCGCTTTTGCTTTTATGCGATTTAAAAATAGAAGACTTAAATCGCTGGATCACTTTTGTGACTGGTCATAATTTCTTTATATATATTCATTTGGATATTTCTTTAAAAAGACAGAAAAATAAGATCTTACATTCGGAACAAGTGTTGGGTGTATATAGTATGTTTAATGTTCATTCTAGAAAAACGGGAAGACTCGATGCTATACTTTATTTGTTGAATATGGCTTCTACTCATAATTCTTATGATTATATACATATACTTGATGCGAAAGATTTTCCTTTGAAAGGTTTGGAGGAGTTGAATCAGTTCTGTTGTACATGTTCAGAACGTGAATTTATGGAGGTTAGACCACTGTCTAAACTAAATTATCCTTTGTATTATGAGGGAAAATATCAGATGTCAATTACTGGGAAATATGCTGATTTTCTTATTAATAGTTGTAGCTTGGGCTATTCTTTATATAGCCAAATAACTCATTTCCCTTATCCGGAGACAATTTTCTTACCTACATTCATAATGAGGTCTTCATATAGTTCAAAAGTAGGAAATATTACTTTATTGTTTGAGGAAAATGATGGAAAAGACTGGTGGAAGATAGCCACTTCTTCAGCTTTCTTTTTATGTGGGGTCAATGATGTGAATACAGATACATTATGGCAACAAATTCAATATTATCTTTTAGTTAAACCTTCTTTGCCCATATCTCCTTCGGGATGTTGGCAAACCTCAGGATTTTATGGGCATCATTATGATGCTGGCTTAGGAAATGCTTTGCTTGATATTTTTCGATTACTTAATATTGATTCGATCGGAGATTTTGGTTGTGGTCCGGGATGGTATACCGCTTTATTGTATCGTAATGGATATGCTGCTGATGGTTATGATGGTAATCCTTATGTTGAGGAAATGTCTGCACTTTTTTTTGAAGACGGTTCTTATTGTCAATGTGTGGACCTTTCAGAGGAGGTGAAGACTGAAGAACCGTTTGATGCGGTATTGAGTTTGGAAGTAGGTGAACATATTCCGGCAGATAGAGAAGATGTTTTCTTTTTGAATTTAATTCGTAATGCCCGGAAATATATTGCTTTGAGTTGGGCGGTTGAAGGACAATGTGGAAATGGGCATGTAAATTGTAGGTCTAATTATTATATAATATCTCGAATGGAAAAACATGGTTTTTATGAGAATAGAATAGTAAGCCAATATCTTAGGAGTCATGCAACGTATTGGTGGTTCAAAAATACAATTATGTTTTTTGAAAAGCAGAATATGGTATGATAGATGACTGTAAATTAGTAAGAATAACTGCCATTGTGCCCGTTTATAATGCAGAGAGGTATTTGCATCAGTGTTTAGATTCATTATTGAGACAAACAATGCCTTTTTTTGAGGCGATATTGATCAATGATGGATCTACTGATAATTCTGCGAGTATACTTTGTGACTATTGTCGTTTGGATAGTCGTTTCACATTAATTACACAAAATAATTCAGGGCTATCTATGGCGCGTAATGTTGGGTTGGAAAAAGCTGCTGGAGATTATATAGCATTCTTGGATAGTGATGACTGGCTTTCACCCGATGCTTTTGAACTGTTGTTAAAGACAGCGGACTCTTGTGATGTGGATATTATCGTTGGTAATGTTCTTACTGTCTCTCAAAAAGGTGATAATGTAACTTGTTGGTCATTTAAACGCAATTCCGATATTTTTCCGATAAATGTACCAATATCCGGAAGAAGGTATTACTTGACAGTAGAACGAGAACATAGCTATACAGTTATGGTGTATAGTTATTTGTACCGGAAATCTTTTCTTGATAAGCATAATTTCCGTTTTTTATCAATCATTCATGAAGATGAATTGTGGACTCCATTAGTATTGGTAACTGCTAAAACTGTTGCTGTTTCACCTGCTGATTTTTATTATTATAGACTCAGAGATGATTCCTTGACAAGTCTGTGTGATTCTTCTTGTAGAAGAGATTCATTATTAATAGTTGTTGATAATTTGTGGAGATTTGCTTTGGATTTGTCTGGTGGTAATTACTTGTATGAAGTGAGAGAATTGTTGTTGTTAAAAGCCATGTTTTTATTTTATACAGTCTGTTTATTACCATCGAAAGAGACTAATGATAAGTTTGATAAGGTGAGGCAATTTATACCTTTTGCTATGGCTTTCAATCACTATTCTTTTTCTGCGAATTATTATATGTCATGTATTTTGAAAGAGATGCGGATTTTTTATAAATCATTGTTTTCTGAGTCTCCTTATTGCTTTTTAGAAGGACAAATGGGTAATATACTATTTTTATATCGCTTTTCTCGTTATACTAATAAGAATTGTTATGAAAAATATGCAGATTATTTATTAAATGGATTGATGGAAGAATTATTGTCTATAGAATATCCTTTGGAGTTTTCGAATGGCTTATTAGGGATTGGTTGGGGAGTTGAATATTTAATCAGGCATGGTTATGCAGAAGGAAATGCAAATGAGATATTGGCAGATATTGATAGGCGTGTAATTGGAGAAATACATATATCCAAAATGACAGATATTAGTGTCGAACATGGGGTGACCGGATTGGGATATTATATATTGGCACGTATAATAGATAAAGATGAAAATATTCCTATCATTTCTGAACTACGTGAGTATCTTATTTATTATATTGATTGGCTTGATATTCTTCTTAGAGAGATTAAAGGGATTTATGTAGAGGCTTTAGTGTTGATACAGGAGTTTTATAAGGCCGGTATTTATAAGAGCAAAACAAAATCGATTTTAGTGCAAGCTGAATATTATGATAAAATACGCTTCTGAAGTAGTTATATTTATATTGGTAAGGATTGATAGCCCTGAAAGGGCACGTAATCTAGATTTAACTTTAAGTCATCTTTATGGGACAGGGATACGTATAGAAGTTTGGGAAATTGATGCGGAGCAGAAATATCAATTAAAGCTTTCTTCGGAACGTATCTTTTATCATTTTGTTTTTGATTGTGATCCTGTATTTCATCGTACTTTGTATTGGGATTCATTGTTTAAAAAAAGTAAATATCCAGTAGTAGGAATATGGGATGCTGATATAATAGTTGAGTATTGGCAGATAGAGGAAGCTGTGAGAAGAGTGGTTGAGGGAGATAGTGTGTTGTGTTTACCTTATAATGGAGTTGTAAAAGCATTATCTTCAAAAGCCTCACAAGAATATGCGAGATGTGGTAGAACAGTTCTTTGGACACGGCATCCCAAAGAAGCTATACGCTTAATGGGAAGGCCGTCGACAGGAGGGGCTGTCCTAATGAATCGTATTATCTATTTGAGTTGTGGTGGTGAAAATAAGAACTTTTATGGCTGGGGACCGGAAGATGCGGAAAGAGTGCATCGTGTCGAGATTTTAGGATATTCAGTTTCTTGGGTGAGTGGGGGACCATTATTTCATTTATATCATCCACGAAGTTATAATTCTTGGTATATCAGTGAAGAACAGGGGGTTAAAAATAGAAATGAATTTGTTAGAGTCTGTAATATGTCTCGCCAAGAACTGGAAGAATATATACTATCATGGAAATAGAATAGTGGTAATTGGAAGGATTGGGAAAATTGGTTTGTAAATTGTGGGCTGTTCCGTCAAAGAACTGCTATTTTCTTATTAAAGGGTAAGGTTGTTATTCAGATACAATTGAAATTGGACTATGAATGGAACTTATTAATGTAATCGACTTTATTTATCATACGGCTTTATGTTATTTGCCATTTCCGTGGGTGTATATTTATTCCGTTTCTTTTTTCGCAGTCTGTATAAATGAGTATCTTTGCTGCCTCAATTCCCTTATTTATAGAAAGAAGTGATTTCAGTAGAAGGATTAACAGTAGAATTTAACGCCACACCATTGTTTGAGGACGTTAGTTATGTCATTAATAAAAAAGATCGAATAGCCCTGGTGGGTAAAAACGGTGCCGGGAAATCAACTATGTTGAAGATCTTGGCCGGACTGCAAAGTCCGACACGGGGTGTTATAGCTATTCCGCGTGATGTAACGATCGGCTATCTGCCGCAGGTGATGATTCTCGCCGATAACCATACCGTGATGGAAGAGGCGGAATTGGCATTTGAACATATTTTCGAACTTCAAGCCGATTTGGAGAGGATGAATCAGGAGTTAGCCGACCGCACTGACTATGATTCGGAAGAGTATCATAAACTTATTGACCGTTTTACGCACGAGAACGACCGTTTTCTAATGATGGGAGGGACTAACTTTCATGCAGAGATAGAACGTACCCTCTTAGGATTGGGCTTCAGTCGGGATGACTTTAATCGTCCTACCAGTGAATTTTCCGGTGGATGGCGTATGCGGATCGAGTTGGCAAAACTTTTGCTCCGCAAACCGGATGTACTGCTGCTCGATGAACCTACCAATCATTTGGATATTGAGAGTATCCAATGGCTGGAGAATTTTTTATCTACCCGTGCCAATGCAGTAGTACTGGTCAGCCACGACCGGGCTTTCCTGAATAATGTAACTACCCGTACCATCGAAATAACCTGCGGACAGATATATGATTACAAGGTGAAGTACGATGAGTTTATTGTTCTGCGTCAGGAGCGTCGTGAACAGCAGCTGCGCGCTTACGAGAATCAGCAGAAGCAGATTGAAGATACAGAGGCTTTCATTGAGCGTTTCCGATATAAAGCAACTAAGGCCGTACAGGTTCAGAGTCGTATGAAGCAGCTGGAAAAGATAGAGCGGATCGAAGTGGACGAAGTGGATAACTCAGCGTTGAGGCTTAAGTTTGTCTGCTCCAGCCGTAGTGGCAACTATCCTGTGATCTGCGAAGATGTGAAAAAAACTTACGGATCGCATGTTGTCTTCCATGATGTCAATCTGACCATCAATCGTGGCGAGAAGGTTGCTTTTGTGGGAAAGAACGGTGAAGGTAAGTCTACCCTTGTGAAATGTATCATGAGCGAGATTGATTATGAAGGCAAGCTTACCTTGGGACATAATGTACAGATAGGTTATTTTGCGCAGAATCAGGCACAGATGCTTGACGAGAACCTGACTGTTTTCGATACGATCGACCGGGTGGCAGTGGGAGATATCCGTCTCAAAATACGCGATATACTGGGAGCCTTCATGTTTGGTGGTGAAGCCTCGGATAAGAAGGTAAAAGTGCTTTCGGGGGGGGAGCGCACCCGGCTGGCAATGATAAAATTATTGTTGGAACCTGTGAACTTCCTGATACTCGACGAGCCTACCAACCATTTGGATATGCGTTCGAAGGATGTATTGAAAGAGGCCATACGTGAATTTGACGGTACAGTAATTATTGTCAGTCATGACCGTGATTTCTTGGACGGACTTGCGACTAAAGTATATGAGTTCGGTGGTGGTGTAGTGAAAGAGCACTTGGGAGGTATCTATGATTTCCTTCAAAAGAAAAAAATAGAGAACCTGAACGAACTTCAGAAAAACAATCCTTTGTCTGCCTCACCTACAGGCGGTAAGAAAGAGGAAGGAGCTGAAGAGGGGCTATCCGAAAATAAACTGTCCTACGAAGCACAGAAAGAATTTAATAAGAAGATAAAGAAACTGGAGCGCCAGGTGGCAGACTGTGAAGCTGCCATCGAACAAACAGAATCGGCTATAGCTATCCTTGAAGAGAAGATGGCTACACCCGATGGTGCTTCGGATATGTCACTTTACGAACAACACCAGAAGTTGAAACAACAACTTGACCACACGGTGGAAGAGTGGGAACGTGTTTCAATGGAGCTGGAGGAGATGAATGAAAAATAATAGTTTTTTAAGTGTATGAAAGTAATTAAGTATTTACCAATCCTTGCAATCTGTTGTATGGCAACAGGATGCAACAGTAAGAAAGAGGCCGTACTTACGTCCGGCATTGACCTTGCCAACCTTGACACAACTGCCCTGCCGGGCACCAGTTTCTATCAGTACGCTTGTGGCGGATGGATGAAAAACCATCCTCTGACAGACGAATATTCGCGTTTCGGTTCGTTTGATATGCTTGCCGAGAACAATCGCCGGCAATTGCGCGGGCTGATTGAAGGTTTGGCAGCGGGCAAACACGAAGCGGGCAGCATTGCACAGAAAGTAGGTGAACTTTATAATATTGCTATGGACAGCGTAAAGCTGAATAAGGAAGGCGTTGCTCCCATTAAACCCGAACTGGATAAAATAGGTGCTATCAAAAGTAAAACTGAGATTTATCCGTTGATCGTGGAAATGCAAAAGAATGGTATGTATCCCTATTTTATTTTTTATGTCAGCGCTGATGACATGAATAGCAATGAAAACATGGTACACACCATGCAGGGAGGCCTGGGTATGGGCGAACGGGATTATTATCTGGAGAATGATGCACAGACAAAAGAGATCCGTGATAAATATCAGCAGCATGTAGGTAAGATGTTCCGATTGGCAGGATATGATGAGGCTACTGCCGGAAAAGCAGTGAAAGCTGTAATGAACATTGAAACCCGCCTGGCCCGGTCGGCACGTTCACAAGTAGAATTACGCGATCCGCATGCCAACTATAACAAGAAGACTTTGGAAACATTGCAAAAAGAATATCCCTCTTTCGCATGGGATGTATTTTTCTCGACTGCCGGACTGAATAACTTGAAAGAGATTAATATCGGGCAGCCTGATGCAATGAAAGAAGTGAATGCCATTATCGATACAGTACCGCTTGAGGACCAGATTCTGTACTTGCAGTGGAATCTGATCAATTCGGCCGCCAATTACCTGAGTGATGACTTCGTGGCTCAGAATTTTGACTTCTATGGTCGTACCATGTCGGGTAAGAAAGAAATGCAACCTCGTTGGAAGCGTGCTGTCAGCACAGTTGACAATTCATTGGGCGAAGCTGTCGGACAGATGTATGTGGAGAAGTACTTCCCTGCTGCGGCCAAAGAAAGAATGGTGGCTCTGGTCAAGAATCTGCAAGAATCTCTGGGCGAACGTATCAGGGAACTGAGCTGGATGGGAGAAGAGACTAAAGAAAAGGCCATGGAAAAACTGGCAACTTTCCATGTAAAGATCGGATATCCGGATAAATGGAAAGACTACTCTTCACTTGAGATAAAGGATGATTCGTATTGGGCTAATATTGAGCGCGCCAGTCAGTGGGGCTACAATGAAATGATTGCCAAATATGGTAAGCCGGTAGATAAAGAGGAGTGGCACATGACTCCGCAGACAGTAAATGCATATTACAATCCGACGACGAATGAAATCTGTTTCCCGGCCGGAATACTTCAATATCCTTTCTTTGATATGAATGCAGACGATGCTTTCAATTATGGAGCGATTGGTGTAGTTATCGGACATGAGATGACTCATGGATTTGATGATCAGGGCCGTCAGTATGATAAGGATGGTAACTTGAAAGACTGGTGGACGGCAGAGGATGCCAAGAACTTTGAAGCACGTGCAGCAGTGATGGTTAACTTCTTCGACAGCATTGAAGTAGCTCCCGGGGTTCATGCCAACGGAGAGTTTACTTTGGGTGAAAATATTGCCGATCACGGTGGACTTCAAGTGTCTTACCAGGCATTCAAAAAAGCAACGGCGGCTGCACCTTTGAAAAATGAAAATGGATTTACACCCGAACAACGTTTCTTCCTGTCTTACGCAAATGTGTGGGCTGGCAATATCCGTCCGGAAGAAATCCTGAAACTTACGAAGATTGATCCGCACTCATTAGGCAAATGGCGTGTAGATGGCGCACTACCTCAGATTGGTGCATGGTACGAGGCTTTCAATATTACTGAAAAAGATCCGATGTACTTACCAATGGATAAACGGGTATCTATTTGGTAATAGATTGTTGCAAATAAACTGATAATAAGAAAGGCGCTGACTCATTTAATTGTGAGTCAGCGCTTTTTTATTATTAATTCACACCTTATTTATAACGTGTGATAAACAATATTTTGTAACTTTGCGCACCAAATACTTAATAAGCAAATCAATGTCTGAGTCTAAAAGAATAAAAACCGCACTGGTATCGGTTTATCACAAAGAAGGTTTGGATGAAATCATTACCAAACTGCACGAAGAAGGAGTGGAGTTCTTATCAACGGGAGGAACTCGTCAGTTTATCGAATCACTGGGCTATCCCTGTAAGGCTGTCGAAGATTTGACTTCGTACCCTTCGATTTTGGGTGGCAGAGTGAAGACGCTGCATCCGAAGATTTTCGGAGGTATTCTTTGCCGTCGCGGACTGGAACAAGACATCCAGCAGATTGAAAAATATGAAATTCCTGAAATAGATCTTGTCATTGTAGATCTTTATCCATTTGAGGCTACGGTTGCTTCAGGTGCCGATGAAGCTGCTATTATCGAGAAAATTGATATAGGCGGAATCTCTTTGATTCGTGCCGCTGCTAAAAATTACAACGATGTGATTATTGTTCCTTCTCAGGCCCAGTATAAACCATTGCTCGATATGTTGATGGAGCATGGAGCTACTTCTTCCCTTGAAGAACGCCGCTGGATGGCAAAAGAGGCATTTGCAGTTTCATCACATTATGATTCGGCTATTTTCAATTACTTTGATGCCGAGGAGGGATCTGCTTTCCGTTGTTCTGCAAACAGCCAGAAGGCGCTGCGTTATGGTGAAAATCCGCATCAGAAAGGATATTTCTATGGAAACCTGGACGAAATGTTCGACCAGATTCATGGAAAAGAAATTTCTTACAACAATCTGCTCGACATTAATGCTGCTGTAGACTTGATTGATGAATTTGATGACGTTACATTTGCTATTCTGAAGCATAACAATGCTTGCGGACTGGCTTCCCGCCCGACTGTGCTTGAGGCATGGAAAGATGCTTTGGCCGGTGATCCGGTTTCTGCGTTTGGCGGCGTATTGATCACGAATGCCGTTATTGATAAAGAGACTGCGGAAGAGATTAATAAAATCTTCTTTGAAGTAGTGATTGCTCCTGATTATGATGTAGATGCACTTGAAATTCTTGGGCAGAAAAAGAACCGTATTATTTTGGTTCGTAAAGAAGCCAAATTGCCGAGAAAGCAATTCCGCTCTTTGCTCAATGGTGTACTGGTTCAGGATAGAGACTTGAATATTGAATCAACGGCAGACCTTAAAACGGTAACTGATAAAATTCCTACTCCCGAAGAGGTCGAAGATCTGTTGTTTGCTAATAAGATAGTGAAAAACAGTAAATCGAATGCCATCGTACTGGCAAAAGGTAAACAATTGCTGGCAAGCGGTGTAGGACAGACTTCGCGTGTGGATGCATTGAAGCAGGCTATCGAGAAGGCTAAGTCATTTGGATTTGACCTGCAGGGTGCAGTGATGGCGTCGGATGCTTTCTTCCCTTTCCCCGACTGTGTGGAAATTGCGGATAAAGAAGGTGTGACAGCTGTTATTCAGCCGGGAGGTTCGGTGAAAGACCAGTTGACATTTGACTATTGCAACGAACATGGCATGGCAATGGTGACAACGGGTATCCGCCACTTTAAGCACTAATTAAAAACTTGTTGTATGCCGGACAACCCGTTAGGGCACACTGGCATATCGACGCATTAGAAATTTATTCATTATGGGATTATTCTCTTTTACACAAGAAATAGCAATGGACCTCGGTACGGCCAATACTATCATAATTACCGGTGGTAAGATTGTAGTAGATGAGCCTTCGGTGGTGGCCCTTGACCGTCGGACAGACAAGATGATTGCTGTGGGGGAAAAGGCAAAACTGATGCACGAAAAGACCCACGAGAATATTCGTACCATCCGTCCGCTACGTGACGGAGTGATTGCCGACTTCTATGCTTGCGAGCAGATGATGCGCGGATTAATCAAACAGGTAAATACTCGCAACCGTCTTTTTTCTCCGTCGCTTCGTATGGTGATCGGAGTGCCTTCGGGTAGTACGGAAGTTGAACTTCGTGCTGTTCGTGACTCTGCCGAACATGCCGGTGGACGTGATGTTTATCTGGTATTTGAACCTATGGCCGCAGCTATTGGCATTGGTATCGATGTAGAGGCACCGGAAGGAAATATGATTGTCGATATAGGTGGTGGTTCTACCGAGATTGCCGTAATTTCATTGGGAGGTATTGTTTCGAATAACTCCATTCGCATTGCAGGTGACGATCTGACAGCAGATATTCAGGAATATATGAGCCGCCAACATAACGTTAAAGTCAGTGAACGTATGGCCGAGCGTATTAAAATCAATGTAGGTGCTGCTTTGACTGAACTGGGTGAGGATGCTCCGGAAGATTATATTGTTCACGGACCGAACCGTATTACTGCGCTTCCGATGGAAGTGCCGGTATGTTATCAGGAAGTAGCACACTGCCTTGAGAAATCAATTTCAAAAATTGAAACGGCTATTTTGAGCGCGTTGGAGAATACGCCTCCTGAACTGTATGCTGATATTGTACACAATGGAATCTATCTGGCCGGTGGTGGAGCGCTGCTTCGTGGCTTGGACAAACGTCTGACTGATAAGATTAATATTCCTTTCCACATTGCGGAAGATCCGTTGCATGCAGTGGCTAAAGGTACAGGTGTTGCATTGAAGAATGTAGACCGTTTCTCATTCTTGATGAGATAAATAATTAACTACGAATTACGAGCTATAAGTTACTGGCAGTGCATAAATGTAGCTGCATATACTTGTAGCTCGTAGTTCGTAGCTTGTAACTTATATGTCTTTATGCGGAATTTACTGAACTTTCTCTTGAAATATAATCACTGGTTCCTCTTCATTTTATTGGAGGTGATCAGTTTTGTTTTGTTATTTCGCTTTAATCACTATCAACACAGTGTTTATTTCAGTTCGGCTAATGCGGTTGCCGGCAAAGTGTATGAAGTATCCGGAGGGATTACTTCTTATTTCCATTTAAAATCGGTCAATGAAGATTTGCTGGATCGCATTATGGAACTGGAACAACAGAATCACAATCTGGAGGATGCTCTGGGAAGGCATTTATCAGACTCTACCGAATTAAATAGTATCCGCAATTTACCTAATACGGATTATCAGGTTTTTAAGGCGCGGGTCATCAATAACAGTCTCAATCTGGTAGATAATTACATCACTTTAAATCGTGGATCGAAAGATGGGATCCGCCCGGAAATGGGAGTTGTCGACGGAAACGGAGTCGTTGGTATCGTATACGATACTTCTTCTCATTATTCCCGGGTCATTTCGGTGCTGAACAGCAAGTCCAGTATTAGTTGTAAAATTGTGGGTAGTGAATATTTTGGTTATCTGAAATGGGAGTATGGAGATTCCCGATATGCTTATTTGAAAGATTTACCCCGTCATGCAGAGTTCAACTTAGGGGATACAGTGGTAACCAGTGGTTATTCTACCGTTTTTCCTGAAGGGATCATGATTGGTACTGTAGATGATATGGCCGATTCGAATGACGGGCTCTCTTATTTGTTGAAAGTAAAGCTGGCAACGGATTTTGGTAAAGTGAGTGAAGTGCGTGTGATTGCAAGGACCGGCCAGCATGAACAAAAAGAATTGGAACAAAAGAGTTTGGCGCAATGATTATCAACTATATACATAGAATAGGATGGTTTGTCGGTCTGATCTTGCTTCAGGTACTGATCCTGAATAATGTGCATATTGCCGGTGTGGCTACTCCTTTTTTATATGTCTACTTTATTTTAAAGTTTAATTCCGGTACTTCCCGAAACGAATTGATGTTATGGGGCTTTTGCATAGGTCTTGCCATTGATATCTTTTCTAACACACCGGGTATGAATGCGGCGGCGACAGTGTTACTGGCTTTTCTACGTCCGTTGTTTCTCCGTTTGTTTACTCCCCGCGATACTTTGGACAGCATTGTACCTTCGTTGAAAAGTATGGGGATTGCTTCTTTTCTCAAATATCTGGTGGTGAGTGTCTTTGTACATCATCTTATGTTGCTTACTCTTGAGTTCTTCTCATTTACCAGCATACCGTTATTGCTGTTAAGGGTGGTGTCGAGCACCATTTTGACTATAACTTGTATTATGGCTGTTGAAGGAGTGAGGAGATAGATATGGCAAAAGATTATGTGCTGGAGAAACGAAAATATGTGATCGGTGGAGTAGCGCTGGCTATTGTCCTGATCTACTTAGTGCGTTTATTTTCACTCCAGATAGCTACGGATGACTATAAGAAGAATGCCGACAGTAATGCTTTCTTAAATAAAATTCAGTATCCGTCACGTGGGGCGATGTACGATCGGAATGATAAATTGTTGGTGTTTAATCAGCCTGCTTATGATATTACAATGGTTCCAAAGGAAGTTGAGAACCTTGACACACTTGATTTGTGTCAGACGCTGAATATCACCCGTGCGCAGTTCCTGAGAATTATGAGTGATATGAAAGACCGCCGTAGAAATCCGGGATATTCACGTTATACTAATCAGGTATTTATGTCTCAGCTTTCGGCAGAAGAGTGTGGGGTGTTTCAGGAGAAACTATTTAAATTCCGGGGATTCTATATACAGCGTCGCACCATTCGACAATATAGTTATAACTCTGCTGCCCATGTGCTTGGTGATATCGGTGAGGTATCAATGAAAGACATAGAAAATGATGATTACTACATCCGTGGCGACTATATCGGTAAGCAAGGCATTGAAAAATCGTATGAATCTTTTTTGCGCGGTGAAAAGGGAGTGGAAGTATTGCTGCGTGATGCCCATGGGCGCATACAGGGGCATTATATGGATGGGAAGTATGATAAACGTCCGATACCCGGGAAGAATCTGAAACTCGGAATTGACATTGATCTCCAGATGCTGGGAGAGCGTTTATTGAAAAACAAAATCGGTAGTATTGTAGCTATTGAGCCGGAAACGGGGGAAATACTTTGTATGGTTTCCTCGCCTGATTTTGATCCGAGACTGATGATTGGGCGTCAGCGTGGAAAGAATCACCTCATGCTTCAGAGAGATCCGATGAAACCTTTGCTAAACCGTTCGATTATGGGGGTATATCCTCCGGGATCAACGTTTAAGACAGCACAAGCACTGACTTTCTTACAGGAAGGAATTATTCAGACCAATACGCCGGCCTTTCCTTGTGCTCATGGATTCAATTACGGAAGCCTGCATGTAGGTTGCCATGCTCATGGTTCACCGCTGCCATTGATACCGGCCATTGCTACTTCATGTAACTCTTATTTTTGTTGGGGATTGTTCCGGATGTTTGGTGACCGGAAGTATGGCTCCTCGCAAAATGCCATTACTGTTTGGAAAGATCACATGGTTTCTCAAGGTTTTGGTTATAAACTTGGAGTAGACTTGCCGGGGGAGAAGCGCGGATTGATCCCTAATGCTCAGTTTTATGATAAAGCTTATCGTGGACGCTGGAATGGATTGACGGTAATCAGTATTGCCATCGGTCAGGGAGAGATTCTGGCAACTCCGTTGCAGATAGCCAATCTGGGTGCTACTATTGCCAATCGGGGACATTTTATCACTCCGCATATTGTGAAAGAAATACAGGACGAACAGCTTGACAGTATCTATCGGGTGCCCAGAAAGACCTCTATCGACCGAAAACATTATGAAGATGTGGTGACCGGTATGCGGGCTGCGGTTACGGGAGGAACTTGCCGGGTGGCTGGGGCCATTTTGCCGGATGTTGAAGTGTGTGGTAAGACCGGTACGGCGCAGAATCGTGGTCATGACCATTCTGTCTTTATGGGATTTGCTCCGATGAATAATCCCAAGATAGCCATTGCTGTATATGTTGAGAACGGTGGCTTTGGTGCGGTTTACGGAGTACCTATCGGGGCACTGATGATGGAACAATATTTAAAAGGAAAGCTGTCCCCCGAGAACGAGATACGTGCAGAAGAATATAGTAATAGAGTGATTATGTATGGAAACGAGGAGCGTTAGTTTATGGAAAACATTGGATTGGGTAACGATCGGTATTTACCTGCTCCTTATTATCGGCGGATGGTTCAGTGTGTGTGGAGCCAGTTATGATTATGGTGATCGTGACTTTCTGGATTTTTCTACCCGCGCCGGTAAGCAATTTATGTGGATTATCTGTTCATTTGGGCTTGGCTTCATTCTTCTGATGCTTGAAGAACGGATGTACGATATGTTTGCATACCTTGTATATATAGGTCTGATTCTTCTGTTGATAGTGACTATCTTTATCGCACCTGATACAAAAGGCTCCCGTTCCTGGTTAATATTAGGTCCGGTCAGTCTCCAGCCGGCGGAATTCGCAAAGTTTGCAACGGCTTTGGCATTGGCGAAGTTTATGAATGCCTATTCTTTTAATATAAAGAAGTGGAAATGCTTTTTGCCTTTGGTTGCTTTTATTCTGTTGCCGATGTTGCTGATCGTGTTGCAGAAAGAAACCGGTTCGGCATTGGTCTATCTTGCTTTTTTCTTGATGCTGTATCGCGAAGGTATGCCCGGGGTTGTTTTGTTTTCAGGGGTATGTGCAGTAGTATATTTTGTGGTAGGTATTCGTTTTGATCAGGTGTTTATTGCCGACACACCTACACCGATCGGAGAATTTGCTGTTTTGATGATGATACTTTTGTTTGCAGGTTCTATGGTTTGGGTGTATAGAAAGAAATGGGAGCCTGTGCGGAATATTATAGGTGGTAGTTTGCTTGCATTGTCGATTGCCTATCTTGTTTCTGAGTATCTTGTTCCTTTTAATCTGGTTTGGGTAGAGTGGGGACTTTGTGTGGTGGTTATCTGCTATCTGCTTTACTTGTCTCTGAGCGAGCGACAACGTGCTTATCTCCTGATAGCATTGTTTGCTTTGGGATCTATTGGTTTTCTCTACTCAAGCGATTATGTTTTCGACAATATCCTTGAACCTCATCAGCAGATTCGTATAAAGGTAGTGTTGGGAATGGAAGAGGATCTGGCTGGTGCCGGTTATAATGTTAACCAGTCTAAGATAGCGATTGGTTCTGGAGGATTGACCGGCAAAGGCTTTCTGAACGGTACGCAAACGAAGTTGAAATATGTGCCTGAGCAAGATACAGACTTTATTTTCTGTACTGTAGGCGAAGAACAGGGATTTGTTGGTTCAGCTGCTGTCCTCTTACTTTTCCTGGCATTGATACTGCGTCTTATAGCGGTATCGGAGCGGCAGACCTCAACTTTTGGACGGGTTTATGGCTATTCGGTCGTGAGTATCTTCCTTTTCCATTTATTTATTAATGTCGGAATGGTGCTTGGTCTGACTCCTGTGATTGGTATTCCGTTACCTTTCTTTAGTTATGGGGGGTCGTCTTTATGGGGATTTACTATTCTGCTTTTTATTTTTCTGCGTATTGATGCAGGACGTAGCAGGAGGTTATAAGTGCTCGATTTTCAGTCCCACATCAATGATTCCGGTTATTTGTTCATCTTTCATTCCGTGTACAACTTTAAAAGTATAGTTACCGGGATGCTTGATGGAGCAGTCTTTTAAGGGAAGAGCCGATTGGTAAAGACTTCCCCAGCCGGTTCCTTTCCATTTACCTTCCTGGTCAGTCAGAGTAAACTTCAGAGTGTCTGTTTTCCATACAGTTGAATCTTCCAGATTGTAACTGATAAGGATGTCCAGATTCTGATAAGGATAATTACTGCTGTTGCGTACACCGGCAGACAATCGCAGATTGATCAGGGAGTCATTCAAAGGGACATTGAAAAAGAGTGTATCACTCTTTTTCCATCCACCTTGAGGGGTGGATTGATATGAGTGATACACAGTGTTATCGTCACATGCAGTCAGTATCCATGTCATGAGAAGCATGCAGATGCTATTCTTGAGCAGGTTTTTCATTTCCCTGGGGTTTCTCGGTGCGTTTAGGTTGTTCGTTGTTACGTGGTCCGCGGGGTTCGCGTGGAGGGCGCTGCTCACGGGGTTCATTCTTACGTGTTTCCCGATTTTCATTATTGCGCGGTTCACGAGCCTCATTATTTTTGCGCGGCTGATTGTTGCTGCGGTTATTGTTTTTGGGGCGTTCTCCTCGTGTGCGTTGTTGCCCTTGTACCGGTTGAGCTCCACTGTTCTCTTTGTTTTCTATAGCCGTCGGCGATGGGTTTTGTGTTTCAGCATTGGCGGCTTGTTGCGGACGGTTGTTATTGTTCTTTTTCTTCTTTTTGCGGTTTCCGTTTCCACCTTCTTCTTTTCCATTTCCATCTTTTCCGTTACGGCGACGGTCACGGTCAAAACGTGTCAGACTTTCTTGTTCCAACAGGTCAATCGGTTTTTTAGGTTCCGGTTTGCGTTCAGCTTCCAATAGACTATCCGGTTTGATGCCCCTTTTGTTCAGTCCTATCACTTCGAATGCCCGTTTCCCGCTGATAGTGACTAAGTTTGCGGCGAAATTCTTGTCTGTTGAATACGAAATCTGGTTGCTGAGAATATCTGCTTTGAAGAAATAATAGGTTCCGTCTTTAGTTTCCAGTTCGATCTCTCTTGAAGGCAGGCGCTTCTGCGCTTCTACATAGCAATCTACTTCGTAGTTCAGGCAACATTTTAACTTAGCACACTGTCCTGCCAGTTTTTGAGGATTGAGTGAAATGTCCTGATACCTTGCTGCGCTGGTCGATACAGACACAAAACTTGTCATCCAGGTGGCGCAACACAATTCACGTCCGCAAGGACCGATACCTCCGATGCGCCCTGCCTCCTGGCGCGCACCGATCTGTTTCATTTCGATACGTACTCTGAAAGCTTCAGCCAACACTTTAATTAACTGCCGAAAGTCGACGCGTTCGTCAGCGATGTAGTAGAAGATAGCTTTGTTGCCGTCTCCCTGATATTCTACGTCGCCAATTTTCATGTCCAAATTCAGGCTGGCCGCTATCTGACGCGCACGAATCATTGTGGCGTGTTCTTTGGCTTTGGCTTCTTCATATTTCTCCATATCCACAGCTTTGGCTTTGCGGTAGATACGTTTGATTTCAGCATCTTGTTTAAAGTTTGCCTTTTTCATCTGGAGCGGCACTAATCGTCCCGTCAGGGTAACGGTGCCGATGTCATGTCCCGGTGTAGCTTCTACGGCTACGATGTCTCCCTTCTCTAATTTGATCTTGTTGCTGTTTCGGTAGTATCCCTTGCGGGTGTTCTTGAACTGAACCTCTACCATGTCACTCTCCTCCGCATTGCCCGGTATGTCGGCCAGCCAATCGTAGGTATTTAGTTTTTTATCTTGTCGGGAACAGCTCTTACAGCAAAGGCCTCCGCTCCCATTATGCAGTTTAAATTCCATATACTTTATTTTAAAGTTATTGCTTCAACAGTACGATCATCTTCAGTGAGAAGTCGAAAAATACCATTTTAGCGTTTACATTCTGTTCAATATGTTTTTGAGCTTCACTCAGTTCGTCCATGATGCCCATCACGTTTCGTTCGTTTACAAAAGGGGCAAACCGTGTAGCGAAGTTCTGTTCATCTAATGTCATATAAGTCAATTCTTTCCGATGCAGGTTGTAGATGAAATTCTCCCGGATCATCCGTTGGCAGTACTCCAGGAAGTTCTTCTGACGTTCACGTCCCATGCCTGACACTTGTTCGCTCCACAATTTCATTTCCCGGATTTTTCTTTGGTAAGAAAGGCGCATCAGGCTGACAAATAACTCAAAAAACAGTTGATTCTCTTCATTCAGATGAATGGTTTCAAGCGCTTTGATAAAGTTTCCGTTAGCCAGGTGGGCAATCGAAATACTGGTCGCCTGCTGCACTCCATATTTGTTTTGTAAAGCGTCGGCAATGCATTGTTCGTCTATTTTGCGTAGATTGAAACGTTGTGTGCGGCTCAGTATCGTTTGGAGAATTAATTCCGGATTCTCTGATACCAGTAAGAAAATCGTTTTCTGGGGTGGTTCTTCCAGCAGCTTTAATAACTTGTTGGCACAAGCTTGCTGCATCTTTTCGGGAAGCCAAAGAATGGTAATCTTAAATCCTCCTTCGCTGGATTTAAGGCTGAGCTTTTTCATGATCTCATCACTTTCTTTGGTGTAAATCACCGCCTGTGCATTTTCTGCGTTAATTTCATTTAGCCAGTGGTTAATCGTAAAATAGGGATTATTCAGTACCAGTTTTCTCCATTCCACAATGTAATCATCACTTCTTCCGTTTTTTACTACCGGAAAAACGAAGTGAACATCGGGGTGAACCAGCTTATTGAACTTCACACACGACGGACAGACTCCACAAGCGTCTGTCTCACTGCGGTTCGTGCAACTCAGGTAGCGTGCATAGGCTAATGCCAATGGAAACTTGCCCACACCTTCAGGCCCGCAGAAAAGTTGGGCGTGTGGTATGCGTCCTTCGCTGACTTCTTGTATCAGTCGCTGCTTGGCTGCCTCTTGTCCGATGACGTCTCTGAAAAACATAGTTTAATAAATCGCTTTGGCTACTTCTTTAATACTGTCCACTGCTCCGATGGAGTAAAAGTGGATACTGGGTACACCGGCGGCCATCAGCTCTTTACATTGGTTGATACACCATTCGATACCCACTTTGCGGGCTTCCTCGTCTGTTTTGCACTTCAGTGCTTCCTGGGTTAGTTCTTCCGGAAGGTCTACCTTAAATGTTTTCGGAACCATGCTTAGTTGGGATAACTTCTTGAAAGGTTTGATGCCCGGAATAATCGGGATGTGTATTCCTGCCTGGTGTACTCTTTCTACGAAATCAAAGTATTTCTTGTTGTCATAGAACAATTGTGTCACAGCATATTCGGCTCCGGCCTCCACTTTCTTTTTCAGCCAATAGATATCCATGTCGATGTTAGGTGCTTCTTCATGTTTTTCCGGATAACAGGCCACTCCATAAGAGAAAGGAGTATTTGTTACTTTCATCTCCGAACCGTCTACAAAGATACCTTTATTGAAATTATTGATCTGTTCCTGTAACTCTAAAGCATGATGATGTCCGTCTCCTTCGGGGGTAAAAACCGATTCGCGCTTTGCTTTATCTCCACGGAGAACCAACAGATCGGTAATTCCCAGGAATTGTAGGTCGAGCAGTACGTATTCAGTTTCTTCCTGAGTAAAACCACTGCACAGAATGTGAGGTACTACCGTCATATTATACTTGTTCTGGATAGCAGCTGCTACAGCTACGGTTCCCGGACGTCTTCGTAGCCGATTGCGCTGATAAAGCCCATTCCCCAGATCTCTGTATACATATTCACTGCGGTGCGTAGTGATATTGATATACTTGGGGTCAAATTCTCGTAATGTATCTATGGTTTGATACAGCTTCTCAATACCTGTACCTTTCAGAGGAGGAAGTATTTCAAAAGAGAAGGCTGTTTTTTCGTTGCTATGTATTAAGTCAATTACTCTCATTGTTTCTTTATTCGTCGTTGCTCTCCTTATAATAAGGTGCATATTGGGACAAAAATACGAAAAAAAGATGAAATGAAATCGTTGTGGAACCCTAAAAGATTGCTATCTCTTCCGGTTATGAGTCTTTTTTGGCTGTTAACCGATACTTTTAATGAATGAAAGGCAAGATTTACATGGACAGATGCTCCTTTGGGGATATTTTTAAAGTTCGGTTTTGTTGTCCCTTCTGTTGATTTTGCTGGTGTATTTGTTCTTTTATTCTTTATGACAGAAGTCTTAGAGCTACCTTATGACGGTACATCTTGTTTATTTTGAAAGACCTTTGCGCTTGAATTGCGAAAGAATCATAATTAGCTGATTTTGCCCTGGAAAACGATGAAAGAAAGTTTTTGTCTGTTACTATAACTGCTTTCATATGCTTTGGTAGAACATGCCTTGTTTTTTTGGGGGGGAGAGAAATTATGGCAAAATGTGCTTTTAACATTAGTCTTTTATCTTTTCTTTTCGTCCCGTTTCACTCTTTCCCGGTCTCTTTCCTTTTTTCTTTTTGTATCTTTCATCTCCCAGGGCGGACGCTCAATAAGTATAACATCTTATTAGGGTTGTATTATTTCCTAAATATGTAGTCCCTTCCCTGTATTTTTCAATATTTCCTGCTCCTTTTGTCTGTGTGTAATATAATTCATTACATTTGCTTTTTACTATATTAAATCCATATCTCAATATGACCATTCAAGCATTTTCAGCTATAATTCCTGATGTAAGAGATGATAAGAATAAAATATATCAGTCTAACGAAATAGTGTTCATCGCCCTAGTCGCTGTTATCTGCGGTGCTGATACGTGGAACGAAATAGAAACATTCGGAAAAACACATGAATCATATTTCAAGGCTCGTCTTCCGGGCTTGGTTTCTATTCCTTCTCATGATACCTTGAGCCGTTTCTTCTCCATATTGGATATCGATTGGTTTGAAGAATGTTTCAGGTTGTGGGTTGATGACATCTGCCGTAGAATTCCCGGAGT
>NZ_JAHKNF010000017.1:0-103927 GCF_018860125.1 Bacteroides sp. HF-4919
AGGGATGGAAAGGATTATAAGACTGATAAAGGGAGAAAATTGAGTTTCATGAGGGGCATTTTTATAAGTTGTTGGATAAATCACAAAAAAAGAAAAAAGTTAGAGGGTACCCTTTTCGGACACCCTCTTTTGATGATAAGGAACAGCTCTTTTAAATGCAAAAGACTTGTTCTTTGCATCCTCTAAAAAGATATTCTGGAATGACTGTTAACAGTGTTAATTTGAATAAAAGAATTTGATACCTTTTTTGAATTTCACCAACCGGAATTATTCGACTTATTGTTGATTTTTAAAAATATAATTGTATTTTTGAGGATGGGTTCATGGTGCTGATACAGTTAAACCATTTGTTAGATTGCCTGCTTTTAATTTACGGAGGTCTGACATGTGACAATATTTAATTCTCATAAATTAGTATAAATGAAAGTAAGTCATCTATTTGTTGGGATATTTGGGCTTTATGCACAAATCTGCCACAGGTCGGAGTGAAGGTGGAGAAGGAGGAAAAAGCTGTTCATGCAGATTCTATCAGAAAAATATTTTATACATTTTTTAATAGATTTATAATGAAAAACCTATATTTGATTTTAGTGCTTAGTGCGTTGGTGGCCTGTACCGGTAGTTCTCAAAAAGAGAAGCCGGCATGTGTAAATACTCCTGTCGAGCCGTTCACCGGATTGCCTGTTTTTGATTTGCAGGGGCAATACCCCGAGAAAGAAATCATTCTTCAGGATATCGCCGATGTAAGATATGTCGTGTTGGAAACCGGCGATAGTTCATTGGTCGGTACCCGTACCATCCTTATGACGGACAGCTTGATTGTTACCGTAAACAAGAAAAGTGATGTTATTTTTTTTGATAAGTCAGGAAAATATCTTCATTCTTTTAACCATACAGGCATGAGCGGAGAAGAATATGGGGATGTTGTCAGCGGTTATTGTATAGATGAAAAAGCCCGGGAGATATTCATCTATGACGGGTTACAAAGCAGAATTCAGGTGTATGGTTATGGCGGCGCATACAGGCGCACGCTTAAACTGCCGCAAAACCGCATGTTTGCTTCTTCGATATTTGAGTATGATGAAAATTTCCTGTTTGGCGAAGATTATCGCCTTGTCGACTCTCAGATTGGGAAGTATCCTGTTAATAAAACGCCTTATTACAAGATTTCCAAGAAAGACGGGAAATTAACGTCGATTCCCATCACGGTCAAGGAGAGAATAAGGGATGGACTGTCTTATACAGTAGGAGACGGTGCGTTTGGTTATGTAAGTTTATTAATGTCTCCCGTCGCCCGTTTGGGTTCGGATATTCTGATTGCCGATTATTCATTGGATACGGCGTATGCATATCGTGATGACCATTTGATTCCATTGACTGTCCGCCGGAACCATACAAGCGAAAACAATATTCCGATTTTAGCGACGGTTGATGTGATGACCGGCCGTTATTTGCTTTGGTACACGATAGTAAAGGATATAGATGTGAAAAATAATCATGTTTCTGATCCGGTAGCTTATTTGTATGACAGGTTTACTAATGAATATTGCCAGGTTGATCTGGTAAACAGGGATGGTGTGTCCGCTACCAATGTTCCGATATTCCAGATACGATTGTCCGCCAATTATCATGTAGTGCCTGAAAACTATGCCATACAATGTTATCCGGCCGAGAAGCTCATTGAACTTAACGGGCAAGGAAAGTTGAAAGGAGAGTTGAAAGAGATTGCTTCAAAATTGAATGACGAAGATAATCCGGTGTTGCTTATCGCTAAGTTTAAGGAATAATATTTATAGTATAGCCCTTTGGCAGAACCACTGAAAAACTAATGCTTTTTCT
Organism: Bacteroides sp. HF-4919; assembly: GCF_018860125.1. Lineage (NCBI taxonomy): Bacteria > Pseudomonadati > Bacteroidota > Bacteroidia > Bacteroidales > Bacteroidaceae > Bacteroides > Bacteroides sp. HF-4919. Next base: position 1,840 of record NZ_JAHKNF010000017.1, read on the forward strand.
AAATTAAAGAATATGAAATCAATTATAGGCAATGGATTGATAAAGTGTATTGTTTTTCTTCTTTTGCAAGCTACTGCCTTAGGCAGTTGTACGGAAATATCCAAAAAGAATGAAGAGTGTGCGAGAGCTCATTTCACAATTGATCCTTTAGATAGAAAGATAGTGCTTCCCGTGTTATTTAATGATAGCATTGTTGCAAATTTGGTATTTGATAGTGGGGCTTCTTTGGGAGCTTTTATTGTTGACTCTACTTTTTGTTCAGCTCACCCTTCTATCTTATCGAATTTGTCTCCTGACACTATTGCTCCATATGGGTGTGCATGGTCTGTATTACGTATGCCCGCATCTATGTATACAATTGTTCCGACTATAAAAGTAGGGAATGCCAATTTGATATATGATAAAATGTTAGTTTATAATTTGAGAGATTATATGGGAGGTACTCAATTGGATGGTGTGTTTAATATTCCACAAAATGATACTGTTAATATATGGGAGTTTAACTTTGAACATCATTATATGGCTATCCATTCATTTCAAGATTTTATTATGCCTGAGAATTGTATTCTGATTCCTTTTGTGAGAGGGAATGATAAAAGCTCACTTTTTTATGTTAATCTGCCTTTAAATATTAGATGTGCTGATGGAGACACACTGATGCTTACTCATACTTATCTTGTAGATACAGGTATGCCACAAGACATAGCTCTGATGGCTCAAGCTTCTGAATTGTCCTTTTTTTATAAGAAAAAGAATGCCGTTTGGACGCAGGCACCATCTGGATATTATAGTCACCATAATGTAAATGCTACTTTGTTTGGTGGCATACAACTCGATTCTTTGCGGATTTATATATTTGATCAACCTAATCAAGTACCTTGTGATTATCTTATTGGTCTGAATTTTCTTAAAAGATTTAATGTCTTTTTCGACATGAAATCACAAAGATTAGGTTTGCAGCCAATAAAGAACTACGAACGAGTGGTCAACCCTCGGAAGAAACGATTCCACATGTCATCCCGTATAAATAGCCATGGAAAAATTATTATTACTAAAATTGCCGATTATGAGGGGAATTATGTTAAAGAATCTGGTTTGTTAGAAGGTGATGAAATTATTGCTATAAATGAAATTCCTATTAAAATGATCTCTTTGGAAGAGGATGCGGAGCTAAGCCGGCAAGACACATTGATATACGATATTGTCCGTCAAGGTAAATCTTATAAAATACCGGTGGTGATTGATAGAAATGAGCTTCAAGGTGATTGAATGAAATGATAATATTAACGTGAGCTCGATACAATCTCAGAATAATCTTAACTGCCCGTCATTGACAAAGTCTACATCAATGGCGGGTTTCTTATTAAAGAAACAATATGCTGTAATAACCGACAAGGTATTTGCGATAAAATTGTTAAATGATCCACCGGATAGATATATACTTTTCCGGAAAAAGAATAGGGCTGTCCTATTCTTTATTTTACTTATTGTTGATTTTTAAAAATATAATTGTACTTTTGAGGATGGGTTCATAGAACTTATTTTATTCTTTATTTTGGATTATATTTGAAGACAGATGAAATCATCTTATATCTGCTGCGTATTGTTATTTGTTTTGTTTTTGGTAAGTTGCACCGATAGGCGTTCTGAGGGGCAAGTAGCCCGTTTGTTGCGTCAGGCCGAAACGTGTATGGAGGAATGTCCCGATAGTGCTTTAGTATATCTTCATCAAATACCGGATCCGGAAAAGTTGACAGGAGAAAACCAAGCTGATTATTGCTTACTGTTGACCCAGGCAATGGATAAGAATGATTTACCGTTGAGTTCGGATTCGTTGATACAAATAGCTGTTAGCTATTATTCAAATGGAAAAGATAGGCTAAAAAAGGGTAAGGCGTCATTCTATTTAGGAAGGGTTAAATCTTCAAGAGGTATGTTAGAGGATACACAAAAATATTTTTTAGAAGCTTTCTCTCTATTGGATGTAACAGACAATCTTAAATATCAGGCATTGGTACGTAATCATTTGGGACAACTATATATGAATTTGGATCTGTACCAAGATGCTTTAATAATGAATAGTCAATCGGTCTCCTTATTTCAACAATTAACTGATACAGCCAATCTTGTGTATGCAGAGCGTGATATGGGGCGGATTTATTTATTAAAGGGTCAGCAGGACAGCGCTTCTTTTTATTACCAACAGGCTATCAACGATGCTTTCAATTATTCTAAATCGGATGTGTACAAGGATATCGTTTCTGAGTGGGGACAGGTTGTAATGTATTTAGAGATGTCTCCTTCAGCAGAACAAATGCTTTTGTCAAATTTGGAATCGGACTTAGTCTTAGATAAAACTCCAGTATGTCTTAGTCTTGGAATTTATTATTTGTCTAATAAACTCTATTCTAAAGCAGAAGGATATTTGTTGAAAGCAGCTACTTCTTCGCGACCATATACCCGTGTTTCTGCATATAAATATTTGGGGCATCTTGAAACACGAAATTTAGATTTGATTTATTGGGATCAATATGAACAAGCTCTTGATTCTTTGGAGCGACAGAATTTAGCTTATGCAGTGAAAGAGATTCAGGAAAAATATAATAATGCTGCGTTGCAAGCCCACACTTTTAAATTGGAAAATGAAAGACTTCATTCTGCTATATCCTATTTATCTATAATTCTATTACTGTTGAGCATAACTGCATCTATCTATATATTTTATATTAAAGAAAGGCGTAAACGACAGTTAGAGAGGGAAAAATTCAACAGATGCATGAGAAAATATAAACGAGATCGGGAAGGGCTGTTGAAAAAGTTGGATGACTCTAAATTGCATATAGCAATTCTTGAAGCATCAAAGGAAAAACAGGAACAAAGTTCTTCAGAAGAGCGAGAGAGGACGAATATACTTCTGAAACAGGAAGAAGAGAACTCTTGTAAAATAAAAGAACAATTGGAAGAATTGGAAAAAAAATGGAAAGGTCAATTGGCGGTAAATAAAAGGTTGAGGGCTGAAAATAAGGACTTGTCGGATAAGATAAAATCATTGAAGGAGTCTGATATAAAAAATGTTCCAGGACTCTATCAATCGATCAATTTATTGGTCAGAATATTAACGTGTGACCCTTCAGAAATTGAATCTTTAAAAGTGGACGATTGGGAAGGGCTGTTTCGGTGTATTGATTTGCTGTATGGTAATTCATTGAGAAAATTTATAGATCAGTACCAAAAGCAACATGATGGAGAGTTGGATAGAGAAGTGGTTGCCATTTGTTATTTTGAATATATCAAAGTGAAACATGCTCGTCAAGCTGCTATTTTGAGGGTTTCAACTCAGGCTTTGAGTAAGCGTAAACAGAGGCTTAAAATTGAACTTGGGATTCCTGATATGGCTTCTGTTGGACGGACAATCAAAAAGGTTTGTCCATCAAACAAAAAAGGATTGGTGTAAGTGGCTGATTTGCAATTGAATATATTTAGATATTGTCCATCTTCAGATTTGCTTTTCATTTTCGAAACCTGTAGTTTTGTAGCAAAGGTTTATTAATACTTAATTAAAAATTAATTGCTATGAAACACTTATTAAGTACAATTATTTTTCTATTTGCTGTTATTTCTGGAGGAAATGCTGAATCTTATGTCCTTCCTTCTATTTCTGAAATTAATAGTGTAATTAATCTGGATTTGAAAGGAATATTCAGTAGCACTCATACAAAGTCACTTCCTCTGACACCTGTGGAAGCTTCTCTTGTAGATAATGCTCTTCTTAATATATCTTTTGTAGTTCCTTCCGGAGAAGTTACTGTACGTATTCTCTCTGAGAAGGGTATATTGTATTCTTCTTGTATAAATTCAGATCAGCAAAACTCTTTAGCCATTTCAGTAGAAGATTTTGAAAAGGGAGACTATAAGCTGGAGTTGACAACGCCAACAGGGGGATACATCTATGGTTGGTTCACTATTAATTGGGAATAAGTATTTCTTGGTTAGGGAGTTAGTTCAGGCAGGACGTTTTACGTCCTGCCTCGGGCTAACCAACGGAAAAATGGGAATTGCCATTGCTCTTTTCCGCTATGCCCGCCTTTCCGGTGAGGCGGCCTGTGAAGAGATAGCCGGTGAGTTGCTCGATGAAGTTTGTGAGCGTCTGGATTATTCAATGCCTGTATCTTTTGGTGACGGATTATGTGGCATTGGTTGGGGAATTGAATATCTGGTACAGCATGGTTATGTGGAAGGAGATACAGATGAAATTCTGAAAGAAATAGACTTGTGTGTGGTAAGGAATATCCATATCTATGGGATATCAGGTCTTTCTTTACAGAACGGGATAGTCGGACTTGGTCGCTATATGCTCATTCGGATTATTCCTACGTTTGTATCGGTAGATACCTCTTCAAGTGCATTGTTGAAAGAGTATCTCATTTATTTGATTGATTGGTTGGAAGAGGAATTGAAACATTCTGATGAATCGGTTGAAGATTTACTCGACTTTTTATTTGAATTGTATCCTACAGGATTCTATCGTACAAAAGTATCTGCTTTGATAGACTGCTGTATGAGTAAATAAAAAAGCTTATGGAGTATGTCGCCTATGTTACCATTGGGATTCCTGTCCGGATAGATAGCCCGGAACGGAAACGAAACCTTGATATTTTGCTTCGGCATGTTACTTCATCCGGGTTGAAAGTACACGTACTCGAAGCGGGAGAAAGAAGGGGCTACTTCCCGGTAAGAGAGGATAACGGGGTGACTTATTCGTATGTGTATGATGAAAGTGCGGTTTATCATAAAACGGTTTATGTCAACTCTTTGCTAAAACAGGCCACCACTCCCGTTGTAGCAATTTGGGACACTGATATAATATTCCCTTTGTCCCAATTGGAAGTTTCGGTGCAAGCTATTATGGAACAGGGTTATGCATTAAGTATCCCTTATAATGGAGAGGTGAAGGTACTTTCAGAAAAACAGAGTGACGCATTTGTACAGTCGGGGCAGGGATGTGAATATTTGGCAATGCAAGGATATACCCATCTGATGAAACGTCCTTCATGCGGTGGGGTATTTGTGGTGAACCGTGAAACCTATTTGCGTTGTGGAGGTGATAATGAACGTTTCATCAGTTGGGGACCCGAAGACGCTGAGCGTATCCGGCGTATGGAAATATTGGGATATTCTGTACATTGGGTAAAGGATGGACCTTTGTATCATCTATGGCATCCAAGAGGAAAGAATTCCGGATATGCAACGGAAGAATTAGCTTTTCAGAATCGAATAGAATTCGTAAAAGTATGTAGCATGGAGCGGAATGAATTGAGTGAAGATATAAAATTGTGGAAAAAGGATGAACGAAATGGATGAGATATTATTGAAAAGAATAGTCAATCATCAGATGTTATATGGTAGCTTCTGTGGAGATTTGGGGGTCTTGAATGGTAAGATGGGAATTGTATTGTTCTTTTTCCATTATGCTCGTTATACTAAAAATGTTTTGTATGAAGATTTTGCGGCAGAGTTGTTGGAGGAGATCTATGAGGATGTCCATTTAGACATGAATATTCAGTTTTTAGATGGACTATGTGGTATAGGCTGGGGAATCACTTATTTGGTTGAGCAACAATTTGTGACTGGAGATATCGAGGAACTTTTACAGGATATTGATAGAAAGATTATGGAATTTGCCCCAAAACGTTTGACTGATTACTCATTGGAAACTGGATTAGAGGGCATTGCTTATTATGTTATGGGAAGATTGAAAGTGTCACCTGTTGAAACAAAGTTGTTTAGCGTTGATTATGTAGAAGAATTAGAGGAAATATATCTTGCTTCGTGGCGTTCTAGTAATGTATATTCAAGTCAAAGAATTTTGGATCGAATCATGGAGAGTGATAATAACAGTGAAATCCTATCTTGGAAGAAAGGATTAAAAATATTGCTGAAATGAAATATTTATATTTATTCAATAATGAAAGCCGTGCAGCTCAATATGGCATAGGTACTTATATTAGGCAGATGATATCTTGCTTAAAAAGGGAAGATGTTTATTTGTTGAATATTGTCAATATAGATTCGGCGGATAAAGAGTTGCAAGAGGAGTATAATGACGGAATACGGTATATAAATATTCCTGCGATACATGGTATATATCGTTATAGTGAGAGATATTATAAGAATATAGCATTTTTGTTATTTCAATATATAGAAGAAGAGGCAGAATGTATTTTTCATTTCAATTACATACATCATCTTTTGTTGGCCAAGCGATTGAAACAGCGATTTCGTAATAGTAAGATTATAGTGACCATTCATTATTTTAATTGGTGCTCCACTCTTCAAGGGAGTATTTCATACTTCTGTTCTATTCTATGGAAGGATGTGAAAGAGAGAAACTCGTTTGAAGCGAATATTTTTAAGGAGTGGTTACGTGATAAAGAGCTATTACAGTCGGTAGATCGTATAATTTGTCTTTCGGAGGTTACGAAAAAACTTCTTGTAGAATACTATGATATAGTAGATAGTAGAATATCGTTGATTTATAATGGTTTACAAGATGAGGCCCAAATCCTCTCAAAAGAAGAGATCTTTCTCAAAAAAAAACAGATGTATTTCCGTTCGAATGAACAGATAATTTTGTTTGTTGGTCGTTTAGATGTAGTAAAGGGGATTGACTTTTTATTAGAGGCGTTTCGAGAGGTACTAAATCAAATTTCTAATGTGCGTTTATTGATTGTAGGTGATGGTGAATATGAAGAGATCTTAAAACGGTGTACAGGCCTTTGGGGCAAAGTAACGTTTACAGGTAAAGTGTCTAAGAGTACATTATATGAGTTTTATCAAATCGCAGATATAGGTGTAATGCCCTCGTTCCATGAGCAATGTAGCTATGTTGGTATTGAGATGTTAATGCATGGTATACCATTAATTGGAACGAGTGCTATTGGTTTGGGAGAGATGATTTTGCGGGAACTATGTATAGATTTGGAAGAGAAAGATGATATGGTCATTTTTCCAGTTGATAAATTAAGCACTTTGATGATAAATATGTTAGTGGCATCTTCAAAAGAAAAATATGCTTTGATAGAGAGACAACGTTATAAAGAACGATATTCTTTGGATGTAATGAGTGAAAGTGTTCTTGAATGTTACGAAAACTTATAGTGCTATGAGATATATAACTAAAATTATTAACTTAAAAATTATTCAACAATGAAACAATTGAAAAAACTAAAATTGACCAGACTTTCTCAGGAGGATTTGGCAGAAAAGCAGATGAAGGCTTTACGTGGTGGCTTTAACTGTGGTTGTGGATGCCATTATGAATTTGAAGGTGGTGGCTCTTCAAGAAAAGACAATTATAATTCTAATTTAAGTTCTGGTAAGAATTCTTATGGTGGTAATGTAGCTTGTGGTGATGAACTGAACTCTGCTACCCATACAACGCATAATTAAATTATTCGTATTGGAAAGTTGAACAGATTATGACTTGTCAAGAGTAATTCTATTCTTGCTATAAGATTTTCCTGTTTACTGTGCACAGTAAACAGGAAAATTTCAAATAAATTGTAAAACAGCTATATTGATGAAAAAAAAAGAACTTAATTTACTCTTTTGCCTTTTACTTTTATTTTCTTGTTCTTCTTCTCAGAAAAAAGAAGAGGAAGATGGAAGTAGAGCAATATATAAGGAGATTTCTTATCCGTTGACGGTTAATCTCAAGGCTTGTATGGATACTCCATTGGATAATATAAAATTGAGTAGTTTTGTGGAAAATATTTGTTATGTTCCGTTGCAAGCAGATGAGGATACTTATTTAAATGGATTATTAGGGATAGATTTTGATGAAGAGAGCAGCTGTTTTCTTATCAGTGATATTCATAATGTATTTGTGGTAGACACATTAGGTCGGTACATTAGTAAAATAGGAAGAATTGGACAAGGGCCGGGAGAGTATAAACAAATAGCTAATATGACTGTGAATATGGTGGATAAACATATTTATATAAATACATGCTATAAACATAATGTGATTACTTATGATTATAACGGGAAAGTAATAAACGAATCTCCTAGTAATGTTGATATGTTCACAGGATATATTTTCTATTATGATCATGCCTTATGGGGGGTAGGCAGTGCATATACATCTCGTGCAATGAGAGTTAAGGGGAAGCGTCGTTTTTATGGATATGCTCTTTTGGATAGTTTATGTAAACGTACTTCTTTGCAAACAGCTTGCCCTATGGATAAAATTGGTGAGATGGAAGGATTAGAGGCTTTTTTAACCCCTCCTTGTGTGAGTATTTGTGGGAAAATAATACTGTTGGCTCAAAATAATGGAGCTCCATCAGATACTATTTATACTATCCAAAATAAAAAATTTGTACCACGTTATTTACTGAATTATGGTTCGCATCGTCCTGATATCACTAAAATCTGGTCAAAAGATAGAGATAATGCTAAATATAATTCATACCTTACAATGAGTCCTGCTTATGAAACCGATCGCTTCTTTTTCATAGAAAATCTCTTTAGAAACAAATATTATATCGTTGTTTATGATAAATATACGGAAAAAAACTTTTCAATTCCAATGTACTCTTTGGGAAAGGAGGGGCAACATTGGGTTAAGGGACTGGAAAACGATATTGATGGTGGCTTTCCTTTTTATCCTCAATCAGTGAGTAGTGATGGAACCTATTGGCTTACTTATATGAAAGTTCCAGATATGAAAGAGTTGCTGACAGAGGAATATTTTGTTGCACATTCTAACATATTGGATAAAAAAAAGCAGGACGAATTGAAAGCTATTATAGCAAAAGCAGACGAAGAGGCTAATCCGATATTAGTATTACTAAAATTAAAAAAATAAAATATGGTAAATAGGCAAAACTTTCTTTTGTTAAAAAAAGAATATATAATAGAAGCTGTTCAGCATTTACGGCAATTGGTTTTTGAGGTTACGGATCGATGTAATTTGAAATGTAAATATTGTGGCTATGGAGAGCTCTATTGTAGTTATGATGAACGAAAATCTCGTGACATTTCTTTGATTAAGGCAAAGGGGTTATTGGATTATTTAGCGGGTTTTTGGAGGGAGCTTTATACAGATATAGATCCACATCGTGTATCTATAGGATTTTATGGTGGAGAACCTTTATTAAATGTACCTTTTATAAAAGAGATACAAAATTACATTAGTGAGAATTATTCGGGTTTTGTTATTCCTGAATATAACATGACTACAAATGCTATGTTGTTGGATAGATATATGGACTATCTGGTAGAGAATAATTTTAGTCTACTTATAAGTTTGGATGGAGATGAAGAGGGACAGAGTTATAGAGTTGATCATAGAGGGAGGAACTCTTTTTCAACTGTAATCAGAAATGTGTTTTTGTTAAGAGATAAGTATCCAGAGTATTTTAAAAAAAGAGTTTCTTTTAATGCTGTATTACATAATAAGAATAGTACTCAAGGATTGTATGATTTTTTTAAAAATAATATAGGGAAACTGCCAATGATCTCAGAATTGAATAATTCTGGTATCCGTGAAGATAAACGTAATGAATTTGAAAAAATATTTGTTAGTAAACAAACAGATTTGTATAATAGTTTTAATTCGGAGGCTTTAATTGATGAGATGTTTTATGACGTAGCTGATACAAAAAGTTTATATTCTTATTTGGAGGGATTTAGTAATAATATTTATAAAAGTTATGTTGATTTATTACCTGATAAATCCCAAATGAGCTATTTGCAAACAGGAACTTGTATTCCATTTTCAAAGAAAATGTTTTTGACTACTAATGGGAAAATTTTAGCATGTGAAAGAATTGATCAAAAATTTGCATTGGGTTACATTACTGACGAAGGGGTTGATTTGGATTTTGAAATGATCGTGGAAACTTATAATCGTAGATACTTGCTCTTGAGAAATCAGTGTGCCAAATGTTATCGAAGTAGAATATGCTCACAATGTTTCTATTATATTAAAGACATTGATGAGAAACCTATATGTGATGGATATATGGATAAGATCGGATTTGATTGTTTCCAGAAAGCTCAAGAACAATTTTTGGCAGAACACCCTTATTTGTATAAAAGAATATTAGATAAATTAACGATATATTGATATGGATAAGTTTTATCTCATTTTAAATTCTGATGTTTTTCTTTTTCGAAAAGGAAATCAAATTCTATTTTATCGGATGCATAGTCCTAAAATTATATTGAATATATGCATTGGTTGGGAGAGTGCTTATTCTCAATGGGAGGATGTTAATAATTTGTATTGTGCAGAGTTAGATTCTAAATTGCTCGAAAATAAAGAGTTTAGAAGTGATGTGCAACTTTTGGTTACAAGCGAAATGGCACAGTTATTACCTGTTGGTGAAAGTAGCTCTAGACCAATTAGTATCCCTCCTGTACTTAGTGTACAGAGATCTAAAGTTAAATTTAAAGAAAGAGAAGATATTCTACAAACGGAAGATTTTTCAAGATATTTACAAAAAATAGTGATATATTTAAATGGAGAACCCAATATTGCAGAGACAAGGCATAAACAATTTACTTATATTTTGGAAAGGGCAAATGATGAATTGAAAATTGATACATTAAAATGCATTCTGAGGCAATTGAAGGGTATGAAAATACATCATCTAACTTTCTCTGGATATAATGTTTTTGAATATGAATATTGGCAACAATGTATTGCAGAAATTGATGTATTAAATGCACAAAAAGAATTTTATGTTGATTGTAATCAATTGATTAAGAATATGGATGTTGTCCGAAAGGTTAATTCAGAACAGTTTGTTTTTACAATTCTTGTTGATAATAAGCATCCTTTTGTTCTCTCTCTTTTAGATAAGTTAGAGGGGGTTCATGTAAATTGGCTCTTTCTTATAACTTCTGAAGATGAATATACAGGGGCTAGTGATTTGATTGAAAATTATAGTTTGCGAAATGCTGCAATAAAACCTGTATATGATAATAATTTATCTTTTTTTGAGAATCATATATATTTAACTAGTGAAGATTTGTTGGAGTTAAATCCCTCAAAGAAAGAGATATTTATACATCAATCTATAAATGTTTCAGATTTTGGACAATTGAATATTATTCCAAACGGTACTGTATATTCTAATTTATCCAATAAAAAAATAGGTAATGTGAATAAAGAATCATTGAATAGTATGATTGCAGATGAGATTTGTACTGGTCATTCCTGGCTTCGCATCCGCGATCAAAAACCTTGCTGTGACTGCATTTACCAATGGCTGTGTCCTTCGCCCTCTAATTATGAATTGGCTATTGGAAAACCGAACCTCTGTCATGTGAAACCGTAAACGATAATAGCTTATGAATCGTACTTTCTGTTTTGTTCCGGTTCGCAAAGGGAGTAGAGGTATCCCCGGTAAGAACCTGCGTATGCTGGGAGACAAACCTCTGGTATGTTGGATTATCGATACCATCCTTGCTTCCGGCATAGCGGACGAGATATGTGTAGCGACAAATTGTGATGAAATGGAAAGTCTGATACGAGGTCGTTACAAAGAAGTTGTACGGATATTCAGGCGCAGTGAGTGGAGTGCAAGGGATGAGGCTCCCAGTCTGGAAGTTGTACAGGAATTTTTCCATTTTTGTAAGCCGGCCCGGAATGATGATTTTATTTTGTTACAGGCTACTTCTCCTTTTACGACTGCACAAGAACTAAGGGGGCTTGCAGAAGAGATGAAAAGGGGGGAAGCGGATTCCTATGTTGCCTGTTGCCGTTTGAAGAAGTTTCGTTGGAGTGATGAGGGGATACCTTTGGACTATTCATTCGAAACCAAACCTCGCCGACAGGAGTACAAAGGTTTTCTGATAGAGTCGGGAGCTTTCTATGCTTCCACGGTGGGGAGAATACTGGACTCCGGGCAGCTTCTTTCGGGAGTTGTGAAGGTGGTGGAGATCGGTCCTGCAGGGATGATAGATATTGATGAAGAAGCGGACTGGGGACTGGCTGAACATTATATTGAAACCGGGCTTTAATAAAAAAAGATATGGATAGACGGGACTATTATGTGGAGTATTATGAGGTGCTGGATAGTGTGCTGTCTGACTACGTGAACCATTTGAGGGAGGAGAAAGAGTATTGGCTGAAAATGGGGAGGCATGATGTGGGCGTGCCTTTGATCAATTTACTATTCTGGCAGTTCACTTGGCATAGAGAGGAGTATGACCGGTTACGTAAAGGAGGAAAGAGCTGTGGGGAAGCATTGGGTAGCGTAAAGGAGATACTGGCCGATAAGCAGGTGGAAGAATGGGAGCGACAGGAAGAGGAATACAAAATCTACGACCATGAATGGTATGAGGCACTGGCACCTTATGGCGGGCAGTTGGTGATCTATATTTATAATGCCCGTCAATTGGCTTATCTGACTCCGTTGATTGAACGTCTGGAAGAACCGGTGTTGCTCTTGTCGGAATATGAGATTCCGGATGAAACGGAGTTGCCGGACTTTGTAACGGCCATTACTCTTGAATTTACCAAAACAACTCCATTGGTTAATCCATTTCTGAAAGAGTGGTTCCCCTTGATTTTTCAATATGCGAATACATTTGATATATTGATGAGGATCTTGCAACCTAAAGGATTGATTTTTCTGGAAGGTTGCCATTACCAACAGTTATTGCTTGCCACCATAGGGTGTGATTATGGAATACCGACCTTGTGTATCCAGCAGGGATGGCCGTCATTGATGCACACAGCTTTCAGGAGGATGCCTTACCGGTACTATCTGATGTGGGGGGAAGGTTTCCGGACCTTGTGGGAGAAGCATAATCCGTTGCCGGACTTTGTCCCGACGGGTTATATGTATCAGGTGGAACCACGTAATGAGACGAAAAAGGAGTGTGTTACTTTTTTCTTGCAGGGACCTTTTTTTCTGAGTGACAAAAGGTATCTTCAAGAGATGATCCGTCTGATAGGGACGGTTGCCGCGGAATTTCCCGCCCGGCGGTTTCTGGTGCGTGAACATCCTGAGTTCAGGATAGGTGAGGAGGTACGCATGGAATGGGAGCAGATTCCCAATATAGAAATGGTAACGGATGGAAAGCTGGCAGAGGTATTTGCCCGCACACGGGTAGGGGTGGCACACTATTCTTCTTCTTTGATGGAGGGGGTGGCACACGGTGCTGTCCCGTTGGTGTACGATCCGACCGAGGGATCGCGGTATTCTCCGGATGTGGAAGCCGAGGGGTTGGGGATGATAGCGAAAACGAAAGAGGAGTTGACCGGCGGTTTGTCCCGGATTTTGGGGAATTATGAAGATTTTAAACAGAGGATAGAGAAGGAACAACCTCTGTGGTTTCAGGCAACAGGAGAAGAAACTCTCCGGAATATGGTAGGGTTTATTAAAGAAAAAATGCCTCCTGTTACTTTGAAGGAGATTTATGTGGTTGATACGGATATGTTGACACGCGAACGGCCCGTCGGGGTATCGGGGTTATTGCGTTGTAAGAATTGTGAGGATTTTTTGGAGATGTGCATTGATTCGTGTATCGATGGATTGGATGAGTTGATAGCTGTCTATCATGATTGTACGGATCGTACGCCGGAGATTCTCAGGCAGAAGGCGGCACAATATCCGGATAAAATCAGAGTTTTTGAGTATCAGCCTTCTGTATATCCGATCGATCTGGATGAGGAGGAGTTTGAGAAGGCAAAGCTGTTGCCGCCCGACTCTATCCATACGTTGGCAGGCTATTGCAACTATGCATTGTCGAAAGCAAGCTATCGGTACGCAGTGAAGATCGATGCCGATCAGGTTTATTTTACGGATCGGCTGAAACATATCTGTGATGCTTACCGTTCTGATAAAAAAGTGCGGTTCAACGTGGCAGAATGTATCTCTTACAACCTGTATCGGGCTTATGTGGACTCTTTCAACCGTATAGAGATGCGACCGTTCAGGTGGCTGGAACGAATTGCGTTGTGGACACATGCGTCGTATGCTTCTTATCTGGAGAAGATGATCATCCGGTATAAAGTGCCTGTCTCGATGTCGGGCATTAACTTGTTCCGGAAAGACCGGGAGTGGATGGTAGGGTTGGGGCAGGAACATCCGGAGCCTGATAGCAAAGAGATACTCCCTCCGTTTAATGGCGTGCGTGATACTTTCTTTTTTGAGGTGTCTGCGGACCGGATATTCAGGTATGTGACGGAAACGAAGCCGGATGGCCGTCATCGGGGGCTGGAAGTGATGCGCTGTCCGAATGAAATATTGGATGCCGGTTTTTGTTGGTTTCATTTGCGTGCCCTGATGAAGGAACATGAAGAGGGCTATCGGCAGTCTTACCGGAAACATCCGGAGCGGTTTATACCTTTGGGCACCTTTGTGAAGCTGTCGTACAGGAGTTTACAACAGAGATATAAACCTTTTGTTACCGTACGTTGGGCGGAACCGGTATTCGCTTATTTCTTTATGACGGGTAAAGGAAGGATTCCGTGGAGGATGTTGAAAGGGGGAGGACGAGTAGTGGCAGATAAATGTGTTTCGCAGCTTGATAAAAGATAGATGGTGGATGGATATATTGATTCTTTTTTATAATACGATGTGGGGATTTCCACTTGAGTTCCGGAAGGAAGACTTACCCGAGGGCTGTGTGATAACGACTGATCGCAACCTCCTTTCAAAGGCGGATGCCGTGGTTTTCCATTTGCCCGATTTACCTTCGGTGATGGAGGATGAAATCGATAAGCGGGAAGGACAGCTTTGGGTGGGATGGAATCTGGAATGTGAAGAGAATTATAGTTGGACCAAGGATCCCGAGTTCAGAGAGAGTTTTGATTTGTGGATGGGGTATCATCAGGAGGATGATATTGTGTATCCTTATTATGAACCGGATTATGGGAAGATGCTGGTTGCGGCACGGAGGAAAAAGCCTTATAAGAAGGCATGTATGTTTATCTCGAGCGATATGAACCGGAGTCACCGGCAAGAGTATCTTAAGCAATTGATGCAGTATACTGACATCGATTCGTATGGGAAACTATACCATAATTGTGAATTACCTGTTGAGGACCGGGGGCGGGATACACTTCTTAGTGTGATTGGGGATTATCAGTTCGTAATAAGTTTTGAGAATGCGATAGGGAAGGATTATGTAACGGAAAAGTTTTTCAATCCTTTGTTGGCCGGTACTGTTCCGGTCTATCTGGGAGCTCCCAATATCCGGGAGTTTGCTCCGGGAGAAAATTGCTTTCTGGATGTGTCGGCTTTTGATTCTCCTGAGGGAGTAGCTGCTTTTATGAATCAATGCTATGATGACGAGGCATTGTATGAACGTTTTCACGCATGGAGGAAGCGGCCTTTATTATTGTCGTTCACAAATAAGTTAGAGCAAGTCCGGAGTAATCCGTTAACCAGGCTTTGCCAAAAAATACACGAACTAAAATTGAGAGGGATATGAAGGAGGTAAAAAGACCGGTGGTTTCGGTGGTGGTTCCGGTCTATAATACGGAACTTTTTCTGGAGGAATGTCTGCACTCTTTGGAGAAGCAGACTTTGACGGATATTGAGATCATTCTGGTGAACGACGGATCGACGGATAATTCCGGAGAGTTGCTGCGGGAGTATGCGGGTAAGGATGCTCGTTGCGTTTATGTGGAACAGGCGAATCAAGGACTTTCTGCTGCACGGAATACCGGAATAGAACATGCATCCGGGCATTATCTGGCATTTCTGGACAGTGACGACTGGCTGGCAGAGAATGCTTTGCAGGTGCTTTGTACTATAGCTGCGAAGACCCGGTCAGACATTGTCTCAGGAAATACATTGGCAGTACATCCGGATGGGCAGGTGCGAAGTTGGGAAAGAAGGAGCAGGGAGTTGTTTGCGACGGGAACCGTGGTGTCTGGAAGTACGTATTTCTCAAGAGTGATGGATTGCAGATGTTATGTCCCTATGGTGTACAACTATTTATATCGGAGAGATTTTATTGAGCAAAACGGTTTTCGCTTTGAGCCGGGGCTGATTCATGAGGATGAATTATGGACTCCGCAGGTGCTGACAACCGCTCAGAAAATGACGGTTGCCGATATTGATTTTTATTATTACCGGCAACGGGAAGGATCGATTATGACAGCGACAGCAGCGGGTAGGCGGATTGCTTCCATTCAATTGATTATTGAGAAGTTACTGGAATATAGCCGTAAACATTTGTTTGAGAAAAAACATAGAGAGGTAAAAGAAGCGCTTTATGTGAGGCTGTTGCAAATATATTCTACTGCCTGTACATTACATCCGGACGGAACTTATACAACTTTGTATGATAGGGCGGGAGAAATGCTTCGTGTTTGTGAGGAACTCAGTCGGCAAGAGTCTCTTGGAAGATGGTATAGTGAGGAGATACTGAACAGGATGAAACTGTACTATGACCGGCTCCAGACGATGGAAGGATAAGGGGCTATGGCAGGGAACTGAATCACTTTATTGTATGTATGTTGGACATCGAAAATCGTAGTATATCATGAAAGATATTGCAATGCTAAACAAAGCACCATTAGACTTCTTCGGATGTAATTTTTGTCTTGTAGAGAAGCATCGTATGGCTTTTGTCCTTATTTCGAAATGTGGACTCACTTTTTTGGAGAATATAGCTATCTATGCGTCTATAGGTATGATTCCTGATAGGAAAGATCAGACTCATTTTTATATCGCCCGGGTAAAACCCGAACGTTTTTTGGTACCGGTTTCTGAGATGTCCGGTTATGAAAGGGAGCATAAATCGTATTTGAAGGTAGCGGTTTGGAGGGATCCGGTGGAAAGACTGATTTCTGCTTATAAATATTTTATACTTGAACGTACTTTTAACCGTTATATGTATATGTGTAATCTTTATCAGGATCATTCTTTTGAACGCTTTCTTTCGTTTGTTGAGTTTGAATTGGGGAAGACAAATCCGTTGTGGCAGGATGAACATATACGCAGGCAATCTGATTTTTATACTTCTGCAGAGGTGGATTGTATTGTACCGCTCAGTAAATTAAACTGTTTCTTAGAAGAGAAAGGAGTTGATATACCTGAGGAGAGGTCGAATGCGACATCCGTTCAGTTTGAGCTGAGAGATGAGAAACAGATAGCACGGATAAAAGAACTTTATCGCCTCGACTATGAAATACCTGTCAGTTATTAAAAAAGAAATGTTATGGATGCACAGATAGAAAAGATAGCAAAATCACTTTATTTCTCCTACAGACAAACTGACATAGGGCTGTTTTATGGAAAGATGGGATCTTGTCTTTTCTTTTTTCATTATTCTCATGTTGCCGAATCGCGAATTTTTGGAGAATTTGCCGAAGAGTTGCTGGATGAAGTGATGGAGTATGTTCGCTTGGGTATGCCGGTCGGTCTGTCTTTCGGATGGGCTGGCATAGGTTGGGGGGTAGAATATCTTGTCCGGTACGGATTTGTGGAAGATACCGGCAATGAAGAACGGAATAAGATTGATAAGAAAGTGATGGAATATGATGTCAGGCGTTTGGATGACTACTCTTTAGCTACGGGACTGGAGGGCATTGCGTGGTATGTCCTGCTTCGATTGTCTTCGGGGGATAAAAGTGTACGGATCAGAGAAGAAACCTATTTGTTTGATTTGAGCAATGCTTGCGAAAGAGTTTTAAAGAAAAGGCAGTATAAGGGCATGCTTTTGCTGCTGGATTTTCTGAACGGGAAACAGATAAATTATCCTTTCAGGGAATTTTTTTCACAAATTCCGGGGGAAGCGCATTATATTCCGGATATGTGATGTATTTTTGTGACGTAGACTAATATTATGAATAAATGAAGTTAAGCTCTTTTCCTCACTATCTCCAGTTGGACGCTATGGATTGCGGCCCTTCCTGCCTTCGCATGATTGCGAAGTACTATGGTAAGAGTTATTCTCTGCAAACCCTCCGTGCACGTTCTTTTATTACCCGTGAAGGAGTTTCCATGCTGGGCATCAGTGACGCGGCGGAATCCATCGGTTTCCGTACTTCGGGGGTGCGCATCTCTTTGGAGCAACTGAAGAAGGATGTACCGTTACCTTGCATTCTGCATTGGAACCAGAATCACTTTGTGGTCTGTTATGATATAAAGAAGAAGCGCAGTGGCTACCGTTTCTATATCGCCGACCCCGCCCGTCAGTTGATTTCGTACAGTGAAGAGGAATTTAAAAAGTGCTGGTTGTCTACCAAGGTGAACGGAGAGGAGAAAGGGGCTGCACTTGCGCTTGAACCGGGTCCGGAATTCCAAGGGCAGGGGGACGAAGAAGAATCCGGCAGTCGCAGCCTTCGTTTTTTTCTTAAGTATTTGTCGCCTTACCGTAAACAGTTGATACAGCTCGTTCTGGGAATGCTGACAGCGAGCTTACTGCAACTTATCTTCCCATTTCTGACACAGTCGTTGGTGGATGTGGGTATCCGTGACGGTAACCTGAACTTTATCACTCTGATCCTGATTGCACAGCTGGTAATCTCCGTTTCGCAACTTTCGGTCGAGTTTATCCGTAGCTGGATCATGCTTCACATGAACACACGTATCAACATCTCGCTGATCTCTGACTTCCTGGCAAAGTTGATGAAACTACCGCTCCATTATTTCGATACGAAGATGATCGGTGACATTATGCAGCGTATCGGTGACCACGGACGTATCGAGAGCTTTCTGACAGGCTCATCCATCAGTACGCTTTTCTCTTTCGTAAACTTCTTTATTTTTGCTTTTGTATTGGCTTATTATAATCTGGGTATTCTTGCCATCTTTCTGGTAGGCAATTCACTCTATATCTGCTGGATTCTTGTGTTCATGAAGTACCGGCGTGAACTGGATATCCGCCGTTTTGCCCAGGCGGCGGGCGAACAGAGCAGTTTGATTCAGCTGGTGACTGCCATGCAGGAAATCAAGCTGAACAACTGCGAGAAGCAAAAGCGCTGGCAGTGGGAGCGCATTCAGGTGAAGCTTTTCAAGATCAGCGTGAAGGGACTGGCATTGGGGCAGGTTCAGCAAGTGGGCTCTGTCTTTTTTAATCAGACAACGAATATCGTAATTTCATTTATTGCTGCCAAATCGGTTGTGGAAGGGGATATGACTCTGGGTATGATGATGTCTTTGACGTATATCATCGGTCAGCTGAGTGGTCCCATCGGCTCTTTTATCGGCTTTGCCCAACAACTTCAGGATGCAAAGATCAGTCTGGAACGCTTGAACGAGATTCACGGTCAGAAAGATGAAGAACAGGATATCACTTCAAAACTGACGGTTCTTCCGGATCGGCGTGATATTCGTATTGAAAATCTGTCGTTTAGCTATGACGGGGCGGACCGTGACTATGTGCTGAAGGATGTGAATCTGGATATACCCGAACATAAAGTGACAGCGATCGTGGGGGCGAGTGGTAGTGGTAAGACTACACTGATTAAGTTGATGCTCGGTTTTTATACTCCGAATAAGGGGGATATCAAAATAGGTGAGACTCCTCTGGATGTGGTGAATCCGCATCTCTGGCGTGCGAAGAGTGGTTCGGTGATGCAGGATGGCTTTATTTTCTCTGATACGATTGCGAACAACATTGCTGTTGGTGAGGAGCAGGTGGATGTGGAACGTTTGCGCCATGCTGTGACGGTTGCCAATATCCGTGATTTTATCGATTCTCTTCCTTTGGGCTATAATACGAAGATCGGAATGGAGGGGAACGGCATCAGTCAGGGACAGCGACAGCGCCTGCTGATAGCCCGTGCGGTTTATAAGAATCCGGAGTTCCTGTTTTTCGATGAGGCGACGAATGCACTGGATGCCAATAACGAGCGTGAGATTATGGAACACCTCCATACATTCTATCGGGGTAAGACGGTTGTAGTGGTAGCACATCGTTTGAGTACGGTTCGTGATGCGGATAAGATCGTGGTGCTGGATAAAGGTGCTGTGGCTGAAGAGGGCACTCACCGAGAACTGACGGAGAAGAAAGGATTGTATTATCAGTTGGTGAAGAATCAGCTGGAGTTAGGAAGTTAGGTATGGAAAAGGAGCACACACATAAAGAAATCGAGCTTCGCAGTGAAGAGGTACAGGAGGTGATGAACCGTGTTCCGGCGTGGATTCTGTGTAGTGGCATTACGGTATTGTTTATCATCGTAGTGGTGTTGGTGGCAGGCAGCTATTGGTTTAAATATCCGGATGTGATAACTGCAGAGGTGACGGTGAGTACACAGGAGCCTCCATCTTATGTAATGGCACGTTCGGCCGGTAGATTGGCGGACCTGTATGTACAGAACGGCCAGGAGGTGAAGCCGGATATGAATTTGGGTGTAATAGAGAATACGGCTCGTGCGGTGGATGTGTTTTCTTTGAAGGGGAAGATGCAGAAGTGGAAGCAGGAAGGATATACACCGGAATCGGGGAAAAACCTTTTTCTGCTTTCGGAGACCGACCGCTGGCGGCTGGGTGAGATACAGTCGGCTTATGCAGGATTTGTGAGTACCCTCTCCGAGGTGGTTCGTATGAAAGAGTTAGGATATTATGCAAAGAAGTTGCAGTCACAGAAAGAATTGCTGGCTACACAGAAGAAATATTATGATCAGGTTCGGAGGCAATATTTTCTGATAGAGAAAGAATATGCTTTAGCTCATGCCTCATATGCAAGAGATTCGATTCTTTATCATCGTAAGGCGATGATTATTACGGAGTTTGAACAGTCCGGCAGTCGCTACTTGCAAAGCCTTCAGTCAAAGGAATCGGCCCGTATGCAGTTAACTCAGGTAGATATGCAGATAGAGCAATCGGAAGAGGCATTGCTTGATCTGGAAAAACAGGCGTTTGAAGAGCAGCAGACGCAGGAGGTGAATCTGAGAAATGCTACGGATCAGTTGTTGGGTCAGCTTGCGGCGTGGGAACAACATTACCTGCTTCGAAGTCCGGTCGGAGGAAAAGTTACTTTTCTGAATGTGTGGAGCGTGAATCAGTATGTGGAGTCGGGGGCTACCGTTTTTGTGGTTGCCCCGAAAGAGGAATCCTTGCCTGTAGGGACGGCATTGCTGCCTTTACAGGGATCGGGTAAAGTAAAGGCCGGACAGCGTGTGAATTTGCGTCTGAATAATTATCCGGACCAGGAGTTTGGTTATGTAAGGGGGGAGGTGAGAAGTGTTTCGCCTCTGCCGACGGCGGAAGGCATGTATGTGGTCGATATTGCTTTGCCGGATGGGTTGACAACCAACTATGGAAAGATGCTGCCGTTGACTCGTGAGATGAAGGGAAGTGCGGAAATTATCACGGACGATCTTCGGCTGCTGGAAAGATTGATTATGCCGCTACGAAAAATTTTCATGGAACAAAAATAGGTCAAAGTAGCTTTGGAGCTATATATAATAAGGTGTATCTCCGGATCTTTGTAGAAAATGCTTCGGAAATTTTCATTTATCCAAAACCTTTTAGTTTCGTTGGTGTTATTTAAATAGTTTCAATAATAAATAGGAAGATTTGTAATAACCACTTTAACTATTAAGGTATATGAAAAAGATTCTAATGCTGCTGGCTTTAGCCGGCGTTACATCTGTTGCTTCAGCGCAACAAACTACGATTACGGGATACGAAGTTATCCAGGTACAAGACAAATATCAAGTAATCACTAACTCCTTCTGGGATAACTGGTTCTTTTCTATCGGTGGCGGTGCCGAAGCCATGTTTGGTGACAACGACCATGCCGGAAAGTTCAGAGACCGTATCAGTCCGACATTGAATGTGGCTGTCGGTAAATGGTTTACTCCCGGGTTGGGATTGCGATTGCAGTACAGTGGCTTGCAGGGGCGCGGCTTTGCCCATTCGGAAACAGCCGATTTTGTGAAGAGTGGTAAACTGGCCAATGGGTATTATAAACAGAAATTCAACTATATGAATCTTCACGGTGACGTGATGTTCAATTTGAATGCTCTGTTTGGCGGATACAACTCTCACCGTGTATATGAAATTATCCCTTATTTGGGAGCGGGTTTTACTCATTCATACTCTAAACCTCATCGTGAGGCATTTGCTATGAACGCAGGTATTATCAACCGTTTCCGCGTATCGAGTGCGGTAGATATCAATATCGAAATCGGTGGTATGCTGGCTGAAGATAAGTTTGACGGAGAAATTGGTGGAAAACATGGGTATGATGGCGTTGCCAGCCTGACTGCAGGTCTGACTTACCGCTTCCCGGCCCGTGGATTTGCCCGTCCGATGCCACAGATTATCTCTGAAATAGAATTGGCCAATATGCGTCGCCAGATGAATGAAATGGCTGCTGCCAACCAGTCACTGCAACAGCAGTTGGTTGATGCACAGAACCAGCCGGTGGCAGAAGTTGCCGAACAAGTAGTTGTAACGGATGCTAATATTGCTCCGCGTACTGTATTCTTCACAATCGGTTCTTCTGAACTGTCTCCGCGTGAAGAGATGAACTTGTCTTATCTGGCTGCTAAGATGAAAGAATTCCCGGATACACAATATACCGTATACGGATATGCTGACTCGGCAACCGGTACTCCTGCATTCAATAAGGAGTTGAGCCAGAAACGTGCTCAGGCTGTTGTCAATGCATTGGTTAAGAAATACGGAGTGGATTCCAGCCGCTTGAAAGTTGATGCCGGAGGTGGTGTGGATAAATTCGGTAAACCTATTTACCTAAACCGCGTTGTATTAGTAGAGTCTGCTAAATAAATTCAGACTCAACCTTCTTTAAAAGAAAGCGCCCTGTTGCCGGACTGGTAACAGGGCGTTTCTTTTTTTATTTATTGAATCGCTTTACTTGTTCGTTGATCAGTTCGGCATCATCGAAATAGTTTATCTTCATGGCCTTACGAACATCGGATAACGTATCGGCAGCGGCAGCTCTTGCCACTTCACAGCCTTTTCTCAACATTTCGTAGATGGCAGGAATGTCTTTCTCAAATTCTTTCCGGCGATTACGGATAGGTTCCAGTTCTTCTTGCATAATAGCGTTGAGGAAGCGTTTCACCTTTACATCTCCCAGGCCGCCGCGTTGATAATGAGCTTTCAGTTCATCGAGGCTCGGATAGTCGGGCAGATAACGTTCGAAATGTTCGGGACGGCAGAAGGCATCCAAATATGTAAATACGGTATTACCTTCGATTTTGCCCGGGTCTTGAACCCGTAAGTGATCGGGGTCGGTGAACATGCTCATTACTTTCTTCTGTACCTCGTCCGCTTCTTCGGAAAGGTAAATGCAGTTGCCTAACGATTTACTCATTTTGGCTTTTCCATCGGTACCCGGCAGGCGCAGGCAGGCTGCGTTGTCCGGTAGAAGGATTTCCGGCTCGACTAATGTTTCTCCGTAGATATAATTGAAACGGCGGACAATTTCTCTGGCCTGCTCGATCATGGGCTCCTGATCTTCACCTACCGGTACTGTAGTGGCACGGAAGGCAGTGATATCGGCAGCTTGGCTGATGGGATAAGTGAAGAAACCTACAGGAATGCTGGTTTCGAAGTTGCGCATCTGTATTTCCGTCTTCACGGTAGGGTTACGTTGCAGGCGTGATACGGTGACGAGATCCATATAATAGAATGTCAATTCGCACAGTTCCGGAATCTGGGACTGGATGAAGATTGTCGACTTTTCCGGATCGAGTCCGCAAGCCAGATAATCGAGGGCTACTTCAATTACGTTTTGGCGTACTTTTTCGGGGTTATCGATGTTATCGGTCAATGCCTGCGCATCGGCGATGAAGATGAAAGTTTTGTCAAACAAGCCGGAATTCTGTAGTTCGACTCTTCGTTTCAGTGAACCTACGTAGTGTCCGATATGGAGTTTTCCGGTAGGACGGTCACCTGTCAATATGATTTTTTCTTTTCCCATTATTTTTATTTTTAATCGAAGGACAAAGATAGTCAGAATCAGCTGAAGTAACAAATAAAACGAATATTCTTACCAGATTCCTTTGTAATTATAGAAATAAGTCGTTACTTTGCACAAACTTTGAAATAGCAATGAATCAACAGGAAATCAGAAGCAAGTATTATCTCCGTTCGAGTGTATTTCACCCGGAATCAGCCTACTTCTTCTCTTTTCTCCAAAAACGATATTTAGTTCTTTGGTAATGCGTTAGTCCTTTATTGAGGGTAACGCATTTTTTTTGTGCGGATACGTAGAAATAACAACTTATAATGACAATAAAAGAAATGGAAAAGGAAATGAAAAAAGTCCTTGTTTTGGGTTCAGGCGCACTCAAAATCGGACAAGCCGGAGAGTTTGATTATTCCGGTTCACAGGCACTGAAGGCCTTGAAAGAAGAAGGCATCAATTCGGTATTGGTCAATCCGAACATCGCAACCATTCAGACTTCCGAGGGAATTGCTGATAAGGTGTATTTCCTTCCCGTGACTACTTATTTTGTAGAGGAGATTATTAAGAAAGAACGTCCCGACGGCATTCTTCTCGCATTCGGCGGACAGACTGCCTTGAACTGCGGTGCAGAGCTTTATACACAAGGTATTCTGGATAAATATGGTGTGAAAGTATTGGGTACTTCGGTTGAGGCTATCATGTATACGGAAGACCGTGACCTGTTTGTGAAGAAGCTCAACGAGATTGATATGAAAACTCCGGTCAGCCAGGCTGTAGAAAGCATGGAAGATGCTATTGCTGCTGCACGTCGCATTGGTTATCCGGTGATGGTTCGTTCGGCTTACGCGCTGGGAGGACTCGGAAGTGGTATTTGTGCCAATGAAGAGGAATTCCTCAAATTGGCTGAGAGCTCATTTGCTTTCTCTAAACAGATTCTGGTGGAAGAGTCGTTGAAAGGATGGAAAGAAATTGAGTTTGAGGTGATCCGTGATGCGAATGACCACTGTTTTACGGTAGCAAGCATGGAAAACTTTGATCCGTTGGGCATTCATACCGGCGAATCGATCGTGGTAGCTCCGACTTGCTCATTGGACGACAAAGAATTGAAAATGTTGCAGGAACTTTCAACTAAATGTATCCGCCATCTGGGTATTGTAGGTGAATGTAACATTCAGTATGCATTCAATTCGGATACGGATGATTATCGTGTGATTGAGGTGAATGCACGTTTGAGCCGTTCGTCGGCCTTGGCTTCGAAGGCAACCGGCTATCCGTTGGCATTTGTGGCTGCGAAAGTGGCATTGGGCTACACACTCGACCAGATTGGTGAGATGGGAACTCCGAATTCCGCTTATGTGGCTCCGCAACTTGATTACTATATTTGTAAAATTCCTCGTTGGGACTTGACTAAATTTGCCGGTGTATCTCGTGAGATCGGATCGAGCATGAAATCGGTTGGTGAGATTATGTCGATAGGCCGTTCGTTTGAAGAGATTATCCAGAAAGGTCTCCGCATGATCGGTCAAGGTATGCATGGGTTTGTCGGTAACGACGATGTGCATTTTGAGGATCTGGATAAGGAGCTTTCTCACCCGACGGATTTACGTGTTTTCGCTCTGGCTCAGGCCATGGAAGATGGCTATACGATAGAGCGTATCCATGAACTGACAAAGATTGACCCGTGGTTCTTGGGCAAACTGAAAAATATCGTTGACTATAAAGCGAAGTTGTCTGCTTATGATAAGGTAGAGGATATTCCTGCAGACGTATTGAGGGAAGCCAAAGTGCTGGGCTTCTCTGATTTCCAGATTGCGCGCTTTGTGTTGAATCCGGCAGGAAATATGGAGAAAGAGAACCTGATGGTACGTGCCCGTCGTAAAGAACTGGGTATCCTTCCGGCCGTGAAACGCATCAATACCATTGCTTCCGAACATCCGGAACTGACAAACTACCTTTATATGACTTATGCGGTTCAGGGATATGATGTGAACTATTATAAAAATGAAAAGTCAGTAGTTGTGTTAGGATCGGGCGCTTATCGCATTGGTAGCTCGGTTGAGTTTGACTGGTGCTCGGTAAATGCTGTGCAGACTGCCCGCAAACTGGGATATAAATCGATTATGATTAATTATAATCCCGAAACGGTGTCTACTGATTATGATATGTGTGACCGTCTGTACTTCGACGAACTTTCGTTCGAACGTGTGCTCGATGTGATCGATCTGGAACAACCTCGCGGTGTGATTGTATCCGTAGGTGGACAGATTCCGAATAACCTTGCCATGAAACTGTATCGTCAGTCTGTTCCGGTATTGGGTACTTCTCCTGTTTCTATCGACCGGGCAGAAAACCGTAATAAGTTCTCTGCAATGCTTGATCAGTTGGGTATCGACCAGCCGGCATGGCAGGAGCTGACCAGCTTGGAAGATGTGAAAGGGTTTGTGGAGAAAGTAGGTTATCCGGTGCTGGTTCGTCCGTCTTATGTACTTTCGGGAGCTGCGATGAATGTTTGCTATGATGACGAGGAGTTGGAGAACTTCCTGAAGATGGCTGCTGAGGTATCGAAAGAGTATCCGGTAGTTGTTTCTCAGTTCCTTGAGAATACCAAGGAAATTGAATTCGACGCGGTGGCACAGAATGGAGAAGTGGTAGAATATGCTATCTCAGAACATATCGAGTTTGCCGGAGTGCACTCGGGTGACGCTACGCTGGTATTCCCGGCACAAAAAATCTATTTTGCAACAGCGCGCCGCATTAAGAAAATCAGCCGCCAGATTGCGAAAGAGCTTAATATTTCGGGACCGTTCAATATTCAATTCCTGGCTCGCAACAACGAAGTCAAAGTAATCGAATGTAACTTGCGTGCTTCACGCAGTTTCCCGTTTGTCTCGAAGGTGTTGAAACGTAACTTTATCGAAACAGCTACCCGCATTATGCTCGACGCTCCATACAGTCGTCCCGATAAGTCGGCATTTGATATCGACTGGATTGGAGTGAAAGCTTCTCAATTCTCTTTCTCACGTTTGCACAAAGCCG
The DNA here is from genome assembly GCF_018860125.1 of Bacteroides sp. HF-4919. Classification (NCBI taxonomy): domain Bacteria; kingdom Pseudomonadati; phylum Bacteroidota; class Bacteroidia; order Bacteroidales; family Bacteroidaceae; genus Bacteroides; species Bacteroides sp. HF-4919. The sequence continues at coordinate 28,741 of NZ_JAHKNF010000017.1, forward strand.
ATCCGGTTTTAGGTGTAGATATGTCGTCTACCGGTGAGGTGGGCTGCATTGGTGACGACTTTTCTGAAGCACTGCTGAATGCAATGATTGCTACCGGCTTTAAAATTCCTGAAAAGGGAGTGATGTTCTCTTCAGGTGCAATGAAGTCGAAAGTCGATTTGCTGGAAGCAAGCCGCATGTTGTTCAACCAAGGGTATAAGATTTATGCAACAGCCGGTACTGCTGCTTTCCTGAATGCACATGGGGTAGATACTACTCCGGTTTACTGGCCGGATGAAAAACCGGGAGCTGAGAATAATGTGATGAAGATGATTGCCGACCATAAGTTCGACTTGATTGTGAATATTCCGAAGAATCATTCGAAACGTGAGTTAACAAATGGTTATCGCATCCGTCGTGGAGCGATCGATCACAATATTCCATTGATCACCAATGCTCGTCTGGCAAGTGCGTTTATCGAGGCATTCTGCGATCTGAAACTGGAAGATATTCAGATAAAGAGCTGGCAGGAATATAAATAATTCTGTTTGCAACAATTTAATAATAGGAGAGAGAGGGGAGAAACCGATAAACGGTTTTTCCCCTTTTTTATGATTATATACGATCATTTTCCCGCCTTTTTTTCCGCCTGTCTTATAATTAACTTATATTTGTAATCTACTTAATATTTGGTATCAGAAGAATGTTCGTCCTTTTTTTAATTTACATAATTCAGATTTTAATATGTTTGGAAAAAAGAAGAATGAAGATTATTCTGTAAAGACTGTGAAAGTCGGTGTTGATAAACTGACTACAATAGCATTGGGAACAATGGTGAAAGGAACGATCACGGTGGAAGGGGATTTACGTTTAGATGGAATAATAGAGGGAAATGTTTCTTGTAGAGGGAAAGTGGTGATTGGTCCTCAAGGAAGGATCAAAGGGAATGTGACGTGTACCGGTGCTGTGTTACACGGGATGTTGCAGGGAGATATTCAGGTGGCAGAAGATTTGATAATGAAATCGGGATGTACAATGAATGGTGATGTTTATACATGTAAACTTGAAATAGAATCGAAAGCCAGGTTTAATGGTACTTGTAATACTACTGAGAAAGATACACTTGTGACAAGTCAGGTTGTGAAGCCTGAGACTGTGGATACTGAGAAATGATTGAAGCGGTGTTTTGAGAAGAGCCGGCTCGGTCTATTCCAATTGTGGTTAAAAGTTTTTCGAAGGCTGCAAAGTTATCTAAAAAAAGAGATAATTATGCAGTTGGTTTGTTATGGCACTACGCTTTTTGCGATTTGTTGAAATATCAGTCCGATATATGAAATGATAAGCAAAAGCATGCGATAATTTAATTTGTAATCTAAACAGACTTAAAATGAAAAAAGAACTTTTGACTCGATTTATGGAGAAGCGAATAGTCGAACTGAAAAAAGAGCAACGTAATGGTACTGCCCATGTATATCAGAGCACTTTAAATCGACTGAAAAAATTTATGAACGGACGTGAAATCACCTTTAGCCAACTGACTCCCGAATGGTTAGCTTTGTTTGAACAGAAACTGCTGGCTGATCAACTTAAATGGAACACTATTTCTACTTACATGCGTATGCTGAGATCTGTGTATAATCAGGCTCTGGAGCGGGGAGTGGCAACTTACGTGCCACGTCTTTTCAATAAAGTACATACCGGTATTGATTGCCCGGTGAAAAGAGCTGTTTCGCCGGAAGTTATATGCAGACTGATGACAGACCGAAAACCGTTGCCTGGAAAATTGGCTTTCAGCCGTGATCTGTTTGTGCTTTTGTTCCTGCTTCGAGGGATGCCGTTTGTGGATCTTGCTTTCTTGCGCAGGTGTGATTTGCAGGGAAATGTGATCACGTATCACCGGCGCAAGACCAGTCGTAAACTGACTGTGGTGGTGGGTAAGGAAGCCATGGAAATTATACAGAAATATATGTATGCAATTCCGGACTCACCTTATCTTTTCCCTATTATACAGAATCCCGGTAAAGATGAATATGGACAATATGCCCGAATGTTACGCCTTCAGAACTATCGGTTGACACAAGTGGCAAACATATTGGGAATCAGAGACCGACTCAGTACTTATACCGCCCGTCATACCTGGGCGACAACGGCCCTCCGGCAGAATTATAATTCAAGCTTGATTTGTGACGCTATGGGACATTCTTCGGTTAAAGTAACCGAAACCTATTTTCAACCCTACAGAGACGATGAGGTAAACCGGATGAATAGCTCTCTTATTACATATATTTTATCGAAGAAGAAAAGGGGGATAGATAAAAAAATAAGAAGCTAATAGCTTGATTGCTAATTGAAAAAATATCCGTTACTTCGTAGGTAACGGGAGATGATATCGGCGGCAAATTTAAATATATTTTTTGAATTACGCATAATAAAACAATTATTTTTGCAATAGATATTAAATAGCTGAACATTTTTAGCGGGTTGTCTTTCGGAAAAGGCAACAAAAGATATTTCCATTTTTCAGGTTGAAAGATGGGAAAGGATTTTATTGTCTTTTTTAAGACCGTAAAGATTCATTTTAGTAAAAACAACTCCTTTAAAGACACTTCTTTATCTCGGAATTTGTGTAATCCCGTTACCTACGAAGTAACGGGCAGGCCAAATGGATCAGAAACTAACATTCTGTCTGAATCAACTATTAAGTAGAAACTAAAGTGAATTGTTTATGAGAAAAAAATCTATGTTTTTATGGTCTTTGCTCGCTGCAATGGCCATGAGTGCTTGTTCAGAGCACAATGAACTTCCTTCAGGAGAAGTTCCTGGTGGGAACTCGAAGACTAACTTTATAGTTAAGTTGAACTTTGAAGGAACAAGTATGGAACAAGGAGGTAAGACGAGAGCTGCGCAATCTACTGCAGTGCCGGAAACATCGTGGAGTAAAATCCGTCAGGTGCAGATTTTGCTGTATGACGCAAGCAATATCGTGCGGTTTTCAGATGTAGTTAATCCAACAGACGGGAATACTACTTTTACTTATACAGATGTGCCTGCTGGTACATATACGATGGTTGCTATAGCAAATGCGAAAAGTTCAGCGGATGCTATCAATACCTATTTGGATGGGGGCACAACTCCTGTAGAGTGGGGAATGTGGAATGTACGTCAGAAACAGGTGCAGAACATGGTGATGAAATATAAGCCAGGTGCATTCCCTGCTTTTTGTTCTACTGCCTTGGCAGGCAATACGGCCTATACGGAACCTGCCGAGATTTTTATGGGAGCTGTTTCAGGTGTAGTCATTTCTTCGGATGCTACTGCAACTCCATCTCCGATTGCTTTGAAACGTGAAGTCTCTTTGATGCGTGTCCGTCTGAACGTAAAGGATAAAGAAGGAAATACGAATAATGAGAATACCGCCAAAGGGGTTGACTTTACACAAGACGCTTCTATTATGATTTATCGCTTGCCGGATTATCTGAAAGTGATGGCAGGGAATGACGGAGGAGTAAGTGCTACCTCGACTGCTACTAACATATTGTCTATTTCGGATGGTGAAGTCTTTAAAACGGCTGAGCCCGGATCCGGTTATAACCCTGGAGGAACGATTTTAAACGGAAACTTTACGATGTGGAGAGATGTGGTTGTATTCCCCAATAATGGTGGACGCGTTAATGATTCTGCAACTACCGGTACGGCTGACAGACAGCGTCAGTATTTTATAGTGGTATCAGGACGTGGCAAAGCCGGACATATTTTGGGAGATGGTACTGCACTTCCCAGTGATGCTACCGTTTATTGGTCCGGAGTGGTTAAAGAGAATTTTGTACCGAATGTGATTCGTGAAGTAAATCTGACTTTACGTACCGGCGGAAGCACGACTGTACCTGTAACTCCTACGGAATATGGTGGCTTGACAATTACTGTAGGAGCTCCTACACCTTGGGATAGCAATATTGTAAATTCAGATATTATAATGTAAAAACTTTCTTTTTACTCCCCTTGGAATTACAGCCCGGGAGCAGGAAGCAAGAAGGTGTGTTTGCTGCTCTTGAGGGCCTTGGGGGAGGATAATGAAATAAACTATAGAACATGAGAAAAAACAGACTTCTCATAGTATTATTTACTGGTGTAGCAGTCTTACTTTCGCTTGCGTCGTGTACATATGATTATTTTGAAGATGAAACGAATTATCAGGTTTTTGTACCCGAGGTTCTGAACAAGACTGTTAGTGATTGTCGAGTGCTGGTCTATAACGATGCCGGAACATTGGTCGGCGCACGTTATGCAACCTCTCCATGGGATAAAGATCCGCGCATGGAGGCGGGCTTGTTTAGTTTTAGGTTAACTCCCGGCGAATATAAAGTATACTGTTATACCAATACGGACAGTCTTACGTTTGTGGACGGGCAACATCTGGATGCTTCTGCTTTTATTCTGAAAAGCAGTTCTACCGGACCGAACAGATATGTACAGCCTTCGGATATATTATTCCAGAAGTTCGTACCCGCAATTGTACATCCGGGCATTTTACAGACCGATACCGCAGCACTGGAACGCTATACCGGACGTATAACGGTTCGGTTTAAGAAATTTCCCGGTGATGTATCGCATATAAAGAAGGTACAATTGCTTGCGGAAGGAGCACCTGTGATGCAATACCTCAAAAATAATACTCTGACCGGCCGATTGACTCCCGAGGATAAAATGTTTCATTTCGGAACATTACCCGTACAGGAGAAAGCCGATGTATTAGAGGTAGATCATCGTTTTATTCCTTCTGTGGAGAATGAACCGATGAGGTTGAATTATACATTTCTCGATGAAAATGGAGCAGTTGTCAACCATTTGCCCGTGGAAGTTACGGAAAGGGAGACAGGATTGCCGTTACGGTTATTGCATGGTAAACGTATAATTATTGAAATCGAATCTTATACCGTTATTAAGATATCGGTTGTAGGATGGAACGAAGATATCGAGAGTGGAGATACGGACATGGAATGATACATATATACATATAAAAGAGAATTAGAATGAAATCAGTTATACGACATATTTTGAGTGTCGCCGTTTTATTTTGCTTAATCAGCGGAGTACAGGCACAAAGTGTCAAAGTGAATATTCCTTTTTGGCTGACCGGTTCGCCTAACGTTGGCTTTGAGTATACATTGACGAGGCAACTCACGGTGAACGGTGAAGTGCTATGGATGCCGTATTTATTCAAGAAACATGAAGAAGTGTTTCGGGCACTCCAGAGCAGTGTTGAATTGCGCTATTATGTGAATCCGCGTAACTTCTATACTAATGATTCGTGGGATGGATTTTACATAGGTCCTTATGCCATGTACGGTAACTTTAATATTGGTTTGTTGAAGCATAATGATCCGTTACAGAGTTATCGTCGTAAAGGCTGGGGAGTGTCAGGTGGTATCTCAACCGGATATAAATTTGCTTTCAACTCTCGTTGGGGGCTGGATCTGAATATTGGGCTGGGATATGCGCACCTCCAATATAATAAATATTATTTGGGCGGAGAGTATGTAAATTTCCCTTTGGAACGTAAGAAAACCAAGAGATGGATTGGGCCGACTAAGTTTGGTGTAAATCTTACTTATAATATATTCCGCTAATGTTACTGATAAAAAGTTGCTGAAATGAGAAAGAAGAAGATACAGATTCTCCTGTCGGCTGCCGCATTCCTTTTTTTAATGGGAGGAACTATGCCTTCCGTTGCGCAGGAGCGGAAGATAGGGCGGATAGAACGGCGGGCAGACCGTAATTTTATCAGGCAGAAATTTGATAAAGCGATGGCCCAGTACGAAACGGCTATCAGGCGTGAAAAAGATGAGGACAGTCAGGCTGCGCTTCATCTCAAAACAGCACGTTTGTATTTTATGGTGAGGGAATACGGTCGCGCCTCAGAACATTATGATAAAGCAATGGGGTTGCGTCCGGATCTGCTCGGGGTAGATGATGTCTGTGACTATATAGATGCCTTGCGCTTTCAGGGACAGGCCCGCAAAGCAGAAGCTATCTGCCTGGATAATGCCTATAAGGATATATATAGTCGCTATCAGCGTTATCAGAATACGTTAGAGGCACTTGCCATGCGCCATTCGGTTCAGGAAGACCCCGGATTTTCGGCAAAACGTTTATCACTGAATACACCGAATGCTGAATTTTGGGTTGGAAATTATGGTGAGCAGCCGTTTTATGCCATTAGCTACAGTAAATTCAATGATCCGGGAAAGTTGTTCTTTCATCGTACTCACTATTATGCACTTGACGAAACCGGTGAACCCGGTGCCGAGGCTCAGAAACCTCCGAGATATTATGGATATTTCCGGAAGATACCTGCTGACTTGCAGAATGGTCCGGTGACCTTTTCGCCGGATATGAAGTCAATGGTAGCTACAGTCATTGAGTACGATAAAGAGAAGACAACAGTGGAAATGGCAGACCGGAAACTACGCCCTTTCCGTACAAAGTTGTTCTATTCTGTGCTAAAGAATAAAAAGAAACGGTTTACGAAGTACGTTCCGGCTTTTCCACAGGAGGAGATGTCTTCGTATGCCCATCCTTACTTATTCAATGAAGGTAAATCATTATTGTTCACTTCCGACATGCCGGGAGGATACGGAGGGTTCGACTTGTATGTTGTTCATTGGGATGACGAGGCCCGGACATGGGGAACCCCTGTAAATCTGGGACCGGATGTCAACACGGAAGGTGATGAGATCTTTCCTGTAATCTATAAAGGACGTCTCATCTTTTCGTCTAACGGGCTGCCGGGATTCGGTGGTTATGACCTGTTCAGTGCTTATTATGATAAGGATGGGGTAGTGCCGGGCAGTATCAGTCATTTTCCCCATCCGGTAAATTCCGTCTTCAACGATTATTATATGTGCCCGCTCGATTTGCGAACTGCTTATTTCGTATCCGATCGTGAGATGGCTTCAAGAGATGATATTTATTACCTCCGTACGGTAGAAGATTTAGGTACTCAGCAGGGGATGCCCTTTTACGGGATGAGTGAGGAGAATGCGATTTTGGGTGGCGCTTTGTTGTTGAACGGAGCTACGGAAACAGTTTCTCCGGAGTCTGTTGCATTGAAGCAGTATGCACCTGAAGGTTTGCTGATGACTCTTTATTTTGATTTCGATTCGGATGAACTGACCGATGAATCTGTACGGAGGCTTGAGCAGTTTATCAATGAAATGGGTACCTACCGGTTTTCGGAACTGAGGTTCGATGGTTTTGCCGATGAGATAGGAAGTGACAGTTATAACTATTCATTGTCAGAACGAAGGGCAGAGAGTGTTGCAGAGTTCCTGCGCAATCATGGTTTAAATGTACGTTTCGGTATACAGGCCCATGGTAGGATAAAACTTTCTCCGGAAGAGGTGAAAGAGGAAATTGAGTATCATCGCTGGCCGGAGGGAGGTATCGACTGGATACAAGTGAACCGTCGGGCAAGGCGTGTCGAAATATATAATAAGAGGTAGAAATATAAAAAAGTAAACGATATATGAAGAAGACAAGAATTCATAGAGTGTGGATACTGTTCCTGCTGAGCGTCATAGCCTGTCTGCAGGTGAGAGCCCAATATATGCCGGTGGTTTTCGATAAGAAATATGGCGATAAGAACCAGATACAACTGGTATGCCCGTTGGCCGGTGACGAAGTGGCTATGGTAGGCAAAGAGGGACAGAAGTACAATCTGACCTGGATAGGAAGAGAAGGTGAGGTACTCTTTTCGTTACCGTTGGCCGGGTTTACTGCTGTTAATGAGCTGACAGAGTTGGAGGACAATCGTATCCTGCTTGTCGGACAATCTGCTGTGATGAATACAAAAGGCAGAAAGGATAATGTGACGCTGAGCGGACGGGCGGTCATATTAGACCGTAGTGGTCATATTGTTACCAATATTTATGCGGGAGGACAAGGAAGCGAGCTTCTGAAAGGTGCCCTGCTACGAAGCGGATCATTGATACTTTCCGGTATGGAGCCGAAAGGAGGAAGCGGTCGGCAAGGTATTCTCTTGAAAGTAGATAAATCGGGTAGAGTGATTTATCAGTATAAGAACACCGGAAGTGGCTATTGTGACCAGTTTGAGGTGTTGGGCAACACGACTGAATATATTTGTGCGGCTTTCTCCGGAGACAGAGAAAAAGAACAGACGGTGGTGGTCCGGTTAGATGATAAAGGGAAACCTTATTATGTGACTGCCATTCCGGCTAAACGATTTATAGTGACAGGCCTGAACGCCAATATCAATGACGGTTCGGTGATTGTTACCGGTAATTCATCGACAGATGGAGGTATTATTTATAAGATTCGTCCGGAAGGTGATATTGTTTTTGCTAAAACACTGATACCTGCCAACCAGGGATTGGCAACGCTCAACCATCTACGGGTGGCCCGCAATGGTAATATATTAGTAGGAGGCAGTGGTAATAAAGGATATTACGCTTTATTGCGAAATGACGGAACAGCTTTGTACTCGGGTACCTCGAACGGAAGTGTGAGAGGTGTGGGTATGAACCGGACTACCGGCGAATCAGTGGTAACCACTTATGACGTCAACGCACGCAGAGGAACATTTGTCCGTATATTGCCGACAGGAAAAGCTGAGTTTGACCGAACGATTGATGGTAACTTTGATAAGATTAAGGTGACTAACAACGGTGAAGTGTTGCTGCTGTCTTCGGATGAGGGCCGGGTTTGTATGTATTCTGCTACAGGTGAGAAAGAGTTTGACCGTTATGTGACGGATAATAAACCTACCATTTACCGTCAGGCCTTGACTGCATCATCCGGGGAGTTACTTTTTCTGGGTAGTGGTAGCCGTCTTGTCAAGCTCGGACATGGACTCTATGTCTCGGACGTGAAAATAACCAAGCCGGTAAACGGAACAGCCACCGCTGTGTTTACTGTGACACTGACCGGATATGCCACCACGAAAGAGGGAGCGCCTGTTCCTGTGAGTGTAGGTTATGCCACTCGCGAAGCATCGGCTACAACGGCCAATAACTTTACTCCGGTGAAGGGAAAGCTCTCTTTCACTCCCTCACGCGGAACGGCTGACCGCTATCTGGTGAAACAGGATATTGAGGTTCCGGTAAAGGCGAATGATCTGATCGAAGGTGTGAAGGACTTTGAATTGCTATTGTCGGATGTTCAGCAGAGTTATCTGGTGAAGCCTGTAGGAAAAGCGGTTATCGAAGATCAGCAGGCGGTTGTAAAGTTGGTACGTACGGAGCGCGGCGAAGAAGGCTCAAAAGATATTTTATATGAACTTGGGTTGTTCAAAACTGACGGAACTCCTTTGACTAATGCAACGGGAGCCAATATTATAGTGGATGGCATTTATGGAGAAGGCACAGCCGATGCGCTTGATTTCGATATGGGATTGACGCCGAGAGTGATATTTGCCAATGGTTCGCAAAAGTCATCTTTTAATGTCAGAACATTGGAGGATACCCGCTATGAACTTCCTAAAACCGTGGTGGTGAATTTCAATAAAGTACATAGCCTGAGTGGTTCCAATGTCGCTTTTGATGGTGAATTGCTGAGTTGCAGCGGAATTGTTGTTGATCAGCCGGCACGCTTGGCCATAACTTCACTTGGCGACCACAGAGTAAATAATAATGTGGTGTCGGGCTTCTTCACCGTTTCGCTGTTGCGTGCTTCAGACGGAGCCTTACTGACTAATGCCACAGGTAGTGATATTATTGTTAACTGTGTGACATTGCCCGATGCTACGGCAAAAGAAGGAAAAGACTTTGTCTTTACCAACCTGCATGACCTACGCATCAGTGGAGACGGCAACCATAGTTCGGCTAATGTGAATGGAGTAGTATTGTTCAGTACGGATGCTTTGGAAAAACAGGTGAAACTGAAAATCAAATCTGTAAACCAGCCTACGGGTGCACAGCCGATCAGTGTGTCTGACGCAGAACGTATGGCAGAGTTTACGATCCGGAAATAAAATGATTCTTAGGGATAAGAGTGCCTTGCATTTCAAATGCAAGGTCTTCTTGTCTGCTCAGAAGAAAATGGATGAAAAAAGAACTATGACAGGAAAAAGAATATATACAGGGTTGATGGGCTTGCTGCTTTTTCTGGCGTTTGCTTGTACGGATGACAGGGAATCGCCAGGGGGAACCAATGGTAATCCTTCATTGGTTTTCAGGATGACGAGAGCTTCTGCTGATATTATCAATAATACGCAAGTCTATCTGTTTGATGGAGATGGGGCTGCTGCCGGACAGTTCAGGCAGAAAGTGCCGGATGTGACTTACGCTGCAGACCGTCTTACCATGCCGGTTGCGGCAGGTACGTGGGATATTACGTTGGTCAGTGCCGACAGGGATATAAACAGTGAATTGGTTCAGCCTGTCCGTGGCCAGGGGCGTTCATCACTGAAAATGTGGGAAACCCGTTCCTCCGGTGGAAATTTGCCGTCTATGCCTGAGTTGCGTACGGCTTATATTACCGGACAGCAGGTTATTGCCGGTCAGGATAATGTCGCTTCCGAAACAGCATTACTTTCACGGAACGTTGCATTGGTCAAAGTCGTGATAGCTGATGCCGGAGGACTGGATATCAATGGTACCCACACCATGAAATTGAGCAACGTGCCTACGACTCTTAATTGGGAAGGAGGGTTATACCCCAATAAAAACAACCCTACTGTGAGTGCGGAACCTATGACCGGTACCTTTACTATACATAATAATACTGCAATGGCGGGTCATCAGTATAGTGATACGCTTCGGTTTATTGTGCCGGCCCATAAAGGAACTGATTATCTGAATGCGCTTCCGACAGACACGACTACCAGCCATCTTAAACTGAGTGTCGATCTGGCCAGTGAAGGAGGTACACGTTTCGAGAAGACGGATGTGGTAATTCCTCGGGTTCCACGAGTAAACGGAATTTTGTTGGTACGCATTTTCCTTGGTGGAAAGCTCGATGTCTCTACTGAGATATTGAACTGGCAAGATACACAGTTGGAAGCCGATTTGTCACAGACCCAGCTTTATACGGATAAAGCTTCCGTTGGGCTGGCATTCAAAGACACGATACATGTAAATACCAATGCCCGGGAATATACAGTGGAGAAGGCACCTGAGGCCACGTGGATTACTTCGGTGAAAAAGTTGGATGGGAATGCGGTGGAAATTACTGCTGACCTGGATAGCTATGTGGATAATCATCCGCGTACTTCGTATATTACCATTAAAGCAAATAATGTGACCAAGAAAATACCGGTTACACAAAGACCGGATAGAGGTACAATCAAAGTTAGTGTCAACAAACTACAATTTAGTCCTCCACATCCAACTGCTTCACTTGATGTTCAGTCTGTTGGTGGAAATTGGAAATTACTGGCTCAAAGTTCCAAGGCGACTGCTGCTACTACCCAAGGGGCAACAGGGAGTACAGCTGTAACTTTTACAAGAACCTCTACCAGTGATGATTCATTGTATGATGAATATTATGGAGAAGGACAGGCGGTTTTTAAAAATATGACGACTCTTGATACGGATACTGTCCATTTAAGTAATTTATTTATAGGTATTATCGATGATTTGATTGAGGTTGCACAGCCTACTGTGCATCCGGATACTACATGTACTGTAAACAATGTGAAAGTATATGGTGGAGATACTCGTGATTTGACTATCATTAATAAGCCAGATTGGATACATCCCGCACCAGAGACGGATTACAATCCTGCAACCGGTATTTTTACTTTTGTCTGCGATCGTGAACCAAATGAAGAAGAACGTTATGGAGAAATAACTCTTGGACATATTGATGATCCTGATTATACAGTTAAAGTATCAGTGCTTCAAGCTATAATTGTTCGTATCCCAGAGTTTAATTATTTTGTTGTACAGTTTGTTTGGGATTCGAATGACGTAGATGTAAAAGTTGGGTTCACAGGAAATCCTACATCTGTTGTGGTAAATGGCATTACTTACAATACAAGTTCGGTAGATGCATTCCAGAATCAGTGGGTTGGCTGGAGTCAAGGTAGTGTGGTTAACTATGATAGTAAGGAGCTATTGAAATGGGGTGGTGATGCTCAATCTGGACAAGGAGAAACTGCATTCTTTAATGCTCCGGTAATTAATTCTGCACCTTATCCCGGTCAACATGGCATAGAACCGAATGCTCCGGGGTTATTGCCACGTACAGTAACCTTGCAGGTAAATGCCGGATGGTATAGAGGAGGTGGTATCCCGATGACTTGTAATATCTATGCTTATTTGGGTGGTACTATGAGTCATGTCGGTACGAATTTTGTCAATCAAGGTGGAACACTGGTTTACACTTCTACAAATAAGTTTAGTGTGCAGGCTTCCGGTTCTAAGCAATATGACCATATTTGTGATATTGTATATGACCGTAAGAAACACACTGCAAAAATAAATTGGAAAGGAACTGTGTGGACAGGTACTCGTTCGGTACGGGTTCCAATGAGAAGTGTAGAAGAGACTCAGAAACCTTATTGGGCTCCTACAGTAGTTGATACTTACTCTAATAATTATCGAGGAGAAAGGAGGTAGCTTTAATGTGTATAATGAAAATTAAGAGCTATAGTATGAAAATACAATATATAATAGGTATACTGGTTGCCTTTCTGTTTGTCTCGTGTAGTCATGAGGAAGAGGAACAGAAACCCGCTTATGGGAAGATAGATGTTGCTGTTTCGGTAACCTTGCCGCAGCCGGAGTCAGTGAATGCGCTTACTCGTACCGGTGGCCTGTATACGGATACCGATATTAAGAACGTAGACTTGCTGATATTCGACAAAGACGCAAAGTTTATGGAGCGTGTCAAAGTAGAGAATGACAGGTTGGTTGTTACCGGAACGGGGATTAATTTCACAGTCCGTTTGGATGCTACTTCGGAACGGCGTATCATTCATCTGGTTGCAAACGGGCGGAGTGCTGATGGCTCTTCGGATCGTTTGAACTTTGGTGATATAACTCTGGGTATGGCGGAAAATGCGGCTATCTCTTCTTTGCAGACAGCCTCGCTCGAACATGTGGATGAAAGAGAGAGCACATTGTTAAACCATGTGATGCCTTTGGTCATGTGGGGACGTTTTGCCCTCAACGGAATCAATATCGTGACGAAAGCAGAGGGTGTGAAACTGTTGCGTTCCACTGCCTGTATACAAGTGAAGAAGGGTAGTGGGGGTGTAAATACCGGACTGGATGATTTTGTCATCGAAGGAATTACCGTCCATCAGGGAGCCTGTCATGGCTTCCTGGCTCCGACCGATTGCACAGGAGAAGTTAACACTCCCGTTACCGCAAATCCGGTTACCGGTGGAACCTATCTGGATTATCGTAAGGGCTGGGTTAATGGTGCGGAACCATCTTTATACATTTATGAGCGCAATTGTTCGGCTTCCGACTATATGGGAGTAGTGATTGCAGCCCGGTATAAGGGGAAAAAGGGCTACTATAAGGTAGTGATGAACGGTAATAACGGGGCTCCCCTGAACATTGTACGTAACCACCGTTATATTGTTACGGTGGTGGGCGTCAATGGTCCGGGATATGAAAATCCGGATATTGCTGTGGCTTCTGCACCTTCGAATGCTCTAAAAGTGGAGTTGACGGATGAAGACACGGATTTGCCCTGTATTGTGGCCGACGGTGAATACCGTATGGCATCGTCTAATAATGTATTCAGCCTATATGGAAAAACAGGTGTGACTACATCGGCGACGGGTGTAGATATTTGTACCGTATATTCCAGCCGTGGTGTTCAGCCGGTTCTGACCCTACCTGCCGATTGTAATTGGCTGACCAATCTGTCTGCACAGGCTTTAGGAAGTAATAAGTATAAAATAACAGGGGATTTTACCTCACCGGCCAATAGTGCCGTATCTACAACCTTGACTATGACGTGTGATAATCTGTTTCAGCCGGTTCGTGTCAGTTGGAATCCCATTATATCGGACCAGAAAGATACCGATTCGTTTGTTTTCGATTTGGTTGGTTCAACCGACCGTAACTGGACGGTCCGGGTATTGAATCCGACGTCTGCCGGCTGGCTCTTTCTGCACCCATCCGCCGCGTCTCCCGGAGCATTTCCGGGAGACGGTATGGTGTCGGAACTCAGTAGCAAATATAGTTCGCATGCTTATTTGCACGTAGCTTTCGGAGCGAACAGGAGAGGGACTGTACTGATGACTTCCGCCTCCGGCGGGGAAACTGTAGCCCGTAAGATAGTAGTTATTCAATAGAACGTTGCGGTAGTATGACCCTGGAAGAGATATTGCAAATAGAAGCACAGAATGTTGATTGTATTTTCCTGTATCAGGAAGAAGGAGCATGGTATGCCTATGAACATTCTGCCTTTTATTGTTATTCTCTTCTGGGCATACTTGATATAGACTGGTTGCCCTGTCCGGACGGAACTACTTCCGGACGAAAAACAATCAGGGTGCGTGTTTCCGAACCGGATAAGTTTTTATGTACACCTCTATTGCGTCTGATGCGGAAGCGTAAAACTGAATATGTTGTTTTATGCAAAATTTCGTGTGGAGGTTTTTACTACTGGCGGGAACAGCAGCAAATGAAATTTCGTGTATTACAGGAAAGAGAAAGCTCTTGTACGAAGGTAAATGAACATGCTGAATGATTAATCTTATCCTCTGTAGCCTTGAAAAGGCAGCTTTTTCACGAGCATACTCTTTGTATGCTATCTTTAGTGATATTCATCGGTATAGCCTGTGAAGGCTGTTGATGAATTATTGTTTGTTTTGTTTGTGTGCGCCCCTTCCGTATTTTAGCGAAAATACCGGAAGGGGCTTTTTACACAGATTGAATAAGTTTTTATTTGTCCAGAGTAATGATAAAACGGCGAAGATAAACTTCTTGTTCCGTATTGCCGGTATTGCTGAAACGGACAGCTTTCACCGGAGCTTGTTTCAGGTTAAGCGTGATCCGGTTCTTTTCCTGTTTGAAGTCAGCTTTCTGCCATTCTTTGCCATCGGCTGAAACTTCAAGTCGTCCCCAGGCGGCTACATCCGGTTTGCCGAAATCTATATCCAGGCTCTGTCCCGGATAGGCTTGATCTAGTTCGATGGTCAACGTACGTCCCGCTCCCCATTTGATTACTTCGTTGGCAGGCGATACCAATATACGGTTCGTTTTGATCTGTAACGGCTGATTGCGTAGTTGCTCTACGTCACTCGTCAGTTTGTGAGGCATGTAGTCCGTTGCGGCATCCAGCTGTGTACCGTTTTGCTTGTTATAGCGTTCGGTCACCGTAGTGAACGTTTGGTCGATCAGTGGTTTGATCACTTTAGTTGCTGTTTTTACACCCGGCTGGTAAGGGTTTTGGTTATAAGTCTGGTCCACTTGGAACATCTGTTGTTGCAGTGCTTTCACATGGCGGTACTTCCGGATAAAAAGTGAGTTATCGCCTTCTTTGTAAGCTTTGACCATAGACAATACTTCTTGTCCGGTTTCACCCAATAATTTGAATTGACGGAGCCAGGGCATCATTTCTGCAATCAAAGGTTGGTTTTCGGTGTTGGTCATCAGAATATCACCGGACTCTGTCATCTTGCCGAAGGTTGCTTTCAAAGAGTTGAAGTCTGCTTCGGTATACGAGCCGTTTTTCAGATAGCTGTCGAGAAAAAGCTTAGCTACAGGCTGTAATTCAACCGATTCGTCCCGGCGGTATTTATGTC
This sequence comes from Bacteroides sp. HF-4919, assembly GCF_018860125.1. NCBI lineage: Bacteria > Pseudomonadati > Bacteroidota > Bacteroidia > Bacteroidales > Bacteroidaceae > Bacteroides > Bacteroides sp. HF-4919. The sequence goes on from NZ_JAHKNF010000017.1 coordinate 44,447, forward strand.
CGTTCGGACCCAGGTCAGAGTTGTGTGCGGCGAAGAATTCCAGTTCCTCCGCAGCACTCGGCAAAATGGTGCGTATGGCATCTTTCCATGTCTGTTCGCTGTCATATTTTTCCGGATTCCATGCATAACTGGCTACACTGTAAATTGCTATTTTAGATGCTTCGGCATGTTCCATCGGGTTGGTGACGAAGCCTGACATCTGATCGGCAATCTGGGTGTCGTTGCCGTAAACCGGTCCGAGCAGCAAATGGTCGCGTACGTAATCGGATACCGGAAAATTCCACCAGATATACGCCGGGCGCTTGATGCGCTTGTTGATCCAGGCAATACCATCTTTGGTTATGTCGGAAATCACACGGTCGCCCGTCCACATAATCTGGATAGAAGGGTTCAGTTTCTCACCCAAAGTAGTCAGGTAATTACCTTTCGGGTTCGACCAGCTTTTGTTATATTCGGTAGGGCACATGACCAGCGGGGTAACGTCCGGTTTGGCCTTTACAAATTTCTCGTCAATGTAGTTCAGTAGTTCAGCCTGTTTGTTCGGGTTGGTTCCTTCCCCCGAAATATCATCGAAGAATACTGCGAACGAACGTACTCCCAGATCATACATCTTCTCGAATTTAGCCAGCAGCAGATCACGGTCTTCCTGATTCCATTTGATATCTTGTCCCGGGTGAATGGCCCATACAAAGTCCACTTCGTTTTCATTGGCCACTTTTACCAACTCCTGTAACTGAAGCGCCTCTTTTTCCGGATAAGGCAAACGCCAGTTGGGGGAACTGTGATACGGGTCGTCTTTAGGACCATAGATATAGGTATTCATCTTATTTTCTCCGTAGAATTTCAACTGACGGAGACGGGCTTCGTGGCTCCATGGAGTTCCATAGAATCCTTCGACTACACCGCGGAAGCGGATGGAAGGATAGTCCTTGATTTCAACTACAGGCAATTGGTTATTGTTCAGCAGTTGTGATAGGGTTTGCAAAGCATAGAAGGTTCCCCGTTCGTCTTGTCCGGCCAATACGATTTCTTTGTCGTTGACAGCTAAATAATATCCTTCTTTCTGATTGGGAATTTGCCGGGCGAATTTACGGATAGCTTTATCCCCTTTTTCACCGATATAGATGCGAATTCCGTCCTTATCTGTCTTTTTTCCGGCAAGTAAAGCTTTCAGTGCACTGACGGCATGCGGGTTTGCTTCTGTTTCTCCGACAATCAGATAGGTATCCGGCAGACTCAGAGCCTGCGTTTCCGAAAGAATCTGTTGTGGTTGTGGTTGAATACTTGTGTTCTGGGCCGAAGCACTGACGCCCAAAAGGAGCCAGGCTCCCAGTAAGTAGAGTCGTTTAATCTTCATTTTAGGTAAAATGTTAGTTTTTCAGGTTTTAGTGACAGTACAAAAGTAAGAAAAAAAGTGCATACTCCCGTTTTTCTATTAATTTTGTTCCTTTGAAACATTGAAATAAGGAAAGAAGCCTATGCTGATACTTTTATCTTGCGCCAAAACCATGAGTGACGTTTCGAAAGTGAAAACGCCTCTCACCACATTTCCCCGCTTCCGGAAGGAGGCAGCGGAGGTCGCTTTGCAAATGTCTCAATTCTCTGTCGGAGAGTTGGAGCGCCTGTTGCGGGTAAATGCTAAGATTGCTGTTGAGAATTATAAGCGCTATCAGGACTTTCATTCCGAAGCGACTCGGGAGCTGCCTGCGCTGTTGGCTTATACCGGGATTGTTTTTAAAAGACTTTCTCCCAAAGATTTTTCGGATGAAGATTTCCGATATGCTCAGGACCATTTGAGGTTGACTTCGTTTTGCTATGGGCTGCTGCGTCCTCTCGACGTGATTCGACCTTACAGGCTCGAAGGAGATGTCCGATTGCCCGAACCCGGTACCCGAACCATGTTTGAGTATTGGAAGCCGGTTCTTACCGACTTGTTTATAGAAGATATTAAAAAAGCCGGTGGGATACTTTGTAATCTGGCGAGTGACGAGATGCGGGGACTTTTTGATTGGAAACGGGTGGAGAGAGAGGTCCGTGTGGTGACTCCTGAGTTTCACGTCTGGAAAAACGGGCAACTGGCTACAGTAGTGGTCTACACTAAAATGTCGAGGGGAGAGATGACCCGTTACATCCTGAAAAACCGGATAGAATCCGTTGACCAGTTGAAAACATTTGCTTGGGAAGGATTTGAGTTCAACGAACAGCTTTCGGATGAAAAGAAATATGTATTTACGAACGGAAAAACAGAATAATCCAAATGACTGAAATAGAAAAAATGCGTAGTGGCGAACTGGCTGATATGTCAGCACCCGAGTTGCAGGTACGGTTTGAGCATGCTAAAAAGTTATTGGCACAGATGCGGGGACTGAGTACGTATGACGATACTTACAGGGAGTTACTTGAGGAGCTGGTGCCCGACCTTCCGCCTACCTCTGTTATTTGCCCGCCTTTTCATTGTGACCATGGTGACGGCATCCGTCTGGGCGAACATGTATTTGTTAATGCCAATTGTACCTTCCTTGACGGAGCATTCATCACTATCGGAAGTCATACACTGATAGGTCCGTGTGTGCAAATCTATACTCCACATCATCCGATGGACTATCTGGAACGCCGTAATCCCAAGGAATATGCTTATCCGGTTATTATTGGTGAAGATTGCTGGATTGGGGGCGGAGCGGTCATTTGCCCTGGGGTGACGATAGGTGACCGTTGCGTGATTGGAGCCGGTAGCGTGGTTACAAAAGATATACCGGATGATTGTGTGGCGGTAGGCAATCCCGCACGTGTTATTCGGCGGCAGGTATCGGACGGATAACCTAAGTTAGGTTCTTCTTCAAAATTTGGTAGTAAGTTTTCTTTTACTCATGGAAATCTAATTCAGTTTTCGGAAGTGTAAGCCCTCGTTTATAGTTGATAAAAAAGCAAGTATCCCGGCTTTCCTCCGAAGAGTCCATCCGTGAGATGAAAAAGCGAATTTTAGAATAAACCATCTGAAAATCAATATCTTTAAAAAGTAAGATTTCTATCCTCAAAAACTTTGTTTTAACACAGAGTTAAAGCTTGTTCTTTGGATGTGAATAACAAGTTCTTTAAATGCAAAAGACTTGTTATTTACGCATAAGAACCTGACAACCTGCAAAAGGCGTTAACAATGTTAATTGAAGAAAGGTATAAGGATGAAGATACCGGTCCGGACGGCGTAAATTCACTTCCGAGACTTGAGCAATCTTATTCAGCCGGTGTCTGTTTTTTCCTATTAAAGCAAGCAAAAAGGACAATTATCAACTTGAAAATAAAGAAATAAAGAATTTACCACCTAATTTGAAGAAGAATCCTATAGTTACTGAGAAAACAAACGAAGTAAAACAAAATGGATTCTATTGTTTGAAAAACAGAGACTTACTGATCATGTTGGAAACTTTTTGAAAAAAAAGATCGTAAATAATTTGTAGATTTCGAGAAAAGCGATACCTTTGCATCGCTTTTAAAAGGAAAGTGTACGGGCGTTTAGCTCAGCTGGTTCAGAGCATCTGCCTTACAAGCAGAGGGTCGGCGGTTCGAATCCGTCAACGCCCACAGCCGAACACTTTCGAAGAAGAATATATGGGCGTTTAGCTCAGCTGGTTCAGAGCATCTGCCTTACAAGCAGAGGGTCGGCGGTTCGAATCCGTCAACGCCCACATTGAAAAGAGATTCAATTTTGCTATATATTCTTTGAGAAAGATACATCGGGCGTTTAGCTCAGCTGGTTCAGAGCATCTGCCTTACAAGCAGAGGGTCGGCGGTTCGAATCCGTCAACGCCCACAACATAGAGTCCTTGCAGAATATTTCTGTGAGGACTTTCTTTTTTATGGCTGATCTGGTTGCGGTGTATTAATTCAAGTTATTTTTTATAAGAAAACGACGGGAAAGTTGGTGAAAAAGTGATTTATTTCTTTACTTTGCTTCATCAACAAACCTATTAATGCTACCATGCGAACAAAATCTATTTATTTACTTTTGCTATTGGCTATCATGCCATTATGTGCATTCTCGCAGTCAAAGTCTGCGTTTGAAATCAAAGACGGACATTTCTATCGTAATGGAAAAGTGACACCTGTTCTTTCTGGTGAAATGCACTATGCCCGTATCCCTCATCAATATTGGCGTCATCGTTTACAGATGATGAAAGGTATGGGGTTGAATACGGTTGCGACTTATGTTTTCTGGAATCTTCATGAACCGGAGCCGGGGAAGTGGGATTTTACCGGTGACAAGAATTTGGCCGAGTTTATAAAAACAGCCGGTGAAGAGGGAATGATGGTTATTTTACGCCCCGGCCCTTATGTTTGTGCCGAGTGGGAATTTGGCGGCTATCCCTGGTGGCTGCAGAATGTGAAAGGAATGGAAATCAGGAGAGATAATCCGGAGTTTCTGAAATATACAAAGGCATATATTGACCGGCTTTATAAGGAAGTGGGCGATTTGCAGTGCACAAAAGGTGGCCCGATCGTGATGGTGCAGTGTGAGAACGAGTTTGGTTCGTACGTTGCCCAACGAAAAGATATACCTTTGGAAGAGCATCGTGCTTATAATGCCAAAATTAAACAGCAATTGGCTGACGCAGGATTTAATGTACCCTTGTTTACCTCTGATGGCAGCTGGCTTTTTGAAGGCGGAGCTACACCGGGTGCCTTGCCTACAGCGAATGGCGAAAGTGATATTGAGAACTTGAAAAAGGTGGTTAATCAATATCATGATGGTAAGGGACCGTATATGGTTGCTGAGTTCTATCCGGGTTGGTTGTCGCATTGGGCGGAACTGTTTCCACAGGTGGGTGCTTCCGGAATTGCACGTCAGACCGAGAAATATCTGCAGAATGACGTATCTTTCAATTTCTATATGGTGCATGGAGGAACTAATTTCGGCTTTACAAGTGGTGCTAATTATGATAAGAAACGTGATATTCAGCCGGATCTGACCAGTTATGATTATGATGCTCCTATCAGTGAAGCTGGTTGGGTGACTCCGAAGTATGATTCAATCCGTAACGTGATCAGAAAATACGTTAAATACACGGTCCCCGAGGCTCCGGCTCCAAATCCGGTTATTGAGATCCCCTCTATCAAATTGACCAAAGTTGCTGATGTATTGGCATTCGCCGAAAAGCAAAAGCCGGTGTCGGCCGATACTCCTTTGACTTTTGAGCAGTTGAATCAAGGGTATGGATATGTGTTATATACCCGTCATTTTAATCAACCTATCAGTGGAACGCTTGAGATACCGGGACTGCGTGACTATGCGGTTGTGTATGTGGATGGAGAGCAGGTAGGTGTGTTGAACCGGAATACCAAGACTTATTCAATGGAGATTGAGGTGCCGTTTAACGCTACTTTGCAGATACTGGTTGAAAATATGGGACGTATTAATTATGGTAGTGAAATTGTGCATAATACCAAGGGTATCATTAGTCCGGTCAAGATAGCGGGTAAGGAAATTACAGGTGAGTGGGATATGTATCAGTTGCCGATGAGCGAAATGCCCGACCTGGCAAAACTGAAAGCTGATGCACATGCGAATGTGCCTGCTGAGGCCGCAAAACTGAAAGGTTGTCCGGTGCTTTATGAAGGGACCTTTACGTTGGATAACGTCGGAGATACATTTATCGATATGGAAAATTGGGGAAAAGGTATCATCTTTGTAAATGGTGTCAACATCGGGCGCTATTGGAAGGTGGGACCGCAGCAAACCCTTTATATCCCGGGAGTATGGTTGAAGAAAGGAACAAATAAGATTGTTATTTTTGAACAATTGAATGAAGTTCCTCAGGCCGAGGTGAAGACGGTGAAGACACCGGTGCTGATGAAACTGAATAATTGATGATGAATGATTGACGGACTGTGATCGACACGGAATAATAAGTGATCAGCGATAAATGAGGAACGGTGAACTGCTTGCGGCAATATTATAATGCGGGCTGTTCACCGTTTGTCATAGATCACTCATCGTTATTTTAGTCTCTTTTATACAAACTTTCTCACTCCTTATGCCTTATAACTCAGGAAAAAGAGTTAATTTTGCAACCTGATAATTATCTAAACGACAATATGAAACTTGATTTACTTACGGCCATATCTCCGATTGACGGCCGATATAGAGGCAAGGCTGAAGCTTTAGCGGCATATTTTTCCGAATATGCGTTGATTAAATACCGCGTGCAGGTAGAAGTAGAGTATTTTATTACTTTGTGTGAACTTCCGTTGCCGCAACTGAAAGGAATTGATAAGAGTGTGTTCGAGTCATTACGCAATATCTATCGTAATTTTACGGAAGCCGATGCACAGCGCATTAAAGATATTGAAAGTGTGACTAATCACGATGTAAAGGCCGTAGAGTATTTCCTGAAAGAAGAGTTTGATAAGTTAGGCGGGTTGGACAAATACAAGGAATTTATCCATTTCGGACTGACCTCGCAGGATATTAACAACACTTCAATTCCTCTCTCTATCAAAGAGGCGTTGGAGCAGGTTTATTATCCGCTGATTGAGGAACTGATTGCTCAGTTGAAGGCATATGCTGCCGAATGGGAAACTATTCCGATGCTTGCCAAAACTCACGGTCAGCCGGCATCTCCGACACGCTTGGGTAAAGAAGTCATGGTTTTTGTTTACCGGCTGGAACGCCAGTTGGCAACTCTGAAGGCATGTCCTGTAACAGCTAAGTTCGGTGGTGCAACCGGAAATTATAATGCACACCATGTGGCTTATCCCGAATATGATTGGAAAGCATTCGGAAATCGCTTTGTTGCAGAGAAACTGGGATTGGAACGCGAAGAATATACAACACAGATTTCAAATTATGATAACCTGTCGGCTATCTTCGATGCCATGAAACGTATTAATACGGTAATGATTGATATGAGCCGTGACTTCTGGCAATATATCTCAATGGAATATTTCAAGCAGAAAATCAAGGCCGGAGAGGTAGGATCGAGCGCAATGCCGCATAAGGTGAATCCGATTGACTTTGAAAATGCGGAGGGTAACTTGGGTATGGCTAATGCTATTCTGGAACACCTCGCAGTGAAACTTCCCGTATCACGTTTGCAGCGTGACTTGACGGATTCTACCGTATTGCGTAATGTAGGTACTCCGTTCGGACATATTGTGATCGCTATCCAGAGTTCGTTGAAGGGATTGCGCAAGCTGTTGCTGAACGAGACCGCAATCTGCCGTGACCTCGATAACTGTTGGAGTGTAGTGGCTGAGGCTATTCAGACTATTCTTCGTCGTGAGGCTTACCCGCATCCGTACGAAGCCCTGAAGGCATTGACTCGTACCAATCAGGCTATTACAGAAGCTTCGATCAAGGAGTTTATCGAAGGACTGGATGTCAGTGAGGAAATAAAAAAAGAATTAAGAGTAATCACTCCCCATTCGTATACGGGAATTTAAGGGTGATTATTGTTATATATAATATAAGTGTTTGAAATCAGGCCGTGAGGCCAAAAGTTTAATTTTTATTCGAATAAGAAAATGAGCACAGAAAACGAAGAATGGCGCGAAGACTCCAAGAGCGAGAATACAGACGCCGGCCGTGATGGTAACAGAAGTTATAACAGAGAAGGTGGATACAATCGTCCTTCATACAATCGTGAAGGTGGCGACCGTCCTTATCGTCCGAGATTTAATAGTAATAGTGAAGATCGTCCGCAGCGTTCTTATGGCGACCGCCCTCAACGTCCTTCATACAACCGTGAAGGTGGCGACCGTCCTTACCGCCCGCGCTTTAACAGCGAAGGTGGTGATCGTCCGCAGCGTTCTTATGGCGACCGTCCGCAACGTCCTTCATACAACCGTGAAGGTGGCGACCGTCCTTATCGCCCGCGCTTTAACAGCGAAGGTGGTGACCGTCCGCAGCGTTCTTATGGCGACCGTCCGCAACGTCCTTCATACAACCGTGAAGGTGGCGACCGTCCTTACCGTCCGCGCTTTAACAGCGAAGGTGGCGACCGTCCGCAGCGTTCTTATGGAGACCGTCCGCAACGTCCTTCATACAATCGTGAAGGTGGCGACCGTCCTTATCGTCCGAGATTCAATAACGATAACAGATCGCAAGGGTTCTCACGTCCGGTGCGCCGTACGGGAGATTACGATCCGAATGCTAAATACAGTAAGAAGAAACAGATTGAATACAAAGAACAGTTTGTTGATCCGAATGAGCCGATTCGTCTGAATAAGTTTCTGGCCAATGCGGGAGTTTGCTCTCGTCGTGAAGCAGATGAGTTTATCACAGCAGGTGTGGTTTCTGTTAATGGCGAAGTCGTTACAGAATTGGGTACAAAGATCAAGCGTGCCGATGTGGTGAAGTTCCATGACGAAACAGTCAGTATTGAACGCAAAGTGTACGTGTTGCTGAATAAACCGAAAGATTGTGTGACTACTTCGGATGATCCTCAGGCTCGTCTGACTGTTATGGATCTGGTGAAAGGAGCTTGTGCTGAACGTATTTACCCGGTAGGACGTCTGGACCGTAACACAACAGGTGTATTGCTGCTGACCAATGACGGTGATTTGGCATCGAAGTTGACACATCCGAAATACCTGAAGAAGAAGATTTATCATGTATATCTGGACAAGAACCTGACAAAGGCGGATATGGATCAGATTGCAGCCGGTATCCAGTTGGAAGACGGCGAGATTCATGCAGATGCTATCAGCTATTCCGATGAAGTGAAACGCGATCAGGTGGGTATCGAGATCCACTCGGGAAAGAACCGTATTGTACGCCGTATATTTGAATCATTAGGCTACAAGGTGGTGAAACTCGACCGTGTATTCTTTGCCGGACTGACTAAGAAAGGATTGCGTCGCGGTGAGTGGCGTTACCTTACGGAACAGGAAGTAAACTTCCTCCGGATGGGATCTTTTGAATAATAAAGGAATTTAAAAGATGGTAGTCGGAAGCCGATAGTCTGGTGTTTGTTGTTCTCCAGCTACTGGCTTCTGACTACTATATATAATAATGTATATAAAATAGTTTTATGGAAAAGATTAGTAGAACAAAAATTGTCGACCTGATAAAGCGTGAAGATTTTGGCGCTATGGTCAATGTGAAAGGATGGGTTCGCACCCGCAGAGGTAGCAAACAAGTTAACTTTATCGCACTGAATGACGGTTCTACAATAAATAATGTGCAGGTCGTAGTCGATCTGGCAAACTTTAATGAAGAGATGCTGAAGCAAATCACTACCGGTGCTTGTCTGAGCGTGAACGGTGTGTTGACGGAGTCGGTAGGTTCCGGTCAGAAGGCTGAAGTGCAAGCTCGTGAGATTGAAGTGCTGGGTGCTTGTGACAATACATATCCGCTACAGAAGAAAGGTCACTCAATGGAGTTCTTGCGTGAGATTGCTCATTTGCGTCCACGTACCAATACTTTTGGAGCAGTATTCCGTATTCGTCATAATATGGCTATTGCCATCCATAAATTCTTTCATGAAAAGGGATTCTTCTATTTTCATACCCCCATCATTACGGGATCTGACTGTGAAGGTGCAGGACAGATGTTCCAAGTGACTACCATGAACTTGTATGACCTGAAAAAAGATGAAAACGGCTCTATCATATACGATGACGACTTCTTTGGCAAACAGGCCAGCTTGACTGTTTCCGGTCAGCTTGAAGGCGAATTGGCTGCCACTGCTCTCGGAGCTATCTATACGTTCGGTCCTACTTTCCGTGCAGAAAATTCTAACACTCCGCGCCATTTGGCCGAGTTCTGGATGATCGAACCGGAAGTGGCTTTCAACGAAATTCAGGAGAATATGGATTTAGCTGAAGAGTTCATTAAATATTGTGTGAAGTGGGCTTTGGATAACTGTGCCGACGATGTGAAGTTCCTGAACGATATGTTCGATAAGGGGCTGATAGAACGTCTGGAAGGTGTACTGAAAGAAGACTTTGTGCGTTTGCCATATACGGAAGGTATCAAGATCCTGGAAGAAGCTGTTGCCAAAGGGCATAAGTTTGAGTTCCCGGTTTATTGGGGAGTTGACCTGGCTTCTGAACATGAACGTTATCTGGTGGAAGACCACTTTAAACGTCCGGTGATCTTGACCGACTATCCAAAGGAAATAAAGGCATTCTATATGAAACAGAATGAAGACGGCAAAACTGTACGCGCCATGGATGTGCTTTTCCCGAAGATAGGAGAGATTATCGGTGGTTCGGAACGTGAGTCGGATTACAATAAGTTGATGACACGTATCGAAGAGATGCATATTCCGATGAAGGATATGTGGTGGTATCTGGATACCCGTAAGTTCGGTACTTGTCCGCACTCCGGATTCGGACTGGGATTTGAGCGCTTATTGCTCTTTGTAACCGGGATGTCTAATATCCGTGATGTAATTCCATTCCCGCGCACTCCGCGTAATGCCGATTTTTGATGAATCATACCTGAATATTTATACAAATGATAAGAAACTCGCATATTCTTTTGATTATGCGAGTTTTTTTATGTCTTAAGATTGCTTATTTTATAAAAGAAATCTTTATATTTGTGACAGACAGACGAATTAAAGTGTTAACTAAAATCGTACAGATATGAAAAAACTTTATTTTTTTACCATGCTGGCGGCAATGCTGTTTGCGGTAACGAATGTGATGGCACAAAAAGGTAACTTTAAACCTGCTAATCTGAAAGGAATCTGGCAATTGTGCCATTATGTTTCAGAGAGTCCGGATGCTCCGGGAGTGCTTAAACCGAGTAACACTTTCAAAGTGCTGAGTGATGATGGAAGAATTGTGAACTTTACGATTCGTCCGGGATCGGATGCTATTATAACCGGCTATGGCAACTATGAACAGTTGTCAGACCATACTTATGCTGAAAGTATTGAAAAGAATATTCATTTGCCGATGCTCGATAATCAGGATAACGTTCTTACTTTTGAACTTATCGATGATAAAATCTTGCATCTTAAATACTTTATAGAGAAGGACCTGAATGGCAATGAATTGAACTGCTGGTATAATGAAACCTGGAAACGCATTGAGATGCCTGATAAATTCCCGGATGATATTGTAAGATAATTCAGATTATAACAACGGATTTACGGACTGCAGGTAGCAAGCTGCCGATTATGCCTTGTGGCGTTGATTGAGTGGTGAATTGTTACTTGCAGTCTCTTTTTTTGTCTGCCGGCTGCTGTTCATAGTCGATAGCTTGGTGCTCGTTATCAATCGGATAAATCCAAAAAAAGGCAGAAATAGTTTGCCAATTCAAAGAAAAGCCGTACTTTTGCAAGCCGATTATTATCTCAAAAGGATAAGAGATTAATTCATAGCAAGTTAATCTTCCTTTGTCCGGGGAAGGTTGATAAGTGGTGAAGAAAATTTTTAGTAGTAACATTTAAAAAACAAATTAAGAGTGGATACTTTAAGTTACAAGACCATTTCTGCAAACAAGGCAACTGTAACCAAAGAATGGGTTATCGTTGATGCTACAGACCAAACATTAGGTCGTCTGGGAGCAAAAGTTGCGAAACTGTTGAGAGGAAAGTATAAACCAAACTTTACTCCTCATGTAGACTGCGGTGATAACGTTATTGTCATCAATGCAGACAAAGTTAAATTAAGTGGTAATAAATGGAATGACAGAGTTTATTTGTCTTACACCGGCTATCCCGGTGGTCAGAGAGAAATGACTCCTGCTCGTTTGATTGCCAAACCTAACGGTGAAGACAGATTACTGAGAAAAGTAGTGAAGGGCATGCTTCCTAAAAACAGATTGGGAGCTAAGTTGCTGAGCAATATGTATGTATACGCTGGTAGCGAACACAAGCACGACGCTCAGAACCCGAAAGCAATTGATATAAACTCACTTAAATAAGATATAATGGAAGTAGTAAATGCATTAGGCAGACGTAAACGTGCGATTGCACGCGTATTCGTAAGCGAAGGTACAGGAAAGATTACTATTAACAAGAGAGACCTTGCAGAGTACTTTCCATCAACTATTCTTCAGTATGTTGTTAAACAACCATTGAACAAACTTGGTGTTGCTGAGAAGTATGACATTAAGGTTAATCTGTGTGGTGGTGGTTTCACTGGTCAGTCTCAGGCTTTGCGTTTAGCTATTGCCCGTGCGCTGGTTAAGATCAACGCTGAAGATAAGTCAGCTCTTCGTTCGGAAGGCTTCATGACACGTGATCCGCGTTCTGTTGAACGTAAGAAACCGGGTCAGCCGAAAGCTCGTAGAAGATTCCAGTTCAGCAAGCGTTAATGGGCTGTCTGACGGAATATGTTTAGTATCTAAACTACCGGGACTCTTAAACAGGCTACCCGGCGGTTGGTTTAGAAAAAACAAAAAAGAAAGTAAACGATTTAAAGAAAAAACAAGATGTCAAGAACAAATTTTGATACATTACTGGAAGCCGGTTGCCACTTCGGACACCTTAAAAGAAAGTGGAACCCTGCAATGGCTCCTTATATTTTCATGGAACGCAATGGTATCCATATCATTGACCTCCACAAAACTGTTGCAAAAGTTGACGAAGCTGCAGAAGCTTTGAAACAGATTGCAAAATCAGGCAAGAAAGTCCTTTTTGTTGCTACTAAAAAACAAGCTAAACAGGTGGTTGCTGAAAAAGCTGCATCTGTAAACATGCCTTATGTTATCGAACGTTGGCCGGGTGGTATGTTGACTAACTTCCCTACTATCCGTAAGGCAGTGAAGAAGATGACTACAATTGACAAGCTGACAGCTGATGGTACTTACTCAAATTTGTCTAAGAGAGAAGTTCTTCAGATTTCTCGTCAGCGTGCTAAGTTGGACAAGACTTTGGGTTCTATCGCTGACCTGACTCGTCTGCCGTCTGCGCTGTTCGTTATCGACGTAATGAAAGAAAATATCGCTGTTCGCGAAGCTAACCGTTTGGGCATCCCTGTATTTGGTATCGTTGATACTAACTCAGATCCTACAAACATCGACTTCGTTATTCCGGCAAATGATGACGCTACTAAATCAGTAGAAGTTATTCTCGATGCTTGCTGCGCTGCAATGATCGAAGGTCTGGAAGAAAGAAAAGCTGAGAAGATCGATATGGAAGCTGCCGGTGAAGCTCCTGCTAACAAAGGCAAGAAGAAATCAGCTAAGGCAAGACTCGATAAATCTGACGAAGAAGCAATTAATGCAGCTAAAGCTGCTGCTTTCCTGAAGGAAGACGAAGAGGCTTAATATAATAATGTGCCAATTTGCTAATGTGCCGGTGCACCTGTAAGGGTGTTGGCATTTTGATTGGCAGATTGGCACATTTTGTTTATTCAAACGATTATTCATTTTAAAATATAAAAGATATTATGGCTGTAACAATGGCTGATATAACCAAGCTCCGTAAAATGACCGGCGCTGGTATGATGGACTGCAAGAACGCGTTGACTGAAGCTGAGGGCGATTTCGACAAAGCAATGAAGATTATTCGCGAAAAAGGACAGGCAGTTGCTGCAAAACGTTCTGACCGTGAAGCTTCTGAAGGTTGTGTTCTGGTAAAAGTTGAAAATGGCTTTGGTGCTATCATCGCTTTGAAGTGCGAAACCGACTTCGTTGCTCAGAATGCTGATTTCGTGAAACTTACTCAGGATATTCTGGACGCTGCTGTAGCTAACAAGTGCAAAACTCTGGAAGAAGTTTTGGCTCTTCCGATGGGTGACGCTACTGTTGCTCAGGCTGTAACAGACAGAAGCGGTATTACCGGTGAAAAGATGGAATTGGATGGCTACATGGTTTTGGAAGGTGCTACAATTTCTGCTTACAACCATATGAACAGAAACGGCCTTTGCACTATGGTTGCTTTCAATAAGAATGTTGACGAACAGCTGGCTAAGCAGGTGGCTATGCAGGTTGCCGCTATGAATCCGATTGCAGTTGACGAGGATGGTGTTTCTGAAGAAGTGAAGCAGAAGGAAATCGAAGTTGCCATTGAGAAGACAAAAGTTGAACAGGTACAGAAGGCTGTAGAAGCTGCTCTGAAGAAAGCTAATATCAATCCGGCTCATGTGGACAGCGAAGACCACATGGAAAGCAATATGGCTAAAGGCTGGATTACAGCCGAAGATGTTGCGAAGGCAAAAGAAATCATTGCTACTGTTTCTGCTGAAAAGGCTGCAAATATGCCTGAACAAATGATTCAGAACATTGCTAAAGGACGTTTGGGCAAGTTCTTAAAGGAAGTTTGCTTGCTGAACCAGGAAGATATCATGGATGCCAAGAAGACAGTAAGAGAAGTGTTGAAAGAAGCTGATCCTGAATTGAAGGTCGTTGACTTCAAACGTTTCACTTTGAGAGCTGAATAATCTTAAGGAATCAAGTATATAGAAACGGCCGCACAGAAACTCTGTAGCGGCCGTTTTTTTGTGGCTGTCCATAATGTTGCGGTTCTCTGTTTATACAGAATCCGGGACAGTGCTTTTGTGCATAAAGTGAATGGATTTATCCTCCTACTGCTTTTGTTTTCGTATACCCTTCTTTCTTCAGTAGTTCTACTATTTTTTGTTTGAAGTCTCCCTGTATGATCATCTCTCCGTCTTTGGCCGATCCGCCTACTCCGCATTTCGTCTTGAGGAGTTTTCCCAAATCTTTCAGATCGTTCTCGGTGCCGACAAAGCCGGTAATCAGGGTCACGACTTTACCGCCCCGGTTCTTCCGGTCCAACTGTACCCGTAAGTTCTGTTGTGGCGGTTCCAGGGTTACTTGCTCTTCGTCATCATCCATTTCGTAATTATAATCCGGGTTAGTGGAGTAAACCACGTTCAGCCGGTCTTTCCAATCGCTGTTCTTCATTTTTCCAGTCTATTAATTAAGCTCAAAAATAATATATTGTTCCGAACCTTGCAAACTCTTAAGTGTCCCCGGGCGTTTTTGTATGTAGAAATTATGTTAAGCTTCTATGACATCCTTATGGCATTTCGGAAAAAATAGTGTAATTTTGTCAATCGCTAATGTAAAAGCAGAATGAAGTGACTATGAATAATCAGATACAGCATAAAGACAGTACAAAGGTTCCGGAGCCTACTTTACGTAGGTTGCCTTGGTATCTTTCGAATGTAAAGTTGCTGAAGCAGAAAGGCGAACGCTATGTCTCTTCCACTCAGATATCTAAAGAAATAAACATCGATGCTTCACAGATTGCGAAAGATTTGTCGTATGTTAATATTTCCGGCCGTACTCGTGTGGGTTATGAGGTAGATGCGCTGATTGCTGTTCTGGAAGATTTTCTTGGCTTTACGAATATGCACAAGGCTTTCCTTTTCGGTGTGGGTAGTCTGGGAGGAGCGTTGCTACGTGACTCCGGTCTTAGCCATTTCGGTCTGGAGATTGTGGCAGCTTTTGATGTGAACCCGACATTGGTAGGTACTACGCTTAATGGCATTCCGATTTTCCATTCCGATGATTTTCTGGAGAAGATGAAAGAGTATGGTGTACACATCGGTGTGCTGACTGTGCCCATCGAGATTGCCCAATGCATTACGGATACGATGGTAGCCGGTGGTATTAAAGCCGTCTGGAATTTTACTCCCTTCCGTATTCGCGTCCCGGAAGATATTGTGGTGCAGAATACGTCACTTTATGCCCATCTTGCTGTCATGTTTAACCGTTTGAACTTTAATGAAACAGAATAGATCATGAAGATTATAGCTGTTGGAATGAATTATGCCCGGCACAACGAAGAGCTGGGACATACGTTGGAGAATAAAGAGCCGGTAATCTTCATGAAACCCGATTCGGCTATCCTCAAAGACGGAAAGCCTTTCTTTATTCCCGATTTCTCAAATGAAGTGCATTATGAAACCGAGCTGGTGGTACGTATCAACCGCTTGGGGAAGAATATTGCTCCGCGCTTCGCTCATCGTTACTACGATGCACTAACGGTCGGTATCGACTTCACTGCGAGGGATTTGCAGCGTCAGTTCCGTGCAGCCGGCAATCCTTGGGAGTTGTGCAAAGGTTTTGATAGTTCCGCTGCGATTGGCACATTTGTACCGGTAGAACGCTTTGCCGATGTGCAGAATCTCCGTTTTCATCTGGATATAGACGGAAACACCGTGCAGCAAGGGGATACGGCTGATATGCTGTTTAAGATAGATGATATTATTGCTTATGTCAGTCGTTTTGTGACCCTGAAAATCGGCGATTTGCTCTTTACCGGGACTCCTGTGGGAGTGGGTCCGGTCAGTATCGGCCAGCACTTGGAGGGGTATCTTGAAGCAGAGAAGTTGCTCGATTTCTATATCCGGTAAATCCGGGAATTCCTTTATTCATCTATAAAAATAACTCTTATGAAAATAAAAGTAGGTTTTGGTTTCGACGTCCACCAACTGGTAGAAGGGCGTGAACTTTGGTTGGGGGGCATTCTTTTGGAACATGAAAAAGGGTTGTTAGGACACTCGGATGCCGATGTACTGGTACATGCTATTTGCGATGCCTTGCTGGGTGCTGCCAATATGCGCGATATCGGCTATCACTTCCCCGACAATGCCGGTGAGTATAAGAATATAGACAGCAAGATTTTATTGAAGAAAACAGTGGAACTGATCGCCACCAAGGGGTACCAAATAGGTAATATCGACGCAACGATCTGTGCGGAGCGTCCTAAACTAAAAGCCCATATCCCTTCTATGCAGCAGGTGCTTGCCGAAGTGATGGGCATTGATGCGGATGATATCTCGATTAAAGCCACTACTACCGAGAAGCTCGGTTTTACCGGGCGGGAAGAAGGCATCTCCGCTTATGCAACCGTGCTGATCAATCGCGTGTGATTAAATTCAACTCCTAAACGTAATATAGTATGAAAAAGATTCTTGGGACCTTATTGGCCGTTTTGTTTTCTTTCATGGCAATAAATGATGGTGTTGCCCAAAGTTCCGTCTTACGATTCAATAAAGACGGTAAATTTAAAATCGTCCAGTTTACCGATGTACATTTTAAGTATGGCAACCCGGCCTCAGATATAGCCCTTGAGCGTATAGGGGAAGTGTTGGATGCCGAACATCCCGATCTCGTAATTTTCACCGGTGATGTTGTTTATTCTTCTCCTGCCGATAAAGGTATGCTCCAGGTACTTGAACAAGTGGAACGCCGTAAGCTTCCGTTCGTTGTTACTTTTGGCAACCATGATAATGAACAGGGAAAGACCCGTGCCGAACTCTATGACCTGATTCGTGGTGTACCCGGCAATTTGTTGCCCGATCGTGGCGCTTCTCCTTCGCCCGACTATGTACTGACAGTGAAATCCTCTGCCGATGCCGTAAAGGATGTCGCATTGCTCTATTGTATGGACTCACATTCTTACTCTTCACTCAAGGATGTAGACGGATATGCATGGCTGACTTTCGGTCAGATCTCGTGGTATCGTGATCAAAGCGCCGCTTATACAGCGCAGAACGGTGGTAAACCTTATCCGGCACTGGCCTTTTTCCATATTCCCCTTCCGGAGTATAATGAAGCTGCTGCCAATGAAAATGCCATTCTTCGTGGTACCCGTATGGAGAAAGCCTGCGCACCGAAATTGAATACCGGTATGTTTGCTGCCATGAAAGAGGCGGGTGATGTGATGGGTGTTTTCGTAGGACACGATCACGATAACGATTATGCTGTGATGTGGAAGAACATCCTTTTGGCCTACGGTCGTTTTACCGGTGGTAATACAGAGTACAATCATTTGCCTAATGGTGCGCGTATTATTGTGCTGAACGAAGGTAGCCGTACGTTTGATACCTGGATTCGTCAGAAAGGCGGGATAGTAGACTCTACTTCCTATCCGTCCAGTTATGTAAAAGACGACTGGACAAAGCGTTAACTTACCTGACGAAACTTCACATGGCTCAAACGTGTATACTTTGAGCCGTAACTTTCGTAAGTGCGCGCTACCCTTGCCGAGGCGATGTGGACTATTTCACCTGGACGGAATTCATGTTCCAGGGCCGGGAGCTGACAAGATACAGGACTGGGTGTCTTTGAGGAAATCTTCATGATCACCAGATTTCCCGATGGGTCGGTCAGTGTCACTATCTGCCGTACAAAGAACTGAACGGCGCTTCCCACGACCCTTGTTTTATATGGATCGTCTTCAAGCCGTACCTTCACTACTTTGAGATTCAGACTCTCTAACTTTTCCCCTTCGTTACCCAGAAAGCGACTGGTTTCCCGCTTTTGGCGTGCTTTTCGTTGCATGATGTCCAGATGCACCGAGTGGTATACTTGTGCGATTGCAACAAAACGCTCCTGTTTCGGGATTTTAGGAGTGTATTTGTAGGCTATCCAACTCAGGTAAGCCGGATCGATTTTCAGGATTTCGTGTAAATAATGTCCGTGATATTTGCCGAACGATATAATGTCGTCTCCATTGTTTTGCATTCTCTTTTCATTGTATTCCACAATCAGCAGACAGCGTCTGGAGAAGAAAAACAGCGTACTTGCCATTCGTAATGATTCGTTGATGTCGGCAGAAAGCTCGTGGATAAACAGAAGTCTGTTCTTTTCAAGTGAGGGAGAGTAAACCCAAACCGAATAGGTGGGATGTCCCGGTCTCGGCAGAACCACAAAGTAGGCTCCTGCCTCTTTGTAGGACATGCGGCCCCCGTTGTATTCATTCAGTTTGGCATACAACAGAGCTTGTTCAGCTTCGGGTATTCCCGGTAGTTTTGGGTTTGCCATATCTGAGTTTCTTATTACTCAAATATACAGATTCTTTTTGAAGAAAGCAAATGGTTTTAGCTGTTTTTTTTATTCTTCGTATTTCTTGTATCTCTTTTATTATTGCGGAAAGAGTAAAGATAATGTAATAACATTTTGGAGCTTCCCGGCAATGACAGATGGAAATGACGGAGAAGAGAACCATTGTCTGCGCTGATTAAATGAAATTGTGATTTTGATATATCTCAGCCTGTTTTGTGTGCAAAAAGTAATGATAATACTGTTTTTGCTAACAGCCCTTTCCTTCCGGAACTGCAAACTGGAGGGGACGCGGCAGAAGAACGGTGCTTTTGATGACGGAAAGCCGGGGTTTTGAAAGATTAGAGCCGGGGTTTGGGGGTAAAAGACGGTTGGTTTTCCGAAAAAGAAGGAAGCATTTCTTCCAAAAGACGGTTACATTTTCTGAAAATGCTTATATGTTTTCCAAATATCTCTATATGTTTTTCCTAATAACTCCTATTGTGCCGGAATCTGGCCTCCGAAGTGTTTGAATCTTCTCTGGTTGTCAGTGGAAAAGAGAGCTTACTGAAGTAATAAAAAGAACCTGTATCTCTTGTTACACTGTCCTTATGTTCCGGTTTTATTTCTTTTTCTGTCTCAGGGCTTATCTCTTTCCTGATTCCCTGCCAAAAGGATAATCTCCTAACCGGAAATAAGCCGTTTTTCTCCATGAACCTTGCCGGAGCTTCGAAAAACTGAAACGTGGAGAGGTTCTGTTATCAATTTGACAAACAGACAAAAGGGGACTGTGTCAAAACTCACCACAGAGTACACAGAGATGATTTTAGGTTGTTGATTATCAATAAAAAGACTCTGTGATACTCTGTGTTACTCCGTGGTGAAAGAAGTTTCGACACATCCTCATGGTAATCGCATCGATTATACATCCTTTAGTTTTAAAGTTTGTATACTAACTTGTCCAATTGATTGTATTCTGCCGGGAATCTCGTACATTTGCATTCTTCGTAAAAAGAGAATGAATATGAAAGAATCCAATAAACGTGTTCTTGTCGGCATGAGCGGGGGAATAGACAGTACCGCCACTTGCCTGATGCTGCAAGAGCAGGGATACGAGATAGTAGGTGTCACCATGCGTGTCTGGGGCGATGAGCCGCAGGACGCCAGAGAGTTGGCGGTACGTATGGGGATAGAACATTATGTGGCCGACGAACGTGTTCCTTTTAAAGATACTATTGTCAAAAACTTTGTAGACGAGTACCGGCAGGGACGTACGCCGAACCCTTGCGTGATGTGCAATCCGTTATTTAAGTTCCGCATGTTGATAGAATGGGCTGACAAACTGGGCTGCGATTGGATAGCCACCGGACATTATTCCCGGTTGGAAGAACGGAACGGGTACATCTATATTGTTGCCGGTGATGATGAAAAGAAAGACCAGTCCTATTTCCTCTGGCGATTGGGGCAGGACGTCCTGCGACGCTGTATCTTTCCTTTGGGCAACTACACCAAGCAGACTGTGCGCGACTATCTGCGTGAGAAAGGTTACGAAGCCAAGTCGAAAGAGGGGGAAAGCATGGAAGTCTGCTTCATTAAAGGTGATTATCGGGACTTTCTTCGTGAACAGTGCCCGGAACTTGATGCGGAGATCGGTCCGGGATGGTTTGTCAGTTCCGAAGGCGTGAAGCTGGGGCAACATAGGGGTTTTCCTTATTATACCATCGGCCAGCGTAAAGGACTCGAGATCGCACTGGGCAAACCGGCTTATGTCTTGAAAATTAATCCGCAGAAGAACACTGTCATGCTGGGGGATGCCGAACAGTTGAAAGCCGGATATATGGTGGCGGAACAAGATAATATTGTGGATGAGGACGAACTGTTTTCGTGCCCGGAACTCGCAGTACGTATCCGTTACCGCAGCCGTCCGATCCCTTGCCGGGTGAAAAGGCTTGAAGACGGACGCCTTTTGGTTCGTTTTCTTGCAGAAGCCTCGGCGATTGCTCCGGGACAGTCGGCCGTGTTCTATGACGGACGGCGAGTGATAGGTGGAGCATTTATCGCTTCGCAACGCGGCATCGGATTGGTGATAGAACAAAACAAAAACTGGGAATAAATACGGAAAAATAAAAATACGAAATGAAAAAATTAGCACTTATTGCCTTAGCCTTCGTAGCCTTGGAGGCATCGGCACAACAGGATACGTTGAAGTATCGCATCAGCCTGAAAGATAAGGCTGCCACAACCTACTCACTGAAACATCCCGAGAAGTTTCTGTCAGAAAAGGCGATTGCCCGCCGCCAACGTCAACAGTTGCCCATCGATTCGACTGATTTGCCGGTATGCCGCCAGTATGTGGATGCCATCCGCGACAAGGGAGTGAAAATCGTAGTCACCGGAAAATGGGATAATTTTGTCACCGTATCTTGCAACGACAGTACTGTGATAAGCGAAATAGCTGCGCTGCCTTTTGTGCGCGCTACGGAGAAGGTGTGGGTTGCCCCGTCGAAACCTGCTGCGGAAGATAAACGGGACTCTCTGGTGAACAGTCCGGCCAGGAGCGAAGCTTATTATGGCCCCGCTTTCCGGCAAATAGAGACCAGCAATGGCGACAAACTGCATGAAGCCGGATTCAAGGGGCAAGGCATGACCATCGCCGTGATCGATGCCGGATACCATAACGTAGACAAGATTGATGCGATGAAGAATATCCGTATCCTGGGTACAAAGGACTTTGTCGAACCGGGAAGCGATATCTATGCCAAAGGCTCGCATGGGATGGCCGTTTTGTCTTGCATGGCAATGAACGAACCTTACGTGATGGTGGGTACGGCTCCCGAAGCTTCCTACTGGCTGCTTCGCAGTGAAGATGAAGCGTCCGAACACCTGGTAGAGCAAGACTATTGGGCGGCGGCCGTAGAGTTTGCCGATAGTGTGGGAGTGGATGTGGTGAATACTTCGCTGGGATATTTCACTTTCGATGATTCTACCAAGAACTATAAATATCGTGACCTGGACGGACACCATGCACTGATGTCCCGCCAGGCGTCGAAAATGGCAGATAAAGGAATCGTATTGGTATGCAGTGCCGGTAACTCGGGCGCCTCCTCCTGGAAGAAGATCACGGCACCGGGTGATGCGGAGAATGTGCTGACGGTAGGTGCTATTGACCGTAGAGGTGTGTTGGCTTCGTTTTCTTCTATCGGCAACACAGCCGATAATCGCGTGAAACCCGATGTGGTTGCCGTGGGACTGAACTCGGATGTGATGGGGACAAACGGTAATTTGCGCAAAGCGAGCGGAACTTCGTTTGCTTCACCGATCCTGTGCGGCATGGTGGCTTGCCTGTGGCAAGCTTGTCCGCAACTGACTGCTAAGGAAATCATCGAACTGGTGCGTCAATCCGGCGACCGGGTGGATTTCCCCGATAACATCTATGGATACGGAGTGCCCGATCTGTGGAAGGCCTATCAATCTGCTTCTAAGAAAAAATAAAGTATGCAAGACACCCTTTCTCTTCACGAACTGAATGCTTTGGTCCGGCGGAGCCTGGAACAGTGCCTGCCCGATGAATACTGGGTACAGGCGGAGTTGAGCGATGTCCGTACAAACAGTACGGGACATTGCTATCTGGAGTTTGTCCAGAAAGATCCCCGCAGCAATAATCTGATAGCCAAAGCGAGGGGAACGATCTGGGCCAATATCTACCGGCTGCTGAAGCCCTATTTCGAAGAAGCCACCGGGCAGTCGTTTACTTCCGGCATTAAGGTGCTGGTTAAAGTGACCGTTGCTTTCCATGAATTGTATGGTTACAGCCTGACTGTGCAGGACATCGATCCTACCTATACATTGGGGGATATGGCACGCCGGCGCCGGGAAATACTCAGGCAACTTGCAGAAGAAGGAGTGTTGACGCTGAACAAAGAACTGGAAATGCCTTTGCTGCCGCAACGCATTGCGGTCATCTCTTCGGCTACGGCTGCGGGGTATGGTGACTTCTGCCATCAATTGCAGCACAACTCCCGTGGATTTTACTTCAATACGGAACTTTTCCCCGCTCTGATGCAGGGCAATCAGGTGGAAGAGTCCGTATTGGCCGCTCTCGATGCAGTAAATGCCCGGATGGAAGAGTTCGACGTAGTTGTCATTATTCGTGGAGGAGGGGCAACTTCCGACCTTTCCGGATTCGACACCTACCTGCTGGCCGCTGCCTGTGCCCAGTTTCCGCTGCCTGTTATAACGGGAATCGGGCACGAACGAGACGATACCGTGCTCGATTCCGTAGCACATACCCGGGTGAAAACTCCGACAGCTGCGGCCGAATTGTTAATCAACCGGATGGAAGAGGCCGCGGATCGGCTTGAAGAGTTGGCCGGAGAATTGCATGCCCGCATCTATCACCGTCTGGAGCAAGAGCGAAAGAGACTTTCACTGTTACAGTCGCGCATTCCTTCACAAGTGATGCGCAAGCTTTCGGAATCGCGGATAAAGTTGCAAATGGCAAAGAGCAACCTCTCTCATGCTGCTGAGACCTTATTGGCCCGTCAGCATCATCGGTTGGAACTTTTACAAAACCGCATTGCGGATGCTTCACCACAAAAACTACTGAAACGGGGATACAGCATAACGCTGAAAGAGGGGAAGGCGGTGAAGAATGCTGCCTGTCTGCGACCGGGAGACGAGTTGATTACCCGTCTTTACGAAGGTGAAGTGAAATCGAAAGTAGAAAGTATTCCTTTATAATGATAAATATGCCAGCAAAGAAAAAAGAAACCTATTCACAGGCCATGGAACGTCTGGAAAAGATCGTTCGCCAGA
Source organism: Bacteroides sp. HF-4919 (assembly GCF_018860125.1). Classification (NCBI taxonomy): domain Bacteria; kingdom Pseudomonadati; phylum Bacteroidota; class Bacteroidia; order Bacteroidales; family Bacteroidaceae; genus Bacteroides; species Bacteroides sp. HF-4919. The sequence goes on from NZ_JAHKNF010000017.1 coordinate 67,956, forward strand.
TTGACAGTAACGAACTGGAGATTGACGAACTGAGTGAAAAAATAAAAGAAGCCAATGAAATAATAGCTTTCTGCGCCGGAAAGCTGACAAAGGCGGATCGGGAAATTGAAAAATTACTGCAAGAAAGGAGGCTATCTGAAGAATAAAGGTTATTTTTGTTGCTCAATCGAAAATAACTAATAACTAACGATATGAAAGAAATAGACTGGGCCAATCTGTCATTCGGCTATATGAAGACAGATTACAATGTGAGAATCAATTTCCGTAACGGCAAATGGGGCGAACTTGAGATAAGCAGCAGCGAAGTGCTGAATCTGCATATGGCTGCCACTTGTCTTCACTATGGCCAGGAGGCTTTCGAGGGCTTGAAAGCTTTCCGTGGTAAAGACGGTAAGGTACGTATTTTCCGTCTGGAAGAGAATGCCGCACGTCTGCAATCCACCTGTCAGGGCATCATGATGGCAGAATTGCCGACCGAACGTTTTAAGGAAGCTATTCTGAAAGTAGTGAAATTAAACGAACGCTTCATCCCGCCTTATGAGAGTGGGGCGTCCTTGTACATTCGCCCGTTGCTTATCGGAACCAGTGCCCAGGTAGGGGTTCATCCGGCAGATGAATACATGTTTGTCGTGTTTGTCACACCGGTAGGCCCTTATTTCAAAGGTGGTTTTTCTACCAATCCTTATGTCATTATCCGCGAGTACGACCGTGCCGCTCCTCACGGAACCGGTATCTACAAAGTTGGTGGTAACTATGCAGCCAGCCTGCGTGCCAACAAAAAAGCGCACGATCTGGGCTATTCCTGTGAGTTCTACCTGGATGCCAAAGAAAAGAAATACATTGATGAATGCGGAGCAGCCAACTTCTTTGGTATTAAAGACAATACATACATCACACCGAAGTCTACTTCTATCCTTCCTTCCATCACCAATAAGAGCCTGATGCAGTTGGCAGAAGATATGGGCATGAAAGTAGAGCGCCGTCCGGTACCCGAAGAAGAACTGAGCACTTTCGAAGAAGCAGGAGCTTGCGGTACTGCTGCTGTCATCAGTCCGATCGAACGTATCGATGACCTTGAGAATGGTAAATCATACGTAATTTCGAAAGACGGAAAGCCGGGTCCTGTTTGTGAGAAACTCTACAACAAGCTGCGTGGTATCCAGTACGGTGACGAGCCCGACACTCACGGATGGGTGACTATTGTAGAATAAACGTTCGATAAATGAACTACAAAATAACAACCCTTGCAGAAAACAGTGTTTACGGTAAGGGATTACAGGGAGAGCATGGGCTTTCCCTGCTTGTTGAAGCGGGGGAACACAAGGTGCTGTTTGATACCGGTGCTTCGGATTTGTTTATCCGGAATGCCCGTTTGATGGGAGTCGATCTGACCGATGTGGAATTTGTAATACTGTCCCACGGACATCGTGACCATACAGGTGGATTGCATACTTTCCTGAAAATGAACAGCAGGGCAAAGGTGGTATGTAAACAAGAAGTGTTCCGCAGGAAGTTCAAGAATGAACGTGAAAACGGAATGTTGCATCCCGAAGCATTGGATAAGTCCCGCTTTTGGCTGATCGACGAAACTACGGAGATTGTACCGGGTGTATTTGCGTTTGCGGATGTCAGGATAGTAGACAGGAACGACACGCACTTTGAGCATTTCTTCGTGGAGATAGGAGGCGAGATGCGTCCCGATACCTTTGAAGATGAACTGGCATTGATATTGAAGAGTGAAAAATCCCTTTCAGTGCTGAGTGCCTGTTCGCACCGGGGGATTACCAATATTATTCGTGCCGTGCAGACTGCATTTCCGGGATTGGGACTGAAACTGGTGATGGGAGGCTTTCATATCCATAATGCAGGCATAGAAAAGTTCAATGTGATTTCCGCTTTTCTGGGCATGAAGCTTCCCAAACGTCTGGGAGTCTGCCATTGTACGGGCATTGACAAATATGCGTTGTTCCGCCAGCAATTTAACGACCGGGTGTTTTATAACTATACCGGCTGGGTAGAAACGATTTAACTTTTTTGAATGGGAAAAAATAAATTAGAGAAGTTTGCCGATATGGCAAGTTATCCGCATGTTTTTGAGTATCCTTACTCGGCAGTGGACAATGTGCCTTTTGACATGAAGGGAAAATGGCACAAAGAGTTTTTTAAGAACGATAACCCGATTGTACTTGAGTTGGGTTGCGGGCGCGGCGAATATACCGTCGGACTGGGACGGATGTTCCCTGATAAGAATTTTATTGCGGTAGACATTAAGGGAGCCCGCATGTGGACGGGAGCCACCGAATCTCTTCAGGCAGGCATGAAGAATGTTGCTTTTCTGCGTACCAACATTGAGATCATCGACCGTTTTTTTGCGGAAGGCGAAGTGAGTGAGATCTGGCTGACTTTCTCTGATCCGCAAATGAAGAAAGCGACCAAACGCCTGACTTCTACCTATTTTATGGAACGTTATCGTAAGTTTTTGGTGTCCAACGGTATTATCCATCTGAAGACAGACAGTAACTTTATGTTCACCTATACCAAATATATGATTGAGGAGAACAAACTGCCGGTGGAGTTTATCACCGAAGATCTTTATCACTCCGATCTCGTTGATGACATTCTGGGCATCAAGACCTATTATGAACAACAATGGCTCGATCGTGGTTTAAGCATTAAATACATCAAATTCCTGTTACCGCAGGAAGGAGAATTGAGAGAACCGGATATTGAAATTGAACTCGATTCGTACCGGAGCTATAACCGTAGCAAGCGGAGCGGATTGCAGACATCTAAATAATACAAACTATGACAATCTATCCTAAATTGATACTCGATGCACTGGCTACAGTGCGTTATCCCGGAACCGGAAAGAATCTTGTGGAGGCCGGTATGGTGGAGGATAACATTCGTATAGAGGGAATGAAGGTTTCATTCTCCCTGATTTTTGAAAAACCGACCGATCCGTTTATGAAGTCGGTGATAAAGGCTGCTGAAACAGCTATTCTTACCCATGTGAGCAAAGACGTGGAGATAGCAGGAAATATCAGTGTGAAAACAGTACAGGCTGCACGTCCCGAAGTCGGTAAATTGTTACCCCGGGTAAAGAATATCATAGGTATCTCTTCCGGTAAAGGAGGGGTGGGCAAATCTACCGTGTCGGCCAATCTGGCTGTAGCGTTGGCTAAGTTGGGTTATAAAGTCGGTTTACTGGATGCCGACGTTTTCGGTCCTTCCATGCCGAAAATGTTTCAGGTAGAAGATGCCCGTCCGTACGCTGAAAAAATAGACGGACGCGATATGATTATTCCTGTTGAGAAGTATGGTGTAAAATTACTTTCTATCGGTTTCTTTGTCGATCCTGACCAAGCTACTTTATGGCGTGGGGGGATGGCGAGCAATGCGCTGAAGCAGTTGATCGGAGATGCTGCCTGGGGAGATCTGGACTATTTCCTGATCGATCTGCCACCGGGAACAAGTGACATTCACCTGACCGTAGTTCAGACATTGGCCTTGACCGGTGCCGTTGTTGTTAGTACTCCGCAGGCTGTGGCTTTGGCCGATGCACGTAAAGGGATCAACATGTTCACTAATGATAAGGTGAATGTTCCTATTCTTGGTCTGGTGGAAAATATGGCTTGGTTTACTCCGGCAGAACTTCCGGAGAACAAGTATTATCTTTTCGGGAAAGAAGGTGCCAAGAAGCTGGCTGAAGAGATGAATGTTCCGTTGTTGGGACAGATTCCGATTGTACAGAGTATCTGCGAGGGCGGCGATAACGGTACCCCTGTTGCTTTGGATGAGAATACGGTTACCGGCCGTGCATTTCTTTCGTTGGCTGCCAGTGTAGTACGACAGGTGGACAAACGGAATGTGGAAATGGCTCCCACAAAGATTGTAGAGTTACATAAGTAACGATAAGCGCTTTTAAATGATGAACGATCGGTTCCTTGTCCCATAGGCAGGAGCCGATCGTTCTTTGTTTATTGTTTGTTGTCCGGAGGGTTAATCATATACTTTCATCAATTCCTCTTTTATTTGGGCTACACCCGGGAATCCTGTCTTTTGGTGTTTGACATTTCCTTCCCGATCGATGATGAGATAGGTGGGTACGCCTCTTATGTCGAATTTATCACCTAAGAAACTCCATTGGGCATCCGTTAAACGGAAATGCTCACCATGGATATCCGGAATCATGTTCTCCCATGTTTTCAGGGGTGAAGTTTCGCCGGTAATGTAAAGGTAAACGATATCCTTTCCTTTCAACTCTTCCTTTAGCGGCAGCATTGCTTTATTGGCCATGCGACACGGGCCACACCAGGTTGCCCAGAAATCGGCCAGGATTACTTTACCCCGGAATTTAGAGATAATGGATGTAAACAGGTTTTCATCACTGACTTTCCCTACTTCATGAATAGTATATCCGGTTTTCTTTTTATTGGCTTCAATGGTTTTCAGAAGTTGTTCATTGCCCTCCCGCAGTTCATTTTGGCAAGCGGATGGAAGAGTGGCAAGCAGGACTTCCTGTTCGGCGGTCAGGGGGGTAAAGTCTTTGATAGATGAATAGAGTTCGTTTGCTTTATTAATATCGAAATAAACCCCTTTGTCGGTTCCCCATGCTTTAACCAGTTCATCTCTCCAATGACGCAGGTAATACGGAACCAGTTCGGTCAACCGGGGATTGTAAAGTAATGCCATGGTGTTGAGGGAGCCAAGTGGTCTGAAAGCATCCGCGTAATAGTTTTCAGGCAGTTTTATTTGAGTCGTTTTAAAGTATTCCCTAACTTCTTCGTTTTTCATTTTATGCTCCATGGCATAAGCCTGCTTGATGGCCATTTCCGTTAAAGAGATAGCCTGGGCAGTACCGGCGTCTACCTGATTGATTAATACCGTTTTGAGCGCTTGACTGATTGAGGCTTTCTGTATGGATTCAAGAATAGTAGCCCGTTTGCCATAAATAAAGTCTTTATAGGCTTGGGCGTCCATTCCTGCTATGTCACGGAATAGTTGACGGTAATTATCCATAACGGAAGGATTTAGGTTACATTTAAAAGATTCCTGTGACAGCCCGGCTAATGCGCCGCCAAAGTAAACAGCTTCGCCATAAGGTTTGTCGTCCTTATGGAACTTGGATTGTTGCCGGCATAGTTCGCGGGTATTGATAATGATACTGCTCTCTTCGCCCGGTACCACGTAGGAAGAAATCATTTTACCGAAAATACGGAGGGTGACCGAAGTAGTGGCAGGTACTTTTATTTGAGTGGCAAATGTGCCGTCATTGTTTATTTTTACTTCCGCTCCTTCGTAGGCACCTTTTACTGGGTCAAATACAATCGGTGCTATTTTGGAGATGAGCCCCGGGCGATAATCCAGAATCTTTCCTTTGAAAGTGGCTTCTTTGTATTCGAATTTCGGTTCGGGCAATGTATTGTTTATGTCTACTTTCTGCACAATGGCTTCTTGGGGTAACAAAAGTTCGGGGAGAGCTTTACCTTTAAGTTGAATCCCCCATATCTTGAATGCCCCTTGAACATTGTCCCCTTCGGAGAAATCGATAGAAGTGGCTGAAGGCGGTATTGGCGGAAAAACTAAACGGAATTCCGCTTCACCGGATTCGGGCATCCAGAATTCCGTGTCGGGTTTAATACCGATCCCCGAACGTAAAACGTAGGTTTCCCCGTTATTGTCTTTCAGGAAACTTTGTCCGGAAATCCGGATCCATTGTTTGGGTTGATAGAATGCTTTGATATAAAGTACTGTAGCCGTGTCGCTGAGGACGACTTTATCTATTTGAATCGAGGTACTGCTCCAAGCTATGAATGGCGGCTGTTCTATGACTTTTTCTTTGGTTTTGGCAAGGTTGCAGATGCACAACAAGAGAATGGCAATAAATGTGATTTTTCTCATACTATTTTTATTAAAGTGATTTTCAGGTTGGGAGTACGGTTAGGCCAGACGGAACCGGATGGGGAGTGTGAATCGGGTCGCTACGTTCTTGCCTTTTTGTTTCCCGGGTATCCATTGGGGCATACTGTTTACTATACGGAGTGCCTCGGCATTCAGTTCCGGTGATACCCCCCGAACTATTTTGGGATTGCTTATTTTTCCGTTCTTATCAATAACCATTTGTATGACAACCTGTCCTTGTATTCCCGCTTCCATTGCGACTGTAGGATATTTTATATTTTTGTACATATATGCTAAACAAGCTTTCATTCCACCGGGGAATTCGGCAGCTTGTTCAACTACATCAAAAACTTTATTTTCAAGATTCTTATCGGAACTACTTGTCGTTTCGGACGCTTCACCTATCAGTCGAAACCGTACCGGGACGGTCATTCTGGTTGCTACGGCTATTCCTCTTTGTCTTCCGGGATGCCACTTAGGCATCTCTTTTATTACACGTAATGCTTCGGCGTCCAGCGTTGGATGTGCACTTTTCACTACTGTGCAGTCGGTAATCGTTCCGTTTGCCCGGATTATAAACTGAACAACGACTTGTCCGTGTATTCCGTTTTCCTGAGCGATAGGAGGGTAGCGGAGGTGACTGTTGATGAACCTATTCATTTCTGTCAATCCTCCTGGAAACTCCGGCATCTTCTCAACTACTTCAAAAACAGTTTGTTCTTCCGGATTTCTTTGGGTTGTTTGTCGGGCTGCGTTGTCCGCTTGAGATTGCGGAGCATCTGCCGTATGGGATGGGGCGTTTTCTTCAATCGGAGATTTCGGTTCAATCTGTTCTTCTACTGTTTGTATCACTTCCTGCGCGATACTTTTAGTAGTACGTGCCACGGCTTCGATGTTGCTGACTATCATTAGGGCGAGAGCCAGCGGGAGAAATAACAGATATTTGGTCCGTCCTATCTCTTTGGTTCTTTTTTTGTTCATCATGGTGATGCGATTCTTCAATGGCAGCACATTGAAACTGTTGGAGAGAGTGATAGTACTTTTCTGATGAGCCAATCCCAATAAGTGATACTGATAAGATTTTGAATCATGTCCGGCTTCCAGCACACGGTTGTCGGCCATATACTCCAGGTTGTTCCGTACTTCCCGTTTCATCAACCATGCAAACGGGTTGAACCAACAGGCGATACACATCAGTTCGCTGATGATAACATCTATGGAGTGCTTTTGCCGGGCATGCGTTCCTTCGTGAGTAAGGATCTCGCTTAACTCATTGTGCGGATGTGCTTGCGGATGAATGAAGATCCAATGAAAAAAAGAGAACGGACCACTTTCTTTGTCAAGCAAATAGACAGGAATTCCTTCTATCTGATCTTTCTGACAATGAAAACGCAACCGCAAAATACTGGCAAACTGGGCAACGAAGCGTATTAAAAGTAATACGACTCCTGCCCAATAGATGATATTCACTGTAGATAAAATGATGTTTTGCCAATCCGTAGTCGCAACTTCAGGAGTTATTTCAATTTCGGGCAATACAATGGTTGCGTATAAATCGGCCATTGCTACCATAGGTTCGTGCGATCTGATCCACTCCTGAATATTCAGCACCGGGTAGAGTGGAGAAATGATAAAGAAGCAAAGCAAAACAATCCTTCGCCACTGAAAAAAGGTGTCTCTGTAGAAAAACAACCGATAGAAGGCGTAGAATAAAGCAATTGCTATGTTTATCTTCAGGAAGTATGCCAGTTCGGGAGTCATGTTTTTCAGGGTATTAGCGATTAGTTTTCTTTTCCTTTCTCGATCATGTCGATGATTTCTTTCAAGTCGTTGGTCGATATCTTCTGATCTTTGGCGAAGAAAGAAACCATTTCTTTGTAAGAGTTCTCAAAGTAGTTCCTTACGACTCCACTCATGAAACTTCGTTTATATTCGCTTTCTTTAATAGCCGGAGTGTACAGGTACGTATTTCCTACGCGTTGTGCCTTTACATATTTTTTCCGTTCGAGATTCTTCACGATGGAGGCCACCGTGGTGTAGGGAGGAGTAGGTTGCTCAAATTTAGCAACGATGTCTTTCACGTAGCAACTTTCCAGTTCCCAGATGTAAATCATCACTTCTTCTTCTTGCATTGTCAACTTTTCCATGGAGTATGTTTAATTACGTTTATCTTACAAATTTACGAAACGGTCGTAACTAAACAAAGCGAAGTGTGTTAAATGATGTAAATGAACAGGTTGCGTATAGGGGAAAGTCGTGAGGAGGGAAGAAAAGCAAATAACTGGTCAGTAACCTGTGTTGTCTGTATAAATCTGCGGGTGCAGATAAAACGTACCTGCATTTTCATTCTCTGTTGTGAAATAGCTCTGATAATTGTCCCGAAAAGAAATCTTCTTTTCATGACACGTGTCTTAGCATGTGATTATGAAAGAATAGGTTTTCCTTTGTCTTTCATTTCTTTGTATTTATCAATGACATGCTTACGGCTCTTGATGATCTGCCAGCGATATACCCAGCAGGTAGTCAGGAAGTAGAATCCCGTTTGTATCCATAATGCTTTATATTCAAATGGGATCTCACTCAGTGTCGCCCCCATGTTATTGATCCGCACAAATCCGTTAATGCCGAAAGTAGACGGGAATATATAAGAGAAATATTTCCAGAACGGCGGTATGGCTGCTCCCGGCCAGGAGATTCCCGAAATAAACAGTAACGGAACAGACGTGAAGACGAATATCAGCATGCACGTTTCCCGGTTACGGATGGCAATGGACGCAGTCATGGCAAAGAAGATGCAAGCCATCAGATAGGGAAGGATAAATAACGCTAATGTACCCGGTTGTCCGATTTGGTTGAGGCTGAACATGCGGGGAACCGCACAAAGTACGTAAACAGATACGAGCGAATAGACCATGAAATAGCTTAGTCCTTTACCCATTACAATACGCAGCGTGCCGTTGTAATGCCGGTTGATGGGCACCAGATCCTTAAAGCGGTTGTTTTCGCGGGCGGTGCCGGCAGAAAGTCCGATACCCAACAGTAAAGTCTGCTGAATAATCAGGATCAGTACTGCCGGTATCAGGAAAGCGGCAAAACCGTTAGTCGGATTGAACATTGCCACGTCTTCATATTCGATGGGGTAGGCTGTGATCTCATCCTGGCGGTCGGTGGTATTGCCCGAACGGGTTATTTTGATATCTTCGTTCATGTCTAAAGATACGGCTGTGTTAGCCAGAAGCATACTTTTGTAATATAGCAGTCCGCTCATATCACAATAAATACTTACCTGAGTCTGTTTACCTTGTGCTATGTTATCACTAAATTCTTTCGGAATATAAATGATGCCATAAGCCAGACGGTCTTTCAGCATTTGTTTGGCTTCTTCCATATCGGCACAATACGCTACGATTTCTATATCGGGAGTGGCATCCACTTTGCGGAGATATTCGCGGCTGAGTGAGGAGCGTGAATCGTCTACTACCACTGCGGGCACTTCGCGCACCACTTCGTTGGTATAGATGAAGCTATAAATCAACGGATATACCAACGGCACGAGTACGAAGAAAATCAATACTCCCTGGTCACGGAAGGTGGTTCCAAACTCCCGTTTCCAGATATAAAACAGGTCGTTGACTCCTTGTGCTATTTTATCTTTTAATTTTATATCTTTCATTAGGGCATGTATTTATAGTATATCAAAGCTTCCTTCAACCGGTGAACCACGAAGAAAGGAAGTAACATAAAAATCAATAACGCCATATAATTGGACCAGGAATAAGCCATACTGTATCCGTTGAGTGCCTGGTCTACGTAAATGAGAAAGTAATGCCGTAGTGGGAACAGGTTGCTCAATGCCTGCAATACCGGATTCATAGCCATTACCGGGAAAGAGAACCCCGATATGGAGAAAGAGATGACTCCCCATAATGATGCAAAACTCAATCCGAGGCGGAGTGTAGGCAAAGTGCCTATCATCACGATGCCACAACATTGTGAAGCCAGTACAAGGCACAAAGTGGCCAGCAGCATAGGGAGGATGCCACTGTTGCATGGGAAATGCAGGAATCCGTACAGGTATACATTATAAAATATACCCATGATGAAGAACACTACCGTTTGTGGAAGAAGTTTACCTGCCAATGCGATATAAATGGAGTTATTGCTCAGACGCAACCACTCACGTGCGGTACGGTCTTTGATTTCCACGCCGATGGAGAATACCGTTACCATGAATATCATCAGCATAAGTACTCCCGGTACAAGGGTGTTGCACAAGTAGACCGAGTAGTTCAACCATGGATTCTGTATCGGGTGTGTATCGATGACTATCGGTTGGAGGTATCCCATGGCTTGGCCCTCTGTTGCACCTTTAGCGTACAGTACCGAACGGCTGACTGCCCCTGATGCAAGTTCGGACATCATCTTCATGTCTTTGAAAAGCAGTGAGCCGGCAATCAGGTACGAGTTGTTGGTATAGAAAGATACCTTGGGTTGTCGTTGGCTTTGAGCATCGGCCGACAACCCTTTGGGAATATAGAAGAACCCATAAATTTTGCCTTCCTGCATTGCAGTGCGGGCTTCATTCACACTTCCATAACGGGCCACGATAGCCGTTTGCCCGAAGGCATCCAAATTGCGGAGGATATTTCTCGAACTGGTTGAGTTGTCCAGATCGACAGCACCGACAGGCATGTCGGTGGGCAGCCCCGAGTCCATCAGCGTGGTGAAGAAAATATAGCAGAATAACGGGGCTATCACCATGCAGAAGAGATAGAGCGGACGGGACACAAGACGGCGACATTCGCGCTTCATGACCAGCCAGAGGGCTATATATTTCTTTTCTCTTTCTTTCATTTTTTAAGGATGACTGACATTCCCGGACGCAGATTGTCTACTTTTTCAACCGGAGTAGCTTTTACTTCGAAAGTTTTCAGATCGAACTGTCCTGTAGTTTTAGTTGCTTTCCAGGCAGCGTAAGTACCCAGATCCTTCATGTAGTATACTTTCAGGCGAATCGTTTTGTTGTCCAGTGCGGGCACGATAGCGTCAAATTCAGATCCCATTGTCAGGTTCTTCAATAAATCCTCGCGCACATTGAATGTCACCCACATGTCATCCATCACTGCAATGTTCATAATCGGTGCACCTGTGCCTACCAGCTCGCCCACTTTGGGAAATATCTCAGAAACCTCTCCGGCTGTCTGAGCAATCAAATAAGTCTCTTTGATGTACGATTCCACTTCGGCAACAGCTCCTTTGGCACGGTCTACCAAAGCGGCGGCAGCCATTTTGTCCTCACGTTCGGCACCGTTCTTAGCCATGGTATATTGGGCTTTTGCTGCTTTTTCTGTGGCGATGGCTGCATTACGTTGCGCAGTGACTTCGTCCAGCTTTTGCGCAGGCATGACTCCCTGGTCGAACAGATTTTTAACACGCTTGTATGATTTCTCTGCTATATCGACACCGGCTATCGCCTTTTGCCACATTTCATAAGCTGCTTGGATCTGTTCCTGACGTGCCCCTTTGATTGCTTTTTCGTTTTGTGCCTGAGCAGCGGCTTCAGCTGCACGTGCCTGTTCCATTTTTGCCATTACGTCCGGAGCTTCCAGTATGGCGAGAGTGTCTCCCGCTTGTACTGTTTGTCCCTCTTTCACACGGAATTCCAGAATGCGTCCGGGAACTTTGCTCGAAACGCGGTATTCGGTCACCTCGGCCTGTCCCTGAATAATTTCCGGGCCTTTGCGGAGCATGAAGAAACCGACAACTGCAACCAGTACAATAACTCCCAGCAGAGTGAGGAATGCAAGCAGCATATTGCTGTTCTGTGATTTTTGTGATGTCATCTTATTTATGATTTTACGATTTACGATTGAGATTGGCTTTCTCTAAATTTACTTATTCATTTTATTTCAGTGTTCCCAATGACTTCTGCAGGTAGATCTCTGTTAACTTCACATCAATCTGTGCATCGATCTTTTCCGATTGGGCCGACAACCAGGCAGTATGGGCTTCAAGTACGTTGCTTGGAGCAATTACTCCTTCTTCGAATCCAAGGGTGGCGTAGCGCAGGTTTTCGTCAGCTTTCTCAAGGTTCTTTTTCGCCATGGTCAGTTTCTTTGCTGCCTCGTTCACTTTGAAGGCCGATTGGTTGACCTGCAACTCTATTTTTTCTTTGGCATCTTCCAGTTGATACTGGGCGATGCGTGCTTCTGCTTTGGCTGCCTTTACTTTATAGAGGCCCTCTCCCCAGTGCCAGATGGGTAATTGAAGCATGATGCCTACATTCCACATTCCTTTGAATTTATTTTCAAAGCTGTTGAATACGGAAGGGTTAGTAACCATATAGTTTCCCATCAGTGCTAAAGACGGAAGATGCTCGGAGCGGGTTACGTTTATTTTTTGTTGATAAATTTTGGTTGCCAGTTCCAGGCTCCGTATTTCAGGCCGGTTGGCATAGGCTGTTTCAACCTCAAAGTCGGTAGTAACAGGCATTAAAGGAATGTCGTCGATGTCTTCGTCGGCCAATACGACGGGGGTACTCAGGTCGATGCCGCACAGTTGGCACAGTAGCATCCGCGAAAGGCTTAGCCCGTCTTCAACCTTTGTCAGTGTCATTTCGGCTTCGTTTACCTTCACCCGAACCGAGAGTCCGTCCGCTTTAGTGGCTACCCCTTCGGCAATCATCTTTTCTACATCACTGTCCAGTTTCTGCAATAGCTTCAGGTAGCTTTCCGCGAGTTTTTTCTTGTTGACCAACGAGATAACCTGCCAATAGGCCTGATCCGTGCTGAGAATCACCTCTTGCATACCCGAATTGTGCTGTTGGCGAGCCAACTCTTCAGCGTATTTAGTGATTTTGTTGTATGCCCGGATTTTGCCGCCCATGTATAATGGCTGTGTCAGGGTGATGGCTCCTGCATATACATTGCGGGTATCGGTACGGAATGCGTCTACAATAGAACTTCCGGCTTCGTTCAAGGCCGGTACGATAGCCCCTCCCAGTTGCGACAAAGCCGGGGCCAGTTCAGGATGGAGCTGTCCGATGACTTGTGCAGCCTGCTGCAGTGGTCCGCTTATACTGTTTCCTAAGCCCGATAGGGCAGCTTTCTGATCACTGTTGAGCAGCGAGAATTCTTTTTGGTTACGCATATAGGCCCCTGTAGCAGAGAAGTTGGGTAAGTAGTTCGTAAAAGCTGCTTTGTTTTGATAGTGTGCAGCATTTATTTTCTCTCCGCTTATCAACAACTCTTTGTTGTTGGCAATGGCCAATGCACGGCAACTATCTAAGGATAGGATTCCCTGTGATTTCAGAGAGAAAGTAGTTGTCAGGAGAAAAAACAGAAACAGGATTTTTTTCATCGCATCTTATACATTATAAAGGTAATACTTCATTTTAAAGAACAATGCTTGCGGGCTGTTTGTTTATCCGGTTTTGTTCTTGTTATCCTTGTTAGGACAAGAAACAATAATTGCATAAACAACGATGCAAATATAAAGGGTTAATCTTAAAAAGCAAAACGATTTAATTTTTTTTGTTATTTAGGCCTGATGTTTGAATACCGGGCGATGTATTCTCGCTTTTTCAATTAACATTGTTAATCGCATTTTGGGGCTTCTTCTTTTCCAAATGCAAATAACAAGCCTTTTGCATTTAAATGACTTGTTATTTGAATCTAAAGAGCAGACTTTAACACTGTGTTAAAGCAAGTCTTTTCCCAGCAAGAGTTTAGTGCTTTGAATGTCTTGCCTTTCATCTGTTTAAGTATCATCGTGCCTTTTTTTATCCAATAAGACTTAGCAGGCTGAAAGCCTGTATACTTGCTTATTTATCAACTATGGATTGATCCTGTCTTCCCGAATCATTTTTTTCGTAATAATGCGTACCCGATTGCATACTTTAGCTGTAGTATAATAAACAACTATTGCGAATTGGTATTTAGCTTACTGGTTCAAAAGCCTTATTTAAGGTTTCTGTTTTTCAATAACACGAACAGAGAAGCAGAAAGGAAAGTTTCGTGGCAATAGTAGACAATAACCTTTTTATTCTTATATCTGGAGATTTCCAGATTGCGTTTTGAGCATCTTCGCATAACTGGGCCGGGAGCAACCCAATAGGGGGTATTTACCCGATTTACTGATATGGTTCGGATCAAAAGTGGCAGTAGCACGAATATTTAATTAAAAGGAGCAGAGGAATTATTTATTCTCTGCTCCTTCAATACCTATTCTTAATTGCTCCCTCCTTTTTTATTACTTTTGGAAAAAAGAGCCCTTGCTTTTTTCTGAACAATAGTACATTCCATCACCAAAAGTAAGATAATTATCTCCCACTGTTTGTCTGAATGCACCATTGATTATAATTTCATTACCTTCCTTTACATAGTTAAATGTATTCAAAAGTTTTAATGCTTTGTAGTCTTTATCAAGGCTATACTTTTCAATTGTTTTTGCTCCGAAGAAAAGTCCTACTGCTTTTACACCACCTTCTACCCGTTCTTCAGCTTGAAATTGATGTATCCAGATTGAATTATTTAAAGAATAATCTGCTTCTTTATGACAAGACGACAAAGCCAACAAAATAATTGTGCAGATAAAGAAAGTTACTTGTTTTTTCATCTTTTAAATCGTTTAAATGTAAAGAAACTATTTGATATTGGTAAAATACTTGTTTCTATTATTCCTTTACCTTTTCTAATAGGAATTACGTACTCGTTATTGGATAAAACAGATTCAATGGGATAGTCATTAAAAAAATCAAAGTAGAACTCGTCAATACGTTCATTACTTTGGGTGATAGAATATTCTGTTGTTACTGTCTTTTGAGTTGTCGTTGTATTATCTAATTTTCCATTTATTCCTAGGGTGATTCCTTTAATGATTGGAGCAGAAATGCTTCCATCTATTCCCTTATTGGATATATAAGTTAAAGAATATGTTTCTGTGATTTTTGCGGTTGTTCCTTCATCCGGGTTAATAAGATATACTACAACCTTTTTGTTAATGGGATCTTTAGCTATGTTCCATTCATTCAATCTTGTATCGTGTCCGTAATCTAAAGGATAGAACCATTTGGACTTAATACCATTTCTATCAATTGTATAGGTATACTTTGTACGTCTAAACATCGTTTTATGTCTTCTATGTTCATTGATTTTAAGATTGAATAATTTTTCAGGGGTAACATAAATCTTCATTCCTTCAGATATTACGTTATTTCCGTTTACGCTTCCTTCGATTCTGAAAAGAAAACAGAAAGCTCTTCCCGTTAAGATGCGTCCTAAAACTTCTTCTCTGCTTAAAGAGCCTTTTTTCTGCTGCACTTTATCATAGAATAATGGCTTGTTTTGCCCTGTTGCTATATCCTCCAAGCGAGAAAACGCATCAGCTGCAATCTTAAATCTGAAAATACAATCTTTTATATCCGGACGAATTTCTTTGGGAGTTTCGCTTATGCTATTTAAACCATAATACATAAGTGATCTCGTTGCCCTGGGCTTTAGGGAGGATTTATTATAGGCTGCTACCAATAATGGATCTATATCTTTTATTGGGACATAGCCTTCATCTTTATATTTTTCACTAAGCTCCTCGTATGCCGAAGCACGTGTTACTCCTGCGGTCCTCTCGGAGTATGTAGGATCAAAAGACTGATCAACAAATTCATAATTTTCATTTAAAGGGTAAGCTGAGAAATTTCGAGTTTGCGCATGTTTTTTTCTTATACTGCCACTTTCACAAACTACAAACAAATTAAATCCAGGTATTTCATTAGCAGCAATTGTATCTACTATGACTCCATTATAGTATAATGTCCTATCTAATAGAACCGGTACTTCAAAGTCTCCATCATCCATGTCTTTTATTAAAAGATTCCCGTATTCTGGTATGTGGATATTTAGTAAAGGTACATTTGCCTCGATGTTCTCAATTTCCTCTTTATCTTTGGCGTACTTTATTAATATATCTCGGAAAGAACAATTGTTTATTTGCCCATCTTTGGCAATGGGATAAAAAATATTGTATCCGTTATCTATTTTCTTTAAAGCTTCCTCTTTTAAAAAGTGCCTGACACTTTGTTCTTCGAAAACGGCTTTTGATAATATTTCAGCAAATCGCTCCATATATTGTTCTTTGCTTTTGACGTTTCTTGTTATTACATTTTTAGTGGGTTCATTGTTGTAAGTAGCATAATCGTCGGAGCATGCTTCTAAGATGATAGAGAAAAAAAGAAATAAAAATAAATTGATTTTCACTTTTTTCATGTCTGTTTTTTTTATTTATAATATTTTTTTTATCACAATTACTAGTCTGTTTTTAATTAGAATCTATTAAAAACTAATAGTTCATGTTACATATAATACAATTCATACTAAAACCGTACTCAACTCGAAACATGAAAAAGAAGTTAATATTTTATCATTCTTTCAATATATATGAAGCAGGTTTAATATTGATTTATTATAAAGACAGTTTTTTTACGTAAACTCCCTATTGAGCCAAAGCAATATCATTTAAACAAATGACTTCGTTCTCTATCAAATGACAAATGTACCTTGGATAAATTCTTTTTCATTAACCCAGTGCCGGAAAGTGCATAAATAGGTGTATCCAATTTAGAAGACTTGGGGAGTAACTCCATTAATAAGATAGAATTGAAGTAATAAAAAAGAGGATGTGCCAGAAGCCGGTTACTTAGTAACCGGCTTCTGGCACATCCTCTTTAAAGTATATGTTTTTAAAGTTTTAGTCCAATGTGAACTTCTGCGACCCAATCATTGTTCCGTCAGCAAAGATGTCTACCCGATAGTCGCCGGCATACAGAAACTCTTCCACATCCCAGAATACGTTAATAGTTTGTTCTTCCCCATTGTATTCGATGTACTTTTTGATAGAGTAGCCTAACGTACGGTTTTCATAAGGGAAAGTGTTTGACGGGCTTTTGGTCAATACATCGTTATCCGGTTTCGTTATCCGGATGTAGAGTGTCCGTTCTCCGGTTTCGGCAGTGATATTTTTAACAATCGTGAAACCGATGGCCAGTTTTACGATATCCTTTACTTTTTTAGCTTTTTTGCCACGTTTGTTGCGAGGTTCAATCCAGATATTGGTTGCATCCAACTGAGCAGCTAATGTAACTTTTTGATTAAGGTTCTTCTTTTCTTCAGACAAATTATTGATCTGGCGTGAAGCCGCATTGTATTTCTGCGTTACTTCTGCTATCACTTGTTTTTGCTGGGCGGTCAGTTTATTCAGCGAGTCAATCTGATTGATGTAACCGATCATTACTTTTCTTAGTGTTGCCAATTCTTTTTTCAGGCGTCTTATCTCTGTGGCGTTACTACTCTTTACCGTACGGAGTTCTTCAAGCAGGCGTTGCGTCTTGACCTGCTCCTGAGCCAGCAAGTCTGCCAAAGAGTCGTTCGATACAGTCAGTTTCAGTTCGTCATATTGCTGTGCAAAGCGAGTGTACTCATTTTCAAGATCTTCTTTATCCAATTGGAATTCCTGAACCAGCTCACGGTTAGTCTGTTTTTCGGAGAATAACAGATAAGTAAGACCGATGAGCGCGAGCACCAAAACAGATACGGCAATGATCAGCAGATTCTTTTTATTCATATTCTATAAGGTTGAATGATAAAACGCTGCAAAAGTAATCATTTCAATACAGAGTAACACAGTCTATTCACTTTTCTTTAACTAAAATTATTATGGAAAAATTTCTTTAATTTCGATTATCGTTGTACTTTTGCCGTCACGAAAACGATACGAACTAATTATCAACTTTATTAAAATATAAGTATTATGTCAAAAGTAACCGTAGTAGGCGCAGGTAACGTAGGTGCTACATGTGCAAATGTACTGGCCTTCAATGAAGTGGCAGACGAAGTAGTAATGCTGGACGTAAAAGAAGGCGTTTCAGAAGGTAAAGCAATGGATATGATGCAGACTGCTCAGTTGTTGGGTTTCGACACAACAATCGTTGGTTGCACAAATGATTATGCTCAGACTGCTAACTCTGACGTGGTTGTGATCACTTCTGGTATTCCTCGTAAACCGGGCATGACTCGTGAAGAACTGATCGGGGTAAATGCCGGTATCGTGAAATCAGTAGCAGAAAATCTTTTGAAATACTCTCCGAATGCTATTATCGTAGTTATCTCTAACCCGATGGATACAATGACTTATCTGGCATTGAAATCACTCGGATTGCCGAAAAACCGTGTTATCGGTATGGGCGGTGCTTTGGATAGCTCACGTTTTAAATATTTCTTGTCTCAGGCTTTGGGTTGCAATGCAAACGAAGTAGAAGGTATGGTGATCGGTGGTCATGGTGACACTACTATGATTCCGTTGGCTCGTCTGGCTACTTACAAAGGACAGCCGGTTAGCACATTGCTGAGCGAAGAAAAGCTGAACGAAGTAGTTGCTTCTACTATGGTAGGTGGTGCTACTCTGACTAAGTTGCTGGGCACTTCTGCATGGTATGCACCGGGTGCGGCAGGAGCTTATGTCGTAGAATCTATCATCCACAACCAGAAGAAGATGATTCCTTGCTCAGTAATGCTTGAAGGTGAATACGGTGAATCTGATCTTTGTATCGGTGTTCCTGTAATCCTGGGTAAGAACGGTATCGAGAAAATCGTTGAACTGGAATTGACTGCTGACGAAAAAGCAAAATTTGCGGCAAGCGCAAAGGCTGTTCACGGAACTAACGCAGCTCTGAAAGAAGTTGGTGCTCTCTAATTTGAATGCCGGATTCTTAATCTGAAAATAGAATATGCGGACCTCACAACTCTTTTCAAAAGGGCTGTGAGGTTTGCTTTTTAATATACTTAAATAATACATTATGAGAAAACTCTTCATGAGTGCTGCGGCCCTTTTGTTTGCCGGAGCACTTTGGGCACAAGAGGGTCCGTTGTGGATGCGTCATTGTGCTATCTCTCCCGATGGAACTACCATTGCTTTCACCTATAAAGGTGATATTTTCACAGTACCGGTGTCCGGTGGCAAAGCTACACAGATCACTACCAATCCGGCTTTTGATACAACCCCGATTTGGAGTCCCGATAGTAAACAGATTGCATTTGCGTCCGACCGTATGGGAAGTCTGGATGTATTCATTGTGTCGAAAGAAGGAGGCGAGCCTCGCCGCCTGACCACTTTCTCGGGCAGTGAAACTCCGGTAGCTTTCAGTGATGCGGGACAGCTCTTATTTACTGCCGACATCATGCCTTCTGCCGAAGATGCCGGTTTTCCTTCGAATGGACAATTCCAGCAGATATATCAGATTCCGGTTACGGGAGGACGTCCTGTGATGTTTTCATCTATGCCGATGGAATGCATCTCCATTAATAAGGAAGGTGCTATTCTTTATCAAGATAAAAAAGGATATGAGGATTATTGGCGTAAGCACCAGAAGTCACCGATTGCCCGTGATATATGGATGCTTCAGCCTGGACAGACTCCACGTTATGAAAAACAGACCACTTTCATCGGTGAGGACCGTGAACCGGTATGGGCACCGGACGGAAAGTCGTTCTACTATTTGAGTGAAGAGAATGGCTCGTTCAATATCTACCAGCGTATTCCGGGATCGAATGCGTCTAAGCAGGTGACGCATCATACGCAGCATCCGGTACGTTTCCTCAGTATGGCCTCCAATGGTAATCTTTGTTATGGTTTTGATGGTGAGATTTATACGTTGACTCCCGGTGGTAAGTCGCAGAAAGTATCTGTGAAAATTCTGTCAGACAGAAATGATAAAGATTTGATTCGCCAGATAAAGACCAGTGGGGCTACTGAAATGGCTGTATCTCCTGATGGTAAAGAGGTTGCTTTCATTTTGAGAGGAGATGTGTATGTGACTTCGGTAGAATATAAAACGACAAAACAGATAACGAATACTCCTTGTCAGGAACGTGGAATCGATTTTGCACCCGACGGGCGTAGCTTGGTGTATGCTTCGGAACGTGGCGGACTCTGGCAGCTCTATACTTCAAGTATCGTGCGGAAAGATGAGAAACAGTTCACGTATGCTACAGAGTTAAAAGAAGAACGTCTGACCAATTCGGATATAGCTTCGTTCAATCCGAAGTATAGCCCGGACGGAAAAGAAGTTGCTTTCCTTGAAAACCGTACGGCAATTCGCGTCATCAATCTCAAAACTAAGAAGGTACGTACGGTAATGGATGCCCAGTATCAGTATTCGTACAGTGATGGTGATCAGTGGTTTGAGTGGAGTCCGGATAGTAAATGGATTCTTTCCGAATTTATTGGTATCGGTGGCTGGAACAATAAAGATATTGTGCTGCTGAACGCCGACGGTAAGGGAGAAATGCATAATCTGACCGAAAGCGGTTACTCAGACGGAAATGCGAAATGGGTTCTGGGTGGCAAAGCAATGGTCTGGTTCAGTGACCGTGCCGGATACCGTAGTCATGGCAGCTGGGGTGCTCAGTATGACGCTTACATCATGTTTTTTGATGTAGATGCTTACGATCGTTTCCGCATGAATAAGGAAGACCTTGCTTTGCTTGAAGAAGCCGAGAAAGCGGAAAAAGCTGAGAAAGAAAAAGCCGAGAAGAAAAAGAAAGAAGATAAAAAAGGTGATAAGAAAAAAGACGCCAAAGATAAGAAAGATGGAGAGGAAGAAAAGAAGGAGGAAGTGAAGCCACTGAAATTCGATCTTGATAATCGATTCGATCGTATTGTGCGTCTGACTGTCAACTCTTCTTTCATGGGTGATGCTGTTTTGACTCCGAAAGGTGATAAGCTCTATTATCTGGCAGCGTTTGAAAGCGGTTATGATTTGTGGGAACACGATTTGAAAGAGAATTCAACAAAGATTCTGTTGAAAGGTGTCGGAGGCGGTTCGCTGTTGCCCGATAAGAAAGGTGAGAATATCTTTATGTGTACTGGTGGAGGTATGAAGAAAATTGAAATAGCCGGTAGTAAGACAACGCCTATTGCATTTGAATCTTTCTTCGACTATCAGCCGGGGGGTGAACGTGCTTACATTTTTGATCATGTTTGGCAGCAGGTAGACGATAAGTTTTATGTGAAGGATTTGCAGGGAGTAGACTGGCCTTTGTATAAGAAGACTTATGAAAAGTTCCTGCCACATATCAACAATAATTATGACTTTGCCGAACTGCTGAGCGAGATGCTCGGAGAGTTGAATGCTTCACATACCGGAGCTCGGTACTCTGGTGTAGGAGGGGCGCTACCTACAGCTTCATTGGGGGTATTTTATGACGATACTTATACCGGTGACGGGTTGAAAATAAAGGAGATCATAGAGCAGAGTCCTTTCACTTTGAAGAAAACAGATGTAAAGCCGGGTTGTATCATTGAAAAAGTAGATGGTAATCCAATCAAAAAAGGAGAAGATTATTTCCCGTTATTTGAAGGGAAAGTAGGGCGTAAAGTGCTGCTTTCTGTTTACGATCCTGCTACAAAGAAGCATTTTGAAGAGACAGTGAAGGCGATCAGTTACGGTGCGCAGCGCGAATTGCTATATAAACGATGGGTAGAGCGCAACCGCAAGAAAGTAGAAGAGTTATCAGGCGGTCGTTTGGGATATGTACATATCAAGGGCATGGATAGTCAGAGTTTCCGTAAGATGTACTCCGAACTGTTGGGGCGTTACCGTAACAAAGAAGCCGTAGTTGTAGACGTTCGCCACAATGGTGGTGGTTGGTTGCACGACGATGTGGTGACTCTCCTTAGTGGCAAAGAATATCAGCGTTTTGTTCCTCGCGGACAATATATAGGTAGCGATCCGTTCAATAAGTGGCTGAAGCCCTCATGTATGCTTGTTTGTGAAGACAATTACAGTAATGCGCATGGTACTCCTTATGTATATAAGACATTGGGTATCGGTAAACTGGTAGGTACTCCTGTAGCCGGAACTATGACAGCTGTATGGTGGGAACGCCAGATTGATCCGAGTCTTGTATTTGGTATTCCGCAGGTAGGCTGCATGGATATGCAGGGTAACTATCTGGAAAATCAGACACTCGAACCGGATGTGCTGATTTATAATGAACCTTCTGCTTCGTTAAAGGGAGAAGATGCACAATTGAAAGCTGCGGTAGATTGCTTGTTGAAGGAGCTGCCGAAGAAATGATGGGGTAATTGCGTTTTATACTCGATTAAAATTGAGAGGTCACCTTTGTTTATAAGGTGGCCTTTTCTTATTATGTGGATAAAATAATCTATTTATTGTTAAATGCTTGCTTTTTAATGTGAAATACTATAAATATAGTTTTGTGTCTATATTTATAGTTATATATTTGTGCCATTCCATTCAGGTTGTATCCCAAATACTTGATGAATAGAAGTATAATCTAAAATTACTTGGTATGAGTGAACAGAAAGAATTGACAAAAGCAGAACTCCAGATCATGCAGGTGCTTTGGCGGAAAGAAAATGCTTTTGTGAATGAAATCTTACAGGATTTGGAAGAGCCGCGTCCGGCGTATAATACAGTGTCTACCGTACTGCGTGTATTGCAAAACAAAGGCTTTGTAGCTTATCGTAGTTTCGGAAAGAATTATCAGTATTATCCGTTGGTTTCAAAAGAGAGCTATACGAATCGTTTTATGAACCGGGTCGTAGATAACTTTTTCAGTGGTTCGGTGAAGGCGATGGTTTCGTTCTTTACCAAAAAAGAAAAGATGTCGGTACAGGAGATCGACGAACTGATTGAAATGTTGAAGGAAAACAAAAAGGAATAAGGTATGATCGATATTGATTGTAGCGAATGGGCTATTCTTCGTTTCATAGGAGCTTCATTTGTGTTATGGCTGTGCTATTACTTGTTGTTCGATCGAAAAGCCCCGTTTAACCAGTGCCGGAATTATTTGCTTTTTTCGGTACTGCTGGCCGGAGCTGTATCGGTGGTACGCATCCCGGTTTATCCGGTGGAGGTGGTGCGGCCGATAAAGATGGAACGGGTGGTTGTAAAGCAAGAAACACAAATGGATAAGACTTCATTGGTACAAGTAGAAAATGATGGGATACAACCGGATACGCTCGCAGCAGTGCAGGCGGAGGTTAGTGAAGCAATTGTACCCCGAGTGGAAGAAGAAATAGCGGAAGAACCTTTTTATGCTTCGTGGGATTACTGGCAAATAGTCTGGATCGTATATGGATTGGGAGTATTTGTCCTTTTGATACATTTATTGGTCGAAATGGCACGTATCTGGCGTTTGAAGCGTTGGGGAAGTTGTACGATGGAGGCTGATGGGATTTGTATCGTGCGTAACAATGAAGTCGTTTCACCATTCTCGTTTTACCGGATGATCTTTATCAATCGGAAGTTAGAAGGAGAAGTGTTGCGTATAGTTCTGCTCCATGAAAAGGCACATATTCGTAATCATCATTATCGGGACACTTTATTTATTGAAGGTTTATCCATCTTATGTTGGTTTAATCCGTTTGTCTGGCTGGTAAAGCGTGAACTGCGGGCTCTCCATGAATTTCAAGTGGACCGTTGTTTGCTTTCCGGTGAGATTGAATTATTTGAATATCAAAGCATCTTATTCGAAGAGTTGATGGGATACAGCCCGAAGGTTGCAAATGGTTTTCATAATTCATTAATTAAAAAACGATTTATCATGATGAAACATCAATATAAAGAACGTTTCGCCGGAGTGCGCAAAATAGCGTTGCTTCCTTTGTGTGCGGGTGTATTGGCTTTATTTTCTTTTACGGAAAAGCCGGTTCTGATTGAACCTGTATTGCCGATGGTATCTGTTTCGATGAAAGCAGAAACTCCCGAAGTCGTATCTAACGAAAAAAAGATGGATAGCGTAGGTGATGAAAAGTGTTTTCTGCTTTTGGACTCCCCAAAGATAGTTCATTACATACAGTCGGGAGAGGCGCATTTAGTTAAATCCGGATCCAGTCAATTACTCGCTAAGGTTACAACTCCTGTATCGAAAGTGCTGGATACGCTCTCGGAGGAGAAACCGAATCAGACTTCTCTGCACGGAAAAGAGGCTGATTATACGGTTGGCGTCGATTTACCTGCAGATCAGGTTGTATTGTCGCGTGCACCGTATAAACGAAGTATATATGTACGCTTTATTGAACGGACGAAAGAAGATACACGCGTTACTTTGGCCATACCGATATATTATGACCGGCACTGGTTACAGTTCGAAAAGGGATTGTCCATAGTAGACGAAGATACGAAAGATGTTTATAAGATTCGTTCACTTACCCGCGGAATTGAACTAAATCAGACTTATTGGGTTGTGGGACAAGAAAAACAAATGCTGGAGTTTACACTGGTCTTTCCTCCTCTTGACCGAAAGGTAAAAAAGATTAGTATCCGCGATTGTTTCCCGGAAGAAAGGGGATTGACACCTCCTAATGGCAGTTCATGGAGGTTGGAGAATCTGAAAGTTGACGATTTCCTTCCGACTGCCGCCCGAATAGCTGAGTATGATAGAGAGGGGCGTCCACTGCGTTCCGATAAATTGGAAGAAGTAACTCTTAATGCAAGTCAATTAGCCGTTTCTTCACGCCGGGGTGACGGAAGGTCTCGAATTCAGAAAATTGAAACTTTACCGGAGAAGACGTTGGTTGTCTTGAATATACCTATTCATTTTGACCGTCATTGGTTGGTCATAGGTAAGGGATTGTGTCTTGTTGATTCAAGAACAGGTGATGAATATCCGATTCTGGAAGAGGCGCATGGCATTGAAATGAATAAATTACTGTGGGTAGAAGGCTGTGAAGGACGTTCTGTGTTGTTGACACTCGTTTTCCCGAAGTTGCCAAAGAAAGTAAAAACAATCGATCTTTATAATAAATATCCGGATGCCGGAGTTATTTCACCAAGCAATGGAAGCAGCTGGGATTGGCGGAAAGTAAAGATTAGAGATTATCAGAAGGAACCCTATAAACGCATTATATTGTAGCCTGCTCTACAGCATTGATCTATTTTAGGCACGGATGTGACAGATAAACAGATACTCTTGATTCTGTGGAATCTGCACGATCCGTGCCTATCATTTTATTCAACCTCAAAGACGGTAAGTACCGCTGCATGGTCTGATGCCCACACATAATCTATCTCGGGAGCCGTACGTACTATTTTGGATGATAATACTTTCAGCCCTCCTTTATAATAGATGAAATCGATACGGGACATTTGCATTTGCCCGTAGATGGCGGCAACAGTGCCTCCCTGATATGCAACTTCGTCCGGATTCTTCTCACGGAAACTATCTTTGAAACCATTTTCCAACATATAGCGGGAAGCGGGGAAAGCCACCGGACCGTATCCGTGATGCAATGGTTTGGCTCGTTCTGTCCAGTCAAGATGGCTACACGAGTTGAAATCACCGGTGATGATGACCGGCATGTCTGTTTCCTGGTTCGGTACAATATCCTTTGTATAGATATTGCGGACATCGGACAGTGCCAATATGGAATCTTCAGCGACCCAGACAGAAGGATCCAGTCCTTTCTCAGCGTAACCACTTGTATATTCCGGACGGTAGGCATAACGAAGCCAACAGTCTACAAGCATTATCCGCTTACCGTTTGGTAAGGTTATTTTGGCTGGGTTCGATTTGAAGGGTTCCCGCCATGCTATGGGTTCCAACGGAAAGCGGCTGTACATGGCCAGGTTGTCTTTAAGAGAATGGGTTTTGAGATGATACCCTAATGAATCTGCCAGCATTTGTTGGATGCCATATGCTTCTTGCATCATGACCACGTCTGCATGGGTGCTTCGGATCAGGTCGAATACTCGCTGCTGCCCCTCGTTACCCAGATGAATACCTCCGTGCCAGATGTTCCATTGAAGCACTTTTACTATATTGGAATGTGTTTGGTTGTTGCAAGTCACTTGTTTACGGACCTCTTCGGTAGCTGTTTCGGGAATATACTGTTTTCCGTTTAAGCGGAAAGAAGGTACGGAGGCATATAATGTATGTCCGGGAGTTGCCTCTTTTCTGACGTCGAATGTAAGAAGGAAATAGTTGATCCCCGGTTGTAACAGGATCTCTTCTCCCTGCTCCGGGCAGAGAGTCATTGACTGTGCGGGGGTATGCCCGTTGCCAAACAGTTCTTTGCGTTGCACGGATCGTGCCTCACTCCCGGTAGAATAAATATGGATTTGCTCAATATCTGCAAGAGTGGTCGTGCCGGTGAAATCGAGTTTCAGCTCTGTCAGTTTCAGCGGTTTCCGAGAACCTTGTACGGCTATTCTCAGTTTTAGTGCCTGGTCGTCTTTGCTTCCTTGATCAACATCCCATTCACTTTGAATGACTACGGCATTGAATAACTGTTGTTTTCCGTCATACTCTTTAAATGCGGTATTATCGTTAGGGACTGCATAAGCCAACGGAGCTTTTCCATTGTATTTGTTGCGCCCATTGCGGATATGGTAAGCCTGATGTCCTTTACCTACCCAATTGATGGATGTTTCTTCTTTCAGGTCGTCGAAGTTATAATATCCCCACAAGGATTTAAAAGCGGGATGGCTGGCTTCTACGGGGCGATTCATCCATTGACGGATCGTTTGTTCCGGCAAAGCTTTGCGCCAAATGCGTACTTCATCAATCAATCCGCCGAAAGTATAATATACATCGTGAACTCCGATAGCACCGGGAAGGATGGAAATTGCCGTATCGGCTTTGGCCACTTGTTTTCCATCAAGATAAAGTATGGTCTGCTTTCCGTCACAAGCCAGTGCCACATGGTGCCATTGGTCATCCAATGCTTCCGGTGTCGAAAGATTGGCACGGGTAGAGTGAAGTTTGCCTTCTTTTACGACCAAAGGCAGATAGTCCACCCAGTTCAATTCACTGTATTCACCTCCTCCGATGATAACTTCAAGACTGTCCCATTTACAGTCGTTACCTTTAATCCAGGACTCCAAGGTCCACGAAGGTTCCAGAATTCCCATACCTGTTCGTACGTTATTGTCTTTCCCGTCGAGGCAGAGGGCGAGATTAGACTTCCCGCCTTTTGAGGCAGGAAGTTTACCCTGCATCTGCAGGGAGCAGCAGATGCAGAGGATGAATATTATTACATATTTCATTATGAACTTATTTGGTTTTGAAAGTCACGGTCCATGGTTTTGAACGTTTGCCACTGGCCGAAATTACAGTAAACTCTTTGCTCAGTCCACTCCAGTCCTGATAGCCTCCGAGTGAAGGAGACAGGGTGGCTCCGGAAGAGAGTGTGCAGGTAGCAAAGACGTTGGACAGGTCAGTGCCGTTTTCTACGGTAATGGAGACGATACCTTCATCCGAAAGAATAATAGGGGTACCGATCTCTTCTTTATCCTGGTTATACACTTTAAAAGTCAATATTTCCGTTTTGTCATAATTTGGTACGTCCGGTATGTCGGGTTGTTCACACGAGACAAAGAGGCAGCCGGCAACAAAGCAGCAAATCAGTATAGAAATTATTTTATTCATAATCATGCTATATTTAAAATGTGATGAAATCAATCGTTAATATCCCGGGTTTTGTGTCAGTACGCTGGAGCGGACAATTTCACCGTGAGGAATCGGTGTCAGGTACAAACGGTCATTCCAGGTACGGATGTCTGTTTTGGTTATCTTAAATTCCGTCGGTGAGACAAAGCGCACTCCATGCAGGGTCGTTTGGGTTTCGGGACCGACTTTCCAGCGGCGTACATCGTAGAAACGTTGTTCCTCGAAAGCAAACTCGATGCGGCGCTCTTTCCGAATCAGTTCACGCAATTTTGCCGGATCGGATTCGGTAAGCGCAGGTAAGCCTACTCGTTGACGAATCACATTGACGGCTTTCCGGGCACCTTCTACATCACCGGTCTCAAGGCGTGCTTCTGCATCATTCAGATAAATCTCTGCGTAACGGAGAATGATCCAGTTGGTACTGAAGTCCGGGCTGCTGGCGCCTGCGTACGGATAGTTATAGTTATCATAATCGATCCATTTCCAAACATTGTATCCGGTAAGTGAACCATCGCCTTTATCAGGAGTATCCATCAGATAGCGGTCTACAGTTACAGCACCCTTATCTGCATTGAAGAAAATTTGAGAACCATGGAAAATGATGTTGGCATAGAATCTTGGTTCACGTCCTTCATAGATGCCACAAGTGTTGATGTCGAATATCTGATCGGCGGGAGCCTGTGAATATTGCGTGGCAGGTGAGCCGTCTGCCATTTCAAATGCGTCAACCAGTTCTTGGGTCGGGCCGAGGCCGCCCCATCCGCGATCACCATATTTATCGTTGATATATGTCACCATGTTGCACACCATCATGTTGTTGTAGACATCCGGGCTTTTGTATTGGATGTCGAAGATGATTTCTTTGTTATCTTTGTTGGTAGTCCACCAGATAGAACGGTATTTTTCCGGAGTAGTGCCATCTACCAGTTCATATCCCAGTTTGTATACTTCGGCACAACTCTTGATCACGTCTTCGTAGCGTTTGTCATACAGTTCCACTCTTGATTTCAGTGCATAAGCAGCACCTTTGGTGGCACGTCCCTTTTCTCTTGAACCATAAGATGCCGGCAACATTTCGGTTGCCTTTTTGAGGTCGTCCAGAATGAAGTCATAACATTCTTTCTCGGACGAACGGGGAATTTCCCAGTTATCCTCCATGGTGAGTACTTTATCCAGTAGAATGACACCGCCATATCGCTTTACCATTTCGAAATAGAACATGGCACGCAAGAAGTGAACTTCTCCCGTAAGTCTTGACTTTTCGCTTTCTTCGATGGTAGACGTACCGATTCGTTCGAAAAAACGGTTGCATTTACGTACCTTTACGTAATAATCTTCCCATACATCGTCATCCTGAGGGTCGGAAGCGCTGACCATATCATAGTTGAATTTGAACCAGCTTGCACGATATTTATCCCGTTGTGCTGAGACAGAATTGTCACTTCGGTTTTCCTGTAATTGCAGTCCGTCTACGGAAATTTCACTATATAGATCGTTTACGTAATATTTCACCAGTGTTTCGTCCGACCAGAAAGAATCGTCGGCGATTTCGTCCAGTGGAGCTTTGTTCAATACATCGCACGAACAGAAGAGCAATACAAATATGCAGAACAGGGCTGTATTTATCTTTTTCATAATCACGTTTCAATTTTTAAGTTTAGAATGTAATGTTAGCACCAAACACAAAGGTTTTCATTTGAGGATAAGCACTTCCGTCAGTAGAGCGCAACTCAGGATCGAAATATTTTATTTGCGACCAGGTCAGCAGGTTAGAACCGCTGAAGTAAAGACGCAATCCTTGAATTTCGGATACCTTGGACAGTAGCAGTTTCTTGAAGTCGTAACCTATTTCTACATTCTTGAGGCGGAGGTATGAACCATTGCGCATCCAGAAGGAAGAAAACAACTGGTTATTGGCGTTGCCTCCGTAATACAGGCGTGGAAATTCCGCTTTCGGATTCTCTGGTGTCCAGGTGTTACCGATGTGATGTTCAAGCAAAGCTCCTCCGCGTCCCTCTATGTATGGGAAGGCCAGGTAACCATTGTAGTAAAAGTCTGCCAACGCTGCCCCCTGGAAGAAGAAGGTTACATCAAAACCTTTCCATTCGGCATTCAGGTTTAGTCCGTATACCAATTCCGGATAATTGCTGCGTCCGATAGCTATTTTATCTTCTGCGTCGATGATGCCATCTCCGTTTTGGTCTTTGTATTTAATATCGCCTGCCTTGGCTTTGCCGAATTGTGGTTGAGGCCAGTTATTGGCTTCCTCGTCAGATTGGAACAGTCCCAGGGCTTCGTAACCGAAGTACTGACTCATGGAGTGTCCGGTGCTGCGCTGTCTCGGGTTGTTTTTCTCTCCGGCAGGTTCCAGCAGGTCAATCACTTTGTTTCTGGCCCATGTCAGGTTACCTGCAACGGAATAATTGAAATCGCGCAGATGATTGCGATGCGTAATGTTCAGGTCGATACCTCTGTTGTCTACTTTACCCACATTGGCAGCCGGTAATTTATATCCCAGGATAGCCGGCATATCTGTACGTTCACGCAGGATGTCGTTTGTCTTTTTATAGAACCAATCCGCTTCCAGATTGAGTTTTCCGTTGAAGAACGAGGCATCTATACCTATATTGAACATTTCAGAAGTTTCCCATGTAATGTTAGGATTCGGGAAACGGGTCTCAGTATATCCCGGAGCGATTTCCGGATTCTGACCGCCGAATACGGCATCGCCGCCTGTACCATAAGCAGACATATATTGGAACTGTCCGATGTTGTCTGTGCCGGCACGTCCCCATGAAGTTCTTAGTTTCAGATTGCTAAGCACTCCCGAGAAGGGTTCCATAAAAGGTTCTGCCGATATACGCCAGGCAGCCGATACAGAAGGGAAGAAGCCATAACGTTTGTTTTTCGGGAATTTTTCCGAACCATCGAGGCGTCCGTTCGCTTCCAGCATATATTTCTCTTTATAGTTGTAGGTCAGACGGAATACCGAACCGATCTTACCGGTTTCGGAAGCACTGCCGCTATTATCCTTGTCTTTGTCTGGTCCGGCAAACAGTTGCTGGATGGAATAAATACGATATTTGGTACGTGAGGCCCAGAAGTTTTCGTCGGCTCCTTCCGAACGTGAGAATACAAATAATGCTCCCAATTGATGATCCTGCCCAATGGTTTTATTATAGGCTGCCTGGAACTCAAACGTCATGGCCTGACTTGTAGAGTACGTTTGTTTCAGTTCCGCACCTTCGCGGTTCGGTGAGTGTCCGTCATATTCTCCTGTAATTTTGTTCCACACATAGAAGTCTACCGGAGTGGTCCATCTCTTGATGCTGTTGAATATTTTGTCGTAGGAGAAAATACCCTTCAGATTCAGACCTTCGAGTCCCGGGACATTGAAATCCAACATGAAGCGTGTGTTTAATACACTTTTACGATCTTTGACCCAACCTCCTTCGGTAGCCAGGCCGATAGGATTGACACCCAGTGACACTTTACCTAAGTTGCCGTCCGGAAAGCGTCCCGGATCTGTCTGCGGGTTACGGTGCATATTATTGAATACATCGGAAGTACTGCCGGCAATACTGTTTCTGTCTTCCTGGCGATAGGCCATATCTGCCGATAGATTCAGGTATTTGTCCACAATGTTGGCGTCTATATTCACACGTGCGTTATATCGGTTGAAACCGGAGGTCGATTCATTGGTACGTGTGTCACCATAGAGGGCATCCTGTTTCACATAGCCGAATCCTGCAAAATATTTCACCTTATCAGAACCGCCGCTTGCCGTCAGGCTGTGCATCTGCTGCCAGGCGCGAGGGAGCAATACCTCTTTGTTCCAGTCCGTGTTAGGATAACCGTAGGGGTCGGAACCATCTCTGAACTTCTGTAACTCCTCTTCATTATAAATGCCATACATACCCGGGTCTTCGCCCAAATCCATTTCTTTGTTGCGCCAAGCCTCATTCATGAAGCGTGCATGATCATAAGAACTGGCAATCTCAGGCATACGGGTGGGGGTACCAAAACCTACTTTGAAGTTATAGTCTACTTGTGCTTTGCCACTTTTACCACGCTTTGTAGTGATAAGGATTACACCGTTTGCTCCGCGTGCACCGTAAGGGGCTACGGCAGAGGCGTCCTTTAATACCGTCATGCTCTCGATTTCATTGGGGTCGAGTTGAGCCATACTGCGTCCGATGATACCATCCACTACAATCAAGGGAGAAGAGGAGGTAGGTGAGCTGGAACCACGGATAATGATGGTCGGGTCATCGTATCCGGCTTCACCGCCGGTTTGCTGGATCAACACCCCGCTGACACGTCCTCCGAGTGAGGAGGCCAGATTGGCAGTAGGTACATTCTTGAGCGAAGATACCTTTAGCGTAGAGGCTGAAGCAGTCACAGTCTGTTTTTTCTGTGAGCCATAGCCTACTACCACTACTTCGTCCAGGGTTTTAGTGTCTTCTTTCATTTGGATATTGAAAGACGATTTGCCATTCACCGGTATTTCCTGAGTCAGGTAGCCGATGTATGAAATCACTAATACTGATTTCTCTGGCACTTCCAGCGTGAAGTTTCCTTCAATGTTTGTAATATCTCCTGTTCCCGGTTGCCCTTTCAGCGAAATGTTGGCTCCGATAATCGGGTCACCGATCTGATCGATCACCACACCTTTGATTTTGATTCTGCGCTCTTGCTGGGTGATTGTCGTTTCGGACGCTTTTTCTTTGTCTACATACAGAGAAATGTAGTTATTGGAGAACTTATACGTCAGTTTTTTGTTTCTGAGTGCCGTTTTCAGGATTTCCGTTACAGTGGCATGGGTGTTTTTTACCTCGACTTCCTGTGAAAGGTCAATTTCGGCATCACGATACATGAACAGATAATTAGTCTGTTTCTCGATTTCACGCATTAACTCACCGAAAGTCAGACTACTCTTGGAGAGAGTTACACGAGCCTCCTGCGATTTTACGTTACCAGCCTGGAGCTGAAAGAGAAAAACGAATATAAAGAACACGGACAGTTTCATAATTCGTATAATATGTGTTAATTCAAGTTGTTGATGGACATACCATTTCTGCAACAAGTTTTTTTTCATAACTTTGTCGTACGTTTAAAGATTAATACTATAGGTCTATTTCGAGATGGATAAAAGATAGTATTGACTCTTTCGGGGGTGAGTGTTGGTAGCGCTCACCCTTTTTTGTCACACTATCCATTGTTGGGGTGAAAAATATCTAAGTCATAGTGCTGATTTGTTTTTAAAGGTTAGACATTGGTATTTAATAAATCTCATAATGCTCGTCATCTGTTTTTTTGAATTTGAAGTGGTATACTCCTTGCAGGGCTATCAGGATATTGTCCACATCCTCGCTTTGTCGGATTTTACCGGAGATTCGTTCATCCAGCTTCACATCTCCGGTGAATTTGAACTGTACGTTGTACCACAGGGTCAGGTAATTCAGAATCTCTCCGAAGGGTTTTGAACGGAAACTAAAGATGCCGCTTTTTAGGTATTCTTCATTATCGAAGTTAGAGGTCGACACTATCATGCGGTTGTTTACCAACGATACTTTCTCGTGAGGATTGAGGTATACCTTCTCGTTCCTGTTGGTTTTGTTATAGACCAACACACGGCCTTCTACGAGGCAGGTCTCAAACTTATTCTCTTTTCCGGCATAAGCGAATACGTTGAATCGGGTACCCAATACTTGTATGTTGAACCGTTGCGTTTTTACGATAAAAGGTTTTTTGGCATTTTTGGTCACCTCAAAATACCCTTCGCCATTTAGCTCTACCGTACGGCTCTTCCGGTTGAATGCATTGGGGATTTTGATTTTACTCTGAGGGCTTAGCCATACGGAAGTACCGTCCGGAAGAGTCATGTTGACTCGCTGCCCTTTAGGGACATTGATTTCTGTACATAAGTCTTTTTGTCCGATCTGTGCATATCTGTTGCTAATAAACCAGGTAGTGGTGACCAGCAGACAGATTGCGGCTGCATACTTTAGAAGCCCGATACGGAAGCGGCGTATAGAACGTCGTTTCAGTCGTTTGCCGAATTCAGCTATACCTGTTGCGGTCTTTTCCCGGTCTCCTTCCTGTGATGTGAGTCCGGAGATGGCCCATACAGCTTTCATGCGTGCAAATTCTTTTTTAGCTTCCGGATTATTCCGGAGTCTATTCAAAAATTCCGCTTTTTCGGTGGCTGACATGGCACCTGTGAAGTATTTTTTTAGTTCATCATTCATGGTTCCTTGAGTGGTTTTACAGTAAAGACAATCGGGGATGCATTTACCACCAAAGGA
The DNA here is from genome assembly GCF_018860125.1 of Bacteroides sp. HF-4919. Lineage (NCBI taxonomy): Bacteria > Pseudomonadati > Bacteroidota > Bacteroidia > Bacteroidales > Bacteroidaceae > Bacteroides > Bacteroides sp. HF-4919. The sequence continues at coordinate 101,635 of NZ_JAHKNF010000017.1, forward strand.
AATATAAAAAAATCTTCTAAATAATAAAAACAAGTAAGGGAAGATAGTCTTTAAGTTCTGATCTGAGTTTACGTAATGCGATAGATATTTGATTTTCAACAGTATTGACGGATATGTTCAGGCGCTCGGCTATCTCTTTATATTTTAATCCTTCTATCCGGCTGAGGAGAAAAATTTCTCTGCAACGTTCAGGTAACTTTTGCATTGTCTGGCTTAATAGATTTTCTACTTCCGGAATGGAGGAGACAGCTTCGTCGAACTGTTCCAAAGCATATAGGTTCAGTTGATATTCCAACTCTTCGTCTGCTTTCAGTGAACAGGTTTTAGCCTGAATATACGACTGGTGTTTCAGAAAGTTTAAACATCTGTTTTTGATCAGTGTGAAAAGAAAGGCATCCAGATGTTCTATGTCTTTCAGTAGGTCCAGATGTTCCCACAGATAAAGAAAGGTATCCTGCACTATGTTTTCTGCATCCTCTTCTGCAATGACATAGGTTTGTGAGAAGCGGAGCATTCTTACATAATATATAGAATATATGTCTGAAAAGCTTTTCTGTGTTTCCAGTAAGATGATTAGGCTGCATTCTTTTTAGCGGACTTATTTCTTTTATCTATAGTATAAGATATGTTTAGATTGCAAATATAACTAAATAGTTTGCAATGTAGGAGAGTAGTTTTAATTTTTATTTTGCTTATTGTGAAGCATCTTTCTTTAATATGTTTTTTCGGAAAATGCTCTTTTTTATTGGAATACGGTTGAATAGGGGTAAAATCGTGGACAGTGCCTTTTCTGTCCTCTCATCCGTGAAATGTATTTCTATCTTCCATCTTCCACCTTTTTCAATCTTTTTATCTGATTATCATTTATTTACCCTGGTGGAAGATCGCGTTTTCAGCCCGTTTATCTTCCACCCTCATCTTCCATCTTCCACCCTCTGCCATCGCTTGAAAATCTTTCTTAATTCCCTCGTATTCAGAAGTATACTTTCTATTTCTTGTCAGTTTTCCCCTTAAAAAGCATTTTCATATCCCCGCTTGTTTGTTTGAAAATGCTTTGCCTTTTTCCCGGAAGTCCTTTGTTGTTTGCCGCTTGGGATATTCTTTGCCCCCCCCGTCCGCCCCATTTCCTGTCCGTTATTCCCTTTCTCCCGCCTTCCTGAATAGACGGCGCTTACCCTCAAGCATGGTCTGTCCGAAGCATACGTTGCCTTGACGCTGCCTTTACGCGCGTCCCCCCGTAACCTTGAATGCGGGTTCCATTTACCAACCGGGGTAAACGCTTTTACATGCCGAGGTAAATGGCTTTACATGCTGAGGTAAATGCTTTTACATGCCCGGGTAAATGGCTTTACATCAAGAATAAAATTCAGGTAAATATACTCTTCTGATTATCAATGATATTTAACTGCTGACCCAGCTACGCATTTGTCCGGGTGCCCCCTGAGAATCTCTTTCCCATATCCCCCCCTGAGAAATTTGAAACCGCCTGGCGGTTCGTTCCCAACACAGAGATTCCCCTCCCTCCCCAATGAATCCCCCCTCCTTGTTTTCCAAGTATTCCCCCTCTATATATTATAATAATGTTTCCCCTTGGCCCTCCCTTTTTCCTTCTTTTAAAAGTATGCTCTAAAACCTGCCTCTCCCTCAGCCCTTTACATCTGAATTTATATTTTTATGAAAAAAACTTCCTTATATATTTGCCTTGTATTGGTAAATCGCGTACTTTTGCACCCGCTTTCCAAGAGAGGGAGAGCCGATTGAAATTGACATGTTGCAGCCGCGTATTGATTGCCTTAACGAACAACAAAAATAATCTCCTTTTTCTTTGGAGTTTAATATTAAAATTCGTTATCTTTGCAGTCCGATTCGCGATAAAAGGCGTTTATTCCGGTGCCTTTCCCTTTCGCTAAGAGAGCCAGAGAACAGACCGGGAAAACATTTTAAAAAAAACTTCCAAAAACATTTGGTGTTTTAAAATAAACCTTTTACCTTTGCACCCGCTTTTGAAACGAAGCGCAATCGAAAAGAAGAGTTCTTTGAAAAATTGATAAACAATACAAGTAGTACAAGTAAATTTAGAACCGTCAATACTTATTATATAGGTATATGAAAAATGACCGTCAATAAATTTTCGACATCCTGAACAGAGCTAATATTATCCCTTACGGGATATATAACAATACTTTTACAATGAAGAGTTTGATCCTGGCTCAGGATGAACGCTAGCTACAGGCTTAACACATGCAAGTCGAGGGGCATCAGGAAGAAAGCTTGCTTTCTTTGCTGGCGACCG
>NZ_JAHKNF010000018.1:0-96860 GCF_018860125.1 Bacteroides sp. HF-4919
GTTCGCATCTTCTATGTAGGATTTTATCAACGCTTTGATAAGTTCTCCTTTATGCGAAATTATTCCACGTATCGGTATTCCTTTCTTTCTGCCTCTTGTTTTTTTAACTATTTCTGTATTAGATTGTTGTGCTTCGCTAATGGCGTTTTTTTACACTTTTGTCCGCAATCTGAAATAATCCTTTTTCTTTGTCCATAATTTCTTTTATTTTGTTAATAACTAAATGTTGTTAATTTGTGGCAAAGGTAGAAAGGAAACTATCGGTAGGCAAGTAAAGATGGAATTAAAGAGAAAATGAACGCTTCTGATTAGATAACTATTTGGTATATAGTATGATATTAATTGAAAAAGCGAGTGTTTCAATAGACGTTCGTTTAATTGAACGCAAAGATAGGGGGTATTTTTAGAACTACAAAATGTTTAATAAAAAAAATGATTTTCCTCTTTTGATTGTTATCCCAATATCTTAAACCACAGGTATTTATGAATTAACAAAAAACAGTTTATTATCTGTCTGATTTTGTTTTCTGTTCTCTTCTGATTTATATACAAAAATCATGTGTTTTTAAACGAACGTCTATTGAAACACTTTTTGTTTTCAATACCCTCGTTTAAAGGCTATTATAATAAATAACTATTTTCTGCCTCTCCTTCTGTGATAGTGGAGGGTCATTAAATAACATGGATGCACTGAATTTTTCATTAAAATCCGCATTACATAACTTGACCGGGAGGTATGCTTCGCTACTCCGGTGTCCCCAAAGAACATCCTGACGTGAACGACATGACAACATCCGCATCTATCGAATCTTCGATGGGGCGCTCTCAATCTCTCCTGTCTTCTTCCGCTTTGAACTGGTATGCCTTGCGTATCACTTACGGGCGTGAACTGGCCTTGCAGGAGTACCTCAATTCGGAGGGGATAGAGAATTTCATCCCCATGCACTATGAATATACCATTAAAAACGAGCGTCGGGTCCGTAAGCTTGTTCCTGCGGTTCATAATCTGGTTTTTGTCCGTTCCTCGCGCAGTTGTATCGATGCCATCAAAGAGAGCAAGGGCACCACGCTTCCTATCCGTTACATTATGGACCGTGAATACCATCGTCCCATCATCGTTCCTGATTCCCAAATGCGTAATTTCATGGCGGTCTCTTCGAATTATGATGAATCCCTGCTTTATTTCGAACCTTCCGAGTTGAACATCCGCAAGGGTACCCGTGTGCGTATCACCGGGGGGCTTTTCGAGGGAGTGGAGGGCGAGTTTGTCCGTGTCCGCAATGACCGTCGTGTCGTAGTCACCATCGAAGGAGTTATGGCTGTTGCTACTACCTTTGTCCATCCTTCATTGGTCGAACCTGTCACCGAAAAATAACATAACAAGATATGAACTATTTAGAATCCGAAATCTCCGCCCTTTATGCTTCTGCTCATGAACTTTGCTACTTAGGCATGGACGGTCGGCCGATCTACAGTGATCAATTCACCCGTCTGAATCGTGATGTTTTTTCTCAGGCTAATGCCTTGTACGACAAGCATGGCAATAGTCATGAAGAAGAGGCCCGGTTGTGCCTGTCGCTCCTGATGGGATATAATGCGACTCTCTATAATAACGGTGACAAGGAGGAACGTATTCAGCATATTCTGGATCGTTGCTGGGATGTATTGGAGCATCTGCCTGCCTCCCTGTTGAAAGTCCAACTGTTAGTTTATTGTTACGGAGAAGTTTTCGACGAGGAATTGGCTCGGGAAGCTCAGGCCATCATTGATACGTGGCAGGACAGGGAGTTGTCAGAAGAGGAGCGTGAGGTGATGGAACGTCTGAAGGATGTGCAAGAGAATCCGTATCCTTGGAGTGAGGTGGAATGATTCCGGTGGAGTGATTTCGGTATAGTAATTTAATTTTAATAAGTATATTGATGAAAGGTATTGTCTTGGCCGGTGGTTCGGGCACTCGCTTATATCCGATCACCAAAGGAGTCAGTAAGCAGTTGCTTCCGATATTTGATAAGCCGATGATCTATTATCCTATCTCTGTACTTATGTTGGCAGGGATTCGTGAAATATTGATTATCTCCACTCCTTATGACTTACCCGGCTTTCAACGTTTGCTGGGTGACGGTTCTGACTTTGGAGTACGTTTTGAGTACGCCGAGCAACCTTCTCCCGACGGCTTGGCACAGGCATTTATTATAGGTGAGAAGTTTATAGGTGGTGATTCTGTATGTCTGGTTCTTGGTGATAATATCTTTTATGGTAGCTTTTTTACTAAGATGTTGAAGGAAGCTGTAGTATCCGCAGAATTACAAAATAAGGCTACGGTTTTTGGCTATTGGGTTGAAGATCCGGAACGTTATGGGGTAGCTGAGTTTGATGGAGATGGAAATGTCCTCAGCCTTGAGGAGAAACCTGATATTCCGAAATCTAATTATGCGGTTGTTGGACTTTACTTTTATCCCAGTAGGGTAGTTGAGATCGCAAAACAGATCAAGCCTTCTTCCCGTGGAGAATTGGAAATCACCAGTGTAAATCAGCAATTTCTGTTTTCTCAGGATCTGAAAGTTCAGGTATTAGGACGTGGCTTTGCCTGGCTTGATACAGGTACCCATGATTCTTTATCCGAGGCAAGCACCTTTATAGAAGTAATAGAGAAGCGTCAAGGCCTAAAAATAGCTTGTTTGGAAGGTATTGCTTTCCGTCAGGGCTGGATTGATTCAAAGAAGTTACGTGAACTAGCTTATCCTATGCTGAAGAATCAGTATGGAAAGTATTTATTGAAAGTAATAAAAGAGATAGAGGGGTGAGCGAATCCTTAAAGCATAAAACGGTTAAGGGAGTGGGATGGAGTTTTGCTGATAACATTTCCAGTTCCGGTGTTTCATTTCTGGTCGGATTGGTACTTGCGCGTTTGCTTACTCCTGCAGAATATGGCATTATGGCTATGATTGCCATCTTTATCGCTATTTCGAATTCTATTATTGACAGTGGATTCTCCAATGCGTTAATTCGCAAAACGGATATAAAGCGTATTGATTATAACACAGTCTTTTTTTTTAATCTGGTGGTTGGTGTCATCCTATATGTCCTTCTTTATTTTTGTGCCCCTTCTATCAGTTCTTTTTTTAATGAACCTATATTGATTCCTGTTACAAGAGTTATAGGCCTTGTTCTAATCATTAATTCTTTAGGTATCATTCAACGCACTATTATGGTGCGGGAGATTGATTTTAGAACACAAACCAAAATCTCTTTGATAGCTTCTTTATCCAGTGGTGGAATTGGCATCGTGATGGCTTGCTATGGCTACGGTGTCTGGAGTTTGGTTGGACAACAGGTCTCCCGGCAGTTATTAAATACCGTTTTCCTCTGGCTTTACAGTGCTTGGCGTCCGGTGTGTGAGTTCTCCGCAGATAGTTTTAAATGCCTTTTTGGCTTTGGCTCAAAATTACTGTTGTCGGGTTTACTCGATACGCTTTACAAGAATATCTACTATATCGTTATCGGACGCTTTTACAGTTCCGCCCAGTTGGGTCAATATACACGTGCCGAGCAGTTTAATACAATTTTTTCCAGTAATCTGACTAGCGTGGTACAGCGTGTCAGCTATCCCGTTCTGAGCTCCATCCAGGATGAACCGGAACGTTTGCGTGAAGCTTACCGCCGTGTGATAAAGACTACCATGCTGATCTCTTTTGCCTGTATGCTTGGTTTGGCGGCCGTGGCTAAGCCGTTGATACTGTTACTGATCGGTGAGAAATGGCTGGTGTCAGTCTCTTATCTTCAGATAATTTGTTTTGCCGGAATGTTATATCCTCTTCATGCCATTAATTTGAATATTTTGCAGGTGAAAGGTCGGTCTGATCTGTTTCTCAAGTTAGAAATCATAAAAAAAATAATAGCGGTCATTCCCATTTTTCTAGGTATCATGTATGGTATAGAATATATGTTGTGGGGTAGTGTCTTAATCTCCTTTATAGCTTATTTTCTGAATAGTTATTATTCCGCCGGTTTAATCCGGTATCCTACAATAGATCAGATTAAAGATGTGCTTCCGACGTTCGCTGTTTCATTGTCTGTCGCTTTTGTCATGTGGATTATTTCTTTTCTTGATGTTTCAATATATGTCATGCTCCCCTTGCAATGCTTTTCAGGTCTTTTGTTGTCTTTTCTTGTATATGAAAAGTTGAATCTGGAAGAATATCTTGAAATCAAACAGCTCATACTCTCTTGCGTTCAAAAAAAGTAATATAAATATTAAGATGGATGAAAAACTAATCACGGTTACTTCTCCACTTCTTCCTTCCTTGGATGACTTTATTCCTTATCTTGAGGATATCTGGGATCGTAAATGGCTCACTAATAATGGTCATTATCATCAGAAGTTGGAGCAGGCTTTATGTGAGTATTTAAAGGTACCTTATATTAGTCTTTTTACTAATGGTACACTTCCTTTAATGTGTGCCTTACAAGCATTACGTATAACCGGTGAAGTGATTACGACTCCTTATAGTTTTGTTGCCACTACCCATTCTCTGTGGTGGAACGGGATTAAGCCGGTGTTTGTGGATATTGATCCTGTAACCTGTAATCTGGATCCTGAAAAAATAGAGGCCGCTATTACTCCCAAGACGACTGCTATCATGCCTGTGCATGTTTATGGCAAACCTTGTGACACGGTTCGTATTCAAGAGATTGCGGATAAATATGGTTTGAAGGTCATTTATGACGCTGCCCATGCATTTGGTGTAGAGGTAAACGGCAAGTCAATACTTGAATCCGGTGATATGTCCACTCTGAGTTTTCATGCTACGAAGGTCTATAATACGATTGAAGGTGGAGCTCTGGTCTGTCACGACGAACAGACCAAGAAACGCATTGATTATCTGAAGAATTTTGGCTTTGCCGGTGAAACGACTATTGTTGCTCCTGGCATTAATGGTAAGATGGATGAAGTTCGTTCCGCTTATGGATTATTGAATTTGAAACAAGTTGATTCCGCCATTGAGGCTCGTCGTAAAGTTGCCGTTCAATATCGTGATGCTTTGAAAGATATCCCCGGTATCCGTTTCATGGAGGATATACCCGGTGTCCGTCACAACTATTCTTATTTTCCTATTTTTATAAATGCTGAGGAATATGGTCTGACCCGTGATGAGCTTTACTTCAAGTTGAAAGAGAGTGACGTACTCGGCAGAAGATATTTTTATCCGTTAATAAGTGAGTTTTCCACTTATCGTGGATTGGAATCCGCTAAAAGGGAGAACTTACCAGTAGCAGTGAAGATGGCAGATAGTGTGATATGTCTGCCAATGCATCATAACTTAACAAATCAAGATGTTGATATTATCTTAAATTTTGTTGCTCGATGGAAGTAATGTTGTCTATTATTTGTACGGCTTATAATCATGAGGAGTTTATTGACAAAGCTATAGACGGATTTTTGGTACAACAATGTAATTTCAAAATAGAAATTATTATACATGATGATGCCTCTATTGATCACACGCCTCTGATTATACAAAGATATGTGGATAAATATCCAAATTTAATTTATCCGATCTTTCAAAAAGAAAATCAATACTCAAAAGGTGTTAATGTTTGGGGGAGTTTGATAAATAAGGCTCGAGGGAAATATATTGCAATATGTGAAGGAGATGACTATTGGATCAATCCTTTAAAACTACAACAGCAAGTTGATTTTTTAGAGAATAATCCTTCTTATTCACTTTGTGCTCACAATGCTTTGGTTGTATATACAGATTCGAATTTACAATATCAGTTTCTAAAAAAGGAAAAGAGTACTGAACTATGTATAAAAGAGATTCTATCAAATTGGTGTGTACCTACTGCTAGTATTGTTTTTAGAAAGGAATTGTATGAATGGCCTATTTGGGCAAATAATGTTATTAATGGTGATTTAGTTTTGCAGATTGTATTAATAAAGAAAGGAAAGGTCTTCTTCTTCAAAGATATAATGTCTGTTTATAGGAAACACAATGCAGGCTTGTCTATAATGATTAATAGTTTCCCAGTAGAGTATCTGAGGCAAAAAAACACATTATATAAACATATTAATAAGTACTTTGTATATAAATATTCATTGATAATATACAAGATAATAATAAAAAATGATATTCGTATATTTTTTCAAGTTATATTTAGAATAGCTCCTTTTCTGAGGTTTTTAGTAAAAAAAGTTAGGTGATGAAATACGTGACTAGATGGAGCATGATTTGTTTATCGATATTGATTTTGTATTTTTATATTTTCGCACCTCCATTTAAAGTACTTCCATTTGGAAGTGATAAAATAATAATTATAGTTATATTGTTTATTATATTAATAAATGGGATGTTTTCTAAAATCATTTATTTTTATAAATATGAGATGTTTTTTTTAGGATTAATAGCATTATTTTCTATTTATGTAGATTTATTTAATGGACATGTAGTTTGCTCTTTAAATGATACTTCATTAGTTTTATTTTTATTTCCATGTTCTTATGGGGTACTATGGAGTATTAATCATATAACTGATATTTCTATTAAAAGAATATTATTTATGTGTGTGTCTTTAGCTTCATTTTTCTCATTCTTTTTAATTCTAAATCCTAATATAGCATATGATTTAAAAATAAATTTGTTAAGATACCCAGAGGAACTTTTAAACACTTTTATATATAGAGGGTATGGTTTGGCTGATGGGTTGTTATTTTCGTATCCAGTTATACAAGGTATATGTATTGGATTAATTATTTTAGGTTATTGGAAATACGGGGGATGGGGGGCTTTTTTTGCCAGTATAATGTTGATAGCTGTGTTTACAAATGCAAGATCAGGGTTTGTTCCAATTTTATTTTCATTATTGATTGTATTTGTTCTAAATACTAGAAAATTCCTAAAGGTAGGGTCGTTCTTTATAATAATAGTTTTGTGTATTACTGTTTTGGATGATTTTATGGAAAAAAGTGAAATGTTATCAACATCTTTTGAATGGAGCATGACAACTTTCGATATCCTCAATGATTTTTTATTGGGGAAAACAAGTGAAAATTTAGAAGCATTATTAGGAGATATGCTTGTTTTTCCTGTTAATTTACAAGATTGGCTTCTAGGTACAGGTAATTATCTTTTTGTTGATGGAGTTCGTACAACAGATATAGGTTTCTTATTACGTTTAAATTATGGTGGAATATTCTATTTATCATTGATGTTAGCGTTATATTTTTATATGTTTTATCGTATATGTTATGTTGATAAAAAAATTGCGATATATTTATTATTCACTTTACTATATTGTAATTATAAAAGTGATTTTTTTATATTTAATTCAGGTGTGCGATTTGTTTTTTTACTATATGTTTTAATTACTTGTCCTTTTTTTAATTCAGAAAATGGAGAAAAAACTTAAAATAACAGTCATTACAGTAGTATACAATGGCATAGATTATATTGAAGATACTATATTAAGTGTCATTAATCAAGATTATTCAAATATAGAATATATTATAATAGATGGAAAATCAGATGATGGTACTATGGACATAGTGGAGAAGTATGCTACAAAAATTAGTTATTGGGTTTCAGAATCTGATAATGGTATATATGACGCCATGAACAAAGGAATTAAAGTTGCTACGGGAGATTGGATTATTTTTATGAATTGCGGAGATTACTTTTTTAGTTCTGATATAATTACTCAGGTGTTTAGTCAAATGCTAATTGGAATTGATGTTGTGTACGGAGGTGCGTGGGTTCGTAGTATGTGGGGAGAATTTCAAATAAATCCCTGCATTCCTAAGAATATTTGGAAAGGATTTGTTCATCAGTCAGTTTTTGTAAAATGTGAGGTTTGTAAAGATATGCTTTTTGATGTAGATATAAAAGCAGCTTCCGATTATGATTTTATATATAAATTATATATTGGTGGAAAAAGATTTCAAATGTTAGATTTAATCATATCTAATATCCTATATATTGATTCTGGTTTCAGTTCAGTAAATGAGATCGTCTCTAAAAAAGATGTTTTATATTCTATTTTTAGAAATAGGCATTCAAGAAAAAAATTTATTATTCATTACAGCTATCATTTGATTGCCTACTTGAGGAAGTGTATGCTTATTATTATTAGAAGTTTATTTCCAAATGTAATATTGCAAATTCGTAGATATAGAGATTGTAAAAGATGAAAAGAATATTATTTTATTCAAGTGTAAGAGATTTGTCTTCATTTGTGAGCCAACGATTTTATGTAATAGATATTTTGTTGTTAAAAGAATTAGGATATGATGTGATTATCACTAATAAAATTATAGATTTTATTAGATTTTATCGATATGATCTCTCTTTCTTATATTTTTATAGAAAAAGTTTATTCTCAGCTATATTATCTCGTCTTTTCTGCAAGAAAGTATATATGACAGGAGGAATTGATGCTTTAGACCGAAATCTTGTATCGGAGAAAGAATATATATTTCAAAAAATAATGTTTAAATTATGTTATTTGTTTGCTGATAAATGTGTTGTTGTTTCAAATTCTGATTTGAAAAACATAAGTGGGTTATATAAAAAGAAACCTACAAAGCTTTTTTTCTCATATCATGTAATAAATATAGAAAAATTTAGTTGTGGATTTGAAAAGAAATGTGAAGAGTTATTTGTGACAATTGGCTGGATGGAAACTAAAGCTAATGTAATAAGAAAGGGTATTGATAGAGCTTTGTATGTATTTGAAAAATTGGTTGCTAATAAAAAATACGCAGACTCTAAATTTGTTATAATTGGTAAACTTGGAGAGGGAAGTGATTATCTTAGAGAAATAGTAGAGAATTTAAGATTGGAGGAATATGTTTCTTTTGTGGGGAGTATATCAGAGGAAGATAAAATCTCTTTGTTGAAAAAAAGTAAGTATTATTTCCAACTATCTTCTTATGAAGGTTTTGGCATATCTGCTTTGGAGGCATTGGCTGCCAGTAATATAGTTATTCATTCTGGTATGGGAGGACTTAATGATACCATTAAATCATTTGGTATAAAAATCGATATACAAAAAAATTATGAAAATATGACTGCTTCTATTCTTGACTTGATAGAGCAATTTGATTATAATAAACTCATTGATGGTTATAATTATATTCATGAAACTTTTTCTTTAGAGAAGAGACGTGAGGAGTTTAGGGAACTATTAAAATAATATATTGTGTTTGATAATAAGATACTTTTAATTACCGGTGGAACAGGTTCTTTCGGCAATGCGGTTTTACGTCGTTTTCTTGATTCCGATATCAGGGAGATTCGTATATTCTCTCGTGATGAAAAGAAACAAGATGATATGCGTCACCATCTTCAGAATCCTAAAGTAAAATTCTATATTGGCGATGTCCGTGACAAGCGCTCTGTGGATGGAGTTATGAATGGAGTGGATTATATTTTCCATGCCGCTGCGCTGAAGCAAGTCCCTTCCTGTGAGTTTTTCCCCACACAAGCGGTTAGGACTAATGTTCTCGGTACGGAGAATGTGTTGGATTCCGCCATAGCTCACGGTGTTAAAAATGTGGTGGTACTTTCTACCGATAAAGCTGCCTATCCTATAAATGCGATGGGTATCAGCAAAGCCATGATGGAGAAAGTCGCTATCGCCAAAGGTCGTCAGTTGGGTAATTGTGGAGGAACAACGATTTGCTGTACCCGTTATGGGAATGTTATGGCCAGCCGTGGTTCTGTGATACCCTTGTGGGTAGAGCAAATTAAGAAATGTAATCCAATAACAATAACAGATCCCAACATGACCCGCTTCATGATGACTTTGGATGATGCTGTCGACTTGGTGATTTATGCCTTTCAGCATGGAAAAAATGGTGATTTGTTTGTTCAGAAGGCGCCCGCTGCCACTCTGGGTGTATTAGCCGATGCATTAAAGTCTCTTTACCATAGTAATGCGGATGTCAAAGTGATTGGTACCCGCCATGGTGAGAAACTCTATGAAACTCTTGTTACCCGTGAAGAGATGTCTAAAGCAGAGGATATGGGTGATTATTATCGTATCCCATGTGATACGCGTGATTTAAATTATGATAAGTTTTTTGTGGAAGGAAGTGAGGAGGTCTCCAAAATAGAAGATTACCATTCTCATAATACCCGTCGTCTTGATGTTGAGGGAATGAAAGAACTTCTCTTGAAACTTGATTTCATTCGCGAAGATCTTGGTCTTGAAAAATAGAATTGATAGTAATCAAGGTCAAATAAATTAATTCCTCTTTATTTATGAAAGTTTTAGTAACCGGTGCGAAAGGTTTCGTCGGGCGGAATCTTGTATCCCAATTGCGCAATATTCAAAGTGGCAAAGCAAAAAATTACGCTTTGTCCGGAAACGAGTTGGTCATTTTTGAATATGATGTAGATAGTGACCCTTCTGAATTGGATGACTATTGCCGACAGGCTGATTTCATTTTTAATCTGGCCGGTGTAAACCGTCCACTGGATCAGTCTGAATTTATGAAAGGGAACTTTGGTTTTGCTTCTACGCTTCTTGCTTCATTGAAGAGACATGGAAATACTTGCCCTATCATGATATCCTCTTCTACACAAGCCGCTTTGGATAATCCTTATGGAGCTTCTAAACGGGCGGGTGAACAATTGTTGTTTGAGTATTCCCGGGAAACGGGATCGAAGGTGTTGGTATACCGTTTTCCCAATGTCTTTGGTAAATGGTGTCGCCCTAATTATAATAGTGCAATAGCTACTTTTTGCTATAACATAGCCCGTGATCTTCCCATTCAGGTCAATGATCCGAATGTGGAGATGAATCTTGTATATATAGATGATGTTGTGGATGAATTAATCTCCGCTTTGACGGGTAATGAACACCGGGAAGGAGCTTATTGTAAAGTATCTGCTGTATATACTGTTACTTTGGGAGCAATTGTGGAATTGCTATATTCTTTTCGTGAGAACCGTAACAACTTGAGGGTTCCCCATGTGGGAGATGCTTTTACTAAGAAACTTTACTCCACCTATCTCTCTTATCTGCCGAAAGATGGATTTGGCTATCCTTTGAAGATGAATGTGGATGCCCGTGGCAGTTTCACGGAGATTATCCGCAGTACGGATCAGGGACAGTTCTCTGTTAATATTTCCAAGCCACATATTACAAAAGGTAACCATTGGCATCATACCAAAAACGAAAAGTTTGTGGTTGTAAGTGGTCAAGGTGTTATCCGTTTTCGTAACATACATGATTCATCCTCTGAGATTCTAGAATATTTTGTTTCAGGTGATAAGCTTGAAGTAATTGATATTCCTACCGGTTATACCCATAATATTGAGAATCTGGGTGATACGGATATGGTAACTTTCATGTGGTGTAACGAGTGTTTTGATCCCGGTAGGCCGGATACTTATTTTGAAGAAGTTTAATAGCATTATGGAAATCAAACTGGATTATTCAGATATCAAGTTTCGGTATAATGGCAAACTGAGACTGTTGATTATAGTCGGTACCCGTCCGGAGATTATCCGGTTGACTGCCGTAATAAATAAATGCCGTCAATATTTTGATTGTATTTTGGCTCATACCGGACAGAATTATGATTATAATCTGAACGGAGTCTTTTTTCATGACCTGAGCTTACAGGCTCCGGATGTCTATATGGATGCTGTGGGGGATGATTTGGGTTCGACAATGGGTAATATTTTGAATGCGAGCTATAAACTGATGTCACACTTACGCCCTGATGCCGTTTTGGTTCTCGGTGATACCAATTCTTGCCTAAGTGTAATCAGCGCTAAACGCTTGCATATTCCTATTTTTCATATGGAAGCCGGTAACCGTTGCTTTGATGAGTGCCTTCCTGAAGAGACAAACCGGCGTATTGTGGACATTATTTCTGATATGAATCTTTGCTATTCGGAGCATGCCAGACGGTATCTGAATGCTTCGGGTGTGGCAAAGGAACGTACTTATGTAACCGGTTCTCCGATGGCCGAGGTTCTGTCTGAGAATCTTTCTGCTATAGAATCCTCGGATATCCACGCCAGATTGGGTTTGAGGAAAAGACAATATATCCTGCTGTCTGCACATCGGGAAGAGAATATTGATACTGACAAGAACTTCGCTTCATTGTTTGAAGGCATAAACGCGATGGCTGAAAAGTATGACATGCCTGTACTTTACAGTTGCCATCCTCGTAGCCGTAACCGTTTGGAATCAAGTGGTTTCGAATTGGATAGCCGGGTGATTCGGCATGCCCCTCTGGGTTTCCATGACTATAACTGCTTGCAGATGCATGCTTATGCCGTGGTCAGTGATAGCGGGACATTACCGGAGGAAAGTTCTTTTTTCACTTCTGTCGGTCACTCTTTTCCGGCTGTTTGTATTCGCACAAGTACCGAACGTCCCGCAGCTTTGGATAAGGGATGTTTTATTCTTGCGGGGATTGATAAAGCCTCTTTGCTTCAAGCTGTAGATACTGCTGTGGAAATGAATAGGAATGGTGATAATGGTGTCCCTGTTCCGGATTATATGGATCGAAATGTATCGACAAAGGTGGTGAAGTTGATTCAAAGTTATACAGGAATAGTAAACAAAATCGTCTGGAGAAAATCCTGATAATATCGAAATGAATATTTTGTTTCTGACCCTTAACCGTGTTGCAGATCTTTCTGAACGGGGGATATACACGGACTTGATGCGGGAATTTATTTGTCATGGGCATAGGGTCTATATGGTTGTTCCCGCCGAACGTCGCTTTCATGAATCTACTTCAATAAAAGAGAGTTATGGCGCTCAAATATTGAGGGTGAAGACATTGAATATCCAAAAGAGCAATGTGGTGGAGAAAGGCATCGGTACATTGTTATTGGAGATGCAGTATCAATGTGCCATAAAGAGATATTGGAAGGATATCCAGTTTGATTTGATACTTTATTCAACTCCTCCCATTACTTTCAATAGGGTCATCAGTTCACAAAAGAAACGCTGTAAGGCGAAAAGTTATCTTTTATTGAAAGATATTTTTCCTCAAAATGCCGTTGATTTGGGAATGTTTTCGAAGAGAAGCTTAATTTATAGACTTTTCCGTAAAAAAGAGGAGGTTTTATATCAGATATCGGACTTTATAGGCTGTATGTCTCCTGCCAATGTGGATTATGTGTTGACACATAATCCGGAAATAAAGGCTGATAGAGTAGAGATATGCCCCAATAGTATTAAATTGTTAGAGAAGCCATTAATGACTTCAACTGCAAGAAAAAACATATTGCAGAAATTGCATATTCCAATTAATAAGACTCTTTTTATATATGGTGGCAATTTGGGGCGTCCACAAGGTCTGATTTTCTTGTTGGACGTGATAGCCGCAAACGAGGAACGTAATGACAGTTATTTCATCATTGTAGGCAGTGGCACTGAATATGGCAAGATAAAGTCTTGGTTTGAGACAAATAATCCGGATAATTCAATGCTACTTTCTTCACTTCCAAAGAAAGAGTATGATGATTTGGTAAAGGCTTGTGACGTCGGTTTGATTTTCCTTGACAGACGTTTTACCATCCCCAATTATCCTTCCCGTTTACTCTCTTATTTAGAAAACCGGATGCCCGTTTTATTGGCTACAGACATGAATACGGATATCGGGCGGATTGCTGAACGGAATGGTTATGGCTTTTGGACAGAAAATGGGAATTTGGATACATTTATGGAAATGGTGGATTCCTTATCTGCAGACAGAGAAAAAATAAAAGTGATGGGCGAGAAAGGGTATGAATACTTGAAATCCAATTATACAGTAGAAAGAGGGTACCGGATGATAATGAAACATTTTGAGTAAGTATGTATCAGTATGTTATTAAACGATTAATCGATTTTATTGTCGTGTTTTTTGTCCTGATTATTATCTGGCCCGTATTGCTTCTCGTAACTCTTTGGCTTCATTTTGCCAATAAAGGTGCCGGTGCTTTTTTTCTTCAGGAGAGGCCCGGACGGCATGGTAAAATCTTTAAAGTCATCAAATTTAAAACCATGACAGATGAACGTGATGCAGAAGGGAATTTACTACCGGATGATAAACGATTAACGAAGGTTGGTAAGTTTGTTCGTTCTACTTCGATTGACGAGCTTCCACAATTGATTAATGTATTGAAAGGCGATATGGCTTTGATTGGACCACGTCCTTTGCTTCCTCAGTATTTGTCCTTATACAATACTGAACAGGCTCGGAGACACGAAATAAGACCTGGTATTACTGGTTGGGCACAGGTGAATGGGCGTAATGCTATATCATGGACAAGAAGGTTTGAATTGGATGTATGGTATGTTGATCATTGCTCCTTCTCTCTTGATTTGAAAATTCTGTTTTTAACAGTAAAGAAAGTATTCACACGCGAAGGAATTAGTTCAGATTCGTGTGCAACTATGGAAGCGTTTAATGGTAATAATTAAATAATGGTAAAATGAAGATCAATATTATTGAGTATTTTAAAGAAACAGTACACTTATTTCCTAATAAAATTGCTGTTATAGATCGAGATAGAGAAATAACTTTCTCTTCATTAGATGATAAAGTTCATACATTAGCTTACAATTTTGCATCGAATGCCAATGTTCTGAAAAAGCCAATAGCTGTCTATTTGAATAAAAGTATTGAAAGTGTTTGTGCGGACTTAGCTATAATCTATTCTGGTAATTTTTATATGAATTTAGATGTGAAAACACCTTCCGAACGTATAAAAAATATAATAGATTTAATCACTCCAGCCATAATTGTTACTAATAATCAATATCTTAAAAATATATCAGGAATTCTACCTGATTCTATACAAGTAGTAAACTTAGATGAGGTGGATTGGGACTTGTCTATTGATGATGAGCTATTAGACATTCGTTTGCAAAAACTAGTTGATACTGATCCCTTGTGTATTATTAATACGTCTGGATCTACCGGTACCCCTAAAGGAGTGGTACTAAATCATAGAAGCTTCTTTGATTTTACTGAATGGGCGTTAGATGTATTTAAGTTCTCAAACGATGAAGTGATAGGCTCATTATCTCCATTAGTATTTGATATATATAGTTTTGAACTTTGTATGTTGATGGCAAAGGGGAATACTATTGTAGTAATCCCAGAGCATTTGTCTGCTTTTC
This sequence comes from Bacteroides sp. HF-4919, assembly GCF_018860125.1. Taxonomy (NCBI): domain Bacteria; kingdom Pseudomonadati; phylum Bacteroidota; class Bacteroidia; order Bacteroidales; family Bacteroidaceae; genus Bacteroides; species Bacteroides sp. HF-4919. Next base: position 15,139 of record NZ_JAHKNF010000018.1, read on the forward strand.
CTGCTTCTATATTACAATTATTGGAAAAATATAAAGTTACGTTTCTTTTTTGGGTACCTACTATCATGGTTAATATTGCTAACATGAATCTATTGACCTCAATAAAGTTACCTGACTTGAAAACTGTTTGGTTCGCAGGAGAAGTATTTCCGACTAAACAATTTAACTATTGGAAAAAACAATTGCCAAATACTATGTTTGCTAACTTATATGGGCCTATTGAGATTACTTTAGATTGTACATATTATATTGTAGATAGAGATATAAAAGATGAAGAACCTATACCTATTGGCTTCCCTTGCCGGAATACGGATGTGTTGATACTCAATGAGGATAATAAACTTGTTACAAAAGTAAATGAAGAGGGGGAGTTGTGTGTTAGAGGAAGTTCTTTAGCAATGGGGTATTATAATAATCCGGAAAAGACAGCTGCTGCTTTTGTGCAAAATCCATTAAATAGTGCTTATCCTGAGCTTATCTATCGTACGGGTGACATTGTATATGTTAATGCCTTGGGAGAGATTGTTTTCAAAGGCAGAAAAGATAGTTTGGTAAAACATATGGGATATCGTACGGAACTGGGAGAGATAGAACATATTATAATAAATAAGTTGAAGTTAGTGAACAATGGATGTATTGTTTATAATTTTGTGCATAAGGAAATAACTCTGTTCTACGAATCGGCAGAAGAAATTTCACCAGCGGAGTTTAGGACTAAAATAGGAAAGGAACTTCCTAAGTATATGTTACCTACAGCTTTTTATCGATTGGATGAATTACGACGTAATACCAATGGTAAAATTGATCGTTTGTTCTATAATAAACAGATTAATGGATAATTTACAATCGATCAATGACGTCCAAATGCTAATTCAGCAGATAAGGAGTGAAAGAAAGGGGTTTATTACAAATTTTTTTCTTGATCATTTTAAGCATTCTTTATGGATAGATCGTAATGCCTTCTTTTATGAATCATTTGATGATTGCTTTTTATTGATTAAGCGGAATGAGACTTACTCTTATCTTTATTTTATCTCAACTGATATGCGTGCTTTAAATAAAGCTTTAGTAAAATTCTTTCGAAACTACATAGGTACTTGTGTCGTTGACTTAGTGGGAAATGACTCTATATTACCACTTAAAAACAAGTTTGTACTTTGGGGATTTGAAGAGTATGAATTGCTCTATCGGATGAGTAGGACAGGATATCCGAATGTTTCTCTTCCTATAGATGAACACATAAAAAAGGGAGTGCTGGGTGATGTTGAAACGATAAAAATATTGCTTGATGCTTGTTTTGATCCACTGTCAGAACAAATACCATCAGAAGAAGAATTAGGCCATTTTGTAAAAAATGGGACAGTACTGGTTTATAAACAGAATGGTTCTATAAGTGGTTTCATTATTTATGAACTTACTGGAGTAACACTTTATTTAAGATATTGGTTTGTCATACCAGAGTTTCGTGAAAAAAAAATTGGAGCAAAATTGTTCAATGCTTTCATGCATGAAGGTGCTTTATCGAAACGGCAGATGTTTTGGGTAATCTCAAGAAATGAGAATGCGATAAAACGGTATTTGCATTATGGCTTTTCCCCAGAGAAACTATATGATTATGTTTTAATTAAAAAATAATATATATATGAAAGAAAAGATTGTAGTAATTCTAAATGGTCTAAGGCCTGAATTTGATTTCAATGAACCGGTTAACTTTATAGAAGAAGGTATGCTAGATTCGTTTGATGTAATTAATTTGGTAAATGAATTGGATTCTACTTTTGGCATTTCCATTGATGGTGTTGATGTATTGCCAGAAAATTTTTCTTCTTTAGAGAGTATTATCGGACTTCTAAAAAAGAATGGAGTTGTCTAATGAAGTTGTTATTTCATAATAAAAAAATATCGGGTATATTGACAATATTGCCTGATAAAGAAGTTTTGTTTGAAGATGAAATGGATAATTATAATTTCTCACATGCAAAATCTTTGAAATTGAAATTAGCTATGGGATATAATAAGCATCGTATTGTGGAAAAGGGTGTTTGTGTATCTGATTTATGCTGCTATGGTTTGAACTATCTAATTGAAAGCGGAAAGATTAGTAGAGATGAAATAGATGCTTTAGTTCTTGTAACGCAATCTCCTGATCATTTTATGCCACCTACAAGTAATATTATCCAAGGAAAACTGGGATTAAAGCGGGATATGATTTGTTTGGATATTAATCAAGGTTGTGCTGGATTTATTATAGGTTTAATTCAGTCTTTTATGCTGCTTGATCAGCCAGAGATAAATAAAGTCGTTTTGCTGAATGCTGATGTATTAAGTCAGAAAGTGTCTAAAAGAGATCGTAATAGTAATCCTTTGATAGGGGATGGTGCATCTGTTACTATTGTGGAACGCTCTAATTGTGATTCTGTTATTTATGGTAGAATACAAATGGATGGGAGTAGGGCTGAAGCACTAATGATTCCGGCAGGGGGCTTTCGAGAACCATCGTCGGTTGAAACCGCTGTGATGAAAGAAGATGTTAATGGGAATTTTCGTTCAAGGGATAATCTTGTAATGAAAGGCGATGAGGTTTTTAATTTTGTTCAGATAGAAGTCCCTCCCATGATTAATTCTTTGTTAGAAGATGCAGCTATAGATAAAGATTGTGTAGATTATTACATGTTTCATCAGCCGAATAGGTTTATGTTACATAAATTGGCTGATAAAATAGGAGTTCCTTATGAAAAACTTCCTAGTAATATTGTGGAAAACTTTGGGAATGCCAGTGGAGTATCTATTCCTACAAATATTACTTTTAATTTAGAGAAGAGATTATTAAAAGAGGAACTGAACCTTTGTTTTGCAGGTTTTGGAGTTGGGCTGACGTGGGGGAGCTTATTAATGAAAGTTGGGAATTTATCTTTTTGTGAACAAATAAATTATTAATTATGGAACAATTTTTAGAACAAATTGCAGAATTACTCGAAGAAGATACGGTGAACGTGTCAGATGAATTAAAATCTTTTGAGGCTTGGGATTCTTTAACTATTCTTTCGATTATAGCTTTTGCTGATGAAAGTTATAAGATCACTTTAAATGCCAAAGAGATTACTGAGGCAAAAACTGTTGGAGGATTAAAGGAACTTATAGATTCAAAGTCTAAATAGAATTATGGAATTAGATTTATTAAATCTTTCAGGAAGGAGTTATTTGATAACTGGTGCAGCCTCAGGAATGGGGCGTGCTACTAGTATTTTGTTATCTAAATGTGGAGCACGTTTAATTTTAGTAGATATAAATGAAGATGGGCTCCAAATAACGAAGAAAGACTGTGTAGGAGAAACAATGATTCTAAAAATGGATTTGTCTTTTCCAGAAGAGTTTAAAGGATGTATCCTATCTTCTATTAGCTCGTTCGGAAAGTTGAATGGATTTGTGCATTGCGCGGGACTTCCATATATTTCACCGTTGAAAACCGTATCAGCAGCCCATTGTGAAAAACTTTATACTGTAAATGCTTATGCTGCGGTTGAATTAGCAAAAATATTGATGAATAGAAATGTGTATGCGGGTGAGCATGGCACTATTGTTTTGATTTCGTCGGTTTATGGTTTGGTTGGTTCCGCTGCCAATGTTGGGTATGCACTTTCTAAAGGGGCTATTCAAGGAATTACCAAAGCATTGTCTATTGAGTTGGCACCTAAGAAAGTACGTGTAAATTGTATTGCTCCTGGGTTTATAAAAACTAAGATGATGGAGAATGTATCTTCTTCTTTTTCGGAAGATTATGTTGATCATCTAAGTACTTTACATCCATTGGGACTGGGGGAAGCGGAAGATGTGGCTAATTCTGTTTTATTTTTGTTGTCTGATATGTCGAAATGGATAACAGGAGCAATTATTAGTGTGGATGGTGGATTTACTGCCCAATAAAATATGATATGAAAAAAAGACAGAATGTTATAATCACTGGAGCTTCGTCTGGAATAGGTAGAATCATTGCTATTAAATTATCAGAGAATTATAATGTTATTTTGAATGGGAGAAATGAAGACAAATTAATGTCTGTCTTACAGGACTGTGATAAGGAGGGCTCTCATCTAATTTGGGCCGCAGATTTAGAAGATACGCATACATTAGAAGATAAATTGAGGACTTTTATTGATTTGGAAGATATCTCAATATCTCATTTTGTTCATTGTGCTGGTTTCATGAAGATGTTACCATTAAAATTGGTAAACTTGTCCAATCTATATACAACATTTAATACCAATGTATTTTCAGTGGCTCTAATCATTAAACTTTTAGTTTCGAAGAAAGTTAATAAATCATCTCTTAAAAGTGCGGTTTTTATTTCAAGTAATATAAGTAACCGTGGTGCAAAGGCGTTCAGTAGTTATGCGGCTTCTAAAGCTGCGTTGGATGGTTTAATGAGATGTTTGGCTATAGAGTTGGCACCGAATGTGAGGATAAACTCTGTGTTGCCAGGGGCTGTTCAAACTCAAATGACGCAATCTATATTTGAGAATGAAGAGGTTGCAAAAAGGATGCTTGTGACATATCCTTTAGGGTTAGGAAGACCTGAAGATGTTTATAATGCAGTGAGTTTTCTGCTATCTGATAAGGCAAGATGGATAACCGGGCAACAATTGGTTGTAGATGGTGGACGGATTATTAATATAACAGGTTGATGGCATTAGAATTATTACGAATAGAAAATGAGCCTGTGAATTCTAATTGCTTTATCCTTTTTGATAAAGTTGTAGGCCTGAGATGTGTTGTTGTGGATCCGGGGAGTGAAAATTGTGCTGTAATAGATATGGTCTTAGAGAAGAATAAACTTATTCCTGAATACATTATTTTGACTCATGAGCATTTTGATCATATATGGGGATGTAATTATTTGGTGAATAAGTACAGCACTCGGATTATATGCTCTAAACAATGCGCTTTTGCTATCAGAGATGCAAAAAGAAATCATTCTTTGTTTTATAATCAAAAAGGATTTATTATATCTAAAGTTGATATTCTTTTAGAAGATGTACAATTCAAATTTTTGTGGGAAGGATATGATATTTACTTTGAGAATGCAAGGGGCCATACTAATGCTGGAGTCTTTTTTAAAATAGACCATTATTTATTCACAGGTGATACTTTGATAAAAGGTATACGTACGGTAACGAAACTGTATACAGGATCTAGATCGGAATTAATAGATACATTGGAGGTAATAGAGAAAATGAAAGGAAAAAAATTGGTCGTCTGTCCTGGGCATGGTGAATGTTTTGAATTAGATACTTATGATATGAAGTTGGCTTTATGAATAAAAAAATTGTATTTATAGGAACTGGGGCTGTAGCTGCTGAATTAACCTCTTATTTGGAGGATGGAAGTTGGGGAAATGATTGTACCTTTGAAATAAAGGGATATTTGACATATGGAGTGTCGGGTATTGATAGTTGGAAAGAATATCAATTAGCCCATTCATATTTAGGGCTGTTAGAAGATTATCAAGTTCAAGAGGAGGATCATTTTATTTTGGCTTTAGGTAATAGTGAAGTTAAAAGAAAAATAGTGGAGATAATAAAAGCTCGTAATGGTAAATTTATGACTTTGATTCATCCTACCGCAATTGTGGCAAAAACAGCTAAGATTGGTGAGGGAAATATATTGTGCCCTTTTGTTATGATTGGTCCAAATGTCCTTTTAGGGAACTTTAATTTGCTAACTTCTCAAAGTATTATTAGTCACGATTCAAAAGTCGGTGATTTTAATTTTTTTGCAACAGCTTTATTATGTGGACATACCATTGTAGGAGATGCCAATTATATGGGTATTCGAGTAACAACTGTTCCAGATATAATTATTGGAAATAGAAATAAAATTCAGGCAGGGATGATTGTTGATAAGAATGTTGGTGATGATTCAACTTTGTTTTATCGATACAAAGAAAAACTGATGTTTGTCCCGTCTAGTGAATAAATTTATGTTGATATAAAATTATTATATATTTAATCATATGGATAGTTGAAAAACAATGTGCCATTTTATTAGATTGTTTTGTTTAAAAATATATGTATTGCTATCTTTCCTTTTTATTCCTTACTACGTAAGAAAATCAAATAAACATAGATAATTTCGTTATGAACAAACGAATCTGGCTTTCGCTTGCTCACATGGGTGGCCGTGAGCAAGACTTTATAAAAGAGGCCTTTGATACGAACTGGGTAGTTCCTTTGGGACCTAACGTGGATGCCTTTGAGCAATCTTTGGCCGAATATTTGCATGAAGACCGCCATGTGGTGGCTTTGAGTGCGGGAACGGCTGCACTTCACTTGGGCTTGATTCTTCTGGATGTGAAGCCCGGTGATGAAGTGATCTGCCAAAGCTTTACTTTTGCCGCCTCTGCCAATCCGATTTCTTATCTGGAGGCCAAACCTGTTTTTGTGGACAGTGAGAAGGATACCTGGAATATGGATCCGGTATTGCTCGAGGAGGCTATAAAGGACCGTTTGCGCAAGACGGGCAGGTTGCCGAAAGCGATCATTCCCGTTCACCTTTACGGTATGCCTGCCAAGATGGACGAGATCATGGATATTGCGGGGCGTTATGGTATCCCCGTATTGGAGGATGCTGCCGAGGCTTTGGGTTCGGAACTGAACGGACGGAAGTGTGGCACATTCGGTGAACTGGCCGCACTCTCTTTCAATGGCAACAAGATGATCACGACTTCCGGTGGAGGTGCTCTGATCTGCCGTACGGAAGAGGAGGCCCGGCAAACAAAGTTCTATGCGACGCAGGCTCGTGATGCCGCTCCGCATTACCAGCATACCCATATCGGCTACAATTACCGTATGAGCAATATCTGTGCGGGTATCGGTCGTGGGCAGATGTTTGTCCTCGATGAACATATTGCCCGAAGACGGGCTATACATACTCTTTATACGGAGCTGCTTAAGGACGTTCCCGGTATAACGGTTCTTCAGAATCCTGATTCGCGGTTTGCTTCCAATTTTTGGCTGACTTGTATTCTGGTTGATCCGAAGCTTGCGGGCAAGAGTCGTGAGGATCTTCGCCTGAAGCTGGATGCCGCAAACATAGAGACTCGTCCTTTGTGGAAGCCGATGCATCTTCAGCCTGTGTTTACGGATGCTCCGTTTTACGGGAATGGTACGAGTGAGAGGTTGTTCGATATCGGGCTTTGTCTGCCTTCGGGACCTACATTGACAGATGAAGATATCAGGAGGGTGGTAGATACGATTAAGAAGATATAATAGATTCATTGTATCAGTATTATAAAGGAAAGCCGGCTGGAATATTTGAAAAATTCCGGCCGGCTTTCCTTTATATATATGGGAATACAAGAAAACTAAATTTTACTTTTCCGGGAAACGAATTGCTTTTGAATATATTTCTTTTACCTTTGTGAGAAAATACTTAAAATAAATTGCTATGGAAAAATTATACTTTCAAAGAGCTGCTTCATTAGGGCTGCTTTTCTGTCTTCTTGCAGGAACATGGGCTCAGACACCTCTGAAAACAAAGAAGAAAAAAGAACATAAGTCGCAAACAGAAGTATCGGTAAACGAATGCGTATCGGTGGATACGTTGTCTTTGGTATCGTTTAACGATTTCCATGGGGCCTTTGCCAGCGATAAGGGAGTGCCCGGGGCAGGGAAATTAGTACAAACTATCTTGACTCAGAAAGAACAAAATAAAAATACAATAGTGCTTTCGGTCGGCGATAATTTCAGCGGGAGTTATTTCTCAAGAATAACAAGAGGTAATCCGTTGCCTGAAATGTTTCGGGAGATGGATGTCAAGATGTCAGCGGTAGGTAACCATGAATTTGACTGGGGATTACCTTATCTGACGGATACAGCCAAAGTATATATGAACTTTGTAGCTGCCAATATCATTTCAGAACGGGGGGATTCGTTGGAGTGGGCAAAACCTTACCGGATTGTGAATCTGGAGATGAAAAACGGAGGAATGGTGCGTGTTGCTTTTGTTGGATTGACAACAACGGAAACTGCCCATAAGACGAGTCCGGAAAATATCAAAGGATTGGCTTTTGTACATCCCACATATGTTGCCCGTGTCGAGACGGCTTGCCGGTTGAAGAAAGAGGGGAAGGTGGATCTGGTGGTGCTTCTGATGCACATTGGTACCAATATGAAAAATAAAGATATTATTGAAGAAGAGAATGCCAAGTCACTTCCTTATCTTAATGGAGTGGACGCTATCATTTCCGGTCATTCCCATGAAGTGGTGCTTAGTAAGGTGAACGATGTTCCCATCATTCAGGCAGGAGTCAACGGTACACACGTCGGTAAACTGGATTTCAAGGTTGTCAGAGAAGGAGGGAGTTGTAAGGTTTCTTATATCGGTGGCGATACTATTCGTACCGGTGAGGTTTCGAATCCATATATTGATTCATTGGTCAATAATGTACTGGAAGAATATGGATTGTCGGATAGTTTGACTAATGCTAAGGATGCTTTGATCCATGACCGTACCGTCAATAAGTGGGACTATACATCTGTGGGAGCTTATGTGACTGCTGCCTACGTGCAGAGTTTCTTGCAAAGTGAATGTGTGGCGGATGAATTGAAAAAATTACCAGTGATTGGAGTGAATCATTACGGGGGCTTACGTGCCAGTATTCCGGCCGGAAAGGTCACAAGGTTGCGTGCCGGTAATGTGCTTCCATTCGGTGGCAATGTGGTGGCTTATGAATTTACGGGTGAACGATTGAAGCAGTTGTTGGACGATGGACGCAGAAATAAAAATGGTTTTCTGCAAACTTCTTACTTAAAATTACATTTGAATTCTAAAGGAAATATTGAAACGATAACCGACTGCCGTACCAATAAGATAATCCGTGATGACGATAAATGTATTGTTGTGTTGGATGCTTTCATTACTTCCGGTGGTGACGGTTATGACAGCAAATTATTTTCAGGTTATGAAATAGGAGATTTTAATAATCAGAAACTTGAAACAACCACGGCTTTTATCGATTATTTGAAGAGTCTGAAAGGGTTTATTTCGTCTGCGGCTGCACCAATACCCATAGTGCAAAAGTAAAAAATTAGAGCTAAGATGAAAGCGATCAGGCGGTTTAAAATGTAATTACACATTTTGAGCCGCCTGGTCGCTTTTGTGTTTTTTAAGTTTTTTGTCTTTCACTTATTAATAAATTATTGCTAAATTCGAACGATTTTTAGCAAATCGACATTGTTTACTAATAATTTAATTTATATGGAAAATCTGGAAACAGCGCTTCTGCTGATGGTAGTGGGAATGGCAACTGTCTTTGCTATTCTCCTTCTTGTGATCTATTTAGGAAAATTACTCATCTCTTTAGTTAATAAATATGCCCCTGAGGAACAACCTCTTGTGAAACAGGGAGCTAAAGTATCAGCTCCTATTCCCGGTAATATTGTTGCAGCCATTACAGCGGCTGTCAATGTAGTGACACAAGGAAAAGGGAAAGTGACTAAAATCGAGAAAATCTGAAAATTAATCTTATAGAATAATACCGAAAACGGAAATGAAAAGAGAAGTAAAATTTAGTCTGGTTTTTAGAGACATGTGGCAGTCTGCCGGTAAATATGTGCCTCGGGTAGACCAGTTAGTGAAGGTAGCACCTGCTATTGTTGAAATGGGATGTTTTGCCCGGGTAGAAACAAACGGCGGTGGTTTTGAACAAGTAAATCTATTGTTTGGTGAGAATCCCAATAAATCTGTGCGCGCATGGACGAAGCCCTTCCATGAAGCCGGAATACAAACCCATATGTTGGATCGTGCCCTTAACGGGCTTCGTATGAGTCCGGTTCCGGCCGATGTGCGTAAGTTGTTTTATAAAGTAAAGAAAGCACAGGGGACGGATATCACCCGTACATTCTGTGGGCTGAATGATGTACGTAACATTGCACCTTCCATCACTTATGCCAAAGATGCAGGAATGATTTCGCAGTGTTCACTCTGCATCACCCATTCGCCGATTCACACGGTGGAATATTACACCAATATGGCACTGGAACTGATAAAATTAGGGGCGGACGAGATTTGCATTAAAGACATGGCAGGTATCGGACGCCCTGTTTCTTTGGGCAAGATTGTGGCAAATATCAAAGCTGCACATCCCGATATTCCTATTCAATATCACAGTCACGCGGGACCGGGCTTTAACATGGCCAGCATTTTGGAAGTATGTGAAGCCGGGTGTGATTATGTGGATGTCGGAATGGAGCCTTTGTCGTGGGGAACGGGACATGCCGATTTGTTGAGTGTGCAGGCTATGTTGAAGGATGCGGGATTCCGGGTGCCTGAGATTAATATGGAGGCTTATATGAAGGTGCGTGCCTTGATTCAGGAATTCATGGACGACTTTCTGGGACTGTATATCAGTCCGAAAAACCGGCTGATGAATTCATTATTGATAGCTCCGGGACTTCCGGGTGGAATGATGGGAAGTCTGATGGCGGATTTGGAAACGAATCTGGAATCCATTAATAAGTATAAGGCAAAACACAATCTTCCTTTCATGACACAAGATCAGCTTCTGATCAAGTTGTTCAATGAAGTGGCTTATGTATGGCCCCGCGTCGGATATCCTCCTTTGGTAACTCCTTTCAGCCAGTATGTGAAAAATCTCTCGATGATGAATGTTATCGCGATGGAGAAAGGAAAAGAGCGTTGGGGAATGATTGCTGATGATATTTGGGATATGATTCTGGGCAAAGCCGGACGTCTGCCGGGCAAGCTCGCTCCTGAGATAATAGAGAAAGCCGAGAGAGAAGGAAGGAAATTCTTTGAGGGAAATCCGCAGGATAACTATCCGGACGATCTTGACAAATATCGCAAACTGATGAAAGAAAAGAAGTGGGAGATAGGCGAGGACGATGAAGAACTCTTTGAATATGCGATGCATCCGGCTCAATATGAAGCTTATAAGAGCGGGAAAGCGAAAGAAGATTTCTTGGCTGATGTGGCAAAACGCAGGGCGGAGAAAGAACAGGCACCTGCTGAAGAGGCAAAACCCAAAACACTTACAGTACAGGTAGACGGGCAAGCTTACCGGGTGACAGTTGCTTACGGAGATACGGAACTGCCTGTTGCACCGGCTTCACAGCCGTCTGCTGCAGGTGAGGGAAAAGAGGTGCTTTCTCCGCTCGAAGGAAAATTCTTCCTGGTGAAGAATGCGCAGGAGACTCCACTCAAAGTAGGCGATGCAGTGAAAGAAGGTGACGTGCTTTGCTACGTGGAAGCAATGAAAACCTATAATGCCATCCGTGCCGAATTTGGTGGAACGGTAACGGCTATTTCTGCAACCCCCGGTGATACGGTTTCTGAAGATGACGTATTAATGAAGATAGGATGATGAACGGAATATTTGAAAAATTATATGATATGACTGCCTTCAGCAATATTGTTGCCGAACCGCAGTTTTTAGTGATGTATGTCATTGCCTTCGTTCTCTTGTATCTGGGTATAAAGAAGCAATACGAGCCTCTTTTATTGGTGCCGATTGCCTTTGGAGTGCTGTTGGCTAACTTCCCCGGCGGAGGCATGGGAGTGATACAGGCTGACGAGAATGGCATGATCCTGGTGAACGGAGTAATGAAGAATATCTGGGAGATGCCTCTTCATGATATTGCTCATGAATTGGGACTGATGAACTTTGTGTATTATATGCTTATAAAGACAGGGTTTCTTCCCCCGATCATTTTTATGGGAGTGGGAGCTTTGACGGACTTCGGGCCGATGCTTCGCAATCTGCGTCTGTCGATTTTCGGGGCTGCGGCCCAATTGGGTATCTTCACCGTATTGTTGGTAGCTATCCTGATGGGATTTACACCCAGTGAAGCGGCTTCTTTGGGAATTATCGGTGGAGCGGACGGACCTACGGCTATCTTTACCACCATTAAGTTAGCTCCTCATCTGTTGGGTCCGATTGCGATTGCCGCCTATTCTTATATGGCACTGGTTCCGGTTATCATACCATTGGTCGTTCGGCTTTTGTGTACCAAGAAGGAACTGAGCATTAATATGAAAGAGCAGGAAAAGAAATATCCTTCGAAAACGGAAATTAAAAATCTCCGCGTACTGAAGATTGTTTTCCCGATTGTGGTGACTACGGTCGTAGCTCTTTTTGTACCGAGTGCAGTGCCTTTGATCGGTATGCTGATGTTCGGTAACCTGGTGAAAGAGATCGGTGCCAATACTTTCCGTCTGTTTGACGCAGCTTCGAATAGTATAATGAATGCGGCAACCATTTTTCTGGGTTTGTCGGTAGGAGCCACTATGACAAGTGAAGCCTTCCTGAACTGGACGACTATCGGCATTGTGGTAGGAGGATTCCTGGCTTTTGCGTTGTCTATAGCAGGAGGTATCTTCTTTGTGAAACTGGTGAACCTGTTTACGAAGAAAAAGATTAATCCGCTGATTGGTGCTACGGGACTTAGTGCGGTTCCTATGGCCAGCCGTGTCGCCAATGATATTGCCTTGAAATATGATCCTAAAAATCATGTATTGCAATATTGCATGGCCAGTAATATCTCGGGAGTGATCGGGTCTGCCGTAGCGGCAGGGGTGCTGATCTCTTTTCTGTCTTAATTGAAGCCGGAAGGGTATCCGGTTTATCATAGATGATAAAAAATGTTCCTCCGACCACGCTTGGCCGGAGGAACACACACAAACAAAACAAATAAAAGCAGTCACGATTCGCATCGGGACGCCCCTACACCCGGTATTAAAACCGGGATTTATAAATATTGAAAGGGATCAACATTTATTCTTTTGAAAAGTCTTTGATTCGTTGCTCTTCGGATAATTGGCATATAAGCAGTATATTGTCTTTTTCAGCCACGATATAGTCATTCAGGCCTTGTATGACTACTCGTTTCTCTTGTGAGGTATGTATTATACAGTTCCGACTTTCATACATCCGGACATCCGGTCCTACTTTGGCATTTCCTTCTTGGTCTTTGGGCAACAGACTCTGTAGTGCTCCCCACGTTCCTAAATCTGACCATCCGAACTTTGCGGGTAACACATAAATCTCTTCTGCTTTTTCCATCACCGCATAATCTATCGAAATACTTTCGGCAGTGGGAAATAGTTTTTTTACGGTCTCTTCTTCACGTTCCGTATAGAAGTCGGGATATATCCGGTCGAAGATTTGCGCTATGCCCGGTGCATAGACCCGCATAACAGCTGTGATTGTTCTCACATTCCATACGAAAATCCCTGCATTCCAGAAATAATTACCTGCTGCCAGATATTTTTCGGCTGTCTCCCTATTGGGTTTCTCCCTGAAAGACTCTACATGGAATATTTCTTTGTCCCTTGTTATAGGTTCGCCTGCGGCAATATACCCATATCCGGTTTCCGGACGTCCGGGTTTTATTCCGAGTGTAATGATGGCACTGCTTTTGTCTGTAAACGAGAGTGCTTTGTCAATTACTCTGCGAAATTCAGTGGTGTCAATAACCACTTGGTCAGAAGGAGTGACCACTATGTTGGCATCCGGATATTTCTTTTTTATTTTCCAGCAAGCATAGGCAACGCAAGGAGCCGTGTTTCTGGAGCAAGGCTCTGCCAGTATATTGCTTTCCGGTATACCCGGCAATTGTTCCCGAACAATGTCTGTATATCTTTCAGATGTGACCACCCACATGCTTTCCAATGGACAAACATTACCGAATCTTTCGGCTGTCAATTGTAGCAGCGTCTTCCCACATCCCAATATGTCTATGAATTGTTTGGGATATTCCGGTGTACTCATTGGCCAGAAGCGACTTCCTATGCCACCGGCCATAATTACTACATGATTATTCATCGTTGCTCCTTTCCTTTTATTTGTTACGTTTGCCGAGCAGTTTCCCTATCCAGTTTGAATCACCGGCCGATTTCTGTCTGTCAGATAGAACGGGTTCGTATGGTTTTTGTTCATGGATCATCTGGTAGATGGTTCCCCAGTCAGGTAAACCTCCCAGGTTTCGGTCATCAATAAAAAGGTCTGCTTTCAGTTTGCGGGAGAATCCGTGATGATTCTTTTCTTCTTCCGGATAGTCTTTATTGACGGCATAGAAGTAGACTCCCCGCTGCCGGCACCATTCAATGGCTTCTTCAAGTAACTCACCTTCGCGTACAGTCCATAAAATCAGTTTGTGACGTTCTTTTGCCAGCATTTTCAGAGTCTCTGTGGCGAATGGAATTTCTTCTCCGATCTTCGGATAGCGGTGTTCTACGATGGTACCATCAAAATCAACAGCAATCGTCATGTAATTAGTGTGTGTGAATGGTTATTATTATTTAGTTTCGGGAATGTATACAATCATGGCATTGCATCCCGTTTTGTTTTCGTATCCCATCGCTTCCGGAGTCGATTCGGTGATTCGTTCGGGCGCGATATGATGTTTTTCTATCAATCTTTTCCGGATGGCTTCCGAACGGCGGCTGCGCAATTCCTGGTCTGCTTTCTTGTCTGTAAGATTATCGCTGAAAGCAATGATTTGGATGCTTGAGTTATTATCCTTCATCCATTCACCTATACCGTCTATCTTCTGTCCCTGTTCTTCACTGACGAATGAACTGAATTCATCGAACATGATGTCGATGGAGAGTGCATCTTTTTGCGGAACAATCATTAAGTTCTGGCCATCCATTATCTTCCGGCGTTCCTTTAATTCCTGTTTCATTTGCATTACCTCTTCACAAAGTATCCCTACTTTCTGCTTTATTTCCAGAAGATCCGTTTCCGGCATATAGAGTGATTGGGTACTGTTATCTATACTCTTCCGATATTTATCTCTGAAAGTATATGCAAGTCCGATTGTCAGGTTGCTTTGCATATAAATTTTGTTGTTCAGTTCCTTGTTGTAGTATTTGGGTAAAATCTTCAATCCCGGTTCTATAAATACACTGAACTTTCTGTTTACATTGTACGAAGCCTGAATTGAGAAGTTGCCCGAAATAGTGTTTACTCTTGTGTATTTCGGGTCATTGTCTCCAAAGTCATAATAGTTGAAACCGGCACCTAAAATAGCCGTCAGGTTGAATCTTTTGAATCCATTATTTCCTATCAGAGTCAGCATATAATCCAGGTTTGCGCTGAGTTGTGTGGCCTCTGCATTATTTTCTATCCGGTTCTTACCAATCTCCGCAGTGGCCCTGAAGCCCGAGAAAGGTGTCAGATATACTCCTCCGGAGACTTTGCCGCCTGCATACACGTTACCGATAGTCTTGGTCATCCATTCTCCATTCAGAGCACCCGATACAAACCAATTACCCCTTTCAAACTTTTCCTTGACGTTTGGCTGTTCCTGTGCCTGTAAGTTACAAGTTGTCAGTAGCAGTGCTGCCCCAACGATCCATTTATTTTGTTTCAATCCCAATATACCTGTCATGGTTGTTGTTATATTAATACGACATTTATTGATGCAATCTGTTTCTTTTTGTTTCCCGGACCGGTCACGACAATTGAAGTGATATAGAGTTTATCTCCTTTTTCCAACTGTCTGATCAATTCCATTTGCCTGGCCGAGAACTTGTTTCCGGTGTTGGTTATTGAAGTTACCGCTTTACTGTTTCCTTTAATCAATACCATTTCAAAACTGTTAATCTCGTAGTTGGCTTTCGGACCATCACTGATTGAAGCCCCCAATTGTGTCATGTTGGATACCAGCCGTTTGTTAATGGGTACATTTCCCCGGTATTGCACTGTATTTCCATTGTCATCCGTACAGAGGATATAGGGTGTCGGATCGGGCAATGCCTTTACGGTATATCGATACTCGGCCAGTTGTCTTGCCACTCCGTTTTTTATCTGTGTGGCGGTTATGGTTGCTGTCTGTGCTTTTTCATTGGGAACGGCGATGCATTGATTTCCTCTTTTAAGTATCTTTCCATTAGTCATATTGAATGTCACCTCGTTGAATGGGATTCCCGCAGTCAGTATATTTAACGGGTTTTCATAGTCGGTATACAAGATACTTGTTAAGGTGGGTGTAATCTGTACTACAGGCAGATCTACCGTTCCGTCTCTATTTACTATCATCTGGTCTTCATTGATGAACACAAAGGCTCCGCCTTTTCCGTCTTCCGCTTCTTCATACAGCAATGACCGGTATGCTTCGTTTACACACAGCAGCACCTCTTCCTGTATTTTGTTGATGAATGTCACTCCACCGATGGCAGGGAGATAGGAGAACGTCTCTTTTTCCCAGGAAATGCCCTTGCCCGGTCCTTCCGTATCCAGATAAGTGCCGACCAGTTTCCGGTGTGATTCATTTTTAATCAGTGACAGCGTCTCCGCTTTGAATGCTTCCAGTGAGAGCCTGAGCATTTTGCCTTTACTTCCGGTCACCGACAGGAATACTTCCGGCACAGCATTCAGGTCGTCTTTAGCCTTCAGTTTTCCCGTTTCATATTTTTCTTTGTCCGCTTTCCGCGCAATATCTTCTTTCAGTTCTTCCAAGATGCCCATCAGCCTACCTGCTGTTGCCTCTATACTCTGTGCAGATAAAGTTACCTTGTCGTTCCTGCTGTTGTTGATTCGTTCCAGTAAAGTCCGGTTATATTCTTCCAGTTTTTCTATCTGCGGAAGATAATCATTGTTCATCAGTCCATATCCTTCCAAGACATCCGATGATATATTGATAGCCAGCATGGCAATCAGCACCACATACAGCAGGTTTATCATTTTCTGTCTTGGTGGTAATGTATATTTGGCCATGTGTTTCTGTTATTTCCCTGTTTTCACGTTCATGGCATTCAGCATCTGACTGTATTGTTTGTTAAGCAATTCAATGTATGCTGCCATTTTTTCCATCTCTTTTTTCAACTCTTCCGAATTCATATCGTTCAACGACCTGGTATGTTCGGCCATGCCTTTGATCTGTGCTTCGTATGTTTCATTGAGTTTTCCGATGTTACTTTCCAATCTTTTCAGTTGTTGCAAGTACTTTTCCGTCACCAGTGTGTCTGCTACTCCCGTATTCGGGTTTATGTTTGCGTTTTTGTCATTCAACAGCGGAAATACTCTTTCCCATTTGTATTCTCTTGCCGGTTCGTCAAATCCGGAAATGAAGAAAATGAATACTTCTGTAAACAATCCGATCATCAATAACAGGTTATCATAAGGCATGTGAGCTATTCTGAATACAGCTCCCAGAATTACAAGACAGGCTCCCCAACAATAGCAGAGATTATAGAAACGTTTCCCTGTTCTGCTCGAGAAGAATTTACTTAATTTCATTAGTCAATCCGTTTTTGAATTCCCCACAGAGTGCACAGATTTTCACCAGTTCCAATCAGTGTATTCTGTGGGGAATTTCTGAGTTATTAGAATTTGTATATTACGCCTATGGTCATCATGCCGGCGGCAAACACATCATCCTTATTTTCCATGTCATAGAACTTGGTGCTGATTTTAATTCCCGGTTCTGCAAAGACACTTAGTTTTGCGTTCAGTTTGAAGGCAGCCTGCAGAGAGAAATTACCGCTTATCGTATTCGTTTTCGATAAATTCGGAAAGTCGTTATCAAATGAATAATAGTTGTATCCCAGTCCGAAAATCGCATTCAGCCGGAACTTGCTGTCTTCATCTGCATAGTTCTTCATCAAGCTCACCATGATGTCCGCTCCGGCACCTGCCGTTACAGCGTTGTATCCGCCTTTCAGCCACACGTTACCGGCCTCTGCGTTGACACGCAGACCGATAATCTTGTTTAGCCACACTCCGCCGGATACTTTTCCGCCCAGCATGTTGCTTGCCGAACCGTTTAAAGCCGATAGTCCATTTATACCTCCCGATACAAACCACTCCGGTTTGAACGGATTGTCCTGTGCTTTCATACTTCCGAATGTCATTAGCACTCCTACCAAAAGCAATACTGTTTTTATATTATTCAGCTTCATAATTTAGTAATTTAGTAAAAGAATGGTGTTTGCAGGATAGATTTTAAACTTTACCTCCCGAGTGTTGGCTTGCTTCCACATTCGTGTAAGTTATCTTCATGCCCGTATAAAATTTCAGAGTAATCGTTACAGTTCTTCCGCCACTGATTTTGAACGTGTATTTCTTTTCGCAATATTTGGCCTGGTTCAGGTAATAAAGAATATGATTACCGCTGATACCGGCCACCAGTTCCTGATTCACTTTGTATATGCCTGTCGTACCTTCTTGCGCTTCGATGGCACTGTTGATCATGGATGCCATTCCTTTTGCATCCGTGGCGTTTACACCGGCATTGGCTAATGCTGTTTCCGGAGTCACTGTGTATTCCCATCCGGCTGTTGCCTCAAAGTTGATTTTGTATTCAGGAATTGCTGTCATATTCCCTTCGTTACTTTTTTTCTCCTCTATGTTTGTCTCGCCTATTTGCTCAGATCCGGTAGTCTTGTTACTTTTGATACGCATTGAATACTTACCGGACAGTGTTGCTCCGGCAGGTAATGTAAATTTATAGCTGTTCAATGCCACGTCATAGGTGGCATCAGCTACTTTGTCCCAGCTCTCTCCGGCTCTTGTTGCCGCTTTCTGGTTGTACACTTCCACGTCTTCAAATGTGGTATTTTCCGAAGCCTTATTCATCACTGCCAGCGTGACCGGTTGGGCAAGTGTCACGGCCTCCGTTGTTGCCACTTCGATGTTGGCAATAGCCACCGGAGTTTCCACCGTTCCTGTTGTTACGGTAGTTGTGGCGGCTGCCGGTTCTTCATAAGGGGTGATGCTTACGTTGGTTGTTGTTTCAATCGCTCCCGGAGGGACAATCATGGCTACTTCCGCCTTTGTCATGTCGCTATGCCCTTTGTCCGTTACAATTGTTTCTTCTGTAGCTTCAGCGTCTATTTTCTGGGCGGGACTCTGTTTGCTTAGTTTTACGCTTAAGCTCACCATGCTGCGGTTCTCCGCATTGTCTGCAATGGTGGCCTGTGCATTATCTATACTCAGGTATCCCTCCTTTGTAAAAGTAACGGTATATGCTTTCTTACTGTCTACCGTCAGTTTGTATGCTCCTTCCGCATCTGTGGTAGCTGTAGCCTCGCCTGCTTTTACTTCCACACCGGGCAGAGCAGTACTTCCTTCGGTAACCTTGCCCGCGATATAGTATTCTATCGTTTTCTCGGCCGGATCCACTACTATTTCCGGCTTCTTCTCGTCTTCACCGAAAGAGCATCCGGATGTTCCCAAGGTGGTTGCCAGCAGCAACACACCTATTTTAAACAAGTCACTTTTTTTCATAATCATTTTTGTTGTTAAGAAAATATTAAAATTACTTTTTATTTCTCTCTTTTTCGATACTTCTGATCAGGAAGTATCGTATATATTCCGGTTGGAAGTATCCGCTGCTCCGGTTCTCTGCCGGACGTGTCTGATAGGTATATCCCATTTTCTTATCGGCATACTCACCCCATGACACCATGCTGTATTCGGCTGCAAAGAATTCGGCCGGCTTGATTCTTATAGCATGGTTCCGGTTCCATTTCTTTCCGGGCAACGGGATGGCAAAATGAAAGCCCCCGTTGATCTCTCCTTCTACGTACATGGCGTATACTCCCACGGCATATTCTCCGAAGTGGCGTGTGCAGTCACCTCTTACCCCGTAGTCGCCGTATAGATACCTTCCGGCCTGTAAATCCAACTGGACATTGAATTGCGGAACATAGAGCGAACCTTTCACTGCCGCGTTGATGCGTTGCCTTGTCCCGATATACCATCCCTCGTCCGTGATGGCCGAATATCCGGTTGTTCCTATCTGTGCGCCCAGTTCCACCCGTCCGTTCCCGGTGCGGTATTTCACTTCCGCCTGTGCGCCGATCCGGTGATTGGTAAAGTTACCTATCACGATGCGTCCCAGAAAGTTGTTACGGAACCTTATCTCCTGTGAGAGTGTCATCACCCCCGGCCGTATCTTCCGGTATTCCCCTTTCATATTGGTCGCGATGGGGAAAACCACCTGTGCTGTTGCTTCTGCTCCTTTCCATAAAGCCATTTCCACGGCAGGAGACAGATTCACCGTATATGAATATAATTTCTCAAAAGTCGAGTTCTCTAAAGACACTTCCGGATATAGGACGATGTCCGCTTTCCATGCCGAGCGGTTGATCACTTCTGTGCTTTCCTTCAATAACCGCATGGGACGGTCGGTGCTGTAACTCAGCTCCATTCGTTCGTATACCTCTTTCAGTGTTATCTTACCGGCCTTGTAACCGGTTATCAATGTATCCGGCAGACAGATACTCAGTTGGGGAATCCCGTTTCCGTCCAGCGCCACCAGTTCCAGATTTCCGTTACTTATGCCTTCCATTCCGGCGACAATCGCTTTTCCTATTCCGCGATAAGTTCCCCGATATACATTGTCCTCAAAAGCAGCGATGGTTGTTCCCCCGGCTTCGGCTGTCCGGATATTCTCCAGACCCAGCTCCCTGAGTTTACGGGCCACTTGCGCATGGATCATGACAGGGCAGGAGAGGAGCAGGCCGATTATAATTATCAATTTCTTCTTCATACGGATTAATGGATTAAAACGCATTCATATCGTATTCCGGCAGAAATACATTTAAACTCCCGGGTAAATACATTCAGTGAGAGATGTTTCCATAATTTAGCTGCTGCTCCTACGTTAAATCCGTCGGAGTCATACTCGGCTATGACGGACAGTGGTTTGCAAAAGGAGGGAGTATAGCTGAGACCGCCGAATATACCGTCCTGTAAGATATACTTGTCTTTACTCAATGGGTGATAGTAACCTGCGGTCGCTGCCAGTCGATGTTCGCCTATCCTAAAGTTCTTTGTAACCACTCCGTATACGGACGCGAAATAATTTGTACCCTTGTCTTTGAACGGATCGTTACTTCCAATGACTACTGCCGGCCAATATTTACCTTCTTTCAGTGGACGTATCCTGACCGATAAAGACCTGTCCTGCTGATTGAATTTGGGCTTTGTAGCCATATAGTCACTTTTCAGCAAGATGCAACGGTAATTCAATTCCAGAAATGAAAAGAAAGTGATGTTCACGAAATAGTTTCCGGAATTATATTTAAACGGATTCAGTTCTTTGGGCAAGTAGTTGCCACCGATCATAAACGTTCCCGTCTGCTGCATCTCGGCGGTCGGAATGTTCATCATCCCCGTTGTCCCCATGGTGTACTGTGCCTTGATTCCCGATGCCATCACCATTACACAGACCGTTAATACTGCTTTTTTTAATCTCATTGATTTATGTTATATGGAGAATTTTTCTTTGGTGATGTTCCATAGGAACAAGGCATTTCCGATGATATACCGGCGCCACATCCGTTTAGGCTCTTTGATCAGGCGATACAGCCATTCCAATCCGTGCTCTTGCCACCAGACCGGAGCACGTTCCACCGTACCCGCAAAGAAGTCGAATACCGCTCCAATGGTCCCTATGTGTCCGTTCACCTCCAGTTCATCCAGATGCGTATATGCCCATTTCTCTTGTTTGGGAGCCGTCATGCCTATCCATAATAAGTCTGGCTTTACTGCATTTACGGCATCTATCATCATTTGGTTTTCTTCTTGTGTAAACTCCGGTTTGTAGGGAGGAGAGTAAGTCTTGATCTGAATATTCGGATATATGGTTTTAGCTTTTTCTTTGATCAGCTTAAGTGTATTCCCGTTGCTTCCCAGAAAATAGCAAATGCCTCCTTTCCGGTTCAACCGTCCCATTTCATATTCAAAAAGATCCCATCCGGCGGTACGTTCTATGCTCTCTTTCCGGAGCCACCTGAAAGCCAGCACCATGCTTGCCCCGTCCGGAATCAGTGCTCCGCCTTTGAGCAAGGCTTCTGCAAATTCAGCATCTTTCAGCGCCGTATTATATGAATGGGCATTAATCGTGTTTATCAATAATTTACCTTCAGGCAATACCGATAAGTCACTCCTGTGCTTCAGGAGTGAAACTGTTTTAAGCTTCAACATGTTTTATGAAAAAGGAGTGGGTGGTTATAAGTACGCTACGCTGTTACCTGTCACGAAGAACAGGCTTTCGAATGATGTGGTAAGAATTTCTTTGCAAAGGTATGCTTTTTCTTGTAAAGAGAAAACTATTCGATGTAAAAAAGATGTTTTTGAGCATCTTTAGGCTGTTGGAGGAAATATCCTTTTATCCTTTTGTAATTTGTTCCATCTCCTTTATATGGTCAAACCAGCCTTCCACCATGCTTGGTGCGTGAGTCGACAAGATGATTTGCATATTCGGATTGATATCATAAATCGTTTTTATAATTTTTGAATCGTTATTTTTCCTTCATTATCTATTTCTTTCAGGTTGCCATAATATTCATATCCTTCTTCCCGTACATATTCGGCAGACTCTTTTTTCTTTTTTCCAATTCAGTTTATATCCGTTCAAGAATTCAATTTCTATCCCTTCCGCCATTTCTGTTTGTTCTGCATCCAGAAAACCATTGTGCAGTAGTGAATATCCATATTTTAGCAATGTCGATTTGCCACTGTCATTGATCCCTCCCAAGATGTTAACATCTTGCCTTGGTTTCCAATCAATGTTTTCTTTTCCCAACAAGTTGTACACTTGCATCCGGGTTATATAGAAATTAGTATCAACCATATCGTTTTTATCTAATAGTATGGTAAAAATACGATTATTTTGTTAGCTTCTGCTATGAAATTCCTTCTGAGGAGCAGCATCCGTTTGATGACAAAATAAAAAAACACTGTAAAATTTACTCATGTTCATAAAATTATTACTTTAAAATTATGAGGCAAAAGTAAGGGACAAAAGTATAAATGTCAAGAACCATACAGTAAGTACTTACCATATGTAACTCTATATTGAAGTTATACAATCCTTTAGTATATCTTTCATTCGGTTTTCAAACTTATCTAAAGTAAATTCTTTCAAAAATTTCTCTTTTCCTGCTTTCCCCATCGCTGTACATTGTTTGGGATGTTCCATTAGATACTCTATCTTTACAGCAATTTTTTCTGGGGAGTGTTTTTCTATTATATATCCGGTTTTTCCATTATCTATAATGGCAGGGATACCTCCTTCATTGGTGCTGATACAAGGAATACCTTGTCCCATAGCTTCTAACAGGACTAATGGAAAACATTCATTATTATAATAGGTAGGAAATACAAATACATCGGATTTTTGTAGAAATGTATCTTTCTCATTATTATATTTCGCTCCGTAAGCAGATACGCATTCTTTAAGTCCTCTTTTGTTGATTTCGGCAGCAAACTGTTCTTCCGTAATGTCGCTCCATTTACCTACAAAATGACATTTTGCAGACTTCCCATTTTTCTTTAATATCCTACATGATTCTACCAAGTCCCATACTCCTTTTTCTTCCATCATGTTTGACAAAAACAAAATATTGAATTCTTTTTTTATAATTGTAGGAAGATTTGGATTAATAGGTATTCCATTAGGGCAGATATAGACGTCTTTGTGCTTTACGTATTTCTTTATGTCTTGATATAGATTCTCTGCCAATAAAATCACTTTTATATTTTTGAAAAATATTTTGTAGAGTAAATTGTCAAGCCATTTGCTTTGCCTTGTTGCTACTCCTTTATTATGATAATGAATGATAATTTTTTGGTTTAATATTTTCAGTAGTAGCACTACGAAGAATTCTTTGTAGAAAGCACCGCCTTTTGCATTGGGGGTTACATAACAAAGCTGTGGCTCTATGAATTTCACTTGCTTTCTTATCTGTGTTAGTAGCTTGTAAAAATCTTTTAGTTTTCTTATACCTCCTTTTCCTATGTCGTTTATATCTTTGGCTAATGTAAGGTTCAGATAATGGCATTCAAAGGTGTTATTTATAATCTTACTGTCATGTATATATTGACCTACCATAGAGGCTCCATGTACAGGAGGAGGTAAATGCATGATAAATAGTATTTTATTACTCATTTGCGATGATATTCTCTGTACTTCAAAAAAATAGCTAATATTCTCCAGGTTAAAGATGAGTGTTTTGCTATATTCATTAGTATTCCGATAAGATCTTTACTAAAGTACTTACCATATTTTATAGCCTCATTTCGACTCAATGAGAGACGACCAGACAGAATTTGGCAGTAGGTTAAATTTCTTGAAATTTTACCCCTTGCTTCCTTGTAAGATTCTGTGAGTTCTGGAAGGCGTGGAATAATTCTTTTTTCCCATTCTGCAATGCTTGTAGCATTATTCCATCTTATAATCATTTTATTTAACCATCCTTGTGAATGAGTTATACTGTTACCATCACTAACAAAAAGAATTTTTGGGATAACTCCCCAATTACCGTAAGTAGATAATAGTGCCCAAAATTCTAAATCTTCTGTAATACGTAAATCTTCTCGTTGTCCATCAGTACTGCGTAATATTTTGGTTTGAATGGTGACACTGCCTGTACATACATGCATGTATTTTGCCCAAAAGGCAAAGAAGTCATCTAAAACAAAAGGTTCTGTGTATTGTGTATAACATATAGGGATAATTGATGAACCAGATAGTGTTATATGATGTTGTACAACATTAACTGCTACACACTCCGGATGGTTTTCCAAAAACATTACAGTATTTTCGATGAATCCTTCTTTCCAATAATCGTCAGCATCAAGATATGCACAGTATTTTCCATGTGCGAGTTCTACACCTTTGTTTCGTGCTGCTGCTGGTCCTGCATTTTTTTGTTGATATAGTATTATATTTGTTTCTTTTCTGGATTTTATAATTTCAATACTATTGTCTGTGCTTCCGTCATCTACAATAATTACCTCATAAAGATAAGTTGTAGTTTGATTAAATATGGAATCTAGACATCTGTTTATCAACGATGCTGTGTTATATACTGGAATGATTATTGATAATTGGATCATATATATTAGTTTCTAACAATAAATTTTCTTTTATGCTTCATCCAAGCATTAGTCATCCAATGTGGCATATGATTTTTAAATGTTTGTATCCATCCATATCGTAAATATGTCCACATAAGAGCAATAGGATAATACCACTTTTTTGTAACATGATGAATTTGCAATCTTTCTAATCTTAATGTTAATGGATTAGTAGCTGATAATCCATACTGACCATTGTATCGGGCTACGACTACAGGGATGTATTGAAATTTTATATGATTTTTTGTTAGTCGAAAGAAAAGGTCATGATCAGCTACAATCCGGTAAGTTAAGTTGAATTGATATTCTTGCATAAGCTTTGTTTTTACAAAACAAGATTGGTGACAGAATGGCATTATTTGATTATCCTTCATGTAATCAGATGCTTTCGCTATTCCGCTTCCAAAGTCAAAAACTTGTAATGTATCTCCATAAACGACTCCCACATTGTCTGTTATTTTGTGAGAAAAGACTTCTTGTAAAGTTGTAGTTGTATAGAAACTATCCCCTGCATTCATATAATTTATCCATTCTCCTTGTGCCATTCGTGCACCTTTATTCATGGCATCATATGTACCATTATCTTTTTCAGATATATAGCGAAATGACTTTTTTGCAGATACAAACAAAACCTCATATTGTTTTAATAGTTCTAATGTATTGTCTTGACTACCTCCATCTATAATAAGATATTCAAGATTTGCATATTCTTGATTAAGAACAGAGTTCAATGTTTTTTGTAAATCTTCTGACGCATTAAAACATACGGTAATTATAGTTACTTTCATATTCTTCTTGATTAATTTTGAGTTAGGGCTTTGAATACACGTTGTGCACAATTTTCTGTGTTGAATATTTCTTCTAATTCAATGGACTTTTGCCCTAGTGCTTTTAAATTTTGATGGTGAAAATAGTCAAGAGCTGCAATCAATGTTTCTTCTTTGTAAGTATCAAAAGTGATCCCATTTTCTTCTTTGTGTATAAGTTCTGCATGACAACCATTGTAGATAGAGGTGGCTACAGGAAGTCCGCAAGCCATGGCTTCAGGGATCACAAGGCTCCAATTGTCTTGCAAAGTTGGTAATATGAAAACATCTGCTATGGCATAATATTTATAAATATCAGCATAGTTTATCATCCCTAATAAACGTATGGATGTTTCATCCTTATATTTTTCTTTGTAATAATCATATTTATCTCCATGACCGATCAATATAATTACATCTTTGGGATTCTTTTTTATATGTTCTTTCCATGCTTTTAATAAATAGCTTACACCTTTTGCTTCTGATATTCTACCGGAGAACATATATAATAACCCTGTATTTTCAATGTTAAAACTTGATCTAAAACTTAGCTTTTCTTTTAATGTAAATGTTGTAATCTTGCTTTTTAACCATTTGGAGTCTGCACTCATTCCTCCTATATGTATTTTTTCAGAAGTTACCCCTAATGATTCTAAGTAACGTTTAGTTTCTTGCCCGTTTACTAAAAAACCTGTAATTTTTTTGTTGAATATTTTTCGTTGTAGGGTTTTTAATTTACCTGTATTTCGTTCTGTATGTAAAGTACGTTCATATCCCATGTATACGGGGATATGATGAATGATGCCATATAATAAAACTAAAGGTGTCCATTGAAAATATCCTTCTGTGATTAGTATATCGGGATTCACTTTAGAAATAGCACGCATTAAACCAAGGGTAAAAGGTATTCGTTTTCCTTTTTCTATATTAGGCATTTTATCCCATTTCTTTGAATAGGTATCAAACAGGTGGTCGCTTGTCAATGGTATGGCATTTTTACCTAATTGATTCTTAATTTGTTCACAAAGTTGTTCTTTGTTACACATTTTATAGCGAATAGGTGAATACATTACATAAAATTCACCGTGAAATAATCGGATAAGTTCTTGATAAAATGGAAGCCTGTATTCAAAAAATACAGGGTTGCAATATAATACTCGCATAATGAATAAAATATTTGAAGTCTGAGAAGTTTATTGTTAAATAGAAAATATATGTGTAATTTTTATTTGGAATTTTTATATTGGGGTCTAGGTTTTATGTTTTTTTTAGTAGGCATAAATGAAACTCCTATTATTAAGTAGATACAAGATGAGATAGGTCCCCAATCTGAACCAATAGAAGGGCAAGCAGCACTATTAATCACAATACTAATGTATATCGGGAGTAAAATGGTTGACAATACATTCCAATGGGAGTTTCGATATAGAATTATTCCCCATTTATAAAGAAATCGTATAAATATGAAAAAGCCGATTAGGCCTGTGTTGACTAGAACTGATAGAAATGCATTGTGTGCGGAAAGTTGGCGGAAATCAAAACCGTATTTAGGGCCTAACTCTCTTTCACCGATTACAAAACCGGAACCTAAAATGGGATTATCTTTAAATGACATATAAGCAGCTTCCCAGATAACAGAACGTCCAGTTCCACTTTGCATTTCTGCTTCACTATGTCCAGCTCTAATGAATGAATAAATAATGTCACCAGCAATGGCATAGAATATTATGCATAGGACGAGTACAATTATGGCATTTTGAATATTCAGCCCACTTTTGTTTGATGAATATAATAAAAATAATCCTGCAAGACAAGCTATATAAGATGCTGTACTTGTACCACCGACCCATGCAATAGAAGCTAATATTATAGGCCATTTCAATTCCGTAAACTTAAATAAACTGAATCGAAGAGAGCCGAGGCATAATAAAAGTGCAATCATTGCTGAATAAGAATATGCATTCGTATGATGAAATCTGAGTCCCTTTCTCACCATTTCTGCCAATACTTCTGAATAAGTGGCTATTAAACAAAAGATAATGATATAATATATAATCTGTTTTATGTTACATGATTGAAATAGTAATATAAGGATTATACCAATAATATAAATATTAGCAAGGACTTCTGTTGCTTTGAATAAGATAGAGAATATGTTTCCTGCCCATAAAAAACTTAATGCTGCTACTATATATACCATTATTAATGCAGCCATCAGTTTACGAATATATTTTATAAACTTTGAGTATTGGATAATGCATATTAAAGAACATGCTATACCTAATATTGCTAATGACGTACTAGAGTCTATAGTTGCTGAATAGTCACCGACCTCGCGAGATACATTGAATATCGTTTTTCTTGATATAAATATAAATTCGATTAATGTTAATATCCAAATGGGTTTAGGATACATTTTGAATATTTTTTTTATTTGTATCATTTTATTTTAGTAAATATGATATGTCTTTAATAAATCTTTCAGTTACTATTTTCTGGCCATTTACATTCAGATGGATAGGGTCGAAAAATATATTATAGTTTTCATCGTAATAAGGACTATAGTTGATGAAATGTATGTATTTAGAAGAGTTGTCTAACAACTGATAATAATCAAGTATTTTTATATAATCATCTGAATGTATATCTGTTAATACTTTTAATATAGGGGTCTGAAGTAAAATAACGTGTATTTTCTTGGTTATACAAAGTTTGATTGTTTGTTCTAACTCAGCCATTAAATGTTTGTTGAATGTGATGTTGCGTGTCCATTTCATTTTATTTGCTTCAAACAATGAATCTGTAAAGACGGATGTCTTATAATTGCGGTCATCGTGTTTCCAACCTCTTAAAGATT
Source organism: Bacteroides sp. HF-4919 (assembly GCF_018860125.1). Lineage (NCBI taxonomy): Bacteria > Pseudomonadati > Bacteroidota > Bacteroidia > Bacteroidales > Bacteroidaceae > Bacteroides > Bacteroides sp. HF-4919. The sequence continues at coordinate 43,694 of NZ_JAHKNF010000018.1, forward strand.
GTTTTATTAAGTCATCATTATATCTAGACAAACGAAAGAGTTTGTGGGTATAGTAGGTAACTGGGTCAGTAGATTTTTTAATATACTCGCCTACATATTTATCATCCATCCAAGGATAAAATAATGTATAGCAATTTTCGCTAAGACCATTTTCGTTAAAGGAGAAAGGATCAACTCCAATGACTATAACTCTCAGTGAGTCGGAGTATGGAGAATTAAGAAACATTTGAGTCATTAGTTTGCGTTCTGTCATTCCCACTCCACTGCGTGTATGTTTTGTTACTTTACAACCAAGACTGTCTTCTAATATACTTTTGTCTAGTCCCATCATTAGGTGGGAATGTCCCACTATTAGAATCTTACTATGTTCATTTAATCCCATACCTTGGTCAAGTCCATGTTTAAGTATTTGGCTTCCGATAAGGTCGATGGTGAAAAAACATAATAGCACTATAATTTGTCTGTGAATATTTTTCATGTTTAAAATTGAAAATAAACAAATGATGATCCGCTCGTTCCTAGTAAACAAATCATTGATGCAGCCAAAGACATAAAGATGAGATTTATCCAAGTAAAAGGATTGTCATTGGATTCCGTAATTTTCACTACACGTTTATATATTGTTAGTTCAATTATTAACCAAATGAATAGAATGAATAACATTAGAAAGAACTGAGTTGCAAACATCGTAAATAGAGGAATATTGAGATTGCCTAATGAGGATAATACATTCCATGCTTGTTCTATACTGTTCGCCCGGAAGAATACCCATGCAAGCGATACTATAGTAAAGAGGGTACTACCTGCTACTATCTTGCTTAAGCTGTTTTTGAACTTCTTCTTACCAAGCACATAGTGCTCTATAATTTGGTAAATACCGTGTATCCCCCCCCATACAATAAATGTCCATGCTGCTCCATGCCATATACCACTAACAAGAAATACAATAAGTATGTTTAGCATCCATCTCCATTTTTTCACTCGGTTACCTCCCAATGAAAAATAAACATATTCTGTTAGCCACGAAGTCAGTGATATATGCCATTTTTTCCAAAAATCATGGATAGAGGTAGAAAAATAGGGAAAATTAAAATTTTTGTAAATATAAAATCCTAACATACGTCCTATGCCTATTGCCATGTTACTATATCCTGCAAAGTCACAATATATCTGGATACTATATAGGGATATTGTTAATAAAATGGTAGTTGTACCATAGCTTTCTGGATATGCATAGACATGACCTACATATTCTGATATTCTATCTGCTATTACAATCTTTTGAAACACTCCCCATGTGAATAATTGTATTCCATTTAGTATGAGATGAAAATCACAATGTTGTAGGTTCTTTATTTGAGGCATTAATGTACGGGCACGTTCTATCGGTCCACTAAGTACGGTCGGGAAAAAAGCGGTGTAAAGGGAAAAATCAAGTAGTGATGGTATCACATTTTCTTTTTGTCGGTAGATGTCGATGGTATAACTCAGTGCCTGAAAAGTGAAAAAAGAGATTCCTACAGGTAAGATTATTTTTCCAAACACTTCTCCCTCTATTCCTAAGACATCATTCAATAGAAAATAAGTGTATTTAAAGAATACCAGTGGTAGCAATGATAATATGATTCCTAAAGTTAGTATGCTTTTATCCTTTTTTTTTGATAGCAACAAGATTATCCCATAGTTTATGATTGTTATATATATAAGTACAAACAAAAATTTGGCCTCAAATAATCCATAAAATAGGTAGCTTACTGCCAATAAAAATGTATTTTTTACCCATTTCTTTTTGGTCAGATTCAATAAATGGAATATGATTAGGACTGGAATGAAAAAATATATAAATTTTAAATCGTTGAATAGCATAATAATTTTCTGATGTTTTTTAATGCTTCTCCAATAATTCTTTAATCTGAAGATACGTGGTTAAGCCAATGATAGAGACTATCTTTTTTTGTATTCCTTTTGCGGTTGGATGTATCGGCTTTTCTCCCAATGCGTAAATTCGCCTTTTGGCTTCATTGAACCATTTTGAATTCACTGGTGAATTGAACATTACAATGGAGTAGTTTAGTGCTAACCCTCGTCTAACAAGGGGCGTATTACGGATGGGTAATATTGTTTTTTCATAATTGATGCGAGAATCAAGTGATGATTGCATTTTAGTTGGTGATAGGCTGTTTTGCGTGCTGACGGAAAAATGTCCTCTTCTGTAGTAAAATTGGGGAGATTTGCAAAATAGAACTTTTGAAGTTTTACTTAATACCCGACAAAAGAAATCTCCATCTTGATTTTTTGTAAGTTGTTCATCCCATTTTCCAACTAAAGATATAAGCTGACGAGGTACAAGATAGCATGTTACTGCAAACATTTCACTTTTTGTCCAAAGGTCTGTTAGTAATTCGATAGGATCGTTATAATCTTTATAAATGCAGCGTTTGCAGAATTTAACATTTGTGCTATTCCAAAATTCTTGCCATGAGCATGTCGATATGGCGAGAGAATCATTTGCTTTTTCTAACCGCTTCATTTGCATTTCTATCATATCATCAGACATCAGATCGTCTGCATCTAGATATTTGATATAGTCTCCTGTGCTTTTTTCAAATGCTAAATTTCGCGCCCTGCATCCACCTGAATTGGGCTGACTGAAGACGTGGATACGTTCATCCTTTCTTTCATAATCACGAGCAATGGCCAGTGAATTGTCTGTGCTCCCGTCATCAACAAGGATTATCTCAATGTTGGGATAAGTCTGGCGAAGGCAGCAGTCAAGTGTTTCACCGACCCATTTTTCCGAGTTATAACAAGGTATGAGAATAGATACTTTTTTCATTATAATCGTCCGTCTATTAGCTGTCGGTCAAGGACACCTTTTACGTCATAAACCACACCTGTTATGCTATCTTTTAAAAACTCCCGAATATTGATATCCAAGAACTGGGTATGAGCAACTCCAAGAATCACAGCGTCAAATTTACCTTTTAATGTTTTGATAGAGGAGTCTGTTAGTTGAATGCCATATTCCTGTTGAACATGATTCGTATCAGCCCAAGGATCGTATATTGTTACATTCTGAGTATATTCCGTAAGCGTGTGATAAATATCAATAATTTTGGTGTTACGGATATCAGGACAGTTCTCTTTAAAAGTAATGCCGAGAAGCAATATTGCGGCATCTTTGACTAATATTCCTTTTTTGTTCATTAGCTTAATGGTTTGGTTGGCCACATAATCACCCATACCGTCATTCAATCTACGAGCAGCAAACATGATACGAGGGAGTACACCATATACTTGTGCTTTTTGAATTAAGTAATATGGGTCAACGGATATGCAATGACCACCTACCAATCCCGGTTTTAATTTGATGAAATTCCATTTGCTGGCAGCAGCTTCAATGACATCGTTTGTATCAATTCCCATAGCATTGAATATTTTTGCTAATTCGTTCATGAAAGCGATATTTACGTCACGTTGTGAGTTCTCTATAATTTTGGAAGCTTCTGCGACACGAATAGAGGGTGCTTTATGAGTTCCATTAATTAGTACAGAATTGTATACTCCATCGACAATGTCTGCTATTTCTGGAGTGGAGCCAGATGTAACCTTTTTTATTTTTTCAACTGTATGTGATTTATCGCCGGGATTTATACGCTCTGGGGAATAACCTGCAAAAAAGTCTATATTGAATTTTAAACCTGAAACACGTTCGACAACCGGTAAGCACTCTTCTTCTGTGACTCCAGGATATACTGTGGATTCATAAACTACGATATCGCCTTTTGAGATAACCTTGCCAACAGTTTCGCTTGCCCCCCATAATGGTTTGAGATCTGGATGATTGTTTCTATCTACTGGCGTTGGAACGGCTACTACATAAAAATTACAATCTTTGATTTCTTTTAAATCATGAGTACAATAAAATCCACCTTTTAAGGCTTCCTGTAAAAGTTCATCACTGACTTCAAGGGTACTATCATGTCCGTTATTAAGAGCATCAACACGAGATCGGTTCATGTCAAAACCTATAGTCGGGTATTTAGTTGAGAAAAGTCGAGCTAATGGTAAACCTACATATCCGAGACCTAGTACACAAATTTTTGTTTGTTCCATAATTCTTAATGATTTATAGTGTATGCAATTTTATTAAATTTAGTATCATTGTTTTTCCTCTATGAGGTATAGATAGACATTTTGTGATTAATAATATAAATGTGTAATAATAGAGGTGTTTTGATATAGATTCTTTTAAAAACCATTTGTATAAATATGGATATTCTCCTAATGATGGATAGCTAATGAAGCGAGGTGCAAAATAGCATAAATAGAATTTGTACTGCTGCTTGAAATACTTTCTGTCAAAGTTCAAAGTTACTATTTTTAATATTTTGCTTATATGGTATGCACTTTTTTGTTGGCTGGAGGTACTTATTATAGAGTTAGGAGTACAATAGTGCTTGTATGTAATTTGATGGGTAAAATATATATGTTTTAAAACTTTTGTAACATAGAACATCCAAAGCTCATCCTCGTGAATTAATCCTTTTTCAAAAAAAAGATTATAGGTTGTGAGAAAATCTTTCTTTATAAGCTTATTCCATGCATTTATGGGGATGGGGGAATTTAAGTCATAGAACCAATATCGAATACTTTCGTTATTAACAAATTCTGTTGGAAGATTATATTGACTGATATCATACCAATCAATATCAGCATTTTCAGGAAGTCCTTTTGTGTTTCCTTGTACAATTTCGATGGAATCATCTGTTTTTGCGATATCTACTAAATGTTCAATGCAATTAGGCATAAGTTCGTCATCGCTATCCAAATAGTAAATATAATCACCTGTAGCTTTTTCTGTACCAGTATTTCGACTTGCTGATAGTCCTTTATTCTTGGTATGTTTTAAAAGTAGGAAACTGACTGCACCATTATATGTAGATAATAATTTTTGTGTGATTTTGATACTGTTGTCAGGAGTGCAATCATCAACAATAATGCACTCTATGTTTTGATAAGTTTGCTCCATGACTGAAGTAATACATCTTTCAATATAATCTTCTACGTTATAAACAGGAACAATAATGGATATTTTTACATCATTTTGATATTTACAATATTTTTCATCCATAGATTATATACTCCTTTAATTTTTCCATATGAGTTATCAATGGCATATACTTTCTTCCCAAGTAATGTTGCAAGTATTGCCACATGTAATCGTGTAGAATAGATTGTTTGATACTTGTTTACAAATGATATACCTGATCGAATAATGAGATTTTTAAAGTGTTTTTTATATAGGTAATCTGTAATGGAACAGTATGCATTTGTTTTTAATAGATAATCAATTTTTTTGATGTATGGGATAATTCTATTATATATTTTGATAGTAATGGGCAAGTTCTCTATAGTGGGCCAATCTTTTACTACTGCTTCAGGAGGTATTTTGTAATTAGTGTATGTAATAGCTTCTGAATCACATCTTTTATTGAATAGAATACCCTTTCCTTTTTGGGGAGTTGTGTATTTATTGGTATTGAATATTAAAACCAAATCCGGTAATAATAGAGTTTTTACGTTATCATACATTTTAGAAACAAAATTATAAGAATTTTCATCTCTTAAACAAATGGTTATATCTCCTTTATGTTTGGAAAATATCTTGATGTCTTCTTGTAGGTATGTTGGATTTTTAAAGCATACACTTTGAGGTAATTGTATGATAGGGTTTTGGGGATAATTATTTAAAACCTGTCTTCTAAAGTTGTGATGTCTTATCCAAAGATCTCCCCAATTTCCTCCTCCCATAAATATGATTATACATTCTTGGGGAAGTGATTGTTTTTGATAAGTTTCAATACTAGAAGAATATATACATTTATGGTTGATGTCTTTTAGTAAATCTAAAGTAGATTGCCATATCAATACATCTCCAACATTAGTAAAATATGGTAGATCTAAAAGGATATAGTCATTTGTTATGAGTGGGAAAAGACTCTTTTTAAATTTTTCTTTATAAGTTGTTTCCATGAAGATATTCGGGCATACTGGTAAATAATATATTTAAAGTTGTAGTATTTTTTTTGTTTATTATTTAAGAGTGGATTGGTATCTTGAAATTTTTGATATAGAAAACTTTTCATTTCTGCTGTATACCAATGCGCATTTTCTCGATTTCTCAATTCTCCATAAGAGGGTAGAGGCTCTAATTCAGGGATAATTCCTTGGGAAATAAAGTGAGATGAATTAAAACAATATTGAAAATTGCAGTGTTTACCGATAGGACACCATTGAATTTCCTTGTTTAAGTCCTTAAATATATTTTGTTGTATTCCATTCCCATAACATCCTGTCAGGATTCCTGTACTTAAATTTAATTTTCCAGACCAATAGCCAGCATAGCAGTATTCATTCCGCTTTACCATGAAATTTTTATAAGTGAAATCGAATAGAGGAGAATGCATTTCTTTTCCTATTTTTATATATTCTTTTGTTGGAAGGTGAGAATGAATTTCAAATGTGTTGTTTTTTTCTTTTCTGGTCAATGCTACTTGAGGATATGCACCGCAATTTTTTAATGAAATTTCTTTTATTTCTTCCCAATACTCAAGATATTCATCAGATAAGTTTATTTGTAAAAGATAAGAACAACCGGCATTTCTAACCATTTTTATATTATCAAAAAAGGTTTTTAGAAGTCTTTTTTTCTTTAGTTCTACGTAATGGAATGAAAAAGAAATGTGCAAATGGTTATGATATCCCTCAGTTATAGTTAAGAGTTGTTGTATTTTTGATGATAAAGTTCCATTGGTCGTTATATTGACAAAATGTCCTTGTTTAAGGATTTCATAGGTTATTATTGGTAGTTCTTTAGGAATAAAAGTTTCTCCACTTCCTGTTATAGAAATTAAACTTATGCCTCCTAATCTTTCGGGACTTAATGCTTTTCCTATATGTTCAGGTGAATATTGAAATATGGCTTTTTCATTGGTTCTTCTATTCCCTTGAATAACGTAGCAATAGCTACAATGTAAATTACAAGCGGTGATTGGTAATAGACATTCTATGAATCTTCTCATTTTTTTATTTGCAATTTATTCTTTATACTATTTATTACATATTTTTTTTCGTCTATAGATAAACCTATTTTATATATTATAAATGTATTTACTATAAGTGCTGTAGCTGTTGTTATGAATAGCCTTAAAAGGCTTTCGTCTAAATGGGTAGATATAAAAAGAGGAATGGGTAAACAAATTGCTAATATTATGAAAGATTTGCAGTAAACCTCTTTAAAGAATATAAATGGGGAGAAACCTAATTGTTTATAAATAAAATATAGACGAATAAATAATAAACAAAAACTAATTGACAAAGAAATCGTCAATGCAGTTTGTGGTGGAGCTTCTAATTTATATGATATATATGAGAAAGGGAATATAAGCAGATTCATGCCACTGATGATAATTTGATAATTTCTGATGTTTCCTGTCGCTTGTATAGCACAGCTAATGGGATAATTGAAGCATTCAATTAAAGTTAGAAATAAAACGAGTCGGGTTAATGTAATGGTGTATGCAGGAAATTCTCCCAACCATAATGTTAAAAGATAGTTTGTTTCTGCAATGATAGGTACAGTTAAAAATGTAAGTAAGAAAAAAGAGAATTTTCCACCTCTTATAATGAGATTTTTCATTCGTTCTTTATCATTAGCTGCATAACTTTTGATAATTTGCGGGTTAATGGCTGTTGTAAAATTATTGCTAAATTGAAAAACGGCGGAATTTACTTGGTATGCGATGCCATTGGCTGCGTTTATTGCAGGACCAAAAAAAATATTAATTAGGATATTTACTCCTTGATTCTTTAGCATAATAGCTGTTGAACCTAATAGATTCCAGCTTGAGAATCCTAACATTTCCTTGATTAATTTATAATTTTTCTTTTTAGAAATATAAAATATAGAACTATATGTTTGTTTACAGTAGTAGTAATAAAAAAAGAATATGCTACTCGCAGCAATAAATTGTAATATGCTGAATGAAATTAGTCTATCATATGGAGTAATTGTTATCAATAAAGCAATTATAAGTTTGGATAATGCGTCAATGATGCCAATATAAGCATATATATTCATTTTTTCATTTGAAATAATTAATGCTCCGAATGGAGATTGTAGAATACTTGTGACAGCAGAAAAAATAACGATTTGAAAAACAATATTACAAGCAAATATTCTATCAGTTGGAATATTGAGTATATTGTTAATTCCCCATATGCCAATAAGTTCACTTAATATGATAACAATGAGTGATATAAATAAGTGAATATGAACAGAAGTAGAGAAAATGTTTTTGATATTGTCGGTGTTTTTTTCATTTAAGTGAAAAGTTATGAATCTTGTAGTTGCGGTTGCTAAGGAATTATTTATGAAACTGAAAATGACAATTGAACCTGCTAAAACATTGTATAATCCATAGTCTGTAATGCCAAGTGCTTTTAATGTAACTCTGCTTGTATATAAGGATACAAACATTATAAGCAACATGCGAAAATATAGCATTAAAGTATTTTTAGCTATGCGTTTATTGTTATTCATAAAATTGATAAGAATAGTAGGCACTCACTGGTAAGTACTCAACTTAGGGCATACTGTAAGTGTCCAATTGTAAGGACTCACTGTACGGCTATAATGCCCGCAAAGGTATTGTAGCCCACATTGAGTTGTATTTTTGTTTAATAATTAAGTTGTTTTGCAATATTCATAGGCAGAAGTGTCATATTATCCGTTTCACCGGATACTAATTTTCGTAAAACATCCGCAATATATTTAACAGAACGGATTCTGTTCATCTTGTAGCTTTCTATAAATGAGTAAATCAAAGACGTATTTTTAGCGGCTTGTTCCGAACCATAAAACAAATAATTCTTTCTTCCCAAGTAAATTGGCTTCATCAGCCGTTCTGCGGTGTTGTTGTCGATCTCAGCCCGATCATTATTCACGTAACGACGCACAGCCTTCCATTCGTTAGCCGCATAACGAACCGCTTTGATAAAAAGAGTAGCTGCAATATCTTTCGTATCATCAAATATCGGTTTAAGAAGCTGCAAAATTCAGATAAAACAGGTATAGGCCGGTGTTTCCTCTCTAATGCATGTTCTGACTCGGAAAGAAAATGAATCCGGCAATCCGATTCCACCCAATAAAGTTTCGAGATGAATTGAACGACTTTGGCCGAACTGGAATCTGTGTGCAAGGCATCCACAAACTTATGCTTGACATGAGCCATATAACCATAACGGGTGATTCTTTCTCGATCCCGGTCAAATAACTTGTAAACATTATAACCGTCGGTAGTAATGCTCCTAAAGAAGTTCTTGAAAAATTTACGGACGACTTCCATATCCTTCATCTCACCGCTTCCATCTTTCCCACTCTCTCCACGAACCCCACCGGCATATCCACATGGGCGCAGCCCAGCATATCCAGCCTTACCGCCACCTTACTTTTCCCGTTGATGGTCACCAGCTCGCCTTCCAGTCCGGTAAGCGGGCCTTTGATCACCCTCACCTGTTCGCCGGGGGCGAGGGGGGAGGAGCACACTTCGATGGCTTCTTCGGAGTAGTCGAGCATGAAGCGGAAGCGCTCCATCTGCTCGTCGGGGATGACGGCGGGAGTGCTTTGTCCGCGCAGCACCATGTAGCGGCTGACGGACGAAAGGGTCAGCACTTCGGCACGTTCTGCCGGGTCGACGTGTACGAAGATCATCATCGGGATGACCACACGCTCTATCTTTTTGCGGCGGTCGCTCCATTGATGGATTTCTTCCTGCACGGGCAGGAAACTTTCGATGCCCATTGCCGTCAGGCGGTCACGGGTTTTCTTCTCGTGATAGAGACGGACGTAGGCGGCAAGCCAGGATTTCATGTCGGTTGGGGAGTATGGTTTGAGAAAGTGGGAGGGTCGCTCCCGGATACGCTACGCGGTTACCTGTCACAGTTGTCTGCTTGGGTAAACCGAATCTTACGTTTGATTTTGCTGCAAAGATAGATATAAATTTACTAAATACAATAAATTGTTCATTAAAATAGAAAAAATAATGAATTTTTAATCTTTGGATCGTACTTTTGTGAGTTTAATAATTAACATATATTTCAAATTTAATGATTATGGAAAAAAAAACTACAAGTTAAAGAGCTCGAATGAATTGCTTAGAGAGTTGTCCGGACAGGTGTTTGCCCTGGTGCGTGAGCTTCCCAAACCGCTCTCGAGGGAGGAGATGCGGGAGATGAAACGGTTGTGCCGCTTCCTGAGTAACACGGTGAAGGATCAGGAGCGGAAGCGGGAGGTGAGAAAATAAATTCGGGTGTTAAAAAAAGCCGGGAGGCGGACGGTGAAAGTGGCGTGTGGGCGGGTGTGGAGGCTTTCCGAAGGGACTTTTACGGCGGTTTTAACATTCGGAAGTGTAAAAAGTTTGTTGTTCTTTTGCATCATGGTTCATTGCAGAGGATGCGGAGTGGCAAGGGTTTTGCTGTGTGCGCTTGGCGGTGGATCGGGATTAAAAACATTAAAATTTAATACTCAATGAAAAGGAGAGAGTTTAAAATTTCCTTTTTCCTCCATGTGTGGGAAAAGAAAGCGGAAGAGATTTCGTTGGAAGAGTTTCATAATGACCTCAGGGGAGCACGCTGGAAGGTGCTTGCCGAGTCGTATCGGCGGTGGATGCAGACGGGGATGACCGAGGAAGCCAAGAAGCTGAAGGGTGCCCTGAATGCAGTGGTGGTAGCCGGCAAGTGCCGGGGCGGACATGCGGCGAACCAGGTGAGCGGGCTGAGCGGACTGGCGCTGTTCGACTTTGACCACTGTCCGGAGAAACTGTCCGGGATGAAGGAGAAGGCCAAGGCGCTGCCTTATGTGGTGGAGGCCTTTGTCAGTATCTCGGGTGAGGGGTTGAAGCTGATTGTGCGCATCGATGCGGAGAATGCCGGGCAATACGCGGTGGCTTATCCTGTCGTCGCCCGTGAGTTGGAGCGCGTGTTGGGGCATCCTTGCGATATGTCGTGCCGTGATTTAGGACGGGCATGTTACGCTTCGTATGATCCGGAGGCGTATTATAATCCCGCTGCAGAGGTGTTTCCGTGGCGGGAGCAGGCGGACGGACTGCCGCAGGCGGAAGGGGAGTATCCTGTGCAGGCGGTGGACGGAGCTCGTCCGGCAGGCGTTGCTCCCGAAGCGGGGAATGGCTTTATGCAGGCTTTCCTGAATGATTTTGATGTCCGGAACCCGTTTGCGACGGGAGGGCGTCATGCGTTTATGTTGAAGTTGGGACGCTATGCCCGGTATAAAGGTTTTTCGCCGGAGGAAATGCGGCTGTTGCAAAAAACAGTGGTTGAGAAATACGCGCAGGCTGATTTCGGAAGCGGAGAGATTGAGAAAACTTTATTCTCTGGTTATCAGTATGCTTCTGTCAGAAAGGCGGACGCTGTCGGGGAAGAAAAGGGCTCAAAGGCTCAAGGCTCACTTTATACCCCTCACGGGGAAGAGGAGGGGGATGATTTGGAAGATCTCTTGTTCGGAAAAAGTGAAGCTTACAGACGACAGGCGCCTTACTTTCCCGAAGAGGTGTTCGAGCATCTGCCCGAGGTGCTTGCGGAGGGAGTAAAGGTGGCGGGCAGCTATCGGGAGCGTGACATGTTGCTGACGGCGATGGTTGCCAACATCAGCGCTTGTCTGCCCGAGGTGCGTGTTTTGTATGATCAGGTGTACTACTCGCCGCACCTGTATTACATGGTGATTGCCCATGCCGGAGGCGGAAAGGGGGTGGTGTCGCTTGCCGGCATATTGCCCGGAGAGATTCACCGGTATTATGAGAAGCAGAACGAGGATATGCGTCTGGTGTATGATAAGGCTTTCTTCGAGTGGGAACTGGAGCTGAAAAAGGCGCAGGCGGAGAAGCGTTCGCCGGACTTTTCGCTGCGTCCCAAAGAGCCTGCCCGTAAATTGCTGACACTTTCGCCCAATGTGTCGAAGAGTTTGCTGATCAGTGCATTGGAGGAGAGCGGCAAGTTAGGGTGCTGCATCAACGCTACGGAGCTGGACATGGTGTCGGGAGCTATCCGCAATGAGTACGGAAAGCATGATGACGTGTTTCGGGCGGCTTTTCAGCACGAGGTGGTTTCGGCCGATTTTAAGGTGAACGGGCGCCAGGTGGTAGCCCACCATCCACGCTTGGCATTGTGTTTCGCCGGTACTCCGAATCAGTTGGCGCGTTTCATACCTTCGTTGGAGAGTGGATTGTACAGCCGTTTTCTGATCTATACCGGACAGAGTGATTGGTGTTGGCGTTCGGCCGCTCCCCGGGCAGGGGGTGAAGATCATCAATCGGTGTTTGCCCGTCTGAGTCACAGGCTGTTGGAGTTACACCTGTTCTTGCTTCAGTCTCCCACGGAGGTCACGTTTACGGCTGCGCAATGGGAGGAGCATACGTCTCGTTTCTCCTCTCACCTGTCTGAGGTGGTGAACGAGCGGGATGATTCGCCCGGGGCGATCGTGCTGCGTCACGGATTGATGGCAAGTCGGATAGCTGGTGTGCTCACTGCTCTCCGCAAGGGGGAGTGTGCCTGGGCGATGCCGCAGTATGTGTGTTCGGACGAAGATTTCCATACTGCCATGCTGATGACGGATGTGCTCCTGGAGCATAGCTTGCTGCTGTCTACCAGTGTGCAGAAGAGTGAAACGAACTCCAAACCTCTGAAGCCTTATTTCAGGTTACGGCCGGTATTACAATCTTTTTCAGGAACTTTTACCTTCGCCGAGATGGTAGAAAAGGCGGTGAAAATGGGAATTCCCCAGTCCACTGCCAAGAGGCTTTTTAAGAAGACTGTAGACTTGGAACTCGTTGTGAAAGAGGATGGAAAATATCGTAAGACTCACCGCAAGTGGGCGTAATGATGCTTGTAGAGTGAGCCTTGAGCCTTTGAACCTTCTCAAAAAGGATAGGGGGGAGGCGAATGTATGAAAAAACTCTTAAGCCTTTTCTGAAAAGACTTAAGAGTTTCTACTAAAAGACTTGGATGTTTCGGGGGAAACGTCTAAGTCTTTTTCACGTTTTTCACCACAGAGGACACAGAGTTCACAGAGGAAAAATTTATTTTCCCCGGAACCGGTTTTTAAATTAAAACTCTGTGTCCTCTGCGTCCTCTGTGGTGAAATCAAGGTTCTCCCAGGTAATGCACAATCAGCCCGACTTCACGCTTGAGGAAGCTGTGGCGGTATTTGTTGTAATTGACTTCGGACAGTGCCTGTGTCAGGGCGGTGTTTTTACGCATCCAGCGGTAGAGTTTCTGCAGGGCGAGCACCGGGTCGAGTCCCGGGCAGTAAAGTTGTGCAAGTTCGGCTTTGGTGTACGAGCGGATAATGAAATCGGCTTCGGTTGTGTCTTCTTCTTTTCTTTGGTTCATAGTTTTGATTATCTGATTGTTATCTACTGTAAATATACGAAAAAATACCCGGAATGCAGCGTGTTTTTATACTCTTTTTTCGTCAAACTTCGTCATCGGTCCTCTTTCCTTGTCATTGGCGCACCGGGGGTGTCGTATCTTTGGAATGTGATTGAAAAACAGATGTTTAACTCTAAAAGAAAGTACGATTATGAGTAAAGAAGTTACGTATTCGGTAGTGGCGCGCAAGAACATGCTGAAGAAGGATGATCCCGCCAAGTATTATGCCCAGGCCCAGGCCAGCGGCGATGTAGGGCTGGACGAGATCTCGACCCGGGTGGAAAAGGCCTGTACGGTGCACTCGGCGGATGTGGTGGCGGTGCTGAAGGCGCTGGAGGATGAAATTGTAGACGGGCTGTCGAGGGGAGAGATTGTCAGGTTAGGGAATATCGGGACCTTTCAGGTGGGCCTGCGAAGCAGGGGAGCGGAGAAGGCAGAGGATTTCAAAGCGGCGAATATCAGCAAGGCGAGAGTGAACTTCCGTCCGGGGCCTGTGCTGGCGGATGCGATGAAGACGCTCAGCTTCAGCAAGGTGAGCACGCGGGCGGCGCAAAAGGGCGACGGCGGCGGAGGCGACGGGGGGATTGTGGATGACCCGACGGCATGATTTTCACCACAGTTTTTCACCACGGAGGACACAGAGGACACGGAGGAGGAATTAAAACTCTGTGTTACTCTGTGGTGAAACAGAGTGGTGAAAATTAAAAAACTCTGTGTCCTCTGTGTCCTCTGTGGTGAATAATGAAACTTAATATAGCAAAGCAACGATGAAGAAGTTACAAAGAATCTTGGAATGGGTGATCGCGTTCCTGATGTTTCTCAGTGGGAGGAATGTCGAAAAGTGAAGGAGGGGGTATGAGGAAAATCGACTTAATCGTGATTCATTGCTCCGCAACGAGGGAAGACCGGTGCTTTACGGAGTTCGATCTGGATGTCTGCCATCGCAGGCGTGGATTCAACGGGCCGGGGTATCACTTCTATATCCGCAAGGACGGGCGGATTGTGTCCACTCGTCCGGTAGAGAAAATAGGGGCGCATGCCAAAGGGCACAATGCGACGAGTATCGGTATCTGTTATGAAGGAGGGTTGGATGCGAGGGGACGTCCCAAGGATACCCGGACGGAGTGGCAGGTGCATTCGATGCGGGTGTTGGTGAAGGCTCTGCTAAAACAGTATCCCGGCAGCCGTGTGTGTGGCCACCGGGATCTGAGTCCGGACTTGAACGCCAATGGGGAGATCGAGCCCGAGGAATGGATAAAGCAGTGTCCGTGTTTTGATGTGTCTGATGATAAAAAATTACATTGATGTTTTAAAATGGAAATTTAACCGCTATAAGAGTTAATTAAATTAACTCTTATAGCGGTTTGGATTTCATGGCATAAGTGTAACAAATAATTAATTCTTCATATTTTATAAAATCATAGAGATGTCTAAGTGTGTTTTTGGCCGTAACCATATCCATAGCCGTACTTTTTGCCGTACCCGTAGTAGCGTCCGTATTTTCCGTATCCATAGTAATAACCGTATTTCCGTTTTTTCATGTCGAGCCCGTTGATGACGGTACACAGGTTCGGAAGTTTGTTGCCCAGACGAAGATCCTCGAGCAGGGTATAGTCGGCTTTATGCGTATAGTCGGCACGGCATACGTAAACGGAGAGGTCGGCTACCCGTGCGATGATCTGTGTGTCGGTGACCAGCCCGATGGGGGCGGTGTCGAGTATCACGTAGTCGAAGTGCCTTTTCAGAATATCGATGGCCTGCACCAAAGCCTGGCGTGCCAGCAGCTCGGTGGGGTTGGGCGGAACTGTTCCACCGGGGAGGATACTCAGGTTGGGTGATATCTCCGAGGGCTGCACCATAGACAGCAGGTCGGTATGCTGCGGATTGGCCAGGTATTGAGTGATTCCTTTCTCTTTGTGCGAAAGGGAGAATACTTTGTTCAGTCCCGGCTTGCGGATGTCGAGTCCCACGATGACTACTTTCTTGCCGAGCAGCGAGAGGCTGATGGCAAGGTTGGTGGCTACGAATGTTTTTCCTTCGCCGCTGATGGTGGAGGTGACCAGGACCACTTTGTTCTCTTCGCCCAGCATGAATTGCAGGTTGGTGCGGATGCCCCGGAAAGTTTCCGCCATCAGGTCGTTTTCGTTTTCGCGGACGGCGATGCTTCCGTGTTTCCCGTCTCCCTCTTCCGCCAGGGGGATGTCCCCGATGATAGGGACGGAAGTCAGTTTCTCCACGTCCGCCCGTCCTTCTATGCGGAACTGGAGCAGGCCCATGACGTAGATGACGGCTACGGGGATGCCTATCCCCATCAGGAGTGCGATCATGTAGACCGTCTTTGTCTTGGGTGAGACGGGACCGTTGTCGGCCATGGCTTCGTCTACGATTTTGGCATTGTTGGCAGTGGCAGCCAGCGCGATGGAGTTTTCTTCCCGTTTCTGGAGCAGCATCAGGTAGAGTCCGGCTTTGATTTCCTGCTGGCGCGAGATGCTGACAAGCTGGCGTTCCTGGGCGGGAGCATTGCTGATGCGGCGGTTGAACTTGTTGGCCTGCCGGTCGAGGTCGGCTTTGGTGATCAGCAAACCTTTCTGAACGCTGTGGATGGTGGTCAGGATGTTTTCGCGCATGGCACGGATGCTGGTATCCAGATTCACGATCACCGGGTTGGTTTCCGAAGAATTGAGCAGCAGGCGGTTGCGTTGGAGCACCATTTCGTTATACTGGCTGATAAGGGTGGACAGGGACTGGTCGGTCAGACCGACGTTGACGGGCAACACGGTGTTGAGCTTGTCCGGAGCGGAGATATATTCGCCTAAGTAGCGTACCAGGTTGAGCTGGGTGCCGTTCTCCACCCGTTGTTTCTCGTAGGCGGAGTTTTCGCTGACGGCCAGTTGGGCATCGCTTGCCAGGTCCGTCAGTCCGGCATCCCGTTTGAAGTTTTCCAATTCCTTTTCGGTACTGAACAACTCGTCGTTGATGATGCGGATGCGTCCGGCGATGAACTCTTCCGTTTTCTCCGCCACCTCGTTCTTGTCGTTGTTGGTGTTCCGGTTGTAGACCTCGATCAGCTTGTTGATGAAGTCCTCGCCCCGGCGTTTGTTGGTATTCTTTAAAGAGACGATAACGATAGAGGTGGTTTTGGACGTCGGTTCTACACTGAGTGCTCCCGCATAGCCTTTGGCTGTCCACAGGGGATTGCTGACAACGGCGGTGAGCGTCTGCGGTTCTTTAACGGTGACGGAGTCGTGGGCAAGCGTAAACGTGAACGTGCCTGCGGGAGTAGTGAGCAGTGCCGGCAGCTTGGAGAACTTTTTACTGTAGGAGCTCTCTCCGATGGTAGCTTTCACGTCGAGCCGGTTGCCGGGCGACAGGGTGAGTTCGAACACGGCCGGCGCTGCTAACTTGTCCGCTTCTTGCGGAGTGAGTCCCACCAGTACCGGCGAATTTTTATAAAGTTCCGTTTCGTTGAAACTGCCTTTGGCTGTATAGGTGGTGTATAGGTTCAGTTCGCTGACCACATGTTTGACCAGCGTTTTGGAACGTAGTATTTCAATCTCGTTGTCGATGTTCGATACCGAGCTGACCAGACCCAGGCCTTCGAGCGCGGTGAGGTTTCCTCCACTGTTGCCCCCTTTCTTATCGTCCTTGATGACTACGGAGGCCGAGATGTTGTAGACCGGAGTGGTCTGCCGGAGGTATAACCATGCTCCCGCCAGGCAGAGGATGATCGAAGCCACGAACCAGGGCCACCGGATGATGTAGCGGAACAGCATGGCGTGGAAGTCTATTTTCTCTTCTTTTTCTTCGTATAGATCGTCGTATAAGTCTTCTTTCATTTTCGGGGTTTCTTTATTTGGCGATTGTAATGATTAAACTGGCAAGCGACACAAGCGTGCCTACCACGGAGAACCAGATGGTGGTGCTGGTGCTGATGTCGGCTGTTTTTGCCTTGGTCTTATTGGGCGTGACATACAGGATGTCGTTCTGTTGCAGGTAGTAGTAGGGCGATTGGACGATATCTGCCCGGTTCATGTCCAGCGTGATGATGTGCTGGTGTCCGTCGGCGTCCTCGCGGATCAGGCGGACGTTGTCACGCAATCCGTACACGGTCATGTCGCCTGCCATGGCAAGGGCTTCGAAGAGGTTGACCTTTTCGTTGCTGATGGTGAAAGTTCCGGGAGCGTTTACTTCACCGATGACAGAGATCTTATAATTGGCCATACGGACGGTGACGATGGGCGATTCTTTGATATAGTCGCTTAACTTCCCTTTGATCAGTGTTTCCGCCTCGCTTTTGGTCAGCCCGCCGATGTGCAGGGTGCCCAGTATCGGGAATTCGATATTGCCCCGGTTGTCTACCAGGTATTGCTGGAGTGCCGGCTGGCTGGTCAGGCTGTTCTGCGCGGCGCTGACGGGAGTCGCTACGGTGAGGTTGAACGGTTCAGCCAGTTCGGGGTCGGTGCAGGACACGACGATGGTGAGTAGATCCTTCGGCATGATGCGTGCATCATAAAGCTTGGCTTCCGCAACGGCACGCTGCGCCTCTCCCGAGTCTTGCAAATAAGGCACTTTCTTGTAGGACTGGCAGGAAGCCAGCAGGATACAGGTTAACGTAAAAAAAAGTAGTCTTTTTGTCATTTATCTTAATTTTAGAATATTACTATATGGGGTGGTTCACCACAGAGGACACAGAGTTCACAGAGGAAGAATTTAAGATCTTTCTATAAACCTGGAAAATAAAAACTCCGTGTCCTCTGTGTCCTCTGTGGTGAACCCTTTGTTTTAATAAGCTTCTTTTTCTCCTTCTAACGCATTTCTTACAGTTTTATATATTATATATAAATCGAGCATGAAGGTCCAGTGCTCTATATACCAGATGTCCCGTTGCACGCGGCCTTCCATTTGCCACAGCTCGTGGGTTTCTCCACGAAAGCCGGTGACTTGCGCCCAGCCGGTTACACCCGGCTTCACAAAATGGCGGACCATGTATTTGTTGATCAGTTGTGAGTATTGCTCCGTATGTTTCAGCATGTGAGGGCGGGGGCCCACTACCGACATGTCGCCCAACAGTACGTTGATGAACTGCGGCAGTTCGTCGATGCTGCTTTTACGCAGGAAGTTGCCGAATCGGGTTTTACGCGGATCGTGCAAGGTGGCTTGCAGGGTGTCGCTCTGTGCGTTTACTTTCATGGAACGGAACTTGTAACACCAGAACTCGCGTCCGTCTTCTCCGCTTCGCTTCTGCTTGAAGAAGATGGGGCCCGGTGAGGTGATTTTGATGGTCAGTCCGACGATGATATAGATAACGGGGAAGAGCGTGCACAGGAACAGCAGGGAGAAAACGATATCGAACGTACGCTTCCTGAAGCGGTTTTCGGTGAAACTGAGAGGCTCCTGACGGATGCAGAGTACGGGCACGTTGCCCAGAAGCTCGAAGTACATCCGGCGTTTAAGATAACTGCGTACGTTGGGGACGCTGAAGAAGCGTATCAGGTGATTCTCACAATAATCGATGATGGGGAGTATCTCCTCGCTGCGGGCGGATGGCAGGCAGCAATATACTTGTTCGATTCCTCCCCGTTTCAGATAATCCACAATCTTGCCGGGTTGTCCCAGATATTTCACTTTTTCGGGAAAGCGGCTGCCGGGCTGGTCGTCGAAGTATCCGATGACACGAAATCCGGAAGTGACATCGTCCGTCATTTGATGATACAGTTCGATGATATTGCTGTTGCTGCCCACGAGAATGATGCTGCGGGAGTTTCCTCCATGCTTGCGGTAGCATTTCAGGAGTCTGCGAAACAGCAGACGGTAGCAGACTAACAGCGTGGTGAACGTGAGATAGAATATCAGGAAGAAACGTGCGGAGAGGATACCGAAGTTTCCAAAGGTGAGGGCGCAGGAGAAGAATAGGGCGTGTCCGGCGCTGTTGCGTATGGCGCGCCATACAATTTGTTCGGGACGTACTACGCGGCGATGCAGTATGACGCCCGATGACATGTTGCTAACCAGATAGCATAAGTTGAGTAATACTAAAACCTGTGGAAGTGAGTGTGTAAATGGGTCTGCAAAGAATTTACTTCCTAAGAGTGCGTACAGAGATAGAAAGATACCATTCAAGAGAATTAAATCTCCGGCGAATACTATCCTTTTTATAACTTTATTAAACCGCAACACTTGTTTCATATTGTATGTTTAGAAATGGTTCCTAACGACATGTTCTTTTGAATCTTTTTGATATACTTTTGACTCGGAAACACAAAAGTAGATTTATAACTTTTATTTTTATTCAGAAAAACTCCATAATAGTTATGAATTTATTGTTAGTTTCTCCACCGAACTTCCGGGAGCTCCCGGAGTGGGAAGTGACGGTGAGCTGATTTCCACCGTTTGTCTCTATTTCCTTGTCTTTCCGATAGTTTGTATCCAAAGGGAAATCAACGTAGCGCTTCTGATTTCCGAAATCACGGAAATCCTGCCGATACCAACCCGTATAAGTTACGGATGTTCCTTTTGCAGAATCGGCGGGGGCTATATAATCACTCTGAATCAGGATGCCGATACAAATTACATCGCAGTACATCTGAGACAGGTTCATGTCCTGTTCGGATATGTACATATCCCGTTTACAGATATGATTTGCGATAGTCGTCAATGTTCTATTTATTGTCATCTTGCTGTGTGCATTACAATTTGTTCCCTTACTTATTAGGTAATAGAACAAAGCGATCCCTTACTTATTAGGTAATAGAATGCAGAATAACGAAAAGATATAAAATATGGCTTGGAGAGGTTAACTAAACATAAAAGAGGGAGTAGCTTATATAACTACGATGTAAAATTATCGCAATTTGGTAACTCCTGTTTGAGTAATTACATCAAACAGGAATTATGACTAATCTTTCTATTATATGAATAAATTATTTCAAACTGATATTTAAACTGATTATTATCCACTTTATTGGGAAAGAAATTATCATTTTGTTTGTGATATTTCAATTTTTATCTCTACTTTTGCAGCGATAAAACAAACAAATCTGTTCTATTACCTAATAAGTAAGGGATCGCTTTGTTCTATTACCTAATAAGTAAGGGAACCATTTATATCACTCTTCTTCTTCCTTCTTTAGTCTCACGGCAGCAATTACTTTTTTATTCGCATTACTCAGTGTTTTATTATCAAAAGAAGCCAGGTAGATGTATGTCACCTTTTCCGAAGCATGCCCCATGCCGGCACTGATTACTGAAACCGGAACCCCCTTTTGCAGGGCTGTGGTGGCCCAGCTATGGCGTGCTACATAAGAAGTGAGCGGAGTCTTCAGCTTAAGTATTTCAGATATCCGGTTGAGTCGCTTGTTATACACCCTCAGCGCACTCCGGTATTGCTTATGCCCTTCTTCACCGGCTGCGCTAATGACCGGTAGCAGATAGATGGAGTCTGCACAGAGTGCCGCATACTTCCTAAGAATCGCTTTGGCACAGCTTTCTATGATGACCGTAAGTTGCTGACCCGTTTTCTGACGGAAGTAAACCAGTGTTTTCCCTCTCACGTCTGTTTTGCGGAGGTGCACCAGGTCGACAAATGGGATGCCACGCAGATAGAAGCTCAGCAAGAAGAGGTCGCGGGCAAAATCGAGCTTACTGTTCTTACCCAGATCGGCCTCCAGCAGACGGGAGATGATGGAAGGCGAAATAGCCCGTTTGGCGGTAGGTTCGTTGCCGATGAAAACATTCTCGAATAACTCCCGCGTATTGAGTGAAGCCAGGTTTTGCTCGATGGCCTGATTGCAAATGGAACGTAACATGCGCATATAGAGTGAGATCGTATTATGCCTTTTCCCACTCAAAAGCAAATACTGTTCGTACTCCTTGATGCTCTCGGGAGTGATTTCTTCAAAAGTAAGCGAATCTTTTCCTGCAAACTTCTGATAACTGTGCAGGGTGTAAATGTAAGTGTTGGCTGTACTGTAACGACCACCTAACTTAGCCTTCTTGGCTAAAGATTTAATGAACTTTTCAATTTCCATTTTCTTGTTTTTTTTTAGTGTGTTCAACAACAATGATTCTAATAAAAAAGATTTTGAGCGGTAAGGCAGAAAATTTGCAGGAAATTAGTAAAAAATCAATAGCCATAAAGTATAGACGAATGAAAGTGTCATAAATACCCAAATGGTCCGATGAAAAAGGAGAGTAAAAAAGTGTCCCGAATTTGGATGAATAGCCGTTCTTTCGTGGTGTATTAATCAATTAAAAACATGAAATTATGGTAATAGCTTATTTGAGAGTAAGTACGGAAAAACAGTTTTTAGCTAATCAGAAAGAAGAGATTTTGCGATTTGCAGAGAAAAATGGATTATCGATCGACAAGTGGTACACAGAGACTATCAGTGGAAGCGTAAGCACAAAAGACAGGAAATTATCAGAGTTACTGAAAAGGATGCACCCGGGGGATACACTGATTGTAACGGAGATTTCGAGGCTGAGCCGTACATTGCTCGAGATTATGACTATCCTGAATTTCTGTATCAAGAAGCAGGTGGTGCTTTATAGCACCAAAGAAGGCTATGTGTTTCAGGACGACATCAACAGTAAGGTGCTGGGATTTGCATTCGGGCTGATGGCGGAAATCGAAAGGAACCTGATTTCGATGCGTACCAAAGAAGCACTTGCACGTAGAAAACAGGAAGGAATGACTTTAGGCAGAAGAAAGGGGGATACGCCTAAAATTAAATTGCTGAGTGCCAACAAGCGGGTACTAACCAGAGAACTTGACAAAGGAACTACTTACTCGGAACTGGCGGAAAAAATGGGGGTGTCCAGAACAACATTGTTCCGGTTCATGAAAACGATGTATTAGTGAATGATGAACGATTAGGGGAGCCATGATTCACCACAGATTACACGGATTCTCACAGATTAATAATTTATTTTACTGAGAGTTAAATTAAAATATCTGTGTTAATCTGTGTAATCTGTGGTGAATATGAGTTCATTCACTGTTTATCATTTACCGTTCATCGTCGATGATCGTTTATGAAGGCTTTTCAGTTCGAAGGAGAGCATGACCCGGAAGAAACCGATGATCAGGAAGGTGAATGCCAGCATGTATATAACGTAAAGTGCACCCACGGCCGGTTGCCAGAGTATGATCAGCGAACAAATGATGGCAAGGATACCGAAGCCCATGTACCATCCCCACTCACGGGTTCCATAACGTTTCAGGTCCATGGAATAGCCTGTGGCAGAGAAACCGCGGAACATCATCCAGAAAGCGACAATGAACGGTATGACTTCCATGCTGAGCAATGGATAAGCTACCAGGTAAATACCTAAGATCAGGTCGATAATACCTCCTGCGAGATACCATCCCCAGGACGAGATGCTTCGCCGGTTGCTGATGGAAAAGATGATTTCGATAATACCACTGATCAGCATGGAGATGCTGAAGATAACGCTGAGGGCAATGTAACTGCTTCCCGGTGCAAACAGCAGGCAGAGAGCCACGATGATGTACAGAATACCTAAGATAAGAGATAACCACCAGTTTTTGACTGCGTGTTCCATCTCGTCGAATAAAGTTTTCATATCAATTCTATTTTTAGATTATTGTCCCACGTGAACAAAGTAAGCGTACCGATTGTTTAGAATATAGTAAATAAAACTTAGAGATAACAATTATGGCAACAACAAATTTCAAAGGACAACCGGTAAAGCTGATTGGCGAATTTATACAGGTTGGAAAGGTGGCTCCCGATTTTGAGCTGGTGAAAAGTGATTTATCTTCTTTCTCACTAAAGGATTTGAAAGGTAAAAATATAGTTCTGAATATTTTCCCAAGTATGGATACCGGTGTCTGTGCTACTTCGGTGCGTAAATTCAATAAGATGGCAGCGGGATTAAAGGACACGGTGGTATTGGCCATTTCGAAAGACTTGCCGTTCGCTCAGGGACGTTTCTGCACGACGGAAGGCATTGAAAACGTGATTCCATTGTCCGATTTCCGTTTCTCGGACTTTGACGAAAGCTATGGAGTGAGAATGGCCGACGGACCGCTTGCCGGATTGCTGGCACGTGCGGTGGTGGTGATCGGAAAAGACGGGAAAGTGGCTTATACGGAACTTGTTCCGGAGATTACTCAGGAACCTGATTATGAAAAGGCACTGGCTGCCGTGAAGTAATCTGTGTAGGAGAAGATTTAGGAAAAAATAAAGTCCGTGTTCACTCCAAGGAGGTGGGAACACGGACTTTTTCATGTGGAATTGTTACTTCTTTTTAGTCATATCGAAGTCGAACTGTACTTTAGAAGTCGGTACAACCACATCTGCCAGTTTAATCTCGTCGGCATTGAGCTTCATCTTCAACTGATTGTTTTTGTAAGCGAAGCTGCCTTTTTCCGGAGAAGAAATGGTTACGGTTACAGTCTGATCTTTTCCACCTTCTATGGTAGAGGGCAACTGGAGGATCAGCGGTTTCGGTTCGAATGCAAGGTAGATACTGTCTTTCTCTGTATTGAGAGCCGGCTTGTAACCTACTTTGTATTTCACGTCACCGATAGCTTTGATAATGGCTTCTGCTTTGTCTTTGTCACCGATAATAGAGATGATAAGGTCGTCAACCGGCAATTTGTCGAAGAAAACGGTATCATTCTTTACTGTCGCATTGACATCCTGTCCCTTGGGAGTTTCACCTTCGCCGGCATTCTCTCTGCCTGCAAGAGGAGTAATTTGGGTGATCAGTACTTTTCCGTTATAGGTGCCTGCCACGTCATTGGTCGACGGAGGAGGGAGCGGAGAGTTGTCATCGTTGTCACAAGAAGACAAGGTTACCACTGAAAAAGCAATCGCAAAAGCATAAAAAAGCTTGGATAGATTAAATTCTTTTTTCATTTTCTTAAACATTAAATTTGTTACATAAATCAGTCGTTCATCAACCAACTGTAAGGCCTAGGATTTGTTTTTTGATGAATTGTTGATTAACTGGTTTGGTGTACGTACAATAAGTAAATGCAGGGAATATAAAGATACTGCATGGAAGAGGAAAAAAAAGAAAGATTTTTTTGAGGGAGGGATGAAGGCGGAGTTTTACCACGGAGTACCACAGAGTCTCACGGAGTAATAGAGAGTAGAGAGTAATACAGAGTAATACAAAGTTCTTAGAGTTCACTGCCATTCGTTATCGATAGATTAAGTTCACTCTGTGTTGCTCTGTGTTACTCTGTGGTGAATGCTGATTCTTGCTGTGGAGGCACTATTTCTTTTTCTTCATTCCTTTGTAGATAAGGAAGCCGACGATGAAGACTCCGATGGCAATGAAGCAATAGCCCAGTTCGTGGCTGTATTCTGTTACTTTGGCAAGCAGTTGCTCTTCGCTTTCGATGCCGGGGACGGTAGACAGATAATATCCGATGGCGGCAAGGATGGTGTTCCATAGTCCTGCACCTAAGGTGGTGTAGATAAGGAAGGTGTGCAACTTCATGCGGGCGAGTCCGGCCGGGATGGAAATCAGTTGGCGTACTGCAGGGATCAGACGGCCGATGAAAGTGGACAGCGCTCCGTGCTTGTCAAAGTATTCTTCGGCATGTTGCACTTTGGCTTCATCGATCAGGCACATGTGCCCGAAACGGCTGTTGGCGAATTTATAGACGATGGGACGTCCCAGCCAGCGGGCCAGATAGTAATTGATGATAGCGCCGATATTGGCTCCTATGGTGGCAAAAAGCACTACCAGGTAGATGTTCAACTCTTCGTTGACTGCTGCTTTGTAAGCTGCCGGAGGAACTACCACTTCGGATGGAAAAGGAATAAAAGAACTTTCAATGGCCATTAAGAGTGTAATGGTCCAGTAATTGAGGTGGTCTAAACACCACTGAATGAAGGCTACAGATTCCATTTGTTTAATTTAGATTGAATTTAATATAGTTTTGGTTTTTGGATTATTTTTCGTCTTTTAAGAAATCATCCAGTTCACGGAGCATCTGTTCTCCATCCGTTCCCATTTCCAGGATCATGTTCCGAAGCGATTCGAGATTGATGGAGTTGCCACACATCCCGTTGTATTTCTTGAATCCTTCGTGGTCCTGAAGTACAAGGCATACAGAAGCCAGTTGTTCGCAGACTTTGGGATATTCGGGATCTTCCTCCAATACTTGCTCGAAGCAAAAACGGGCATTCTCGAGCATACGGTATTCGAGGCTGTAATTACCGATTTCCATC
This sequence comes from Bacteroides sp. HF-4919, assembly GCF_018860125.1. NCBI lineage: Bacteria > Pseudomonadati > Bacteroidota > Bacteroidia > Bacteroidales > Bacteroidaceae > Bacteroides > Bacteroides sp. HF-4919. The sequence goes on from NZ_JAHKNF010000018.1 coordinate 69,412, forward strand.
CATGTATCGGCTTCGGGGGCATAACGGAGAGCCAGTGCCCATTCTGCACGGGCCTGATCGAAGTTGCCCTCTTCCATGTAAATGCGTCCCTCAAGCAGATAGGGTTCTGCATCCTGTGGAGCCAGCTCTTTGGCCAGCCGGCAAAGGCGGTGGGCTTCTGCCGAGTCACCCAGATGGGAGGCACAGACCGCTTTGTTTGAATAGATATCGGACAGTAACGGAGAAGAGCCGTTGCCGCTTTCTTCAATTGCCTGAAGGGCCAGGCGGTAGCTCTCGGCGGCTTCTGCCCAGTTCTCCTGATGGGCATAAGCCAATCCGATGAACATGTAGGTGAATTCGGGAGAGAGCGTTTTATATTCCAGTGCTTTCTGATACTCTGCGATGGCTCCTTCGATATTTTCAAGGTGAAACAGGCTGTGTGCTTTGATGATATGGGCTTCGCCGAATTCTTCATCGGCTGCGATAGCGAAGTCGCAGGATTCTACGGCCTTATCAAAGTCTTTGGTGGCGAACTGACATTTGGCCAGCCCCACCCAGTAAGCCGGGTTGTATGGGTTCTTGTCGATCAGCTTGTTGTAGAAGAAGGTGGCTTTTTCTATATGTGCCGCTCCGGCTGCTCCATAACAATCGGCGGTGGCTGCCAGAAAATCTTCGTCGTCCTTATACAGTTCTATCCCCCGCGTAAGCCACTGTATGCCTTTTTCCGGATAGCCTAAATCGGTATACAGGTAGACAACATCGACCAGGATGCCGAGTTCGTTTTTCTCTTCCTCTTCTATGCTGTCGAGTATTTGGTCGGCATCGTCCAGCTTGCCTTCGTTCAGCAATAGTTCGGCTAAAAGTAGTTTGACGTTGGCGGAGTAGGTGTCAGTGATAAGGTCGGCCACTTCCCGGGCTTTCCGGGGTTGGTTGAGATCCAGAAACAGGTAAGCTTGTTCTACCATGAGGTCGGTATGCCCCGGATGAAGTCCGAGTCCGTACGAAATGACTTCCTGGGCTTCCTTGAACCTGCGTTCGGAGGCGTATTGATCGGCAATATCGGCCAATTGGTCACCATCCATATAGGGAGACTGGTTTTTGGCTTTTAATGTTTCGTATTGCACGATCATATTATGTAATTCCCGCTCTCTTTCGGACGGGGAGTTCTTTCTACCCAATTTAATTAGTAATTATACAGTTAATAATGATTTGATTCGGAGGGAGAAGGTGTGTCGAAACTCACCACGGAGGACACGGAGGACACAGAGTTTTAATTTAAAAACCGGTTCCGGGGAAAATAAATTTTTCCTCTGTGAACTCTGTGTCCTCTGTGGTGAGTTTCGACACACACTCTCTTGCCAAAAAGCTATTTATTGATTTTTCCCCAGGTATCTTTCAGTCCCACCGTGCGGTTGAATACCAGATGACCGGGCGTAGAATCTTTGTCTACATTGAAATATCCGATACGTTGGAATTGCAGATAGGAAAGTACGGGCAGGTCGGCCACGTATTTTTCTATGTAGCAACGGGTCAGAGTGGTCAGTGAGTCCGGGTTGATCATTTCCTTCATGGCTTCGAGAGCATCACAACCTTTCGCCTCACGGATGGCAGCCATCTCGTCACGCGGGTTTTCTACTTTCCAAAGGCGGTCGTACAAGCGTACTTCTGCCGGCAGGCAGTGTGCGCAGCTGACCCAATGGAGCGTACCTTTCACTTTGCGGTTGGCATCCGGCATACCGCTTTTGGTATTCGGGTCATATTCGCAGTAGACTTCGGTCACCGTACCGTTTTCATCTTTCTTGCAGCCTGTACATTTCACGATGTAAGCGTTCTTCAGGCGCACTTCCTGTCCCGGAGTCATGCGGAAATATTTTTTCGGCGCGTCTTCCATGAAGTCTTCGCGCTCCATCCACAGCTCGCGGCTGAACTCAATGGTATGACTTCCGGCAGTGGGATCTTCGGGGTTGTTAATGGCATCCAGTTCCTCAACTTGTCCTTCGGGATAGTTGGTAATGATCAGTTTCACCGGATTGAGCACGGCAGATACACGCGTGGCGCGGGCATTCAGGTCTTCGCGTACAGCGCTTTCGAGCAGGGCGAAATCATTGAGGGCGTCGTAAGTGGTGTAGCCGATTTTGTCGATGAACTTACGGATGGATTCGGGAGAGTAGCCGCGACGGCGGAATCCGCAGAGGGTCGGCATACGGGGATCGTCCCAATCGTTGACCAGGCCTTCTTTGACGAGGATAAGCAGGTTACGCTTACTCATCAGGGTATAATTGAGGTTCAGTTTGTTGAACTCTGTCTGGCGGGGGCGGTTGTCGTCCAGATCCTTACCTTCTTTCAACCAGTCGATGAACAGATCGTAAAGAGGGCGGTGAGGTACGAACTCGAGCGTACAGAGTGAGTGGGTGACTCCTTCGAAATAGTCGCTCTGACCGTGTGCGAAGTCGTACATCGGATAGGCTTTCCATTGGGTTCCGGTGCGATGGTGTGCCACATGCAGAATGCGGTACATGATCGGGTCACGGAAGTGCATATTGGGGCTGGCCATGTCGATTTTGGCACGAAGCACCATGGAGCCTTCCTTGGCTTCGTCGCTATTCATCTTTTCGAACAGGGCAAGGCTCTCTTCGATCGGACGGTTGCGGTACGGACTCTCGATACCGGGTTGGGTGGGAGTTCCTTTTTGTTGGGCAATCTGTTCTGAGGTCTGTTCGTCTACGTAGGCTTTGCCTTCTTTAATCAGAGTGACGGCAAAGTCCCATAACTGCTGGAAATAATCCGAGGCATAATATACGTTGCCCCACTGGAAGCCTAACCATTGGATGTCTTCCTGTATGGCTTCTACATATTCCATATCCTCTTTCGTCGGGTTAGTGTCGTCGAAACGAAGGTTGCACACACCACCATGTGCAGCAGCGATGCCGAAGTCGAGGCAAATAGCTTTGGCGTGCCCGATGTGCAGGTAACCGTTGGGTTCCGGCGGGAAACGTGTTTGTACTCTTCCTCCGTTCTTTCCTGCTTTCAAATCATTTTCTACTGCCTGTTCAATGAAATTAAGGCTTTTCTTTTCGCTTGCCTCTTCGTTTTTTATATCTGTCATATCTGTCATTATTATAAAAGCTCGTAGCTAATAAGTTGCTGCAAAAGTAGGATATTTTTTTTGTATAACCTTATTTCACGGGTATATATCCACTCTTTTTTATAATATCCTGTCCCTCGGGAGAAAGAATAAACTCGAGCAGGGGAGCGATTTGTGCTTTGTTCTTTACGTCATAATAATAATAGAGGGGGCGGACAATGGGATATGTCTTGTTGGTGGCGTTCTCTACGGTGGGGCCGGCATAGTGTTCTCCGTCATATGAAACGGACAGGGTTTTGATGCGTGGAGACACATAGGCGAGTCCTACGTAACCAATGGCACCTTTGGTCTGGCTGACCGACTGGATAATGGCTCCGGTGGCAGGCATGGAAAGGCTGCTGCTCATATAATTTTTGTTTTTGAGGACGCTCTCCTTAAAGAATTCGTAGGTACCGGAAGAGGTTTCGCGGGAGTAAACCACTATTTTGCGGTCATCGCCTCCCACCTGTTTCCAGTTGGTTATCTTGCCGCGGAAGATGTCTTCAAGTTGCCGGCGGGTGAGTTGCTTCACCGGATTGGACGGGTGGACAACAACGGCAAGCGCGTCATAGGCAACGATCACTTCGTCTATGTCCCGTTTGGCAGCTTTGGCTTTCATCTTTTCGCTGAACTTAATGGGGCGTGAGGCCATGGCGATGTCAGTGGTATTATCCAACAGGGCGGAGATACCCACTCCTGTACCACCTCCGGTGACGGTGACACGAGCATCAGGTTCCCGGTTCATGAAGCGTTCGGCTGTTTGCTGGGCTACGGGCAATACGGTGTCACTGCCTTTAATGCGTTGGGCATTGGCATTCAGTGCTGCGAGGGAGAGGGCGGCGAATAAGATAGTTCTAACTTTCATATAATTGAGTTTTGAATTTGACTCACCACAGAGTACACAGAGTACACAGAGTCTCACAGGTCTTTAATCTCTTGTTACAGTATTTTAGAGAAAACGAATTTCTCCGTGTACTCCGTGTACTCTGTGGTGAATCCTGTGGTGGATTCTATATTTATGTGCAAATAAAGCAATAGTGTATTACATTCTTGTTTCAAAACGTTCGATATTCCGCCTTGTAACACAAATGTAACACCTTTGAAACACTTCCTTCAAACGGTATTCACACATCCTTAATACTTACTCTGTTTCTTTGCATCATGAAAATCAGATGGTATGAAAAAGGTTTTTGAAAGGATTATAGAAGGAATTTTGACCTGTAGCGGATTTGTAACGAGTATTACGATTGTGCTGATTGTGCTTTTCCTTTTTACAGAGGCATTCGGGCTGTTCAGCAGTAAGGTTATCGAAGAAGGGTATGTGCTGGCACTGAACAAAGATAACAAGGTCAGTGAACTGACACCGATGCAGATTAAAGATGTTTTTGACGAAGAGATCACCAACTGGAAAGAACTGGGAGGTGAAGATCTGCCGATCCGGGTGTTCCGCCTGGAAGACATCACGCATTACTACTCGGAAGAAGAACTGGGAGAGGCATACGAAAATGCCGGGGCAAAGATTATGGAGTTGATTCAGAAGACGCCCGGGATCGTAGCTTTTATTCCTCAGAAGTTTGTAACTCAGCCGGATGCGGTGCATTTTATAAAGGATAATACCATTTCCGTGAAAGATGTGTTTGCCGGAGCGGAATGGTTTCCCACGGCAACACCGGCACCCCTGTTCGGCTTTCTGCCGCTGATTACCGGTACGCTTTGGGTGAGCCTGTTTGCCATATTGATTGCTTTGCCGTTCGGGCTGTCGGTGTCGATCTATATGTCCGAGGTGGCCAACCCGAAAGTGCGCGGTTGGCTGAAGCCGGTGATCGAGTTGTTGAGTGGCATTCCTTCGGTTGTATATGGTTTTTTCGGGTTGATCGTGATTGTGCCTCTGATTCAGAAGGTATTCGATTTGCCGGTAGGTGAGAGTGGACTCGCCGGAAGTATAGTGCTTGCCATCATGGCATTGCCCACGATTATAACGGTGACTGAAGACGCGATGCGTAATTGTCCCCGTGCGATGCGTGAAGCGAGTCTGGCACTCGGGGCTTCACAGTGGCAGACCATTTATAAAGTGGTGATCCCTTATTCTATTTCAGGCATTACTTCGGGGGTGGTGCTCGGCATCGGACGTGCCATCGGCGAGACGATGGCTGTTCTGATGGTAACCGGAAATACGGCCGTGATTCCGACTACGATTCTCGAACCTTTGCGTACGATCCCCGCCACCATTGCGGCCGAACTTGGAGAGGCACCGGCAGGGGGACCACACTATCAGGCTCTTTTCCTTTTAGGAGTCGTGCTGTTCTTCATTACATTAATCATCAACTTTAGCGTGGAGTGTATTTCATCTAAGGGCGTAAAACGTAGTAAGTAATATGGAAATACTGAATAATACAAGAGCTAAAAGGCGTTCGCAGGGCATCGCTTTCGGCATATTCCGGCTGCTGAGTTTATGCATTGTGCTGATTCTGTTTGCGATTTTAGGGTTCATCATTTACAAGGGTATCGGTGTCATCAGTTGGGATTTCCTTACATCGGCACCTACCGACGGGATGACGGGAGGAGGTATCTGGCCGGCTATCGTGGGCACATTCTATCTGATGACAGGCAGTGCGCTCTTTGCATTTCCGGTGGGAGTGATGAGTGGAATTTACATGAACGAGTATGCGCCGAAAGGAAAACTGGTGAGGTTTATCCGTGTGATGACCAATAACCTGAGCGGCATTCCGTCGATTGTTTTCGGTCTCTTTGGTATGGCTTTGTTCGTTAATTATATGGACTTCGGAGATAGCATTCTGGCCGGTTCATTGACATTAGGATTGCTTTGTGTACCTTTGGTGATCCGTACCACGGAAGAGGCGCTGAAGGCGATACCGGACAGCATGCGTGAGGGAAGCCGTGCACTGGGAGCTACCAAGTTGCAGACCATCTGGCACGTGATTCTGCCTATGGGGATGCCGAATATCATAACCGGACTGATCCTTGCCTTGGGACGTGTGTCGGGAGAAACGGCCCCGATCCTGTTCACGTGTGCGGCATATTTTCTTCCGCAGTTGCCGACAAGCATTTTAGACCAGTGTATGGCGCTGCCCTATCATTTGTATGTGATATCGACCAGTGGCACGGATATGGAGGCACAGTTGCCTTTGGCTTACGGGACGGCTTTGGTATTGATTGCGATCATACTCCTGGTGAACCTGCTGGCCAATGCTTTACGGAAGTATTTTGAAAAGAAAGTAAAAATGAATTAGTGACGGAGTACAACAAAAAATATGGATACAACAGTGAAAATTGATGCGCGTGACGTGAATTTCTGGTATGGTGACTTCCATGCACTGAAGGGAATCAGTATGCAGATTGAAGAAAAATCTGTAGTCGCGTTTATAGGTCCTTCCGGATGTGGAAAATCTACTTTTCTGCGTCTTTTCAATCGTATGAACGATTTGATCCCTGCCATTCGCCTGACGGGGGAAATCCGTATAGATGGTGAAAATATCTATGACAAAGGAGTGCAGGTAGACGAACTTCGTAAAAACGTAGGCATGGTGTTCCAGCGTCCTAACCCTTTTCCGAAAAGCATTTTCGAGAATGTAGCTTACGGATTGAGGGTGAACGGAGTGAAAGATAATGCTTTTATCCGGCAGCGGGTGGAGGAGACCCTGAAGGGTGCCGCCCTTTGGGATGAAGTGAAGGACAAACTGAAGGAATCGGCTTATGCTTTATCCGGCGGACAACAGCAACGCCTTTGTATCGCCCGTGCGATGGCTGTATCTCCTTCGGTGCTGCTGATGGACGAGCCGGCTTCGGCACTCGACCCTATTTCGACGGCAAAGGTGGAAGAATTGATTCATGAACTGAAAGAACGGTATACCATTGTGATTGTGACGCACAACATGCAGCAGGCCGCCCGTGTCAGTGATAAGACGGCATTTTTCTATATGGGACAGATGGTGGAGTTTGGCGATACAAAGAAGATCTTTACGAATCCGGAGAAAGAAGCCACCCAGAATTATATTACCGGACGATTCGGGTAACCTGTGATTTTTCGGCGCAGATCGTCGAAACATGGTTTTATATTGTATATTTGCTTAATAATTAATTTAATACATAGAGTATGGTGAAGTTTATAGAATCAGAACTTGTTCTGCTGAAAAAGGAAATAGACGAGATGTGGACATTGGTTTACAATCAGCTGGATAGAGCAGGAGAGGCTGTACTGACACTGGATAAGGAACTGGCTCAGCAGGTAATTGTCCGTGAGCGCAGAGTGAATGCTTTTGAGTTGAAGATAGACAGTGATGTGGAGGATGTGATTGCCTTGTATAATCCGGTAGCTATCGATCTTCGCTTTGTGTTGGCTATGTTGAAAATCAATACGAATCTGGAACGTTTGGGCGACTTTGCCGAGGGAATCGCACGTTTTGTGCTGAAAAGTGAGGAGCCTATTCTGGATGGAGACTTACTGAAACGCCTTCGTCTGGAAGAGATGCAGAGACAGGTGCTTTCTATGCTCGAGGTGGCCAAACGTGCGCTGAACGAAGAAAGTCTCGAACTGGCAACTTCCGTATTCGCTAAAGATAATTTATTGGACGAGATTAATGCCGAAGCTACAGCGATATTGGCTGATTATATCAGAGAGCATCCCGAAAGCACGCTGTCTTGCCTGAATCTGGTAGGGGTATTCCGTAAGCTGGAGCGTTCTGGCGACCATATAACGAATATTGCCGAGGAAATTGTCTTTTTCATAGATGCTAAAGTCTTGAAGCATAGTGGCAAGGTGGAAGAGCATTATCCCGATAAATAATAAATCGCAAATTTTTAAACAAAAATTAGTGCTACTTAAAAAAATGTCATATATTTGTCTCCTGTAACGGTTCGGTTACAGGAGTTTTTTTTGAAATGATAATAAATCCAAAGAAAAAACAAAAAGATGTTATATGACATGTTTTTATATTTGGTTCATAACGAGAAAAGCACCTATATTTGCACCGTTATCCTGAAAACAATCTTTTTACCTTAAAAAAAAACTAATATCTATTGAAAACTGAAAAGCGGGGCTTTGTGAAAAGCCCCGCTTTTTTATGTTTATTCACTCACTCTCTCCCATTTTCTTTGTATCTTTGACCCCCGTTGATGCGCGTATGCATCTTTTTGAATGGTAAATCCTAATATTAAAAATAGAACTATGTTTTCCGGAATCGTAGAAGAGTACGCTACCGTTGTAGCACTGGTGAAAGACCAGGAGAATATACATTTCACACTGAAGTGTTCGTTTGTAAACGAGTTGAAGATAGATCAGAGTATCTCGCACAATGGAGTCTGTCTGACTGTGGTCAGCATGACGGAAGATACCTATACAGTGACTGCCATGAAAGAGACACTGGACCGCTCGAACCTCCGGTTGCTGAAGGTGGGGGACAAGGTGAACGTGGAACGCAGTATGATGATGAACGGACGTCTGGACGGACACATTGTGCAGGGACATGTGGATCAGACTGCCGAATGTATCGGTATAAAAGATGCGGACGGAAGTTGGTACTTCACATTTAAATATGCTTTCGACAAGGAAATGGCTAAACGTGGCTACATCACCGTAGATAAGGGATCGGTAACGGTGAACGGTGTCAGTCTGACGGTATGCAATCCGACGGACGATACTTTCCAGGTAGCGATTATTCCATATACTTACGAGCATACCAATTTCCATACTTTTGAGGTAGGCAGTATTGTGAACCTTGAATTTGACATCATCGGCAAGTACATCAGCCGGATGATTCAATATAAATAGCAGGACCAGGTATGAACGACTTTCTGCAATTGGTAAATGCCCGGCAGAGTGACAGGGCCTATGATAAATCACGTCCTGTGGAACCGGATAAGCTGGAACGTATCCTCGAGGCAGGACGTTTGGCACCTTCCGCATGCAATGCGCAACCCTGGAAGTTTGTGGTAGTAACCGATCCGTTATTGGCGGAGAAGGTTGGCAAAGCTGCTGCGGGGTTGGGAATGAATAAATTTGCTAAAGATGCTCCCGTGCACATACTGATTGTAGAAGAGTCGGCTAACATAACGTCCAGACTGGGCGGCAAACTGAAAGGGAAGCATTTTCCGCAGATCGATATAGGCATTGCGGTTGCGCACATTGTGCTGGCTGCCGAAAGCGAAGGGTTGGGATCGTGCATACTCGGCTGGTTTGACGAGAAAGAGGTGAAGAGCCTGACCGGCATTCCGTCTTCGAAACGTGTGTTGCTGGATGTGCTGATTGGCTATCCGGTGAAGGAGAAACGGAAAAAGATCCGAAAAGAAAAGGAGAAAGTTGTTTCTTATAACAGCTATTAATGAACTGAATAATCTCTGATTCACCGACCCGAACACCCCCGTCCAGAACCGCATTTCAACCGGGACGGACCGTCGAGAACCCGCTGCAACCGGGACTACGGTTGCCGGAACCGTCACCGTGGGGAGCGGTGGAAGTCACCGTGAAACGTGCTGCCAATGGGCGTTTCACCGTAACACGGTGCTAAGAAAAGAATATATTAAAAGAGAAAGAAGAAGAAGGAGAAGAAGGGGAAGAAGAGAAAGCAGAGCTACTCCCGATCCTCCTTTCACCTCAAGCACGGAACGCGTCGTGTGTAGCACCCCGTTTGGGAGAAGTGAACGGAATGACGGCATCATCGGAGGTAAATGGCGGCAGGGTGAACGGCCTCTGCCGGCAGGAGACATAAAGAAAACCCATATCGCTCTTTGACTTATCGGAAACGGACATTCACCACAGAGGACACAGAGGACACAGAGTTTAATTAGCTGCGCTCAATCTGTTTTCAGACAAAAGAACAAACGAACACATAAAGAATCATCTGCCCTTTTGTTCTTTTGTTCTTATGTCTAAAAAAACTCTGTGTACCCTGTGTCCTCTGTGGTGAGCTACAAGTCTTTCAGCAGCACTTTGCTTGCCTTTTTATAATATTCCTCCCTTGAGTCGAGTAATACTTTCCACTGTTCGCTGAATTCCTCGTCTTTATCCACTTTGAAGTCTTCTGAGCCGTATGTATCCAGCCGGTCGAGCAGTAAAGCGACATTCAGTTGATTGATGTCGATGGAAGGCTGATATGCGATGTCTTCACTTTTCTGATCGGTCACAACTTCGTGGATCAGATGAATCTCTTGCAGTTGATAGAGTATCTGGTTGGTCAGCCGGATAGGGATGCGATGCTCTTCGGATATCTCTTCGGCGGTGTAAGGCGTTTCATTGTTTTCAAAACGTTTGGCTATAAGAGACATTATCAGGATGGAGATGAAGTCCCGGTAACGGCGGCTGATATTCTGCGTGTCTCTGTCGAAACTGAAGTTACGGATATTCTGTCCGGCGTAGGTCAGTTCGGCACCGAACAGGCAGATGGTCCATGATATTTGCAACCATAACAGGAACATCGGCAGGGCGGCAAAACTACCGTAAATGGCATTGTACTTGGACACCCACAACTGGCTGCTGATGTACAGGAACTGAAATGCCTGGTAAGCGGAACCGGCAAGGATACCGGAGATCAGTGCATGCTTGAATTTTACCTTCGTATTGGGCATGAAGATGTAGAGTCCCGTAAACATCAGCCAGGTCAGCACGAACGGAATCAGGCGGATCAGGAATTTCAGGATAGGAGCAAGCAAAACAAAATCCGCCATACTCTTCAGCATAGTGCCCACAAAGATGGAAAGACCTCCCGATACCACGATCAGGATCGGCATCAGCAGGAACATTGAAAAATAATCGGTGATTTTGCGGTACATGCTGCGTCCTTTTTTCACTTGCCAGATGCGGTTGAAGGTGATTTCAATGTTACTGACCAGGTTGAGCACGGTCCACAACAACATGACCAGGCCGACTCCGATAAAAATACCGTTTTTGGTTTGTGACAGATACGAGTCTACGAATTGGAGGATAACATCCGTCGCTTCGGTGGAACCTCCGAAACCATCACGAAACTGGCTTTCCATCAAAGTGGAAACACCGAATCCGCGTGCAATGGCAAAGACGATGGCCAGGATGGGCACAATGGCGAGCAGTGTGCTGTAGGTCAGTGCTGAGGCTTTGTTTACGATGCGGTCTTTGTTGAAGCGGTTGACGCAGAGATAGATCGTTTTGATGATATTGTATATCGAGAACTTGGTGCGGGTGACTTCGCTTTCCGTAATCCGCCAGATATCATAGGTAATGAATTTCCATATATCGGAGAGACGCTGATTCATAGGTCTGTTATTTGAAATTAAAAAAAAGAAAAGCAGTCAGCCTATAAGCCGAGTTCTGTACCCTGAATAAATCAAGGTGCCTGTCATTTATCTGAGTGGGGTGTCACCACACCACTTTAGCGGTCTACCCTCCGACATGGAGCGAGCAACTCTCATAACGCCGGTTTACATGACCTTACAACTCCTAAGACGTACAGCCCGATATGTCACCATACGGCTGGTGGGCTCTTACTCCACCTTCTCACCCTTACCTCTCCCCGGAGGGAGGGGCGGTTCTTTTCTTCTACGTTACTCTACCCTCGCGGACAGCTTTCTGTTAGGAAGTAGGATGCTCTGTGTTGCCCGGACTTTCCTCCTGTACCGAAATACACGCGACAGACCGGCCAACTGCTTTGGTCAGCAAAAGTACAAGAATTATTTTGTTTGAGCAAACGGAAGGGAGGATTAGTTCGGTTCACCACAGAGGACACAGAGGGCACAGAGTTTCACGAATGACATAAATTCACCACAGATTACGCAGATTATCACAGATTAATAATTTATTTTACTGAGAGTTAAATTAAAATATCTGTGTTAATCCGTGTAATCTGTGGTGAACACCGTGTGAATCAATTTCAGTTCTTATTCTTAATATTTTTGAAAAAATATATCTAAAACGGAAATAGTTTCTATCTTTGCTAAAAATGTAACCCCCAAATCTTTCTTTCATGAAGAATATGACGCCCTTTGTATCGCTGCTTCTGGCAGTGTCCGCCTGTACAGGTATTCCTGAGAACAAGAAAAACGCACTTCCCCAAGATGTAGAACTGTTGTCCGGTGAAGTTCGCAACCGGTTCATTCCCGATAAGCGTGTCATCCTTTGGGATGTGGATTACGATGTATCCGGAAAGACGATTACCGTAAAGGGGGCGACTACCTCAGCGGAAGCTAAGTCGGCTTTGTTATCGGGACTGGAAGAGAAGGCTTATGAAGTGAGGGACAGCCTGCAACTGGTTCCGGACAGCGTGGCCCTGGAAGGAAAGATGTACGGCATTGTCAATCTCTCCGTATGCAATATGCGTGTAGAGGATGATTTCTCTTCGGAGATGACTACTCAGGCATTGATGGGAATGCCCGTTAAAGTGTTGCAACATCGCAACTGGTATCGCATCCAGACACCTGATAATTATATCGCATGGGTACACCGGGTAGGAATCCATCCGGTCACCAAAGCCGGGCTGGATGCCTGGAACAAGGCAGATAAAATTGTAGTGACGTCGCATTATGGGTTCACTTATCAGCAGCCGGATGAAAAGTCTCAATCCGTGTCGGACGTGGTAGCCGGAAACCGTCTGAAGTACGAAGGTACGCAAGGCGGATTTTATAAAGTCTCTTATCCGGACGGTCGGCAGGCTTATATCTCACGATCGATATCGATGCCCGAAAAGGAGTGGCGTGCCTCTTTGAAGCAAGACGCTTCAAGCATCATCCGCACCGCTTATACAATGATGGGGATTCCCTATCTATGGGCGGGCACTTCCTCGAAGGGAGTCGATTGCAGCGGCTTTGTACGTACCGTCTTATTTATGCACGATATCATCATTCCCCGTGATGCCTCTCAACAGGCTTATGTGGGCGAGCATATCGACATTGCTCCTGACTTCGGTAATGTTCAGCCGGGAGATTTGATTTTCTTCGGGCGGAAGGCCACTGCCGGGAAGAAAGAGCGTGTGGTTCATGTGGCCATTTATCTGGGTGATAAAAAGTTCATTCACTCACAAGGCGATGTCCATATCAGCAGTTTCGATCCGTCGGATGCCGATTTTGATGAGTATAACCTGAATCGCCTGTTGTATGCAGTCCGTGTGTTGCCGTCTATAAATAAGGAGGCAGCCTTAAACACCACCGTTACGAATCCGTATTATAACTAAACTCAAAATAGATATGCAAAACCGAAGAGATTTCCTCAAGACCGCTGCTTTTGCCGCCATAGGTTCGGGGCTGTCATTGCAAGGTGTTTTTGCCGGCGAGAAGAGTCCCGCTTCATTTGCGATCAACAAACTCGGCCTGGGAGCAAAGCTGAAATTGCGCTTTTTCCCTTACGAGCTGAAACTGAAACATGTGTTTACGGTGGCCACTTATTCGCGAACCACCACTCCCGATGTGCAGGTAGAGATAGAATATGACGGAGTCATCGGTTATGGCGAGGCTTCGATGCCTCCTTATCTGGGACAGACGGTAGACTCGGTGATGGCTTTTTTGAAGAAGGTCGATCTGGAGCAGTTCGACGATCCGTTCCGGCTGGAAGATATACTGGCTTATGTAGACGGTATCACTCCGGGAGATACGGCTGCCAAAGCTGCCATAGACATCGCCTTGCACGACTTGGTGGGTAAACTTCTGGGAGCACCCTGGTACAGGATCTGGGGACTGGATAAGGCTAAAGCACCTTCGACCACTTTCACGATAGGCATTGATACCCCCGAGGTGGTACGTGAAAAGACCCTTGAGGTGGCCGGGCAGTTCAATATCCTCAAAGTGAAGTTAGGGCGTGAGAATGACAAACAGATGATTGAAACGATCCGTTCGGTGAGCGATCTGCCTATTGCGGTCGATGCCAATCAGGGGTGGACGGATAAGAAATATGCATTGGACATGATTCAGTGGCTGAAAGAAAAAGGAATTGTAATGATTGAACAGCCTATGCCCAAAGCACAGTTGGACGATATTGCATGGGTGACCCAGCATAGTCCGTTACCTGTTTTTGCCGACGAATCTTTGCAACGGCTGACTGATGTGGCAGGATTGAAGGGGGCCTTTACGGGGATAAACATCAAGCTGATGAAGTGTACCGGTATGCGGGAAGCCTGGAAGATGGTGACGTTGGCACGGGCGTTAGGCATGAAAGTGATGGTAGGCTGTATGACGGAAACTTCATGCGCAGTCTCTGCCGCCGCACAATTCTCTCCGGCCGTCGATTTTGCCGATCTGGACGGAAACCTGCTGATAGCGAACGACCGCTTCAAAGGGATGGAGGTTGTAAAAGGCAAGATCACCCTCAACGATCTTCCGGGAATTGGTGTGGTTAAATTATGAACGCGGGTAACCCTTTGAAACTGTTTTGATAATGAAAAAACTACTTTATATAATTGCCGTATTTATCAGCCTTTCAGCCTGTACTTCGCGGCAGGCTCCCAAGCCTTACAACTGGGACGATGACTTGCACCAACGGTTGCTGGCGGACTTCTGTCTGACCGAATCTCAGGTGAAAGACTATATCCGCAAATACATTCCCGACGTGACGGACGAACAGATGCGCCAATGGGAAGAGAGCAAAGCGCTTGAATGCCGGGTGATCGACGGAGAGAAACGTTATTTCCGCAATGCCGGTCCCAACCTGTTCCGGATAGACTCTGCCTGCTGTGCCGTCAAAATGGAGAAAGAAGGCACTTCATTGAACACGAGCGAACAAGTCAATAAAGAACATCTGCCCGAAGTGATGGCTGCTGTCAGGAAAGAAAGAACGCCTGTCGTGCAGCCCAAGCGGATGCGGGTCACCTACACGCTGACGGTGGACAGCAACGCGGTTCCTGCCGGAAAAACGATTCGCTGCTGGCTGCCCTATCCCCGTACGGATCAGGCCCGTCAGCAAAACGTGAAACTGATACGTACCAGCGAGCTCCGCTATACATTGGCTCCGCCTTCATGCCGGCACAGCACCCTCTATATGGAGAAGCAGGCCATTCCCGGTGAGCCGACGGTCTTTTCGGAAACCTTTGAGTATACCTCGTATGCCGAATGGCATCCGTTGAAGCCCGAAAATATACTGCCTTATGATACTGTCGGTGATCTTTATAAAGAATATACTGCCGAACGGGAAACCCATATCCGCTTCACACCCCGTATCAAAGAGCTGG
Source organism: Bacteroides sp. HF-4919 (assembly GCF_018860125.1). Taxonomy (NCBI): domain Bacteria; kingdom Pseudomonadati; phylum Bacteroidota; class Bacteroidia; order Bacteroidales; family Bacteroidaceae; genus Bacteroides; species Bacteroides sp. HF-4919. Next base: position 84,655 of record NZ_JAHKNF010000018.1, read on the forward strand.
CTGCCAATCTGACAGCCGGTGAAACTAATCCTTTGTTGAAGGCGCAGCGCATTTTCCGTTGGATAAACGATCATTTCCCCTGGGCCTCGGCCCGCGAATATTCCACTATTGAGAATATTCCGGAATATGTGCTCGACAATCGTCACGGCGATTGTGGCCAAGTGAGCCTGTTGTTTATCACCCTCTGCCGTTGCAGCGGCATTCCTGCCCGTTTCCAGAGCGGCTTTATGATGCATCCCCGTGCATGGAACCTGCACGATTGGGCGGAAGTCTATTTCGAAGGCGCGGGCTGGGTGCCGGTAGATCAATCATTCGGCATTCCCGCATTTGCCGGCAATCCCGAAGAAAAGATGTTCTTTCTGGGAGGTATCGACTCCTGGCGTATGATAGTCAACAGTGACTATTCCATGCCGTTGGTTCCCGAGAAGAAATATCCGCGTAGTGAAACGGTTGATTTCCAGCGTGGGGAGGTAGAGTGGGAAGGGGGAAACCTGTACTTCCCGCAATGGAGTTATCATATGGATATAGACTACCTGAATTATTAAGTTCATTCTCCATAAAAGGCTTAAGCGTTTTCCGAAAAGACTTAAGTGTTTCTCAAAAAGACTTTAGTCTTTCGAGAGAAACGCTTAAGTCTTTTTTCTGCCTTCTAAATACTTGTGTGTCATGCAACGAATGCTAATTTGTCAGTCTCTGCCGTTAACCGCTGTTAAGCTCTGCAGATTCACTGTTAAAAGAGAACAAAAAAGAGTGACAAGGAGAATAACAGAATGATTTTTGTCGTTATTTTAACGTCGTAAATGTTAAATGAAAGTAGAATATTAACAATTAAATGAATAAAAAGAATAGTATGAAACAGACAACAAAAAACATTCTTGGGGTAGGAGCGGTTGTTCTTCTCAGCGCAGGAGTTGCCGGAGTGACAACGTATACGATGTTGAAACCGGAAAACAGAGACAGCCTGTCGTTCAGCGAACAGTTCCGCCAGAATCCCAATGCCCGCTTGGCTGCTTATGACGCCATTAATGCACAGCCTGTGGATCTGACGCAGGCAGCAGAAAATTCGCTTCATGCTGTGGTACATATAAAATCGACTCAACAAGCTAAAGAACAAACAGTCACCGTGCGAGATCCGTTTGCCGAGATCTTCGGAGATATTTTCGGTAATGGAGGCAGACAGCAGCGCCGTGTACAGACCCAGCCGCGTGTCGGTTTCGGTTCGGGAGTTATCATTTCGAAGGATGGCTATATCGTAACCAACAACCATGTGATTGACGGGGCGGACGAGATTGTTGTGAAGTTGAATGACAACCGTGAGTTTAAAGGCCGTGTGATCGGTACCGACCCGAATTCGGATCTGGCTTTGGTCAAAATCGAAGGAGATGATTTTCCGACCGTTCCTATCGGCGATTCGGATGCCCTGAAAGTGGGAGAGTGGGTCTTGGCGGTAGGTAACCCCTTCAACCTGACTTCGACTGTAACCGCAGGTATTGTCAGCGCCAAGGCACGTACTTTGGGCGTATACGGTATTGGCGGTGTGGAATCGTTTATCCAGACAGACGCCGCTATCAATCAGGGAAACAGTGGTGGAGCTTTGGTCAATGCAAAAGGTGAACTGGTTGGTATCAATGCCGTTCTTTCTTCACCGACAGGCGCTTATGCCGGATATGGTTTTGCCATTCCGACGAGCGTGATGACCAAAGTGGTCAGCGACCTGAAACAATACGGAACCGTACAGCGTGCATTGCTGGGAATCAAGGGTACTTCTCTTGCGGGTGACGGCGACATGATGTCCGATCAGCCGATTGACAAGTCGGGAGCTACTTTGGCCGATAAACGCAAAGAATTTGGCGTTGTAGACGGCGTGTGGGTTCGTGAGATTGTGGATGGCGGTTCTGCTGCCGGTTCCGATATCAAGGTGAACGACATCATCATCGGCATCGATGGCAAGAAAGTACAGAACTTCGCCGATTTGCAGGAAGCCATTGCACAGCATCGTCCGGGTGATAAAGTTACCGTGAAGGTGATGCGTGACAAGAAAGAAAAGAATATCGACGTAACGTTGAAGAATGAACAAGGTACAACAAAGATTGTGAAGGATGCAGGTATGGAGATTTTGGGTGCTGCCTTTAAGGAGTTGCCGGACGACTTGAAGAGACAACTCAATCTCGGATACGGCTTGCAGGTGACCGGAGTGACTTCGGGCAAGATGGCGGATGCCGGTGTACGAAAGGGCTTCATCATCCTGAAAGCCAACGATCAGCCGATGCGTAAAGTCAGCGATCTTGAAGAAGTGATGAAAGCTGCTGTGAAATCACCGAACCAGGTGCTCTTCCTCACAGGAGTATTCCCTTCAGGAAAACGCGGATATTACGCTGTAGACTTGACTCAGGAGTAAATTAGCTGAAAGCTGCTGTGTGGTGAGTATGGTCACACCAGCGAATCGTCTGCCGAAAAAAGTAATTGGTAGCTTAATAATAGCTAAGGAAATCGAAAAGAGAGTGCCGGCAATCAACCAGTCGACACTCTTTTTGTTTGTAGTAGTAGATAATAATGGTGAAAAAGTTGTGGAAATTTATACGTTAACAAATAAATTGTCGTAACTTTGCACTCCAAATCTGTTTTATAAGAATGAGACAACTAAAGATTACCAAAAGTATCACTAACAGAGAGAGCGCTTCTCTTGACAAGTATTTGCAGGAAATCGGTCGCGAGGACCTTATTACTGTGGAAGAAGAGGTAGAACTTGCTCAACGCATTCGTAAGGGTGACCGTGTAGCATTAGAGAAACTGACACGTGCCAATCTTCGTTTCGTCGTATCCGTAGCCAAGCAGTACCAGAACCAAGGTTTGAGTTTGCCCGACTTGATTAATGAAGGCAATTTAGGACTGATCAAAGCTGCCGAGAAGTTTGATGAAACACGTGGTTTTAAGTTTATCAGTTATGCTGTATGGTGGATTCGCCAGTCTATTTTGCAGGCATTGGCAGAGCAATCCCGTATCGTTCGTCTTCCGTTGAACCAGGTTGGTTCGCTGAACAAAATCAGCAAGGCCTTCTCTAAGTTCGAACAGGAGAACGAGCGTCGTCCGTCTCCCGAAGAGCTGGCAGGTGAACTGGACATTCCGGTTGACAAGATCTCCGATACGCTGAAAGTATCCGGCCGTCATATTTCGGTGGATGCTCCTTTTGTTGAAGGAGAAGACAACAGCCTGCTCGATGTGTTGGTGAACGATGATTCGCCCATGGCAGACCGTTCTCTGGTTAATGAGTCTCTTGCGAGGGAAATTGATAGAGCTCTTTCTACGTTAACCGATAGGGAAAAAGAAATCATTCAGATGTTTTTCGGTATCGGACAACAGGAAATGACATTAGAGGAAATCGGCGACAAATTTGGTCTCACACGTGAGCGTGTTCGTCAGATTAAGGAAAAAGCAATCAGAAGATTAAGACAAAGTAATCGTAGTAAATTGCTCAAATCTTACTTGGGATAAGCAAGATATATCAGTTTCCGAAAAAGTATTTAAAAAACGCTTCATCTTTTGATGGGCGTTTTTTTTTGTTATCTTTGCGAAGTTAAAATAATAACAGAATATGAAATACGTAAAAATACTGTTTGCCGTAGCGTTAGTGTTTACATTGTGCTCGGCGTTTTCGTTGAAAAAAGGAGAACATAAGCCCGTTTATGCTTTTGGAGTATCGGCGTCATTTACCGATACAGTGGTATACTACACCGAGATTCAGGTACTCGATAGCGTGGCGTTGGATAAAAACGGATTTCTGCCGCATAGAGAGATATACAGCTATCAACTGAAAAACTATCTGGAGATTGATAAAGGGCAGTCCAACCGTACTTGCATGATCTACTTCTCGGAGAATCAGAAGAAACTTGAAAAGGAGGCTGCAAAGGTATTGGGCAAATATAAAAAGAATAAATCGGTGGCTCTTGAGAAAATAGATACCCAAAGTTTTAAATTCACTAAACCGGAAGAATAACTTAAACGTTATATAAGAAGGGGATGCTTAAAAGCTCCTGATGGAGGAGCTTTTAAGCATCCTTTTTTTTAGGTTTTAAATTCAATACAGATATGAAATCAAAAATGATTCTTTTTTTTGTAAGTTTTGTCATGTTGTTCAGCGCTTGCCGGAATGAAGATGAACCTACTCTTCCGGCGTATGGTTCGCGTACGGTTTTAATTTATATGATGGCGCAAAACTCTTTGTCTCCATTTGCCCGGCTGGATATGGAAGAAATGATAAAAGGAATGAAGCAGGTCGATGCAACGTCTAATAATCTGTTGGTTTATATCGATGACTATTCGGCTCCCCGTCTGGTTCGTTTGGGTAAAAACAGTAAAGGGCAGGTTGTGGAAGAAGTGGTTGCCAACTATCCGGAACAGAACTCAACGGATGTGGCTGTTATGAAAAAAGTCATTTCAACCGCTTTCAATACTTATAAGGCAGAGAGTTACGGTATGGGCTTCTGGTCGCATGGAGAAGGATGGATACCCTCGCCGGCCAAAACGCGCTGGTTCGGACAAGACGGCAATGATTATATGAATATAGACGATCTGCACGAAGCCTTACAGGTGGCTCCAAAGCTTGATTTCTTGCTCTTCGATGCCTGTTTCATGGAGTCGGTGGAAGTGGCTTATGCTTTACGTGACTGCGGTGACTATATGATCAGCTCGCCTACTGAAATTCCCGGTGTAGGAGCTCCTTATGAAGATGTGGTTCCCGCTATGTTTACTGCCGGAAACCCGACCATGAAGATTGTCTCTGCTTATTATACCTACTATGAAAACAGGTATAACGACGGGGTAGGGCTGACTAATGAAAACTGGACCGGTGGGGTTTCGGTGGGAGTCGCAAAAATGAGTGAACTTGAAAATCTGGCAGCTGCCACAGCAAAGATACTTCCCAAATATGTGACGGGAAAGACTGATTTCGATCTTTCAGGGGTGATGTGTTATGACCGGAGGTACCTGGCGTTGTATCATGACCTCGATCAGTATATTTACAAGCTGACAGCCGGTAACAGCGATTATGATGCATGGAAGGCGGCTTTTGATAAGGTAATGGTTTACTGGAAGTCGACTCCGCGCAACTATTCGGCATACGTCGGCATGTTTACCATGGACTCAAAGGCGAAAGGGCTTTCCACCTATATTCCAATGACGAATAGGGAGTCTACCAATACGTCCTACCGGGATACGGGATGGTATAAGGCTTCCGGTTGGGCAGATACCGGTTGGTATAAATAAGCAATAAAAGTGAGGCTGAATCAAAACTCACCACAGAGGACACAGAATAACACAGAGGCGATTTTAAGTTATTGATTATTAGTTAAAAGACTCTGTGCTACTCTGTGTTACTCCGTGGTGAAAAGAGTTTTGACACACTTTTTATGCATTGTGTCAGGTCGGTCACCTGTCACGGTTTTAGTACTTATGGGATGAATTCTCCTTTTGTGGTGATTTTCACTTTTACTTCCAGCTCTCCTTTTTCCAGTTCAACCAGATAGTATTCGCCTGTGGGAGTTTCAAAAAAGTCGGCTTCATCTACGTGATATCCGGCATATTGTGGTGAAGAGGCAATTGCATTGGTTACCTCAACCGGTAGTGCATTCCGGTGTACGTCCCAGGAAGTGTATGCCCATTGGTTGGAGCTGTTGAATACAACCTCTTTGCTGATATTGTTGTGGATAATATCGACTTCTGTCATTCCATGTTCCACTTCAACCTCTGCCAGGCGCGCATTCGGATACTTCTCTTTTATAAAGTTCTCGATGGCTGCGGGGACTTCCGCCGGAAGGTAATTTCCCGAATCATTGTCCGTGTCTGCAACGTTTTTAATAAGGATTCCTTCTGCCGAATAATACAGGTCGAACTCTTGTTTGCCGGATTCTACTTCGATGACATATACGGTTTCCATATCCAGACGTTCCAGCATATCTACATCATCTATTTTCCATTTTGCATATTCACTGCTTTCAAAAGCACTTTTTACCGCTGAGGGCAGAGCCTGATATGGAATGTCAGTTTCTGTCATTTGCCATGTTCCGTCCGGAGTAAACCAAGCAGAGGTTTCATAGTTTTGATGGCGGAAGTCAGCCACATAATAGTTACCTTTTGTTTCCCACTTTTCATTGCTGACTGTCGGGTACTTTGCGGTGAATGCGTTTTTCAGTTCTGCCGGTACATAAGACAGATCATCATCATCATCGTTATCACAGCTTTGTAATCCCAGGGCACCCAGTGCCAAAAGAAGAAAATACATTTTCAGTTTCATTTCTACTATACTTTTTTTAGTTGTCAATTCATGTTATGCGCATATTGTAATAAAGCGGAATTATACCCGTATATGTGCGTAACATCAGTTATCGATATCGATTAAGTTAAATTTAGAGTCGAATTTTAGTTCCCATCCGTTGGACAGTTTCACTTCGTAATCTGTTTTATCACGTTCTATTTTCAGAATCTTCGCATCCGCATAGTTGGTGGTTACGTACTTCTGGATAGGAGCGGGTATTATGCCCTGTGGCACTACACTGAATTTGCAATTTACTTCAGTCCAGTTTCCTTTCTTGTCGAACTCTACTTTGTTGCCGTCGGTGAAGATGACATCGTAGCTTTTCTGTAAGAAATCGCTTTCAACCTTGGCCATGGCAATGTTGCTGCCGGCAAAGTGTTGTTTGATGAACTGCTGTGCCTTCTGCGGCATCTGGCTTACTTGAATCGGTTTATCATCGTCCGCTCTTGCGATGGTTTGCAGAGTGAACAGGCATACGAATAAAAGAAGTAACTTTTTCATAATCGTCTTTTTTTTATTGGTTTTTATTTTTAGCAATTAATTTATAATGCAAAGATGAAGGTCGATTCTGAAAAGAATTGGGAATTCTCTCCATTTTGATACTTTTTTCTAAATAAAAGTTTGATTACTCTTGTTCATCCGGTTGGACTTATACTGTATATTTACACAATATTTAACGCTGAGCGGGAAGTCCTTCTCGCAACAGGTATGAAAATGATTTGTACAGGCAGGTGTGCCGGGGAGTCGTATCCACCACAGATTACACGTGTTTGCGCAGATGAATGTCGCCGGTTCTCAGTGGATTAAATTCGTTCTGTGTTAATCTGCGTAATCTGTGGTGAAATTGTTCTTCCGCAATTCGAAACAGTGTTCATCTTTCTCAAAATAATACCTGAGTGTGAGATGCTGTAATTTGCAGATGGAGTCGGCTATGGCAAGTCCCAGTCCGGTCGAACCTTCCTTTTTGCTTCCCTGATAGAATCGTTCAAAGATATGGGTCGCATCCAGGGGGCGGCCTGAGCCGCTATTCCTGAAGGTCATGCTATGACCGGTTATTTCAATCCGGATATGCCCACCGTCTACGTTGTGTACAAACGCATTTTTGAGCAGGTTCGTTATCAGGGCTACTGCCAGCGATTCATTCATCTCCGCCCGGAATATTCCCTGTTCATCCAGCGTCTGCTCAATTTCCCGATAGCCGTATACTTCTTTATAATCTTCTATATATCGCTTGAGCATGCTGTTGAACTCCACCGTTCGGGTATCGGAGAATTGTCCGTTATCTATTTTGGACAGTAACAGCAGCGATTTATTGAGCTTGGTGATATGCTCCAGGGTCTGGTGCGTTTTTATCAGCTCTTCCAACTGTGCTTCAGACAAGGAGTCGTCTTCCATCAGCATTTCCAGGCGATTCCGACAGATGGCCAACGGTGTTTGCATTTCGTGTGAAGCATTGCCGATGAATTGCTTTTGTTGTTCAAAGATGTGCTCGCTTCGTTCCGCGTTGCGGATGGCTGCCTCGTTCAGCTTCCTGAACTCCGTAATTTGCGTTTCATTCTTCAAAGGGCGATTGGGACGGCCTATCCTGTAGGCATCCAGCCAGCGCAGCAGGTTGTAAAGTGGCTTCATGCTGCGGTGAAATATCCAGATGCAGACAATCAGGATGGTGAGCAGCAGGACGATGTACAGAAAAATAATCCATCCCAGCATGGCGTCTTTCAGGTCGTCCTTCTCGATCGTCGGTGTCGATACGGTAAGCTCGTAATATTGTCCTTCGTCATCTTTGAATAAGGTGGTCAGTATGCGTGCCGGTTCAGTCTCTTCCTTCTCCACAATATAGACCATGGAGTCTTTGTAGCAGATATCTTCGCGTTCGTCGGCATACTCTTTGCTTACTTTTCTAAGATAGTATTGATTGTTCGACCCATTGTTTTTCGAGGGCAGTTCTTCTCCGGCCAGGGCACGGATAATGATGGTTTCCGAGTAATCCTCCAGAGAGTCGTCTACTTCGTCGTTCACTTCATCTATTACGGCTATATAGAAAAATACAGCCCATGCCCCGAGAACAACTGTCAGCATGAGTGCGATGCGGATGATAATGCGGTATATCAACTTCATGGAGGTAGGGTCTTTTTTTATTCAACAGTCATTTTGTAGCCGAATCCATATACAGCCTTCAGTTCTGCCAAGGCACCGGCATCTTTGAGTTTCTTTCTCAGGTTCTTGATTTGCGCATAGATGAAATCAAAATTGTCTACCTGGTCGATATGATCTCCCCACACCGATTCGGCAAGCGTGTTTTTGTTTACCAGTCGTCCGGGACGGTTGGCAAAGTAGAGAAGGATATCATACTCTTTGCGGTTTAATTCTATTTCCTTGTCATCTACGAATACCTGGAATGTATCGGGAACAATACGTATGTTGGCCAGGCGTATGTCCATTTCTCCGTCGCGTCGCTGGCGTCGGATCACACTTTTGATGCGGGCATTTAATTCGGCCAGGTGAAAGGGTTTGGGCAGATAGTCGTCGGCACCCAGTTCCAGTCCCAGTACTTTATCGTCCAGGGAGTCTTTGGCCGAGATGATAATTACGTTTTCCCGTTTACGCATCTTTTTCAGTTGCTCCAGCAGGTTCAGCCCATTGCCGTCAGGCAACATAATGTCCAGCAAGACACAGTCGTAATCGTAGTCCTCTATCTTGCGTAATCCCGACTGGAAGTCTGCGGCAGCTTCCACTACATAGCGTTCTTTTTCGAGCGAACGCTGGATAAGTTCCCTCAGTGAGGGTTCGTCTTCGATTATTAATATTTTCATAGGGCTTTTTATTTCTACCTGCAAAGAAAAGGCTTATTTCTGAAATAAAACTGAAAAGAAAAGCTATTTTATTTTTCTATCTCAACAGAAGTGTCTAATTTTGTTTCCAATAAACAAAAATAACACGAGTATGAATCTCTAATACTATAATTTATCATGTTGACTCAAATTATCAATGGACGCATATTTACTCCGCAAGGTTGGTTGAACGAAGGTTCTGTGTTGATGAGAGATGGAAAAATTCTGGAAGTAACTAATTGCGATCTGGCGCTGATCGGTGCCAATCTGGTGGATGCCAGAGGAATGTATATTGTTCCCGGCTTTGTTTGTATGCATGCCCATGGTGGGGGAGGACACGATTTTACAGAATGTACCGAAGAGGCTTTCCGTACGGCGATAGCTGCACACATGAAGCACGGTGCCACCAGCTTTTTCCCGACACTTTCTTCTTCTCCGTTCTCCGAAATACGCAAAGCTGTAGATATATGCGAAAAACTGATGGCCGAACCCGATAGCCCGATACTCGGCTTGCATGTGGAAGGCCCTTACCTGAACCGTAAGATGGCGGGAGAACAGTTTGCAAACCAAGTGAAAGAAGTCGATGTGGCAGAATACACCTCTTTGCTTGAAAGCACCGATTGCATCAAGCGTTGGGATGCCTCTCCCGAACTGCCCGGAGCACTTGACTTTGCACGTTATCTGAAGTCGAAGGGAATTGTAGGAGCTGTTTCGCATACGGAAGCCGAATATGATGGCATAAAGGAAGCATACGAGGCAGGATTTACACATGCTGCGCACTTCTACAATGCAATGCCGGGCTTTCATAAGCGTCGCGAATATAAATACGAGGGAACGGTTGAGAGTGTCTACCTGACCGATGGCATGACTATCGAGCTGATTGCTGACGGCATTCATTTGCCTTCCACTATTTTGAAACTGGCTTATAAGCTGAAGGGAGTGGAGCATACTTGCCTGGTGACCGACGCACTTTCATATGCGGCTGCTGAAGGCAAGGCAATTGACGATCCCCGTATTATTATAGAAGACGGTGTGTGCAAGCTTGCCGACCGTTCGGCCTTGGCAGGTAGTATTGCTACCATGGATCAGTTGGTGCGTACGATGGTGAAGGCTGATATTCCTCTGGCAGATGCCATACGTATGGCTTCTGAGACTCCTGCCCGTATTATGGGAGTTTATGACCGTAAAGGATCTCTCCAGAAGGATAAAGATGCGGATATTCTGATCCTGGATCGTGATCTAAACGTCAAGGCGGTATGGGCTATGGGGCAGTTGGTGAAGGAGTCGTAAATAGTTCACTACGGATTATACAAATTTACTGTTGCCCTCTTATGCCGGTTATTTGTAAGAAGGGCTTTCAATAGAAATTGTTAGTGTCGTTACTATTTTTATTCTATTCTTATAAATGGAAGGGGAGGAGGATAAGAATAGTAACGACTTACTTTAATCTGTGGTTCAATTACCGTTAATTTTCAACTTCGTCTTTTCTTAAATCGGTATATTTCCTTATTCTCCCTTTTTCTCTGATCATTTCTCAATTTTCTGAAAAACGCCCCTATAGCCTCCTTATACGGCCATCCTTTTACTTTTAAAACCAAGACCCTTTACCTCTAAAATCAACGCTTCCTTGGTTTTAAACCAACGAGCCTTTGGTTTAAAAGGTAGGCTTCTCCCGTTTCCATCCCAAATTTTGCTTGTGAAAATATTGTATAACTAGGCTTTACGGATCGCAAATGTGTTCTTCCGAATTGCATTGGCACTTGCTTTAATTGCACCTATACCTGCTCTGATTGCACCCATATCTGCTTTGATCGCAACTATACTTACTTCAATCGTAACTATCCTTTTCGGTCCGCCACTTATCCCTTTTCCCGGAAAACATTCCCTTGTCTCTCTATTGTCTTCATCTTCAATCTTTTTCTTCCTTTCGTTTCTTCTCTTCCTATTACCTGATTTAACAGGATGTTAAATCAAGGCTTTTGTCTCCAAATAACAAGTCTTTTCGAAGCAAAAGCCTTGTTATTTCCATCCCTGAAATAAATGTTTCCCCAACCGCATTAACAATGTTAACGCAGGATTCCGTTCAATTCCCGTCTGATTCTTGTTTGATCCTTGTCTGATTACTGTTTGGCTCCTGCTCAATTTCCATTCAATCCCCGTCTGATTCCTGTTTTAATTTCCGTCCAATCCTCGTCTGATTCCCACCGACTTTTCAGTTTAATCCCTGTTTGACTCCCATCTGATTCCCGTTCACTCTCCATTCAGTCCCTGTCCAATTCCAGTTTCATCCCCTCCAATTTTCCTCCAATTCCCTATTTTTCTCCGCAATTCCACCCCAAAACACTCGTTCTCCTCCCTTTCGTAGCACATATCCTTTCCGTCCTCTCCGGAAAACTTCCCCTTTATATAATATAATAATGTGTCATTTTCCTTCTTTTCCTTTCCGTTCCCCATAATCCTGTTTTAAAACCGGTCTCTCCCTCAGCCCTTTACATATAAATTTATATTTTTATTTAAAAAACTTCCTTATATATTTGCCTTGTATTGGTAAATCGCGTACTTTTGCACCCGCTTTCCAAGAGACGGAGAGCCGATTGAAATTGACATGTTGCAAGTGCGTATTGATTGCCTTAACGGATAACCAAAATAATCTCCTTTTTCTTTGGAGTTTAATATTAAAATTCGTTATCTTTGCAGTCCGATTCGCGATAAAAGGCGTTTATTCCGGTGCCTTTTCCTTTCGCTAAGAGAGCCAGAGAACAGACCGGGAAAAACATTTAAAAAAAACTTCCAAAACATTTGGTGTTTTAAAATAAACCTTTTACCTTTGCACCCGCTTTTGAAACGAAGCACAATCGAAAAGAAGAGTTCTTTGAAAAATTGATAAACAATACAAGTAGTACAAGTAAATTTAGAACCGTCAATACTTATTATATAGGTATATGAAAAAATGACCGTCAATAAATTTTCGACATCCTGAACAGAGCTAATATTATCCCTTACGGGATATATAACAATACTTTTACAATGAAGAGTTTGATCCTGGCTCAGGATGAACGCTAGCT